>CAZDOO010000018.1:0-72572 GCA_964507045.1 uncultured Verrucomicrobiota bacterium | reverse complement strand
GACACCGCCGATCCGGCGATGAACTCCGGCAACCATGTCATGCTCGTGGGCGACCTGGGCATCTGGCTGTATGAGAATCTTGCCGGGATCAAACCCGACCCGGAGCAGCCGGGCTTTAAGCACATCATCATGAAGCCGGAACCGGTGGGGGATCTGCAGTTCGTGAAGGCCTCGCACCGCTCGCCCTACGGGCTGATTGTCAGCGATTGGCAGCGCAACGATGGCTGGTTCCGCTGGGACCTCAGCGTGCCGGTCAATACCACGGCTACGGTCTATGTGCCGGCGGGGAACGTGGAGAGTGTCACCGAAAGCGGCAAGCCCGTCCTCGGGGTTCGTGGCGTAAGATTCCTGCGCATGGAGCAAGGTCGCGCCGTGTTTGAGGTGGGCTCGGGCAACTATCGGTTTCAAAGCCCGGGATAGGGGCGGGCCGTTGGCGCACCTCTGGCGGGCGTATGCCTTGAGTCCCGCCGGGGTTCCGGTCGTGATTCGCTCGCAGGCCTGCCTTGGCCGCGGTAGTCCGAAAGTGCCAACGCCAGGACTGTCAGCGGATGCTTGATTACCCGGAGAGACATTCCCATTCTCTCCGCATGCGTGGCTTTCTTGAAATCACTGGCGCTGGGTATGTGGCTCGGCTGAGTTTACTTCTGAGCTTGGTCTGCGCGGTGTGGCCGCTTGGCGGGGCGCAGACGAATAGCGTCCTTAGTGACACTCGCGGCGGGCATTGGCTGGCACAAACGAAAGACCTGGGGGTTTGGTGGTGCGAGAGCGGGTGGAAGGTTGGGCGGGAGCGCGCCGTGCCCGACAAGCCGCGTGGCAAAGCGGAGCCGGTGAGCGTCTGCGCCGCGCGGGGAGAGTTCGAGCCGGTGCAAGTGGTGCTGCGGCCGGAGACGGATGGGGAGCTGCTGGCAGTGGCGGTGAGCCCGCTGCGTCAAAGATGGAGCAAGGCGGCACCGGTGGCGGTGCGGATTGCCGAGGTGGCTTACGTGGAGGTGAAGCACCCGACGGACGAGACCTGCCAGCCGGGGTGGTATCCCGACCCGCTGCCGCCGCTGAAGCTGCCGCTGGCGTTGCGGGCGGGCAGGAACCAGCCCTTGTGGGTGACGATTCAAGTGGCGCGCGAGGCCGAGGCGGGTGATTACCACGGCGAGTTGAGGCTGAGGACTTCGCTGGGCGAGGTGCGGGTGCCGCTGCGAGTTCACGTTTATGATTTTGCGCTGCCGGAGGAGACGCACTTGAAGAGCGCGTTGGGTCTGAGCAAGCACAGCATCAATCAGTATCACGGCCTGGGACAGATGGGAGACAAGGAGGCGGTCTATGAGAAGTACCTGGAGAACTTTGCCGAGCATCGCATCAGTCCATATTCATTCTACGAATACTCGCCGATGGATATTCGTTTCGTCGGCGATGGCACCAAGAAGCACGCGCAGGTGGATTTTGCCAAGTTTGACAAGGCGGCCGAGCGGTGGCTGGATAAGGCGCGCTTCAATACCTTTATGCTGCCGCTGCGGGGCATGGGCGGCGGCACTTTCCACAGCCGGCACTTGGGTGAGCTGGAAGGGTTCCAGGAGGGCACGCCGGAGTTTGCGCGGCTGTTTGGAGACTACCTGACCCGGGTGGAGGCGCACTTGCGTGAACGAGGCTGGCTGGGACAAGCCTATACCTATTGGTTCGACGAGCCGGCGCCCAGAGACTTCGAGTTTGTCGCAGACGGTATGAAGCGCATCCACGCGGCGGCGCCAGGGATCAGGCGCATGTTGACGGAGGAGCCCCAGCCGCAGTTAATCGGGAATGTGGAGATCTGGTGCGGGTTGACGCCGAAGTGGACACCGGAGCTGGTGCGCGAGCGGCGGCAGGCGGGCGAGGAGGTGTGGTGGTATATCTGCTGCGGGCCGCACGCGCCCTATGTCACCGAGTTCATTGATCATCCGGGAACCGAGCTGCGGCTTTGGCCGTGGCAATCGTGGCAGTACGGCGTGCAGGGCATCTTGATCTGGGCGACGACCTACTGGACCAGCCCGGCGGCATTCCCGCCTCCGAAACTGCAGGACCCGTGGGCGGACCCGATGAGCTACAAGTCCGGCTATGGCGAGAAGCCGGGCGAGATTGGCTATTGGGGCAACGGCGACGGGCGGTTCCTGTATCCACCGCGGCGGGATCCGGCAGCCGATCCGCCGCCGTGCCTCGATGCCCCCATCAACTCGCTGCGCTGGGAGAACCTGCGGGACGGGATGGAGGACTACGAGTACCTGTGGCGGTTGCACGAAGCGGCGCAACGCGAGCTGGCCTGGCGCGGCGAAACTGAACTTTACCGGCAAGCGCGCGAGCTGCTACGGGTGCCGGTCGAAGTTTCCGGGGACCTGACGCACTTCACCACCGATCCACGCCTAATTTTGGCGCACCGCGACCGCGTCGCCCGTGTGATCGAGCGCCTGCGGCAGAGCAGGTAGCAGGCCATCCCCCCCTACTCAATTGGGGGATGCGCGCCAAGTTGGATTCAGGCAGATTTAGGCTTGTGAATCGGTGTGGCGGTGTTGTGGGCCGGGGGCGAATGTTGCCCGTGCTTTGGCTTACTGCAAAAGCCACCACAGTCGCAGCCGTATTATCAGAACAACAACCACGTAACTGCAATCAACCAACATGAAATCTTTTCGCAGGTTAACTCATTGCGCGGCCATCCTGACGCTCGGCGCCCTTTGCCTGATGTTCCAAACCGCCCAGGCCACTCTCTTGTTCGAGGAAGGTTTTAATTACACGGCTGGTAGCACCCTTTACGGGAACGGCAACTGGCTCTACGGTTCGAGCGATACCGGCATTTCGGTTGGTAACGGCGGCTTCGGCTACCCCGGCCTGGCGGGCGTGTCGGGGAACGGGGCGTCAGTTGCGGTTGGCAACACCACCGCGTCCTGGATCACGGCGGCGGGGTTCGCTCCCCAAACCAGCGGCTCGATCTATGTCTCCTTCCTCTTTGATGTCACTGCCCTGGTGAATGGGTGGAACCAGAACTCGACGCTTCTCGGCTTGCTGCCGGCCGGAGGCTCGTACGCCAGTGCCACCGACCCCTGCGATTTGGCCATTAAGACCGCCAGTAACGGGAACGCGTATGGTCTGGGGATCAGAGATGGGGGTGGCACGACCGCATACACCGCGACCAGCTTGCTTCAGAAGAACACGGTGAATCTCCTGGTAATGAAGTACGAGTTCAGCACCAAGACGGCGACTCTTTGGATCAATCCGGTCGCCTCGACTTTTGGCGGGGGCAGCGATCCCGCGACATCCAGCGACTACCTCGCCAAGGTTAGTTGCACCGGCACCACGACGCCAGCGGATGTGAGTGAGTTCTATCTCCGGCATGCTCCCTACGTTAGTGGCACTAGTCCCGCTGATCCGGCTCCACCTTACCTGCTTGATGACCTTCGGATCGGGACGACCTGGGCGGATGTGACTCCCGTGCCGGAGCCCTCCATGTTTGCGCTGATCGGCCTGGGCGTGCTGGGTCTTGCCTGCTGGCGGCGTGCGCCGGGCGGGTCGGCCAAGTGATTGCTTCTCAGGAACCTGTTTGAAAATGGCTGTTTGGGGCCGCTGTCCACGCGAGCCCTGACTTCGGCCTCTTCCCCACAGGACATTTGGGCTCGCGGGGGACGCTCGCACGAGGCACGCCTGCGCGTTCGAGGCATTGATTAGCTCATCGGGTTTGTCGGCGAGGGCCCAGACCTCGGCCTGCATGAGCGGGTTGGAGACGCTCAGGCACGGTATATAGCCGTCAACTCTCAACGCTCGCCAGCCAGGATGAACCGCCAAGTAGTCCGTCCTTAATCCCTGCTAAACCCCTCGTATACCCCTCGTATCTAAAATACGAGGGGCATACGAGGGGTTTAGGAGGGGTTTACGAGGGGTTATTGCGAGCCTACCCACCGATTGGCATTTGGCAGCTGGCGTTTGACCCAGTCGTCGAGTGCAAGTCAGCTCTTGAGACGGCGGCGCATGAGGCCAAACCGCCGCGTTTGCACGACTTCCATTGACACCCCGGTTCGCCGGGGTGTTAATGAGACGGAGCCGGAGTACGCGCTGGAGCTGATTTTTGACGCCGCTCATCGTCTGGCTAACCTCTATTCTGTCGCTTCACCCGTGCGCGACCGCCCGGCGAATCGGCTTGCTGCATACTTTGCGTCTGGTCGGGCCGGGCGGGGTTTGCTATGGTTTCCGGTCGTGGACAGCAGCAGCATATTTGACAAGGCGCTGGGGCCGGACGCCTCGCAGTTGGCGGTGGCAGAGAAGCGTGACCTGCTGGCGCGGCTGTTGGGGCGGCTGGCGCACGAGGTTCGCAATCCGCTAAGTTCGCTGGATATACACTTTCAGTTGCTGGAGGAAGACCTGGTGTCGCTGGCGCCGCAGATGCGCGAGAAGCTGGCGTCGCGGCTGGAGATCATCCACGGGGAATTGCACCGGCTGGAGGGAATCGTGGAGCGGTTTCTGCGGCTGGCCGGGCCGGCGGGGGTGGATCTGGAACGGGTGGACATGCGCAAGCTGCTGACACACGTGTGCGAGCTGCTGCGTCCGGAGGCGGCGGCGCGCAAGATCGAGATTGCCCTGTTGGCCGGGGAGCCGCTGCCGCAGGTGATGGCCGACCCGGTGCGGCTGACCCAGGCCCTGCTGAATGTGGCGATCAATGCCATTCAGGCGGTGGAGAAGAACGGGCGGGTGGAGGTGAGCGCCGCGGTGACAGAAGGGCAGGTGTGCGTCGCCGTGAGCGACAACGGCCCGGGGATTCCGGTAGACAAGCTGGCGTCGGTTTTTGATCCGTATTACACGACGAAGAGCGAAGGCAGCGGCCTGGGGTTGTGGATCGCCCAACAGATTGTGACCGCGCACGGGGGCAGTTTGCAGGCGCAGAACGGGTCGGGGGGCGGAGCGGTGCTAACGGTGCGGCTGCCGCTCAAGCGAGGCGAAACCACGGCAGTGGAATGAAAACATCCAATATCCAACATCGAACGTCCAACATCCAATTGTTGCCCCAACAGCACCCACTGGCTCTGCGCCTTTGGAGGTTGGATGTTGGAAGTTGGTTGTTGGATGTGCACTGGGTTTATCGCGGCTAAGGCGCTACGTGCATGGATAAGGCGAAGATCAAGCTACTGGTGGTGGACGACGAGCAGGGGCTCTGCGCGGGGGTGCAGGAGGCGCTGCAGCGCGAAGGCTATGTGGTGGACGCGACGACGGATGCGCTGGCGGCATTGAAGCTGACGCAGGAACGGCTGTACAACCTGGTGATTTCCGACATCAAGATGCCGGGGGTGAGCGGGCTGGAGCTGTTGGCTCAGGTCCGGGAGCACAGCCGGGACACGCTGTTCATCCTGATGACGGCTTACGGGACGGTGGAGAGCGCGGTGGAGGCAATGAAGCAGGGGGCATACGACTATTTGCCCAAGCCGATTGATATGAAGCGGTTGCGGGCGCTGGTGCAGAAGGCGCTGGAATTTCAGGCCGTGGTGGCGGAGAACAACGAGCTGCGGCTGCGGCTGCAGCGGAGTGCGGACCCGGGGCTGCTGGTGGGCGAGAGCGAACCCATGCGGGCGGTGACGCGGCTGATCGAGGAAGTCGCTGGCAGCGACGTGACGGTACTGATCGAGGGGGAGAGCGGGACGGGCAAGGAGATCGTCGCGCGGGCCATCCATGCTCAAAGCGAACGGCGGGCGCGGCCATTTGTCTCGGTCAACTGCGCGGCGCTGGCGGAGCAACTGCTGGAGGCGGAGTTGTTCGGGCACGTCAAGGGGGCGTTCACCGGGGCCATTGCCAACAAGCCGGGGCGGTTTCAACAGGCGGATGGGGGCACGCTGTTCCTCGACGAGATCGGCGATCTTTCGCCGAAAGGGCAGGGAGACCTGCTGCGAGTGCTGGAGGACGGAGCGTTTCGGGTGGTCGGCGGGTCCGAGCTGATTCGCGTCAATGTGCGGGTAATCGCGGCGACGAATAAGAACCTGCAGGAGGCGGTGGCGGCCGGCAAGTTTCGCGAGGACCTGTTTTATAGGCTGCAGATTGTGCCGATTGTCATGCCGCCGCTGCGGGAGCGGGCGGAGGACATCCCGCTGCTGGTTGAGCGGTTCTTCGAGCAATTTGCGGCAAAGCACAAGCGGCGGCGCAAGCGGATGTCGGCCGACGCTCTGCGGCTTTGCCGGCGCTTTCCGTGGCCGGGGAATGTGCGGCAATTGCGCAATGTCGTCGAGCGGTTGGTCATCACCTGCCGCGAGGTCGAGGTCCGAGTCTGTCACCTGCCGGACTTCCTCCGCGAATATGACCGCAACGCGACTACGTTCACCGTCCGGCCGGGCACACCGCTGGCGGAGGTGGAGAAGTTGCTCATCCGCCAGACGCTTACGCACGTGACGAGCAATCGTGAGGAGGCGGCGCGGGCGCTGGGGATCAGCCGCCGGGCGCTGCAATACAAGTTGAAAGCGTATGGCCTGCTGGACTGGGGCGGCGGCGGCGAATCCGTGCCGCCAAGAGGCAGGCCTGCGGGCTGATGCCGAGTTTGTCGGTGACGTGAACAGGCTATGGAGCGTGTGGCGCGGCCTCGGCCTTCCGGCTTGGGCGCGCGTTCGGAGCATTGCACAAAGGAGGGGTTGCGCGGTGCAGTAATTGCACAAGAGCGGGAATGCGTCTGCTGCCGGCGGATTTAGGGAATCGCTGGAAGTGGCTGTGTTGGCGACACTTAGGAATCACCAGGGTAAAGTGGCATGCTGTCTGCGATTAGGCTCAATCAGTCTGCTGTCATTAACCGGCAGCAATAATTTATGAGTGAAACAACGAATGCTCCTGCCGCCGCCGCCGCGACACCCGATGCGTGTGGCGGTGCGTCCAAGCCCCAGGTTTCTGCCGCGACTGCGGCTCCATCCCAATCAACCCCCGCTCCGGCACCCGCTGCCCCCAAGGCTGGCAAGCGCAACGGTCGCAAGCGTTAATTGGGAATGAAGGCAAATGACACGCTCCAACGCGTGCGCATGGCGCACGGGAATTGGTGCCGTTCCGGAGGAAGAGCGGTGCCAGTTCTCGTCGCTGCCGGGGCAGGGATTTCTCAAATTATGGGCTTGCAAGCCCTGGCAGGCCGCAGTATAAGGAATTGTGACCTTTCTGTTCACACGACAGGTGTCTCCTCAACCCCACCCCAACTTAATATATGAATAGCGTGCTGCAAGATCTGTTGAAGCTCCAGGCTCTGGAGTTTGGCGAAACCACCGAGAAGAACATCGAAGCGCAAGCTGCCGAATTGCGCGGCAAGCTGCCGCCGACCATTGTCGGCCATTATGATCGGCTCCGTGTCCGGGGGAAGAAGGGAGTGGCGATTGTGCGGCACCAGGTTTGCACGGGTTGTCATATGCGTGTTCCCATCGGCACGATCACCGAGCTGATGCGCGGCGAGGACATCCAACTCTGCGAGACTTGCGCCCGGTATCTCTGCCTGCCGGACCCGGCGGAAGCCGAGCCGGCGAGCCAGGTTGAGGCGGCGCCGTCGCCGGCAAAGGGGAAGGGGAAGGCGCCAGCCAAGCCCCGCAAGCGGCGGGCTTTGGCAGCGGCAGTCTGAAGGTCTGCTTGCCTGGGCTTGGAAGGGGTCGGTTAACACATGATGTCCAGCCCGGGGGCGGGCTGTTGCCTGATTCCCAATTCACTCATGCCGTCTGAAGCAACCATCGCCGTTGCCGCGCCCGTTTCGCTGGCGGACTATACGCAGCCGGGGCTGATCGTGCCACGGCTGCGGGAGCGCGACACCGCCGGGATCATCAGCGAGCTGAGCCAGGCGCTGCAGCGCGAGGGTTGCCTGCCGGATCTGCTGCAATTCTATCACGCGGCACTGAACCAGGAGTTGCTGGCCAATTCGGCTCTGGATTGCGGCTTGGCCTTTCCCCACGCGCGCCTGAGCGGGGTGAAGCGGCTGCAATTTGCCTTCGGACGCACTCCCGAACCGGTCGTTTGGGGGGTCAAGAGTTCCTGGTCGGTGCGATTGGTTTTCCTCCTGGCGGTTCCGGCGACCGATGCGGCTGGTTATTTGCACCTGCTGGCCAGCCTGGCCCGGCTGGGGCAACAACCTGAACTGCTGGCCCAGCTCCGCGGGGCGAAAGATTCTGAGGCCATCCTGGCTGCGCTGCAGCGGGCCAGGCTGCGCCAGGCATAGCTGGCAAGTATCATGGACCTGCCCCCTTCCATCCTGCTGCTACAGATCGCCCTCTGCGTGTACGCCGCTGGGGTGGTGGGGAGCCTGCTCTTCCTGCGCTTTGAGAGGCTGGCCAACCTGGTCGGGTTTGGTTGTTCGATGGCGGCTGGGGCTCTCGGGATTGGAGCCGGGTTGCTGGGACTGACTTCCGGGGCGGCCGATGCGCGGGCGGCTTTCGAACTGTGGCCGTCGCTGATTCCTTATCTCAAGCTCAGCGTCAAGCTGGATCCGCTGGGCGCATTCTTTGTGGTCATCGTTTCGTGTCTGGCACTGGCGTTATCCATCTATTCGTTCGGGTATGTGCGGGGATTCTACGGACGCAAGAGTGTGGGGGTGCTGGCGGCTTTTTACAACGCCCTGCTGCTGGCTACGACGTTGGTGTTCATTGCGTCGAACGCGTTCTTCTTCCTCATCGCGTGGGAGATCATGGCGCTGACGGCCTATTGCCTGGTCAGCTTCGAGCATGAGAAGGCCGAGGCGCGCAACGCGGGCGTGCTGTATTTCGTTATGTCGCACATCGGCACGGGCTGCCTGATCCTTGGCTTCCTGCTGTTGTTTCAGGCGGCTGGGGGCGTAAGCCCGGGTGATTACAGCTTCGACACCTTCCGCGCGCTGGGGGACAAGTTATCCCCGGGCCGGCGCGACGCGGCGTTTTTGCTGTTCCTGTTTGGCTTCGGCGTGAAGGCGGGCATCGTGCCGCTTCACATCTGGCTGCCCGAGGCCCATCCAGTTGCACCCAGCAACGTCTCGGCCTTGCTCTCGGGGGTGCTCATCAAGACCGGCATTTATGGCCTGACGCGCGTGCTGTTTGACTTCATGGGGACGCCGCCGAACTGGTGGGGCGTGACAATCCTGACGATCGGGACCATCTCCGCGGTGCTGGGAGTGCTCTACGCCCTGATGGAACACGACCTGAAGCGGCTGCTGGCGTATCACAGCATCGAGAACATCGGCATCATCCTGATGGGCTTGGGCGCGGCCCTGATGTTCCTGCACACAAATCATCCGGTGCTGGCAACGCTGGCGCTGATCGCGGGGCTGTATCACACGATCAACCACGCGATCTTCAAGGCGCTGCTGTTCCTGGGGTCGGGGGCCATTCTGCACGCGACCCACACGCGCAACATGGAGGAGATGGGCGGGTTGATCAAACGGATGCCCAAGACCGCCTTTTGTTTCCTGATCGGAGCGGTGGCGATCTCAGCTTTGCCGCCGCTCAATGGCTTTGTGAGCGAGTGGCTCACTTACCAGTCTTTGTTGCAGGGGTTCGGCACGACCGGGAGCCTGGTGCGGCTGATGTTTCCCTTGAGCGGCGCCATGCTGGCGTTGACGGGCGCGCTGGCGGCGGCCTGCTTTGTGAAGGCGTTTGGCATCACGTTCCTGGCGCAACCGCGAAGCGAGCACGCGGCCCAGGCGCATGAGGCCTCGCCGACCATGGTTATCGGCATGGGGCTGCTGACGGCGGCGTGCGTATTTCTAGGACTGTTCCCCACCCTGTTCTTGACGCTGTTTGACCCGATCACGCAGCAGCTCGTCGGCCAACCGCTGCCGGCCTACCTTATCCGGGGCGACGGCTGGGTGCTGGGCAACACCAAGGAGCTGGGGGGCACCGTCTCGACGGCGGGCATTGCTTTGATGGGGATTTGCCTGCTGCCGATACCGCTGGTGCTGTGGTTGCTCTTCGGCCGCCGGGCGCGGGTGCGCATCGGGCCCACTTGGGATTGCGGCCTGAAGGGTCTGACGCCGAACATGGAATACACCGCCACGGGCTTCTCCAAGCCGATCCGGATGATCTTCAAGGCGCTGTTCCGCCCCCGGCGGGAGGTGCAGCGCGAGTACGACTACTCGCCATACTTTGCCAAAACCCTTCGCTTTGAGAGTCACATTGAGGAAGCATTCGTCACGCGCATCTACCGGCCCTTGAACCGCGGCATTCTGCGCCTTTCCCGGCGAATGCGCGGGTTGCAGGCCGGCAGCATCCAGGCCTATCTCATCTACATCTTCATCACACTGCTGCTGTTGCTGCTGTTTGCGCTATGAGCACCCTTCTCGCCATCCTGCTGCAAACGATTCTGCTCCTGGCGCTGGCGCCTCTGCTTAGCGGCTGCATCCGGAATTGGAAGGCGAAGCTGCAGAGCCGCCGCGGGCCGCGCGTGTGGCAGCCGTACTTGGACCTGTTGAAGTTCCTGCGCAAGGACATGGTCATTTCCGAGCACGCGTCCTGGATATTTCGGGTGATGCCTTACGTGCTGTTCGTCTCCACGTTGCTGGCCGGTCTGATGCTGCCGCTGGTGAGCGTTTCCGCGCCGTTGAGCCTGTTCGGCGGCGCATTGGCCTTCGTCGGCTTGCTGGCGCTGGGGCGTTTCTTCCTGGCGTTAGGCGGACTGGATCCGGGCAGCGCGTTTGGGGGAATGGGCAGCAGCCGTGAAATGACCATCGCCGCCGTCGCAGAGCCGGCGCTGATGCTGGCCATCTTTACCGTGGCCATCACAGCCGGTTCCACCAACCTCAGCCAGATGTTGTTGGCCGCGCAAGGTCCGACGTGGCAGTTGCTCAATCCTGCGCATGTGCTGGCATTTGCGGCCCTGTTTATTGTGCTGCTGGCCGAGACAGGCCGTATCCCGGTGGATAACCCGGCAACCCACCTGGAGCTGACGATGATTCACGAGGCGATGATTCTCGAATACTCGGGCCGGTACCTGGCGCTGATCGAGTGGAGCGCCTCGGTCAAACAGCTCGTCCTGATGGCGCTGCTGGTGAACATCTTCTTTCCGTTGGGCATCGCGACCGACCTGAGCGTGTCGTCGTTGGGGCCATCGCTGCTCTGGTTTGTGGCCAAGCTGCTCGCCTTGGCTGGCGCCGTGGTTTTGGTGGAGACAACCAACGCGAAGCTGCGGCTGTTCCGCGTGCCGGATTTGCTAAGCGCCGCCTTCATTCTGGCCACCCTGGCGCTGCTCTCGACGTTCCTGTTCCGGTAATATGAACCCTGTACAATCCGAACTTGCCTCGCAATGGATCACCCTGCTGGCTGCGGGAATGCTGGTCATCCAACTGTTGATGGTGGTGCAGGGGATGTTGCTCACCAACATTCGGCTGTTCGCGCTCCAATCGCTCATGCTGGCGGCCATCGCCGCGATCATTGCCTTCTTCCACAGCGCCACGCACGTGTATTGGGTCGCGGGCTTGACCCTGGTGGGGAAAGTGTTCTTTCTGCCGTGGCTGTTGAACCGGCTGGTCCGGCGCATTCAGATTCACCAGGAGATTGAGCCGCTGCTCAATTCGACGGCTTCGATGCTGCTGTGCGGCGGTTTCACCCTCCTGGGCTACGTCGTCGCGCGGCCCTTTACCTCCCTCGAGCGGCTCGGCAATAACACGCTGGGCATCGCCATTACGCTCCTGCTGACCGGATTCTTCCTGATGTTCAACCGGCGCAAGGCCATCACACAGGTGCTGGCGCTGTTGACGGTGGAGAACGGCGTGATGCTGGCGGCAGTCGCCCTGACCACCTATGGCATGCCGTTGGTGGTGGAACTGGGCATCTTCTTTGACGTGATGGTGGCCGTGATGGTGCTGGGGATTTTGGTCTATCGTATCCGCGAAAACTTTGCGTCCATGGATGTCGGCAAGTTGAGCCAGTTGAAAGGATGACGCTGCTTGCCTCCATCCTGATGGTGCCCGCGGCTGCCGCTTTGCTCTGCCTGGTGGCACGATCGCGCCGGCTCATGGAGTGGCTGAACGTGGCCGGCTTCGGGATCACCGTCGCGTTGGGCGTGCGGTTGTTGCAGCGGGTGCACGCGCCGCCACACGTTGTCACGGAGTGGGACGGGTTCTTCCGGGCCGATGCGCTAAGTGCCTGGATGGTTCTGCTGATCTCGGCAGTCTCGCTTGGGAGCTCGCTCTACGCAGGGCGCTATTTTCGCCGCGATCTGGCGGCTGGGACGGTGACAGCGGGTCGGGTGAAGGAGTACTTCGTGCTCACCCCACTCTTCACCACCGGCATGTTTTTGGTGGTGCTGGCCAACAACCTGGGGGTGATGTGGTTCGCGCTGGAGGCCACCGCGCTCTCCTCGGTCCTGCTGGTGGCCTTGTATAACCGGAACACCTCGCTCGAAGCGGCCTGGAAGTATGTGATCCTGGGAAGCCTCGGCCTGGCGCTGGCGCTCTTTGGCACCGTTTTTACCTATGCGGCCTCGGCGCATCGGTCTGGGTCGCTGCCCAGTTTCAATTGGTCGGACATGATGTCCGTGGCCGGGCAACTCGACCCTCGAATGGTTAAGCTGGCCTTTGTATTCGTGCTGGTGGGCTATGGCACCAAGGCCGGGCTGGCCCCGATGCACACCTGGCTGCCGGATGCGCATAGCGAAGCTCCGTCCCCCACCAGCGCCATGCTTTCGGGCGTCTCGCTGAAGGTCGCTCTGTACGCCCTCCTGCGCTTTCACATTCTCACCACCGCTTGCCTGGGCTCGTCGTTCAGCCGGACGATGCTGTTAGTGTTTGGGCTGGGGTCCATGTTCCTGGCCGCCCCCTTCATCCTGGTGCAGAACAACCTCAAGCGTCTCCTGGCCTATTCGAGCCTCGAACATGTCGGATTGATCTGCGTCGGCATCGGCCTGAACACGCCCGTCACCATCTTTGGCGCGCTGCTGCACATGGGGTATCACGCGCTCACGAAGCCGATGCTCTTTTTCGCCGCGGGCAATATTCACCAAACCTGCCACACGTTGCAGATGCGGCTGATTGGGTTGGGCATGGCGAAGCTGCTGCCCGTCACTGCCGTCTGCATGGCGCTGGCGGCAGCTTCAGCGACGGGACTGCCGCCCTTTGGCTTGTTCTTTAGCGAGATGACGATTTTGAGCGGCGGCTTTGCGGGGGGGCACACTTTCGTGAGCACGCTCGTGCTGGCGGCGCTGCTCGCGGCCTTCTGCGGCATACTCTATCAACTGACCCGCATCCTGCCGGGCCTGCCCAAGATCGCGCGGACCAGCGACGCGGCAGTTTTCGACGGCTTTCCCGCCATGGGCCTGTTGCTTGGGACATTGGCGGTCTTCAGCGTGTGGCTCCCGGCGCCGCTGCTGGAGGTGATGCAGCGCGCGAGGGACATCATTGGAGGGCAGCCATGAGTGCGGTGCTCGTGCTTCTCCTTTTGGTGCCGCTGCTCGCGGGCTTGCTTTGCCTGGCGACCCGGTCGCGGGCTTCGTGGGAAAAGCTGAACCTGCTGGCGTTCGCGATGGTTGCGGTGCTGGCCGCCCGGCTCGGTGTTGAGGTGGTCGGTCAGGGAGGCGACGGACATGTGACCGCGCTGGGCGGATTTCTTCGAGCAGATGCCTTGAGCGCGCTGGTGATCGGGCTGACCGCTTTCGTGGGGCTCTCCTGCGCGATCTATGCCGTCGGTTACTTCCGTCGCGACCTGCAGGACGGTCGGATCACAGAGGCGCAGCTACGGCATTACTATGTGCTGACACCGCTGTTCGTGTTCGCAATGCTCCTGGCGCCCCTGGCTGACAACCTCGGGGTGATGTGGGTGGCGATTGAGAGCACTACCCTCGCGTCGGTCTTGCTGGTCACCTTCTACAATCAGAAGACTTCGTTCGAGGCGGGCTGGAAGTATATCATTATCGGCAGCGTGGGCATTTCGCTGGCCTTGTTCGGGACCGTGATCACCTACTCCTCCGCGGTGGGCGTCCTGGGAGAGCACGCAGGGCAGGGGATGAGTTGGTCGGTGCTGGTCGAGATCGCGGATAAGTTCAACCCCACCGCGATGCGCCTGGCCTTTGTGATGGTGCTGCTGGGCTACGGCACCAAGGCAGGATTGGCCCCGATGCACACGTGGAAACCGGATGCCTACGCCGAAGCGCCGGTGCCCGCGGCCACATTGCTGGGCGCGGGCTTCATCAACTGCGCCATCTACAGCATTATGCGCTTCGATGTGCTCGCCGAGAAGTGCCTCGGCCATGAATTCCCGAGCCGGCTGCTGATTGGCTTTGGGGTGTTTTCCATTCTGCTGGCAGCGCCCTTCGTGCTGGTGCAGCGGAACTTCCGGCGGCTGCTGGCCTATTCGAGCATAGACCACGCCGGCATCATGGTGGCGGCGCTGGGCTTCGGCGGAAAGCTGGGCGCGCTCGGCGCTATGCTACACATGCTCTTCCACGCGGTCAGCAAGCCGCTCATGTTCTTTTCGGCGGGCAACGTGCAGCAACAGTTCGGCTCGCCGTATTTCCGCAAGGTGCACGGCGTCATTCACACGCTGCCGTGGACGGGTGGCTTGTTCCTGCTGGCGACGTTCGCGGTGACCGGCACGCCTCCCTTCAGCCTCTTTCAGAGCGAATTCACCGCGCTGAGCGCCGCGCTGGCGGCTGACCATGGTTGGGCGGCGGGGCTCTTCGTCCTTGGCGTGGTGACGGTGTTTGTCGGCTTTCTGGTGCACATGTCGAAGATGAATCTCGGGGCCGTGCAGGAAACCGCCCCCCGTGCGCGAGAGTGTCCCTGGCAGCTGGGGGCGATGCTGCTGGTGGCCGCCGCAATCCTGGCCTTTGGCTTTTGGGTGCCCAAATCCATTATGGAACTCGTCAAGCAGTCAGCCCTCATTATTGGAGGCGCGCCATGAGCGCAGCGATGCCGCAAGCCGTTCACCGTGCTTCGGGGGTTGGACGCCAAGTCCCGGCGGCAGGGAGGCGGATTATATGAACACTGTTGACCCAGCGATGATTCTCCCCGGTCTTGGGCCGGTGCTGAGCGACTTGACCGAACGCTTTGGAGCGCGCATCCAGCCCGTGAAAGTTGCCCGCCCCGACGAGGTCTATTTCCAGGCCCCGATGGAGTTGATTCCCGGCGTCTGCGCGCTGCTCTACAAGAAGTGGGATGCCCGGCTGATCAGCCTGTTTGCGGATGATGCCCGCGCGCAGGACGGGTCGTTTCATCTGTATTACGTGTTCGCGCTCGACGCGGCGCATGGGTTTTTCATCCTGAGCGTGGCGGTGTCCGCGGCGCAGCCTCAATTCATCTCGCTCACCAACGCCTTGCCCGCCGTCAACTGGCAGGAGCGTGAAATCCAGGATCTCTTCGGCATCCGACTCGAAGGCCACCCCAATCCTCGCCGCTGCGCGCTGCATGACGATTGGCCCGAGGTGTATCCGCTGCGCAAGGACTTCGACCTGAAGGCTGTGCTGCCGCCCTTCACCGGCGAGCGGCATAAGTTTCGGAAGGTTGAGGGCGAAGGGGTTTTCCAGGTCCCCGTGGGGCCGGTGCATGCGGGCATTATTGAACCCGGCCACTTCCTCTTCAGTGTCGCGGGCGAGCCCGTGCTCTATTTGCAGATTCGGCTCTTCTATACTTACAAGGGCACCGAGAAGCTTTTTGAGAACCTCCCGGTTGCGCATGGGGTCACACTGGCGGAGAGCATTTCCGGCGACTCCAGCTTCGCGCATGCCACCGCCTTCTGCCACGCTGTCGAGCGCGCCGCCGGTGTGGAAGCGCCGCCCCGGGCGCGCGCCTTGCGCGCCACCTGCCTGGAGCTGGAGCGCATTTACAACCATGTTGGGGACATCGGCGCCATCGCCACCGACGTGGCCTTTGTCGTGGCCAACACCCACGCGCTGCGGCTCAAGGAGCGCGTGTTACGGCTGAACGAACAGCTCACCGGCAATCGGCTGCTGCGCGGCATGGCTGCCCTCGGCGGGGTTCGTTATGATTGGAACGCCAGCCAGGTCGAAGCTATTCGCAGCTTCGTGGCCGGTCTTCGCCCTGAGTTCGAGTCGCTGGTCAGCCTGGTCCGCGATTCCTCTTCCACGCGCGACCGGCTCGAAACCACCGGCATCCTCAAGCCGGAAACCGCCCGCGACCTCGGCGTGGTCGGCATCGCGGGTCGCGCCTCCGGATTCGATCACGATCTGCGCCGCGACTTCCCGCACGCGGCTTACGGCCAGGTGAGCTTCACGGTGCCGGTCTACCGCGAAGGTGACGTGCTCTGCCGGATGCAGGTCCGTATAGACGAAGTGCGGCAATCGTTCTCCATCATCGAACAGCTGATCGCCGCATTGCCTGCGGGCCCGATTCGGGCGAGCCTGCCCCCGCTGCCTCCCGATGTCGTCGCGCTGGGCTACGCGGAAGGCTGGCGCGGGGAGATATTCCATTGGATCCGCACGGCTCCGGGCGGCCGGTTGGCCCGCTGCAAAATCAAGGACCCGTCGTTGCAGAACTGGCCCGCGCTAAGCGAGGCTATCCTCGGCAATATCGTGCCCGACTTTCCGGTGGTGAACAAGAGCTTCAACCTGTCCTATTCGGGCACTGACCGCTGACCAGCACGCATAACCCATGTTTGACATCTTACATAAAAGTCTGACTACGGGCGTTGTGACCACCGACTACCCGGCGACTCCGGCGCAGGTGTGCAGCCGGTCGCGCGGGCGGCCCGAGATTGATTATTCCGCCTGGAAGGACGCGCGGCCAGCCGTCGCCGCCTGCCCGACGGGGGCCTTGGCATCCGCGGACGACAAGGGCACGCGCAGCGTAACCCTGGACCTCGGCAAGTGCACCTTCTGCGGCATGTGCGCGGAAGCCGACCCCGCCATTCGCATGACCAGTGCCTGCGAGCTGGCCGCAAGGCGCAAAGCGGATGTTGTGACGACGGTCCAGTACCAACTCGCCCCCGGTGGCACTCAGGCCAAACTGCTGAGCCCTCAACCCTCAACCCTCAACCCTCAGCCCTCAGCCAGTGATACCATCGGCTTGCAGTTGAAGGCCCGGATAGACAAGGTGCTGGGCCGCTCGCTGCACATCCGGGAAGTGGATGCCGGCTCCTGCAATGGGTGCGAGGTGGAGATTGTTGGCCTGAACAGCCCGGTCTATGACATTGAGCGCTTCGGCATTCACTTCGTCGCCTCGCCCCGGCACGCTGACATGTTGCTGGTCACCGGCCCGGTTTCTCGCAATATGGAACTGGCCTTGCGCAAGACTTATGACGCGACGCCTGCCCCGCGGCTCGTCGTAGCGGTGGGCGCCTGTGCGTGCAGCGGCGGCATCTTCGGTCAGAACTACGCCAGCCTGGGCGGCGTGGACAAAGTCGTGCCCGTGGACGCCTATATCCCCGGCTGTCCGCCCAATCCCCACGCCCTGCTCCACGGCATCCTCACGGCCATAGGGCGTCTATAGCCGGTTTGAACAAACCGCGCTCGAACAACCTCGAATTGTTGTAACCTTGGGCCCGCTTTGGGGCTCTTTACCGGAGACCGGCGTGTTTCGGGTCGCCACTGTGGTGCGAGGTGACATGGACCCAAGCCCGGGCGTGGGGCGAGAGTGGAAGGGCAGGGGAGAGACTCCGAAAGTGGCTAGGAACAAGCCAGGAGCATCTTGGGAATTTGCTAGGAGCAACGGTGCGGGTAGGGGGTGTTATGGGCTTGCGGCCGGCCGCCGGGCTTTGAGCGCTGGAACAGGCGTAGAGGAGCTGACCGCAAAGAACACAGAGATCACATAGAGAGCATTGCCTCTTTGCGTTCTTTGCGGTTTGCCGCCGCTTTCCGTTACGGTGTGATGGTTTCGAGGACGCCAAACACCGAGAAGTCGCCTGGGTTTGATGTGAGGAGACGGTGGGCGCCGGCGGTGTGGAGAACGGCAGCCAGATGCGTGTCGAGGATGCGCTTTCGACCGAGGTTAAACTCCCGCATCCAGCGCAGGGCCTGACGGAGGCTTTCCTGGGTGGGTTGGAGGAGGGTGACGGAAGGGTTGGCGAGAAACTCTTCGATCCAGTCCAGCGCCTCGATCATCGTCAAGGGTGGCACAAACCGCCGGTCATCGGTAACCACGTGCAGGAATTCCGTCACAACCAGAGGCGGGAAGGCCAGACGACCAGTGCGCTGGGCTTCGGCTTGCACAGCGGCGACGGTTCGGGGATTGGCGGGATGGTCCGCCAAGGCAAGCTGGACAAGGACGTTGCAATCCAAGCCAGTCATTGCTGCCCAAACAGCTCTTGAGCAAGCTCAGCCTGGGAAATGACAGGAGTCAAGACCCGGTGGCCTTTGAGCGAACGAAGCTTGAGCCGTGCCTGGGGTGGTGGCTCTTGCTGAGAGGCCGGCACGAGTTTGGCCACGAGTTTGTTCTCTTGAGTCAGCAGCACCTCGTCGCCAGCTCGAACACGCTCAACCAACTCGGCAAGTCGTCTGCCCACGTCCTTGACTTCCGCAGTCGTTGTCATCACTGATGAAGGTAACGGTTCCCACAGAGGATGTCGAGCAGGGTTTCGGCGGCGGCGCCAACCGGCTGGAGTGCGCCGACCTGCGGTTATCGTCCCACCGGCACCTCGGGGGGGAGACCAGTATGCAGGGCTGTTAATTGCTTCCTTTGCTCTTGGATCGCCATGAAGATAGCTTCGCAGGTGGCCGGAATGGGAAGCGGCACTTCGCCGCCGGGCGGGGCGAAGGCGGCGACGGCGTCGCGAATGGCTTCGCGCACGGAGATCGCCAGCATGAGCGGGGGTTCACCCACGGCTTTGCTGCCGTGAATGACGCCCTTCTGCGCGGCATTCGGGAGCAGGGTGACATTGAACACGGGCGGCATGTCGCCCACGGCGGGAATCTTGTAGGTGTCAGGGGAGTGCGTGAGCAGCCGGCCGGCGTCGTCCCACTTGAGCTCCTCAGCCGTCAGCCAGCCCATGCCCTGGACGAAGCCGCCTTCGACCTGGCCGCGACTGATAGCGTCGTTAATGGCCTCGCCGACGTCGTGCAGAATGTCCGTGCGCAGGACACGCGTCATGCCGGTGAATCCGTCCACTTCCACCTCGCTCACGGCCGCGCCGCAGGCGAAATAGTGGAACGGCTTGCCCCGTCCGGCCGCGCGGTCCCAGTGAATGCCCGGTGTGGCGTAGTAACCGGTTGCCGACAGACTGATGCGCCCCGCGTAGGCCTGCCGCACGACTTCCACAAAGCTGACTGTGGTTCCTGGCCGCCGGCGGTCGCAGACCGAGCCGTTGGCGAATACGAGCTGGTTGAGCGCGGGCGCGCGCCCCAGCTTTGACTTGAGCAGGCGGGCCGCGACCGGAGCCAGTCGCGCGCGCAGGCTGTCGCAGGCATTCTTCACCGCGGCCCCGTTCAGATCCGTGCCGCACGAGGCGGCGGTGGCAGAGGTGTTGGGGACTTTGTCCGTGCTGGTGGGCATGACGCGCACGTGCTCGGACCGGATGCCGAGTTCCCGGGCGGCAATGGCGGTGATATTGGTGTGCAGGCCCTGGCCCATTTCGGTGCCGCCGTGGTTCACCTGGACGGTGCCGTCCTGATAGATCAGCACGAGCGCGCCGGCCTGGTTCAGGAGCGTGAACGTGAAGCTGATGCCGAACTTCACCGGCGTGATGGCCAGGCCCCGCTTGCAGTGCGGGTGGGCGGCATTCCACTCGGCGACCGCCTCGCGGCGGCGGACAAAGTCGCTTGATTGTTTCAACTGGCGCCAAATGCTCTGAAGACGGTTATCCCCGATGGCCTGGCCATAATGGGTGGTGTTGGTCTCGCCCCGGCCGTGGTAGAGGTTGCGTTCGCGCACGACCTCCGGCGGCAGGGCGAGCCGGCGGGCGATGCGGTCCAGGATTTCTTCGATGACGACCATGCCTTGCGGCCCGCCGAAGCCGCGGAAGGCGGTGTTCGAGGAGAGGTTGATCTTGGCCACTTGCCCGCGGAATTCAACCGCGGGGATGTAGTAAGCATTGTCGAGATGGAACAAAGCCCGGTCGGTGATGGCCTGTGAGAGATCAATGGACCAGCCACCGTTGGCATAGAGATGGACCCGCGCGGCCTGCAACCGGCCTTCGGCATCGAAGCCGACCTTGAATCGGGCGAGGAAGGGATGCCGATGCCCCGTGAGGATCATGTCCTGGTCGCGGTTCCAGCGCACGCGGACGGGCAGGCGGGTGTGGTGCGCCGCCAGCGCGGCCAGCGCCGCCGGGGTGGCCCCTTGCGTCTCCTTGCCGCCGAAGCCGCCGCCCATCCGGAGGCTTTGCACGACGACCTTGTTGGCGGGAATGTGCAGCAGGTGGCTGACGATGGCCTGGATCTCGGAAGGGTGCTGGGTGGAGGAGGAGACGGAAACGCCTCCGTCTTCGCCCGGCTTGGCCCAAGCCGCCTGCGTTTCCAGGTAGAAATGTTCCTGCCCTTGCAGTTCAAACACTCCCGTCAGCGTCAGGGGCGACTTGGCCAGCGCCGTGCCGACCTTGCCGCGCCGGATATAGTTGGGAGCATTGTGGAAGCTGCGGGCCGCCAGGGCCTGTTCCAGCGTGAGGATTGGCGGCAGCGGCTCGTATTCGACTGCCACCTTATCCGCTGCCGCGCGGCATGCCTCCTGCGATTCACCAACCACCAGCGCCACGATATGGCCGTGGAACAAGACTTCTTTATCGGCCAGCAGGATCTCGTCGTGCTTTGACCCGCCGACGTTGTTCTCACCGGGCACATCTTCCGCCAGCAGCACCGCCCGGATGCCGGGCATGGCGCGCGCGGCGGTTGCGTCGCGGCTCAGAATTCTGGCATGGGCGTGGGGGGAGCAGACCGGCCAGACCTGGAGCATGCCCGCGGTTTGGTCATCGGTGTAAACGGCCTCGCCGGTGACATGCTTATGCGCGCTTTCATGGGGCGGGGGTTGCCGATCTGCACTTGCCGGAGGCGTCTCAAGGAAGCTTTGATCTTGAGGCGGGGAGGGGAGCCTCGCTGCTTCGGTTCCTGCGGTGAAGTAGAACTTCTCGAAGAGGCTTGTGATCAGGGCGCGGCGGTAATCGGCGCTGCCGCGCACATCGGAGATCGGGGTGAACTCAGTCCGGAGGACGGGCAGGAGGTTCTTGACCGTTTCTTCGCACCACGGTTTGCCGAGCAGGGCCTGCTCGGTCTTGCACGCGCGCAGGGGCATCGCGGCCACGCCGCCGTAGCCGAGCCGGGCATGGCGAACGACGCCGCGGGAATCCACATCCACTACGAAGCACGCCGCTACGGTGCTGATGTCCATGTCGCGCCGTTTGGATACCTTGTACCAGGCGCATTTGCGAGTGACGTCCGGCTGAGACGCGCCCCGCGGCACGATGATGGTCTTGAGAATCTCGCCGGGTCGCAGAGCAGTCTTGCGGTAGGCGACAAAGAATTCGTGGAGCGGCAGAGTGCGTTCGGATAGGAGAGCCGGCGTCCCGCTCTGGAGCGACACCAGCACGACTTGGGCATCGAGCGCGAGGAGCAGGGGGGCGCTGTCGCCAATGGGTGAAGCCGTGACAAGGTTGCCGCCCATGGTGGCACGGTTGCGAATCAGGCGCGAGCCGAAGACGCGCAACATGTCCGCCAACACGGGATACTCGAGCGCCATCTGCTCCTCGATTTGCGTGAGGGTGACTGCGGCGCCGATGCGCCATTCGGAGTCGGTGCGCTTAATCTCCTTCAGCTCCGGCACGGCTTCGACGGAGACCAGCGTAGCGAATTTCCTGAAGCGTTTGGTGATATCGAGCCCAAGCTCGGTGGCGCCGGCGATGAGCCTGGCGTCGGCGAACCGCCCCAGCAACTCCAGCAGGCCGCCGAGCGAGTCCGGTCGGAAGAACTTCTCCCCGGCGGCTTCATATTGGACCTTCGGCAGGGGTTGGGCGGACTGGTTGAGGCGCCGGGCAAAGCCATCCTGGCGGTTTTGGATGTGCCGTTCGGGAAAGGCTTCAAAGGCCGCCTGCCGAATTGGGCGGTAGCCGGTGCAGCGGCACAGATTGCCGCACAGCTGATCATCAAGCCGGTCGGGTTGCCGAATGTCCCCGCGATAATAACCCTCGAAGAGCGACATGACGAAGCCCGGCGTGCAATAGCCGCATTGCGAGCCGTGGTGGGCAACCATCTTCTCCTGGACGGGGTGCAGTTTGCCCGGGGCGGCGACACCCTCCACGCTGACAATTTCCCGTCCGGCCATGAGACACAAGGGGACCAGGCAGCTGTTGATAGCGCGGTAGCAAGGCCGGCCCTGCGCATCCCGATCGAGGATGGCCACGGAGCAAGCGCCGCAATCACCCTCGGCGCAGCCCTCCTTGGCGCCGGTCAGGCCCGAGCGGCGCAGGTATTCGAGCAGGGTGGTGTTGGGGGAAACGTCCTCGACGCGGACATTGTGGCCATTGAGAATGAATTCGATGGCGTTGCGCATAGCAGGTCGGTTAACGGTAAACCGGGGAGAGGGGGCTGTAAACGAAATACAAGCAAGCCGATTGCTGCTTTGCGGCAAAGACTGTATTAGCCTGCCCGTCATGAAAAGAAGCTGTTGCCTGGGGTTGCTGCTGCTGGGCTTGGTCCTGGCCTTCGGCCAGGAGGACACGATGACCTTTGACGATGCGGTCCAATCCGCGGAGCAGTGGGCCAGGGAGAACCTGGATGAGGATACTCTGCGGCTGCTGGACGGGGTGGATCGGGACAAGGTGACGCAGCTCTTTGAGGACATCCAGAAGCGGTTCGAGGGCGAGTATGTCGTGGACCTGGCATCTCTCGATGTCACCGCCAAGGCAGTGTTGCCGCTGTTGGAGAGTCACGAGGAGACGCAGCCGTACGCCGCCTGGCTCAAGGCACGGTTGGATTACCTGGAAGTGGCCGAACAGGTTCAGCGGAGCACTCCGCCGCCGAAAGCCGAGCCGGGCCGTCCACTGCCGCCGATTCCGAACCCGGCGCCGAAGACGGAACGCGAGATCTGGGTCAGGAAACTTGTGGACCGCCCCTGGCCCCGCGCGGCCACCAACTACGTGACCCGCCTGAAACCCATCTTCGCGTCGCAAAACGTGCCGCCCGAGCTCGTTTGGATTGCGGAGGTCGAATCTTCGTTTGATCCCAGGGCGCGCAGCCCCGCGGGCGCGGCAGGACTGTTTCAACTCATGCCGGCGACCGCCAAACGGTATGGACTCCGCACCTGGCCGTTGGACCATCGGCTGCGGCCGGATGCCAGCGCGCGCGCTGCGGCCAATTACCTGGCCGACCTCCACTCCCAGTTCAAAGACTGGCGGCTGGCGTTGGCTGCTTATAATGCCGGCGAGGGCACGGTCCAGCGGCTCCTGCAACGCCGCAAGGCGCGGAGCTTTGACGCCATTGCCACCCATTTGCCGGCGGAGACGCAGATGTACGTTCCCCGGGTGGAGGCGACACTTGCACGTCGCGAAGGCGTCAAGCTCAGCCAGTTGCGCCTCGCGTCGCGGTAGGATGGTGGCGCCGGGACGTGTTTTGGTGCTACCACCACATGCGTTGCGAGGAGAATGCGCCGACATTTCTGTCGGCCCCGCCGGTCAACTCCTGGCCGGGCCGACTGGAATACAGGCGTTTGTTACAGGCCGAACTGCGCGCCGCACCACTTGAGGGCCGGCGTCGGCTCCCGGTCCGGATGGCCCCCAAGGCCGGTAACCTCCCGATCCGGGTCATATTCCGCTCCCCCCTGGCCTAGCTCACCGTCACCTCACCGTATCCTCACCGTAGTACCTCTAATAAGTTATTAGAGGTACTACGGTGAGGATACGGTGAGGTGAGCCAGTAGAGAGGGGGGTATTGTCCGGGTTTGAGCCTGACCCGCATTCCGGGCCGCCCGGACCGGCCAATTCCGAAGGAATTTACGAATTCCCCGTCTGGGATGGGGTGGCAGTGCCAGGAGATGCCCTTTCGAGGCCAGCGCGTATGTCTGAAGGAACCCCGACATTCCTGTCCGCCTGTCCCGCCCACAACCCGGTAGGCGCACAGGAATATCCGCGCTCTTTCCCGGGCTTCATGCCTGCGCGCTGCGCAGCGGCGGCGGGGTGAAGTTTGCCCTTCCCATACGTCCACGTCCTGCTAAACTGGCGGCAAGTAGAGCGCTTGCGCTTGGCAGGCGCGGAAGGACGATAATCTGACTACGCAGCCGTGCCGGTAATCAGATCGGGCGTGAACACAAGTTACGAAGACAACCCGGAGAAGGCCCGAGTTGCTGCCATGCAGCAGCTGCTCTTCCCTGCCAATCCTCGCGCGGTGTGCGAGCGAATGGGGCTCAACTGGTGGGCCGCGCTCAAACTCCACGAGGATGGCTGGCTGAGTTTTTCCCCCGCCAACACGCCGCGCCTGGATGAAGCGCAGGAAGCCGAGCTGCGGTTCATCGGTTCGCTGGTGATTGCGGGGTGCGACCGGGCCATGCTCGCGATCCTGCTGGACCAGTTGCCCAAGCCCTACGCTTACGATGCCAGCCGGCTCTATTACGATTGGTCCGAGCGCCGCTGGCGCCTCCTGCCGGATCCGCGGGCGCACCCGGAAGCCCTGTTTACTGACTGGCTGGACAGCCTGGTGGAGAGCGGGGATGTCAACTTGCTGACTGGAATTCTCGAGCTGGCCCAGGATGCCCTCACCCGGGTTCATAGCGAGGCTGTGCAAGGCGAATTAGACCAGAGAGCGTGAGGCCGAAGCCGCACGCTGCGGTCCCTGTTCCCGGTGGCGTCGCGTTCAGCGTCTCCTGAAGAAAGTTTCCATCAAGGGCCCGTGTTCGGTGCGCACGACCATTCCCGGGGTAACGTGGTGCCGTCCGAACCAGCCCTGGTTGGTCTCCAGCACGAACTGGACCTGCTCCGAGGACGCCACGACCGAATTCGTGTTGTGGGGCTGCAGATCGTGGATTTCCAGGATGATCCCCTCCGGGTCAATGTAGGCCGCCGACAGCGGCAGCGGACAGTTTTTCATCCAGAATGAGGCGCGGTGGGGGACGCTGAAGACGAACAGCATGCCGGCGTTCTCCGCCAGGTTGGTGCGAAACATCATGCCGGTTTGCACTTGTTCGGCGGTCAAGGCCAGTTCCGCCAGCATTTCTTCGGCTCCGAGCCAGAGTTTCATCGTCTGCAGTTTCGATTGCGCGGTGGTGGGCAGCCTTGGTGCCGTCTCGGCTCCCGTTGCCGCCGGCGGCGCTTTCCGGCACCCGCCGGCGCAGCCTCCCAGCAGCGACATCGCCAGTCCAACCGCCAGGATGCGCCAATGCTTCATCGCTCCAACCTGAGCGAAAGCCGCCTGTCATGCAAGCGCCACTTGAAACCCACCGCCCCACCTGGGCACTGCCACCGCCCGGGCTGCGGCGGCAGGACGAATTCGGCGCTCCCGGCACGGTGCGCTTTTTCCAGTTGACTGCTTTTGTTGTCAGCAAGAAACTTCATTCTAATGCCCGGTACGTTAATGCGATGGTTTCTCATTCTAACCGCCTTGTTTCTGCTCGGAGGACAGGCCGAAGGTCAAGGCACGGTGACGTTCAATCCAATCCCCCCCTCCTTGGGTGGCACCTATAACTACCACGAGCAAGGCATGTTGTTTCGCGTTGCAGCCGACCCGCCCCACATCGTGTACGACCTTACGTTTCGCGGTGGCACCCAGTATTCTCCTTATTCTCCGTATAACGGCACGCCATACATGACGTTTCACACCGCCGGCCAATCAAACTACGTGGTGTTGAGCCTGACCAACGGGAACACCTTCGGGCTGATGTCGGTGGACCTTGCGGACCCCCAAAACCTGTCTTATGCACCACAAATACCCGTCAGTCTAATCGGGGTAAAGACCGACAACTCGGTGGTGACAGCCACCTTCACGACCCCCATAGGGGGCACCACCAACTTCACCAGCTTCCAGTTCGGCTCGGACTTTGCCTCCGGGCTGACGCGGGTTGAAATCCCATCCTGGGTTTGGGCGATGGACAACCTTGTGTTTGACAACGTGGTGCCGGAACCGGGGTCCGGCGGGTTGGCTCTGCTTGCGCTGGTGGTCTTCGGCGTTCGGGCCGCCTGTAGACGATGGCGTTGAAGGTTCAGAAAGGCCCGATTGACTTTGCCTGGACAAACGGCTGTCCCTGGGCGTTGCTGTCCGTGAGCTACTTCTCGGCGCGCCGGTCGGGTTAGCTCACGCTGCGGATGCAAAGCTTCCACAGCTTGGTTGGGTGGCACAGTTTATTTGAGTGCCTGGTTTGAAGGGCGGGCTGCTCCTTACCTTGTAGAAAGGCTTGAACTTACTGTGCGCTTCTAACAACCTGCCGGCATGAACGACCGGACAACGGCTTCTTCCTCACAGGCACTTTCCTTGCATAGCGGCACAGCGCGGAACTGGTCTCGCCGCCAATTCCTGCGGACGACAGCGGCGGCCGCCGCCGCGCCCTTTTTTCTGGCACGCGTCAGCGCGCTGGGGGCGCCCCGGATCATTTCGCCCAACAGCAGGCTGAATCACGCCTGCATTGGCGTGTGGGGCATGGGCGCCGTTGACCTGCAAAGGTTCCTGGCGCACAAGCGCGTGGAGATCGTGGCGTTGTGCGACGTGGATACCAACACGCTCGACAAGGCAGCCAAGACCGTTCCCGGCGCGCGGCTTTACACCGACTGGCGGGAGCTGCTCGACAAGGAGGGCAGCCGGGTTGACTCGGTCAACGTTGCCGTGCCGGATCACACGCATTTCTCGATCGCCTACAGCGCAGTCGAGAGAGGCAAGCACGTTTATTGTCAAAAGCCCCTGTGCCATGACGTGGCGGAGGTGCGTGCGCTGACTCAGGCGGCGGTCCAGCAGGGCGTTATTACCCAACTCGGCACGCAGGTCGCCTCGACGGTGCGGGAGCGCACCGCCGTCCAGTGGCTCAGAGAAGGGCGGATCGGCAAGGTGACGCACGCCTATCTCTGCTCGAACCGGCCGGGAGCGATCGAGACATACCGGCTTCAGGGGCCGCGCCCGACGGCAGGCCAGGAGCCGCCCGCATCGCTGAAGTGGGACCTTTGGATCGGCAGCGCCCCGAGCCGGCCTTACGCGCCGGAGATTTACCATCCGACCAAGTGGCGTGCGTGGCAGGACTTCGGCACCGGTTGGTCGGGGGACATCGGGTGCCATATCTTCGACCCGGTCTGGAAAGGGCTGGGGCTGAAGGCGCCGAAGAGCGTCTGGGCGGAAGTGCAGGAGTCGTGGCAGAACTCACCGGCGCGCCGGGCCGACACCTGGCCGCAAGGCGACCATATCATCTGGACGTTCCCGGGCAATGAGAGGATCGAAGGCAAGGAACTGGTGCTGGAGTGGTTTGACGGCGACTACTACCCGCCGGAGCGCATCCGCAAGCTCTACTCGGACGACCTGAAGGAATACCCGCCGGAGTCCTCGATCCTGATCGGGACGGAAGGTTCGCTGCTGATCGGCCACGGCGCGGCGCCGCAGTTGTTGCCGGAAGAGAAGTTCAGCAAGGTCGAGCGGCCCAAGCTGCCGGAGCGCGATCATTACCATCATTTCGTGGATGCCTGCCTCGGCGGTGAGAAGACGGAGTCGCACTTCGCCCAGACGGGCCCGATGACGGAGGCAATCCTCCTGGGGACGGTGGCGATCCGGGTGCCGGGGCGGAAACTGGAGTGGGACAGCTCGCGCCTGCGAGTCAGCGACAGCCCCGAAGCGAACCGTCTTCTCCAGCGCCGTTATCGCGAGGGCTGGCAGGTGGCGCGGTTTTGACTAGAACTTAAGGAACCACTTGCGCCGGTACATTCCGTAGGCAACGAGGTAAAGCCCCACGACGTAGAACAAAGCCCACAGCAGCGAGGCGTTGTTGGGGCTGGCCAGGAACCCAAAGCAAGGCGCGGTGTCGGGACTGGCGAAAGGGGCGCAAAGGTGGTCGTAAAGATATGTCTTGAGCGCGACCTTTTCACCGGCGGCGTTTGTCAGCTTCACGGTGAGGGAGATGCGGCCGAGCAGGCCCGCCAGCATGAAAACCGCGATCGCGTTCATGCCGTAGACGGCGAACGGCTTGGCCCATTTGCGCCAGCCTTGCACATCCACCAGCCAGAAGCTGACCGCGAAACAGTTCAGCGCCATGCCGGCCATGAACACGGCGTAGGAGCTGGTCCAGAGCTTCTTGTTGATGGGCAGCCAGATGTCCAGCACCACCCCCGCAAAGAGCAGCAGGTTGCCTCCCACGAACAGCCAAGCCGTCTTCGCTTCCGGCGTTAGCCGGGACCGGAGCAAATGGCCGGTCATGATTCCGAACAGGCAGGTGGCCACTGCCGGGACGGTGCTGAAGATGCCTTCCGGGTCCCAGGTCTTGCCGCCGCTCCAGACGTGCTGGCCGATGGTCTTGCCGTTGAGCACGAGGCTGTCAATGAACTCGCAGAAATTGCCGTGCTCGCCCAGGCCGCCGGCGCCGCCGCCAAGCAGAGGCCCCACGATCATCAGCGCCCAGTAGCCGGCGAGCAGGCCCACGATCCAGATCGCCTGGCCCCGGATGCCAGTCCCCAGGTAGATCAACATCGCGAGGAAGTAGCAGATGCCGATGCGCTGGAGCACGCCCGGGATGCGGACGGTGGTGGCGTAGTTGTGCAGCCAGGCTGGGAAGCCGTCGCGGAAGAGCGAGCCGTCAATCAGATAGCCGAACGAGTTAAGGAAGAAGCCCAGCGCGAAAATGATCACCGAGCGGCGCAGCGCATGCAGGAGGAGCTGTCGGCGGCTCTGGCCTTGCTCCAGGCGGCGCGCGGTGGAAAGCGGGATGGCGACGCCGACGATCCAGAGGAAGAACGGAAAGATGAGGTCGGTGAACGTCCAGCCGTGCCACTCGGCATGGAGCAGCGGTTTGTAGGCGGCGCTCCAGTTGCCGGGGTTGTTCACCAGGATCATGGCGGCAATCGTCGCGCCGCGAAACACGTCCAGGGACATCAACCGGGCGGGGCTGGGCGCGCTAATTGGCCTTGAAATAGCGGTGTTCATGTGTGATCAGGCGCCGACGGTACGGGCATTTGACGCGCCAGGAAAGCAGGAAAACGCAGGGGGCCGCAGGCAAACACCAGGGGGATAGAGGGCCTTAGCCTCTCGCAAAAATAGTTGTCGGGGGGCTTGACAAGTGCTGGAGAATCTGAATAATTCGATTGTTACTAGGACTATGAAATTGCGATTCCTGTTGTGCTGCTTGGCTTTAGGGTTCGGCCTGACTGCGCAGGCAGGCATTACTTATAGCTCCACGAGCGGTGCCATACCTGATGGCAACCCGACGGGTTGGTCGGCAACGGCAACGGTTACTGACCCCATGTGGTCAATCGAGGATGTCAACGTGACGATTAACATGTCCGGGGGCTACAACGGCGACATTTATGCCTACCTGAGCTATGGCGGCGTTTTGGTGCCCCTGTTAAACCGGGTGGGTAAGGGTCTGGGTAGCGAGCCGCAGTATTCGTTCGGTTTCTCCACTTCGGGGTTTGGCAGCATCACGCTGGATGATCAAGCAACCGCGAATGGAAGCATTCATAGCGTGGCGTCCCCGGTCAGTGGTCAGTCGTACCAGCCAGATACCTACTTTGGGGGGAACACCCTGTCGGCTTTTAAGAACATGAATCCGAACGGGACGTGGACGATTTTCTTTGCGGATATGTCGTCGGGCGAGACGAGCCAATTGCAGGGCTGGAGCTTGGATATCACGGCCGTGCCAGAACCAGTGAATGTCGCGCTGGGCATTTTTGCCGGGGTGTTCGCGGTTGTTGCCTTAGCCCGAAACCGGCGCGTGTGGGATATCTGTCGCCGGGCCTTGGCCCGCTGAGCCTAGTCCCTACACTGAGGAGTTTATCCAAGCCGCCCTTTGCTGCGGGCGCGTCTTGTACGGCAGGTGCCTCACCTTGGAGTCCCTAAGGGGAGCGCAGATACCCCACAGCGGCTCAACCCAAGCGCTCTCGTTCCGACCGAGCCTTGAAGACCTGACTTGGATCGAGGTTGACTACCGCAACCAGCCAGAGGGCCGCGAGCCAGAGAGATTAATACTCCCGTTTCTTGGTAATGCCCGGCATGGGCATGGGGTATTTGCCATCGGCGTCGGCTCTTAGCGGTGCCGCGGAATCCATCGCAAGCTTGTCCACGTCGGGGGCGAATTCATGCTCGCAGTTGAGCATGTCCTCGAAGGTTATCTCCTGACCGGTGTGGGCGGCCATGCGGCCCATGCTGGTGACCAGGCTGGCTTCGACGCCCTGCTTGACCTCGTTATAGGGCTTGTCATTGCGGATGGCCTGCATCAGTTCGTTCCATTCATTTTGATAGGGGTCGGCCTGTCCGGGCACGTCTTTGGACATCCAGAGCATGTTGGAGCGCTGCATATTCTGGCCCTTGAAGATGCTGGAGGGACCCTGGCAGTCGCTGGCCTTGGCGGCGACCGCCAGCCCCTTGCTGCCGTGCACATAGCTGGAGTAAATGTCGTTGCAGCCGTTGATGCAACGTCCGTCCATGTACATCTTGCCGCCGTCCGCAAAGGTGTATTCCACCGAATAGGAATCGAAGTTCTGGTCCACGTAGGGCACGCCCTCCGGGCTTTGCTTATAGTGCCGGCCGCCGACTGCCTGGGCTTTAATGGGCCAGGCGTTCTTCATCCAGCACAGATGATCTATATGGTGGATGTAGAAATCGCTGTAGCAGCCGCCGCTGGCCCACAGGAACGCGTGGAAGTGCCGGATCTGCCAGAGCAACTCGCTCGGGTCGCCCGGCCACTTGGTTTGGAAGGCGTGTCCGACCGGCCCGTGCATCCGGTAGCCGCGCATCAGAATAACGTCGCCGATCTCGCCGTCCTGGATGCGCTGATGCAGTTCCTGCAAGGCGCGGCTGTGACGCGACATCAGGCCCACCCCAACCTTCAGGTTCTTGGCCGTCGCGTCCTCGGCCAGCTTGAGCATCTTGCGGCTGGTCGGGCCGTCCACCGTGACCGGCTTTTCCATGAACACGTTCAATCCCTTCTCGATGGCGTAGGCGAACTGGACCCAGCGGAACGCCGGCGGCGTGGTTAGAATGACGATGTCCCCCGGCTTGAGGCAATCCATGGCCTTCTTGTAGCCGTCGAAACCGATGAACTTGCGATCTTGCGGCACGTCCACCAGCTCCTTCTTCTCGTTCTTTACGCCATCATAGCTGTCGCTGAGCTTCTTCTCGAAGACGTCGGCCATGGCGACGAGCTTGATGGGGCCGGCCTGGGTGGCGAGGGCGTTGTTGGCGGCGCCGGTGCCGCGGCCGCCGCACCCAACCAAGGCTATCTGAATGAGCCCGCTCCCGGCAGCGTGGACGTGGGGAATGGCCACTCCGGCCAGGGCTGAAGCGGCGGCGATGCGACCCGTGGTTTTGATAAACTCGCGACGTGTAGTAAGAGAATTGGGCGATTCGTTCATGGCGCACATCTTGTTGCGGGGGCGGGAGGCATGTCAACGCAAGAAGACTGGTACTGATGTGTCCGGTCGCCTTGATGTTCTTCGACCGGTCGTCCGCTGCTTCAAGTATTGCCGCCAACACAAAGCCCAGTTCGGCGGACTGCTGCGCTGCCGTGACGGGCGGTGTCAGCCGTCCCCTGCGGACAGCAGTTTTCGCTGGCGCTTGTTGCCGCGCGCCTACTCCAACTCGTAAACGTGCACGCCAAAGGGGGCGAAGTCGTCCGCCAGCGATTCGCCCTCGAGGGTGGCGGAGTGGGCTTCATAAAGGACCTTGACCCGGCGGCCGGACAGAGTGTTGGCGGTGAAGCGCACGGATTGGGAGCGGTCGGTTTTATTGGCGGCAAGGAGGTAGAGTTTGCCTCCGGACTCGCGCAGGGCGAAGTCCACCGGGGCCTCGGCGGGTGAGAGGGTCAGCTTGGCCGTGGAGGCGGGGGACAGGATGACGGGGCTGAACTGGCGGAGTTCGCCGACCAGCTTTTGGACATAATCCCAGTGGGCTTCCTCGGGTTTGTTCAGCAGGCCGGCGGGTTTGCCGTAATAATCCTTCTGGCCGGAGCCGGTATAGAACCAGAGGGCTTTGACGCCGTTGATGATGCTCAGGTAGGCCATGCAGCGGTATTCGGCCGGGGTCGGGAAGCGAGCGTCCAGGCGCGGGTGCTGATAGGATTGGATGGCAATCCAGAGCGGCTTCTTTGACAGCGAAGTGGTAAGCCAGGCTGGCGGCTGGAGCAGGCCAGTGGATTTATCGGTCCCTTCCAGGCCGTTGCCGTCGGGGGCATGGAGCGGGATGGGATACCACCACCAGATGCCGGCATCCATGCAGGCGTCGGGGAAGAAGTCGCGGCGGTCCACCTGCAGCTTTTGGATTACGTCCCGGGTGTCGCCGAGCACCAGCGGATGGTTCGGGTCAAGCTCGTGAACCAGTCGGTAGAGGGCAGCGATGTGGGAGAGAGGCGCCGCTCCGCGCGCGACGCGCTCCTCCGAGCCCCAGCAGAGGAGGCCGGGGTGGTGGCGGAAGGTCTCGATGCGGCGGCGGACCTGTTGCCACTGCGCCTTCTCGATGGCCTTGCGGAGCAGCTCGACCATCATGCGCATGCCGTTGGCCCATGACTTGTCCAGGAGCTGCTGGAGACGAGCTTCGTTGGGGTTGATGGGTTCCTCGGCGTCGCCGGTGGTGATGCCGTAGTTATGGGTCACAGTGAAGCCAGCCTTGCCCAGGTCCTCGTAGCGTCCACTGCTATATAGGCCGATCGGGAAGTGCGGTTTGCCGCCGATGCGCAGAAAGCCGTCCGGTCCTGTGGTGACGGTAGATTCCACGGCCGGGCGGACCCGGACCTCGGTGGTGGCGTGGGCGAGTTCCTTGCCGGCGCGCTCCAACAGGCGGGCGGTGATCTCGAAGGTGCCGGGAGCCTGAATCGGCAGGCGAACATTGACGCCGACGAAGTCGCCCGTGGAGGCGTTCGTGGAGGCGGTCTGGACCGGCTTGCCTGCGGCGTCGTGGACCGTTACCGCAAGCTGGAGGTTGGAGCGTTGTGCGGGGTTTACGTTGATGCGGGCATCTACGCGCGTGTCGCCATTAGCCTGGCCGATGGCATGATAGCAGGGACTGGCAGGGTAAAGCACGAGGGGCGGACGGGTGTGGAACTTGCCCTTCAGTTCGCGCAGCGGCGTGCCGGCAGCGTCGAGCAGGCTCAGGGTGTAATTGTATGCGGTAACGGCGGGAAACCTGACAGGCAGTTTGAACTGCCGGCTCGCGCCGGGCTCCAGCACGACGGGCAGGATCTGCTTCTGCTTTCCCACCAACGCGAGAATGCTGCCCTCAAAGCGAGTGGTCTGGCGGCTGGCTGCCTGCACAGTGATTTCCTGCTCGCCCGTCCACGGTTTGGCGCCTCCCACCAGCGAGAAGGACACGGGGCTGGTGATGGCTACCAGAACGTCGTCGAACCAGAGAGGGGCGGGCGTATTGGTATAGCCGAAATGAGCTTCAACGCTAACGGCGCTGTCAGGAGCCTGCGCCTGGCCGGCGATCAGGGACCAGGTCGCGTCTGCCAAATCGGCGGTGAAATATGCGCGCTTGAATACCATGCCCTCGGCATTGCGAAACGCCAGCCCGGCGGATGCTTGCTGCCGGCTGCGGCCGAGTTTTCCACCCCGCACCCAAACTTTGAAGCGGACCTCATCACCGGGAACGACCTGGAACGGGGCGCTGACGAGAGTGGCTTTGGCGCGGGTGGAGGCCTGCATTCTTGCGGATGACTTGCCGCTGTGGAAGGTGCCGTGATCCACCATAGCCTCCGTGTCGCCGAGTCCCTGATACAACCACCAGCCGCCGCCCGGGAGGCCATCGGCTTTGGCGGGTTGCTCGAAGCCGGGATTCGGGACGAGGTTTGTCTCCAGCACGGCGGCGGAGGCGGCGGCGCAAGACAAGACGACCAATAGATAACGGCAAATAGCAGATGGCAGATTCACTTTGTGCGGATCATTACGAGGCTATTCTTCTTCCGATGGGTTCTCCCATTCGGGATAAACTTCGGGTTTTAGCTGGCCGCGCCGAATCAATTCCTGCAGGTCGCGGATGATCGTGCGGCGGGCAACACCAAATTCCCGGGCGAGGGCGGAGATGTTTGGGCGCTGACGGGACTTGCCCACGAGTTCGCGGATGCGATTCTGCCGGCTAAGGCGGTCGGTCGAGCGGCTGAAGAGGTCGAACGCGTCAACGCGGTGCGAGCGCTCCAGGGCTTCAAACTGGCGCACCGCTTCGTGCTCGCCGCACTCCTTCAGGGCGGTCTGGACGGTGCGTTTGAGGGCGCGGATGTCCACGGGTTTGGTGAGGCAGTAGTGCGCACGACGCGGGCCTTGGAGCGCCTCGAGTTGTTGGTGCACCTCCAAGGCGCCCGAGACGATGATAATGGGCACAAAGGGCAGCAGCTCCTTGAACTGGGGGAGGAATTCCAGGCCAAGTTCGCCTTCCGACAAGACGTGATCGAGGATCAGGAGGTCAGGGCGGGTGCCGGGGATTTGGGCGAGGGCTTCGGTGCCATTAGTGACACGGGCCAACCGGTAATGGCTAAGCGCCTCCTCGTAGATCTCATATTGGAGGTCGTCGTCTTCAATAATCAGGATGGTCGGTGTTTGCATGGGACCTGACAAGTCAAGCTAACCACAGATGGACACGGATAAGAGGCGCGTTGCCACCGCCGTCACTTTGGGTGAGCGAAGCGCCGACGGCAAGTCTGCACTCCGGTGACAGCATCAGGCATCTGGGTTCATGCGTGTTCATCCGTGGTGTTTTGCAGCGCCGGCAGGATGAGGGTAAAGGTGCTGCCGTGGTCCACGGCGGATGCCACCGCCAGCCCGGCGCCCATCTTCTTGGCCAGCTCATAGACCATGGAGAGGCCAAGCCCGGTGCCGCGCCGGGCCGACATGGCTTTGGTGGTGAAGAACGGTTCGAAAATGCGCGGCAGGTTTTCGGGAGAGATGCCGCACCCGAAGTCCCGGACGGAAACAGCGGCATATTGGCGGGCGGGGGCAGGCGACAGCACCAGGCCAGCCGGCAACTCCGTCACCTGGCGAGTGGCCAGGATGATCTGCTTGCGTTGGGGCATGGATTCGGCGGCGTTGAAGAGAAAGTTGAGCACTACCTGCTGGACCAGGTCTTTAGAGCAGGGCACCTTCGGGAGGTCGGGAGCGCGTTCAAGGGTGATCTGCGCCTCGCGCAGGAACCGGTCGCCCAGCAGCTTGACGGTGTCCTCCAGAACTGCGTTGACGTCGCACGAGCTGGGCTGCTCGCCGGCATCGCGGCTGAAGCCGAGCATGGCTTTGACGATGCCGGCGCCCTGCTCGACCACGGTCTTGATGCGGTCAACGCGGGTGCGCACCTTCGTCGAGTTGTCCACGTTGTCCTCGATGATCTGGGCGGAGCCCTCGATGATGGACAGGATGTTGTTGAAGTCATGCGCGATACCCGCGGCGAGCGTGCCGAGGGCATTCATTTTCTGGCTGTGCAGCAGCTGGCGGTTGGCAAGCTCCAATTCCCGCGTGCGCTGGGCCACCTTTTTTTCCACCTCCGCGTAACTCCGAAGCAGTTGGCGGTGACGATTGAAGGCCAGGCCGGCGAAAAACAGGGCCACGGTCAGTCCGAGCAGGGCGATTATGACCGGGCGCGATTCTCGGTACCAGGGCGGGACCACGCTGAACTCCAGGCGTGAGGGCGCGAGATCCACGTTGCCGTTGCGGTCCATGGCGCGCACCTGGAAGTAGTGTTTGCCGGCCGGCAGGTCGGTGAAGGACACGCTCCGCTCCTCCTGGAACGCGGACCACTCACGACCGTCCAGCCGGCAGGAGTAGAGCAGCCGCTGCCGAGGGGAGTAGTTCCATTTGTCTTGAGCGGTAAAGGAGAGAGTGATCGTGCCTCCCTGGGGAATTCGCTGGCCCTTGCCGGGCAAGGCTTTCGCTTCGGTGTGCGGCGGGTCGGGATCGGCCTCGGGATGGTATAGGCTCAAGCCGTTTGCCGTCGCGGCCCACAGCCGGCCCCGCGGGTCCTCATAGAGGTCGCGAACTGCCGCGCCGGGCAGGCCCTCCTCTGTCCCGTTTTCAGTCCAGGCGCCCTGGAAGAAGCGATGCAAACCGCTTTCGGTGGCCACCCACAAGCTGCCATCGCGCGTCCCGGCCAAAGCGTTAATATGGTCCAATCCCACCCGCATTGCGGACCAATTCCGACCGTCGAATGCCCAGATCTTGTCTTGCGTAGCGCACCAGAGTCTGCCGTCCACCTGTTCGGCAAAGCTGACAACCGACGCGGGACTGCTTCCGTCATTCGAGATGAAGGGACGCCACTTTTGTTCATGGTACCAGGCGGTGCCATGCTCACCGCTCACCCACAAGTCGCCATTCTGGGCGGTGAACAAGGTTGAGATTGCGGAGCCGGGAGATGGCTCGGGCGGGGGCACGGCCAGCGGCGCGAACCTGGCGCCGTCATAGATTTCCAAGCGGGAACCCTGCCTGGACGCATCGCCGCCCGGAGCTTGGACGCACAGTCTGCCGTCCCGCAATAATCCCAGGGCTTTGACCGGCCCCGCGGAGGGTTCGCGCCGAACCGGGCTGAACACACCTTTACCGGGCTCAAACTGCCAGCACTGGCCCGCCGCCTCGAAAACCAGCATCCCGTCTTTGAGCGGGAACAAGGCGGGGGCAACCGATTGAGCGCCCGGGATCATGATCGGCAGGGAGTATTCCTGGTGGCGGTCATCCTCAAGGAGATGGAGTTTGGTGTCTGAGAAGAACCAGAGTCGGCTCTCGCCATTCCCCGTGAGGCAAGGCACAGGCGCGTTGAGTGTTCGAACCAAATTGGGCGTTCGCCAAGTGAGCAGAGCGTAGCGAATCAGCCCATCGGAGGTGGCCAGCCAGAAGGTCCCGTCCCGTTCGACCGCCACATCGTGGTACTGGCGGGCAAAGCCTTGGCCGGCGTTCACCGCTTCGGGCGCGCCAGTCTCCCACTCCATTAGAGAGTTCCCGGTCATTGCCCAGCGGGTTCCCTCCGCGGCGCACCAGGCTCGCTGTGCTGCCTGGATCGGCACCGCTTCCACCGTCCAGTGCTGGCCGTCGAAGTGGACTAGCGTCATCCCGCGACCGGTTGAGGCTTCAGTGAGCAGGGTCACAACTCCGGCTTCATCCTCATGCGGCTCCTGAAAGCCTTGTAGCTGGAGAGATTCGGGCGGCAGGTGCTGGCGCCATTCGGTTTCCGGTCCCAGGTTGCGCACCGGCCCCGGCACCTTGAGAATGCCGCGTGAACCCGTGATCCATAGCCCGCCATCGCGAGCCAGGGTCATGTTCGAGAAGTGGCCGAGCTGGGTACTTGCCGCGGCGATCAGGATTTCGGTTCGGGGGTGGTCCGGATCCTCGGCGTTGAACTGGAGCAGGTGGTCCGGCAGGAGAATCAGGACGAACCCCTGGCGGGCCGGGCACAATGGTATGGGATTAACCATCCGCGGCGGCTGGGCGCGGAATTCCGCAGCGATTTCTGGCACCGGGTGCCGTACCCAGTTGCCATTCTTGAACTCCTGCAGGCCGTCGGCGACAACCGTCCAGAGCTGGCCGCCGGGACTCTGATATACCCGGCCTCCTGCCGGTCCCGGGGAGGGGATAATGTTGACGGCGTAACCATCGAGCTGGCTGACAGACCCTGAGTTAAGGTGCCGGAACAGGATTTTGCCCTGTGGCGCCAGCGTAACCGAGACGCAGGCTGGCTCCGGCAAACCGCTGGCCAGCCGGCAGACGCGCCAATAGCTCCCCGCATCCGAGGATTTCTGACCCCAGCTCGTCTCTGGCAGCGCAAGCAGCGCCGCGCTCAGGAGGAGAATCAACTCTCCAGGTATCATAAGTGCCATGCCGATACTGTCGTGACCGGATTATCATTTGCCGGGTGCGGTGGTGCAATCAAAAGGAAAAGGTGTGCCCTGAAACGCACACTTCCCAACGGCTGCAGACGGGGAGTAGTGTAAGCCAGCAGAAGCTCATGGTCTCGCCTTCAAGTGCCGTAGTGACGTGGCCGGCAAACCCACCGGTTTGCCGGGGCAGTGAAGGATGTCGTGTGGACCGGGCATTCACTTTGACGGAACTGCTGCTGGTCGTTGCCATCATTGCCCTTCTGGCGGCATTGCTCGTCCCGGCGCTCGCGGCCGCGCAGGCCCGGGGTCGCCGCACGGTGTGCCTGGATAATCTTAAGCAAGCCGGACTGGCGTTTCAGATGTACACGGCGGACAACGACGGCAAACTGGCACAGAATTATCCTCTGGCCGAGATCGGCACCAACTCCTGGGTGCTCGGGGATATGAAGGTTTCGACGGATTCAACCAACAAGACCTTCATCCGGCAGGGAAAGTTCTTTCCCTATGCCAGCGAAGTGACCTTTTATCGGTGTCCCGGCGATTCATCCCGCACCGGCGAAGCGCCTCGGGTGCGCAGCTATTCCATGAACGGATGGATTGGCAGCCGCTACATGGAAAGCTATCTCCGGACTAACGGTTTTCGCACCTTCGTCCGCGACAGCGAGCTGGCCGCTGCCGGCCCGGCCAGAATCTGGGTGATCACTGACGAACAAGAGGCCAGCATTGACGACGCGTGGTTCCTGGTGACGACAGATGACAGCCGGCCCTTCGCCAGTTTTCCCGCCACCCGCCATTCACACAGCTATGGGCTTAATTTTGCCGACGGCCACGCCGAGTTCTTCAAACTGCAGGACCCGGATTCCCGGGGGACCGGGGAAGCCGTCAGCGCCAGCAATTCCGACTGGCAAAGGCTGAAGCAGGCTACGACCGTTCGGTAGAACCGAAGATCCGCTATGAACAGGAGAAACAGGATCGCAATTATTGGAGTTCTCGCGGCGATGGGGTTGGTGGTGCTGATGTGTCTGGCGCCAGCTTCCACTCCCGCACCCAGGCTGAAGATGCGAGCGCAACGCATCACGAGCGTGAACAGTCTGCGCAACGTCACGTTTACCATGACGAACAGCAGTGCGGTGCTTGGGGCGCAACCAGTCGTCGGCAAATAGCCAGGTCGGCACGCCGAATTTATCCAGCAGCGGCGAAGCGAGGGATCAGGCTGCCGAATTAATCCGGCGTTCCGGTGGCGCAATGCGGATGTGCGCTACGCCCGCTTAGCGTAAGGCAGTTTCCACGGCTGGCGGTAGTTCGCGCCGACCAGCTTGTCTGCTTCCGGATCTCCGACCACCTGTTCCTGCGCAGCATCCCAGACGATCTTGCGGCTGGTGCGGTAGGCGATGTTGCCGAGGTGCGCCACAGTAGATACGTGATGGCCGATGTCGAGGTTGAGCACGGGCTGCTGGCGGGATTTCATGCAAGCCAGGAAGTTGCGCACGTGAGCCGGGCGCGGATCGGGGCTGCCGGGCTTACGTTGGTTGTCGAGGTTCGCCTGCTTCTTCTCCGTGCGAATCTCCCAGCCTTCGTCGTTAAGGATGATGTTGCCTTCGGTGCCGCTCCATTCGACGCCCCACGAGCGGTTATACAGGCCGTTGTTCAAGCCGGCTTTGTGCTCCCAGATCAGGGTGTAGTTGGGGAACTCATAAACGGTCACTTGGGAGTCAGGCGTTTCGGAGTTGTCGTCCAGGACGAACTTGCCGCCGCAGGAGTAAGCGCTCTTGGGCGCATCCTGGTTCATGCCCATGAGCATCATGTTAATAAGATGAACGCCCCAGTCAGTCATCAGGCCGCCCGCGTAATCCCAGAACCAGCGGAAGTTGAAGTGGAAGCGGTTGGGGTTGAAGGGCCGTTTGGGCGCGGGGCCCAGCCACATGTCGTAATCCACGCCGGGGGGCGGGTCGCAATCCGCCGGCTTGCCGATGCTGGGCAGCCAGTCCAGGTAGGCCCAGCCGCGCACGATGCTGACTTTGCCGAGCTTGCCGGAGCGAATGAACTCACCCGCCTCGATAATGTGATTACAACTGCGCCACTGGGAACCCATCTGCACGACGCGCTGATGGCGCCTGGCCGCCTCGAGCATGGCGCGGCCCTCGTCAATGGTTGTGGCGAGCGGCTTCTCGACGTAAACATCTTTCCCGGCCTGGCAGGCCAGAATGGTTGGCAGGGCGTGCCAGTGGTCCGGCGTGGCAATGAGCACCGCGTCCACATCTTTGCGGTCGAGGACGCGGCGGAAGTCCTTTACCGTGTCGGGCTTCTTCCCGCGCTTCTTCTCGCAAATCTCGACGCCCTTGGCGATCTTGGCGTCATCTACATCGCAGACCACAACGCAGTCCACCTCGGGATTCAGGAAAAAGCAGGACAGGTCGCCCTGGCCCATGCCGCCGCAGCCGATAATGCCGATCCGGACCTTGTCGCTGGGGCCTGGTTCGGCAGCACGGACGGAGCGAACAAAGGGGAAGGTGAGGCCGCTGATGGCAACTGGTGCCAGGCCGGCAGTCAGAGCGGATTTTCCGAGGAACTTGCGACGTGAGATATGTGTCATGATTCAGCTTTCGATGGCATTGGCTTCATTGTCCAAACGCCGCAAGAGTGCCACGCCCAAGTCCTGGCGTCGAGCTGAATCCGTTCTCCAGGCGGACAGAATTGCATGGACTTGGCGGACCAAGGCCACAAAACTGGCACGATGGACCCGGACGAGAGAGAGATCTGCATGTATCTGAAGAGCTACGGTGGTCAGTTTGTTTCCGCGCGGGAGCTTGCCCGGCGCGCAGGGGGCAAATGGCGGTATCGGGAGAATCCGGAGTGGGCGCTACCCGTCCTGCTGCGCTTGGTGGAGCAGGGAATCCTGGAGTCGGATTCAGGCGGCTATTACCGGCTGCGGCCAAGGGAGAAGAAGAAGCCGAAGAAATGGGTTTCGCCGCAGATCAAGGCCATTCTCGAAAAGAGCGGGAAGGACTTTGGCGAGCTTCTCGAGGTGGATGAGCAGGACGATTTCTTCAAGTGATCGGCCGATTCAGCGGTAGCGCAAGCTGGCCAGGTAGCCCCAGACGATGCCCATGACCAACCCGGCGGTGTGGGCGGCGTTGGCCACGTGGGGCACGATGGGGGTGAAGCAGGCAAAGAACCAGATGATCATCATCGTCAATGTGGTGGGATGCAGATACAAGCCGGACCCGGGATCGAATTTGCCTCGCATCCAGATGTAGCCCAGCAGCCCATAGACCACGCCGGACATTCCGCCGAACAGCGGGCCGCCGAACCAGAACTGCGCCAGGTTTGAGCCCGCTGCGATGGCCAGCACCAGGACCCCCAGCAGCCGGGAGGATTGGCGCCCCTCGACCATGCTCCCCAGGTCGCGCAGCCAGAGCATGTTGAAGATGATGTGGAGCGGGCCGAAATGAATGAAGATGGGCGTAACCAGTCGCCAGAACTGTCCGTGGCGGATTTCGGACAGGCTTGATTCCAAGGGGGTGCCGGTGGTGAAATCCGTGATAAGCAGGCCCCGGACCGAATGGAGATTAGTTCCGAGCTGGGACACGATGCAAACCGTGACGCTGATCGCAATGAGCACAAAGGTCAGCGGGCCGAACCCGTAGGCGGTCAGCGGTCGAAAGAGATGCCGCTGGTCGCGCAGCTTCTTGCGGTATTTGGCTTCGCTCTTTTCGGCGTCGGCGCGCAACTCGGCGGCGTTCCTAGCCTGCGCCCGGTATTTCGGAGCGGTCGGATTTAGCCGAAACTCCGCCAGCAACTTGGCGGCGTCCTCGAGTTGATCCTCGTCGTTGACCCAGATGCCCCAGCCGTCCGCCTTATCGAATTCGAGGTGGCTCTCAATTCTCTGCACGTAGAGGTAGTCCGCCAGCGTGCGGGCCGCCTGTTCTTCCGCGAGATGGCCGATCAATCGCATGTGGTCTTGAGCTCGAAGCGGATGGCAGGCACTGGGTTATGCGGCGCGCCACTTGAGCTTGGCGACCCGCCCCCGGCCGCGGGGGGCACGAGGAACTGGCGGCGCGAAATCGCAGGCAGATGAATCGGCATCGTTACTTCTTACGCAGGGGTGGGGTGTTCCTCAAGCGAAAACGCCGGATGGGAAGGGGACTGCTGGGGCCTTTCCTGTGCTTGCCAATGTGCAGGGACAAGCACATTTTCGGGCGGACGGATACTTGGTATGGCAACAAGCATTGAGGCAGGACGGGAGCCGGGCTGGGGGCAGCGAGTGCTCATTGGGCGGGACCCAAAGCGCACGCTGGTGCGCATCGTCGTGCTCGTGGCGGTCTCGCTGATTGTCTTTCGCTACGTGTTGCTGGGTGTCCGCGTGGATGGCGGGAGCATGCTTCCGACCTACAAGGAGAATGGTGTCAACCTCGTCAATCGGCTGGCCTTCCTGTTCCACGAGCCGCAGCGCGGGGACGTGGTAGCCGTCCGTCTGCTGGCCGGCAAGCACCGCATGTACATGAAACGGATCGTCGGCTTGCCGGGTGAGACCTTGGCGTTTCACGAGGGCCGAGTTTTGATCAACGGCAAGCCTCTGGACGAGCCCTATGTCAAGTTCCCCTGCAACTGGGAGCGCGAGCCGGTTCAAATCGGGGCAGACCAATACTACGTTGTCGGGGACAATCGAGACAATCCGATGGAGTGGCATGCGCAAGGCCGGGCGCCCCGCGCCCTTATCCTCGGCAAGGTGCTTTTATGAAGGAATGGGCGATTCGAATCCTCCTGGTGGCCGCCTTGGCCGCCGTGGGCTTTTGGGCCTGGAGCGTCTTGCATCCCAACCCGGAGAAGGTTATCAGGAAGCGGTTGGGGGAGATGGCCAAGGCGGTATCTTACTCCTCGGATCAAGGGCTCGTATCCCAGGCGTGGAATGCCAGTTCGGTGGCCGAGTACTTCACCCCGGATGTCGAGGTTACGGTAGAGGTGCCCGGCACCCAGCACACCTTCAACGGGCGGGACGAGCTGATGCAGGGCGTGCTGGCAGCCCGGCGCGTGGCTAAGAGCCTCACCGTCCGGTTTCCTGACATCAAGGTCACGCTCTCACCCGACAAGGCCTTCGCAGAGGTTTATGTCACGGGCGAAGCGCGGGTATCGGGGGAGCGGGAGCGCTATCTGCAAGAGTTGCGCCTGCGCGTAGTCAAGGTCAAACGTGACTGGCTTATCAAGCAAGTCGAAACCGTGAAGACGCTCTTGTAGTCCCCCAACGGATCCGGCAGCTTGAAGTGCTATCGCTGCCCCTTCGCCGGAGCAGCAAGTTTGAAGTCCACCTGGCGTTTGAAAATGTCCACCTTCGCGATCTGCACATCCACCTTGTCGCCCAGCTTGAAGACGCGCCGCGTGCGCCGGCCGAGCAGCTGGCCCCGCGTCGCGTCGAACTGATAGAAGTCGTCGCTCAACCCTGAGAGCGGCACGAGCCCGCTCATCCCCAGTCCCGGCACGTCCACGAAGAACCCGAAGTTTCGCACATCGGTGACCAGCGCGGCATGCCGCGGCGGGTGCGCCGATTTGAGCTGGCCGGTCAGAAAGGCAAACATCTTTGTGTCTCGGCTGTCGCGCTCGGCGTCATCGGAGTTGCGCTCAGTCTCGGATAGGTGGTCGGTCACTTCCTTAAGGGATCCCGCTGCCAGGCGCTGGCCCGGAGTCTGAAACAGGGCCCGGTGCACGACCAGGTCCGCGTAGCGCCGAATCGGCGAGGTAAAGTGTGTGTATTTCCTCTTGGCCAGGCCGTAATGGCCGAGCGGCTCGACGGCGTAGCGCGCGCGCATCAGCGACTTCAGGAAGCCGATCTTGAGCGCCTGGCCGATGGGCAGCCCGTTGAGCTTTTCCAGCAGCTTCTGCACTTCGTGGCGGTTGGACAGGTTGCCGCATGGGATATGATGACTGAGGACCTCCTCGCGGTATTCCTGGAGCCGTTTCTCTTCCGGCGGCTCGTGAATCCGGTAAACTGCCGGGCGATTCAAAGCCATGAGCCGGCCGGCGACAGCTTCGTTGGCCAGCAACATGCACTCTTCGATGAGCTGATGCGAAAGGTCGTTCTCCACTTTCTCGAGCCGCAAAACCCGTCCCCGGTCATCGAGGCGAATCTTGGTCTCGGGAAAGTCGAGGTCCAGCGAGCCCGCCTTGAATCGTGCCCGACGGATCTTTTGGGTCAGCCCGTTGGCGTCGTGGAGCATCTGTTCGATCGCCTCTTGTGGCCGGCGCTGGAGCAGGGCGAACACCTCCCGGTAGTTGTAGCGGCGCTGGGAGCGAATCACGGCGGAGTAGAACTGCGCCTTGAGCACCTGTCCGTCGGCCGACAGCAGGAACTCGACGCACTTGGTCAGCCGCTCAACCTGCGGCTTGAGCGAGCACAGCTCGTTGCTCAGCGCCTCGGGCAGCATGGGCACCACCCGGTCCACGAGATAAGTCGAGTTGCCGCGCCGGGCTGCTTCCTCGTCGAGCGCGCAGCCGGGCCGCACGTAATGCGAGACGTCGGCAATGTGCACCCATAGCTTCCATTGGCCCGCCCCCGAGCGCTGCAGGCAGATCGCGTCGTCAAAATCCTTGGCATCTTCCGGGTCAATGGTGACAACCTGGTGGCCGCGGCAATCCACGCGCCCGGCTCTTTCTGCCGCCTTTACCTCGCGGCCAAACGCCTGTGCCTCCTGCAACACCCGCTTCGGGAAGTGCAACGGCAGCCGGTATTGCCGGATGACCGAAAGCATGTCCACCCCTTCGGCGTCTGGCGGGCCGAGCACTTCGATGATCTCGCCCTCGGGGTTGGCGTTGCGTGATTTCCACTCGCGCAGCTCGACGACCACTTTATCGCCCAGGCGTGCGGGCCGTCCGGCGTCGCGCGGCGGTGGGACGTAGATGTCGTGGGAAATGCGCGGGTCGTCCGGGATAACATAGAGGAACTGCTTGCCGCGCTTCAGGGTGCCGACCAGTTGGGTGCGCGCCCGTTCCAGGATGCGCACTACCCGGCCAGTGATTTCCTCCGCTGCCTGCCGGCGTGGCAGCCGCGGCAGAACGTCCCGGCGCACCAGCACATGATCCCCATGCATCGCCGTCGAGGTGGCGTCGAAAGGAACGCAGATGGTCGGGACCTTCGGGTCGTCCGCCTGCACGAAGCCTACTCCCTGGCGATTCATGCGGATGCGCCCCGGCACCAGGTCGGCGGTCAGTGGCAGCCCGTAACGGTTGCCCTGCTTGATGCGTGCTATCTGTCCGCTCCGTTCCAATCGCGCCAGTACGTGTTCCAGCTCTCGCTGCTGGCTGCAGCGCAGCCCGAGCCGGCCCCGCAGTTCAGCGGCGTTGGACGGTGTGTAATTCGGCCGCCGAAGCAGGCCTAAGATCTTCTCTTCCATATCAGGTGATTAGCCCCAAGTGAGGTATTGACTCCTAATATGTACCACGTCGGCTCCAACCGTCCAGCCTAATCGCTGCCACGTGCGAACTTCCGCCGCGACACAAAGGCGCTGCCGTCCAGGTAAAACCGCAGCGGCAGGTCGGCTGCTTTCGTCAAGCCGACTCGCAGCGTAGTGATCGCCGGGCCGCGCTTGCTGCGGAATTGTGTCACCGCGGGATTGCGGGCCACGAACAGGGGCGAATTCACATCGCACAAGTCAACGCCATCCTGTTCGCGGTCAATATCCAGGGCACAGCACAGCTTCCCCGGCCCACTGGTCAAGTCCCGTGTGGCCGCGACTGGCCTCCGCTGGCGCATTAACTCCTCTCCCAGACCGACTTCCACCGCCCGAATCAGCACCGCCTCGGCCACGCCGGCTGGCTGGCAGACGGCGTTCACGCAATAGTGATTGCCGTAGATCAGGTACACGTAACCGTGTCCCGGCGGGCCAAACATCACCCGGTTCCGCGCTGTCGGGCCCGGCGCGCCGTGGCAGGCGGGGTCGTCCGCCAAATACGCCTCCGTCTCGACAATGGCGCCGCCGCAGAGCCCGCTCGCGGTGCGGCGCACCAGCCAATGGCCGAGCAAGGCCGGCGCCACCACTTTGGCCGACGGCTCGTAGAAGCGCCTCGGGAGCGGCCTCAAACTTCTCATCATGCGCCGCAACTATAGCAACCTCCTTGAGTCCCGAACCACAGCAAACGTATAGCCGAATGACTTTGGCCCGGCACCATGCCGAGGCGGGTGCTATTTCAATCGCCAATATAGCATCGCCGGAGGCCGTCGGGGCCGGTAGTCTGCGGCCATGCACGTGATTCGGAGCATTGGTTGGGGCGTGTGCTGCGCCTGGGTTCTGGGCGGCAACGCCCTGTTCGCCGATGATTGGCCGCAATGGCTCGGCCCCAGGCGCGATTCCATCTGGCGCGAGTCTGGCGTCATCGAGAGGTTCCCTACAAACGGCCCGCCGGTCCGCTGGCGCACGGGGATCGGTGGAGGCTATGGCGGCCCGAGCGTTGCCGAGGGACGGGTCTATGTCGCCGACCGCCAGCTTGCGCCGGACGCCGGCGCTCGTTTCGAGCGGGTGATTTGCCTGAGGGAGGCGGACGGCGAAGTGCTGTGGAAATACGAATACGAATGTCCTTACACCATTAGCTATCCCGTGGGGCCGCGGGTGACGCCGACGGTCAGCCAAGGCAAGGTTTATGCGCTCGGCGCGGAGGGCAATCTCGTCTGCCTGGAGGCGGTGGGCGGCAAACTCCTTTGGTCGCGCGAATTCAAGAAGGAGTATGGCGTCAAGGCGCCGGTATGGGGTTTTGCGGGGCATCCGCTGGTGGACGGGCAGCGGCTGATTTGCCTGGCGGGCGGCGCAGGCAGCACGGTGGTCGCATTTGACAAGGACACGGGCCGGGAGATCTGGCGCGCGTTAAGCGCTGGGGAACCGGGCTACAGTTCGCCGGTCATCTGCGAGGCGGGCGGCCAACGGCAGCTTATTCTCTGGCATCCGGAAGCGGCCAACTCGCTCGACCCGGTAACCGGCGAAGCCTATTGGTCGGTGCCCTTCAAGTCGCGTTCCGGCATGACGCTGGCCACGCCGCGCAAGCTGGGCGACCGGCTTTTCTTCACCGCCTTCTACAGCGGCTCGCTGATGTTGCGGCTTGATCCGGCCAAGCCCGGCGCGGCGATCGCCTGGCGCACGCTCAAGGTGAGCGAGAAAGACACGACACACCTCAACGCCGTCATGTGCACGCCGTTCCTCGAAGACGGTTACATTTACGGCGTGTGCAGCTATGGGCAGTTGCGGTGCCTGAAACTGGAAACAGGCGAGCGGGTGTGGGAGACGTTTGCGGCTACGACCTCCGGCGGACCCGTCCGCTGGGCCAACGCCTTCATCGTGAAGAACGGCACTCGCTTCTTCCTGTTCAACGAAGCGGGCGACTTGATCATCGCCAAGCTCAGCCCGCGCAGCTACGAGGAAATCAGCCGCACCCACCTGCTCGAACCGGTGAACAAAGACTGCGGCCGGGCCGTAGTCTGGTCGCACCCGGCGTTCGCCAACCGGCATCTCTATGCGCGCAATGACCGGGAGATCATCTGCGTGGATTTGGCGCGGAAGCGCTGAACGGCGGGCGGAATTGAACGATCGGATCCGTTGCTTTGCGTCATCATAACGAATGAATAATCTATTGGCCTCACTGAAGGAAGCGGCCCTGCAGGCTGCCCTGAAGAACTTTATCAACCAGGAAATAGCAGGGATTGGCGTCGTCACGGATTGCGTGATTGATACCAGCAGAAAGACGATTCAGATGAAACTGGAGTTGAAGGGGGAGACGTCGCCCATCGAGATTAACGCCGACGAATATGAACTGAGCGAGCAGGACGGCGGGGTCCATCTGGCCTTGCGGAAGATCAGCACTTCCAGGGAATGGATTACCGGCCTGCTGAACAAATACGTCGCCAGCCGGAATTTCCGGCTTCCCAATGCCGCCCGGATGCTGTTGTAGCGCAAACGGTGGCGTGGGAGCATCTGAAGCCGGGCAGAGCCGTGGCCGAACGGCGACCTGGGTAGTTGCCCGCTGGCCGTCTGCCACGAACCCCGGCACCGATAAGCTGCCTTCTCCGCATCGAGCTCCTGTGGTCGGTGCTTGGCAAGCCCGGGGAATCTGCAATGCTGTCGGGGTGTTCATTCGGCTACTGATTATTGCTACTATGACGCTATCGGCACATGCCGCACTTGACCGAGCTGAGACGCTGACCCCCAGGCTCGACGCCTTGTTCAAGGACTACAGCCAGCCCGGATCGCCCGGCGCCAGCGTGATGGTCATTCACCGCGGCAAGGTCGTCGCGGCCAAAGGCTACGGCCTTGCCGAGGTGGAGCTGGGAACCCCTTGCGGCACCAACACCAGCTTCCGGCTCGCCTCGGTTACCAAGCAATTCACCGCCATGGCGGTGATGATTCTGGCCGAGCGCAAGAAACTGACTCTCGACGAACGCCTGACGGAGGTATTCCCCGAATTCCCGGCTTATGGCCGGCAGATCACCCTGCGCCACCTGCTGACCCATACCTCGGGCCTGCTCGACTACGAAGACCTCATTCCGAAAGGCACCGAGATTCCCGTGCTGGACCGAGACGTGTTGCGGCTGTTGCTGCAAGCGGAAAAGACCTACTTCCCGCCGGGGACAAAATATCGCTACAGCAATTCGGCCTACGCGTTGCTGGCGCTGGTGGTGGAACAGCGTTCGGGCAACACTTTCTCGCGGTTCCTGCAGCAGAACGTTTTCCGGCCGGCACACATGGACCACACGCTGGCCTATGAGCGCGGTTTGTCCGTTGTGCCCAACCGCGCTTACGGCTACTCGCCCGATGCGGGCCGCTTCAAGCGGACCGACCAGAGCCTGACCAGTTCCGTTCTGGGCGATGGCGGGATCTATTCATCGGTCGCCGACCTTTACCAGTGGGATCAGGCGCTCTACACGGACAAGCTCGTGAGCCGGAAGACACTCAAGCTCGCCTTTACTCCGGCCGCGGTCACAGACCTGCCGGACACCGGCTATGGCTTCGGCTGGTACCTCGGCCAATATCGCGGCGTCCGGGAAATCTGGCACCGGGGCAGCAGCATCGGCTTTACCACGCGCATCTCGCGGTTCCCCGAGAAGAAGTTCACCGTCATTATTCTTGCCAACCGGGACGAAGCGAAGATTGCCGAATTCCCCCACCGCATCGCGGACTGGTATCTGTTCGACGCGCAGTAGTCCCGCTGCCACATTGCTGTTCGCGAGCCGCCGGAAGCCGTAGCCCCTTGATTTGTAGTGGCTTGAGACGCGCTTTTCGCATACCGTCTGCCACCTGTGAAACTGGTTCTGCTATCATGCCCGGATTGATTGCCATCGTCGGCCGACCCAATGTCGGCAAGTCCGCCCTGTTCAACCGCATTGCGGGGCGGCGCATCGCCATCGTGCACGATCAACCGGGAGTGACCCGGGACCGCGTCATGGCCGAGGTGGAATGGCACGGACAGCCATTTACGCTCGTTGACACCGGCGGCATCGGCCTGCTGCGCCGGGAGAAAGCGGATGACGTCATCGTCAAGGCCGCGCTGGAACAGGTCGAACTCGCCATCGAAGCCGCTGACGTGATCCTGCTGGTGGTGAACGTGCAGGAAGGCGTGGTGCCCTTGGACCGCGAAGCCGCCACGCGCCTGCGCCGCAGCGGCAAGCCGGTGCTGGTGGCCGTCAACAAGGTGGACACCCATCGGACCGAGACAGCCGCCCTGGAGTTTGCCGAGCTGGGCTTCGACCAGGTGTACCCTGTCAGCGCGATTCACGGCGAAGGGATCGAGCCGCTCATGAAAGCGGCAATGGCGTTGGTGGAACCCAAACTGCAGGGTGAAGTCGCAAGCGCGGTTGGAGGTCAGGCTGCGGATCACGCTCCACGCCCCACGCCCGCGGCTCCGCTCAAACTCGCCATCGTCGGCCGGCCCAACGTCGGCAAGTCCTCCATCATCAACGCCCTCACCCAATCCCAACGCGTGGTGGTCAGCCCGATCCCCGGCACGACTCGCGACGCGGTGGACGTGCCGTTCGAGGTTGAAACGGATGGCGTGCGGCAGAGCTACGTGTTGATTGACACAGCGGGCTTGCGCAAGACCCGGCGCGTGGACGATTCGATTGAATTCTTCAGCGTCAAGCGTGCCGAGGAATCCATCCGGCGGTGCGATATCGCCGTGCTGGTGCTCGATGCGGAGACCGGGATTACGGAGCAGGACAAGAAGGTGGCCGACCGGATTGTGGAAGAGCGCAAAGCGTGCATCGTGGTGGTGAACAAATGGGATCTGATGGACGAGGCGGTTCACCAGGCGCGCGTGGAAGAGATCGAGCGCCGCCGGAAGAAGGAAGCGCAGAAGTCGCCCAATGTCATGACCACGCTGGCCGAGTTTGGCTCCTGGGTGCAGGAGCGGCTGTTCTTTCTCGATTACGCGCCGGTCATCTTCACTTCGGCCAAGTCCGGCTTTCACCTGGACCGGTTGCTGGAAGCGGTGCGCTACGTCGCCGCGCAGTTGCAGCAAAACATCCCGACGGCCATTCTGAACCGCACGCTGCACGATGCCGTCGAGCGCCGCCAGCCCGTCAGCGCGCAAGGGCTTCGCCTCAAGTTTTACTACGCGACCCAGGTCAGGCAGGCGCCGCCGACGTTCTTGCTTTTCGTTAACCGTGACGACCTCTTCGCGGATCAGTATCGGAAGTACCTGGCCAACGAGATGCGCCGTGCGTTTGGCTATGAAGGCTGCCCGATCATTTTGGCTGCAAAGGCCCGGCCCAAGACCATTGAACCGGTGCGCAAGTTCAATCGCGGGCCGGGTTCCACCCAAAGATAAGCTGTGCCGCTTCAGCTCGTCCGGCTCGCGGCGGAGGGTGAAAAGGGGTTTTGGACTGCAATTGCCAGGGGGAGATTTGAGATTATTTTTACTCCGGCAATGAATGAGTAACTTTGTTGCAGAATTTTCTTGTTAACGCTACCGGTGGTAGTAGAGTTGCCGCCGTTACCCAACTAATTGGGTATCAGCTGGGCCTCGTAAAGAGGCCCAAATGCTTGGAAAACACAGAATTTGAACGAAATCTGCCAGGTGTTTTGTTGAAGGTCGTTCAACATGCGCCAGAGGTGGAGCAGCAGGTATAAGGACAACCATGATAGGTGCCAGCGAACAGGTATTGGCCGACGCGCCCACACAGGGACGCCGTCGGCATGCGACCGTGACCGCAACCCGCGCACCCAAAAGCGCCGCGACAGCGGCGAAGAAGGGGCTCGGTGTCACGAGGACTTTTAGCGACCCGAAGATCAGCCCGTTTGACCAGTTGGAATGGGAACGGCGGACCGCCGAGATTACCGACGATGCCGGCAAGGTTGTTTTCAAACAGGAGAACGTTGAAGCGCCGAAGTCATGGTCGCTGCTGGCCACCAAGGTGGTCGTCTCGAAGTACTTCTACGGCGAGCAGGGCACACCGGAACGGGAAACCTCCGTGCGCCAGCTCATCCACCGGATCTGCCGTACGATCGCGGATTGGGGCGTCAAGGACGGGTATTTCACCAAGGCCGATGGTGAGGTTTTTTACGACGAGCTGACCTGGCTCTGCCTGAACCAGTACGGGGCGTTCAACTCGCCGGTCTGGTTCAATGTCGGGTTGTATCACCAGTATCATATCGGCAACGCCTCCAGTCGGGGCAACTGGTACTGCAATCCCCGAACCGGACGCGCGGAGCGGGCCAAGACCCAATACGAGTGTCCGCAATGCAGCGCCTGCTTCATCCAGTCGGTGCAGGATAACATGGAGTCCATCATGCAGCTCGCGCACAGCGAAGCGATGCTCTTCAAGTTCGGCTCGGGCACCGGCACCGACCTCTCGCCGCTGCGCTCCAGCAAAGAGAAGCTGAGCGGTGGCGGCCGGCCCAGCGGTCCGCTTTCCTTCCTGAAGGTCTATGACCAGGTGGCCAACGTGGTGAAGTCGGGCGGCAAGACGCGCCGGGCCGCCAAGATGAACACGCTGCACGATTGGCACGGGGACATCGAGGAGTTCATTGAAGCCAAGATGAAGGAGGAGCGGAAGGCCTGGGCGCTCATCGAGCAGGGCTATGACGGCTCCTACAACGGCGACGCTTACGGCAGCGTGATGTACCAGAATGAGAATCTGTCCGTGCGCGTGAGCGATGCCTTCATGACAGCGGCGCAGGAGGGCAGGGAATGGTGGACGCGCGCGGTCACTACCGGAAAGCCGCTGCAGAAGAAGGATGCCAGCGCGCTGCTGCAGAAGATTGCCGAGGGCACCTGGGTCTGCGGCGACCCGGGGCTGCAATACGACGGTGCCATCCAGAAGTGGCACACGTGCAAGGGCACGGAGCCGATCCACTCGACCAACCCCTGCTCGGAATACGTTTTTCTCAACAACACTGCCTGCAATCTCGCCTCGTTGAACCTGATGAAGTTCAAGCGGGAGGACGGCACGTTTGATGTGGACCGGTTCAAGGCGGCGGTGCGGGTGTTCATTACCGCGCAGGAGATTCTCGTGGATAGCTCCAGTTATCCAACGCGGGAGATTGCGGAGAATTCCCACCTCTTTCGCACCCTCGGCCTCGGCTATGCCAACCTCGGCTCGCTGATCATGAGCTACGGCCTGCCTTACGATTCAGACCCGGGCCGCGCCCTGGCTGGGGCGATCACCGCGATTATGACCGGATGTGCGTACGAGCAATCGGCCGAGCTGGCGGCCACCATGGGGGCCTTCAAAGGTTATCGCGACGCCCGTTGTGCGCATGTCACCGCGCCCTTGGCAGAGGATAACGTTGAATCCATGCTCAATGTTATCCAGCAGCATCGGGAGGCGGTCGAGGGGATCCAGCCAAGCCAGGAATTCAATTACCTGAAGGAAGAGGCGCGCCAGTCCTGGGATCGCGCGCTCGAACGTGGCCGTGCCGCCGGGTATCGCAACGCGCAGGTCACTGTTCTCGCGCCGACGGGCACGATCGCGTTCTCGATGGATTGCGATACCACGGGCATCGAGCCGGATATCGCGCTGGTCAAATACAAGCTGCTGGCGGGGGGCGGGATGCTGAAGATTGTCAACCGTACAGTGCCGGAAGCGTTGCGCCGCCTGGGCTACAGCACGGAGGAGGCGGCGCGCATCATCGCGCACGCTGAGAAATTTGACACGATAGAGGACGTCACGGAGGGGGGCAAAAGCATCCCAAGCGGCCTGAAGCCGGAGCATCTGCCCGTCTTCGACTGCGCTTTCAAGCCGTATCGCGGCCAGCGAAGCATTCACTACCTGGCCCACCTGCGGATGATGGCGGCGGCGCAGCCGTTTATCAGCGGTGCCATTTCCAAGACCGTCAATATGCCTAACGAGTGCACGGTCGCGGATATTCGGGACGCTTACGTGCAGGCCTGGAAGATGGGCCTCAAGTGCGTCGCCATCTATCGCGACGGCTCGAAACGTTCGCAGCCCCTGAACACCAAGCGCACCAACGAAGGCGGCGAAAAGGCTTCCACGGCGGATAGTTCGGCGCTGGAGGCGCGCATCAAGGAACTGGAAGCCGAGGTTGCCCGGCATGCGGCCCAGGCCGGCAAACCGTTGCGGCGGCGCCTTTCGGACACGCGCACCGCCATTACCCACAAGTTCGATATTGCCGGACATGAGGGTTATCTCACAGTGGGCCTGTTCGAGAACGGCCAGCCGGGCGAACTGTTTATCACGATGGCCAAAGAAGGCTCCACCATCGGTGGCCTCATGGACGGCATAGGCACTCTGACCAGCCTGGCGCTGCAATACGGCGTGCCGCTAGAGGCGCTGGTCCGGAAGTTCGCTCACGTGCGGTTCGAGCCCTCGGGCTTCACCAAGAATCCCGACATTCGCAACGCCGCTTCCATTACGGATTACGTGTTTCGTTGGATGGCAGTGCAGTTTGTCCCCGGTTTCCGGGAAGCCAATACGCCGAATCGCAACCAGCCGGAACTGGCCATCCCCGGCTTGCAGGAGGTTGAGAAGAAGAAGATTAACCGGCCCGTGCCGGATCTGCCTCTGGCCGAGGATACCGATCTGCTGGACGCAAAGACCGCCCCTAGCGGCAATGGCAAGGGACATCCGCCTGCCAAACCCGCCGTTCCCGAGCGGGCGGTCAAGAATCTCAGCGACTCTGTGGCGCATTTCCAACAGGACGCGCCCACTTGCCCGAACTGCGGCCATGTGACCGTGCGCAACGGGGCATGCTACAAATGCCTGAACTGCGGCGAGAGTCTCGGTTGCTCTTGAGACCAGCCGGAAACGCGGGCGGTGTTTGGGCCTGGTGGCGTGCGGGATGGATTCCCGGTACGGGCTTCAGCTCCGGCTGCCGTGCCCCTTCTCAGCCTCCGCCAGCAGCAGCTTCTCTTCGGGCAGCAGTTCCGACTTGCGGGCGATGCCGAGGTATTTGACCGCCGTGTCGGCTTCGCCGGAAGCGGATAGCAGCAGCCCGTAGTAAAGGGCCACAGTCGGAATCTCAAGCGCTTCGGGCTTGAGTTTCCGGAGCACGGCCAGGCCTTCTTTGGTTCGTCCCTGGAGATGGAGCGAGAAGGCGTAGGTGGAAGCAACAACGGCTTGGTCCGGGTGTTTGGCAAAGAGTTCTCTGGCCAGTTCATGCGCCCGGGGCAGGTTCAGTTTGAGCAGCAGAGAGGTGGCGGCTAGGTTGTTCTGGGCAATGAAATTCTGCGGTGCGTAGCTTGCCATGCTGGAGTAAACCTTGTTCAGGCCGACCGTGTTTCCGGCAGCCACGTAAGCCCGTTCCAGTTCGCGGAGCGACCACCGGTCCTTGGGGAACCGCAAGGCGATTTGCCAGAGAAGCTCTTCCCGGGCTTGCTGCTGCCCCCAGTTGTTAGCCAGGCCCAGCAGGGAGGTCAGCGGACCCAGCCGGTCGCCGGCCTCGCGCAGGGCGGTCCGCCACCGGGCCTCAGCCGCCAGCTTTTGGTTTAGCTGCGCGGCCGTGCGGGAAAGGAAAGCGGCTCTTAGGAATTCCAGCTCGCCCCATTTTTGCTCTTGGAGAAAAGTGTCGAGACCGCGCCAATCCTTTCTCGCCAGATAGCAGTCCACCAATGCGAGGGGGACCGGCTGTTCCGCGCGCAGCTTGGCGGGACAAGCCGTAAGCCATGCGAACGCATCGTCCGCAAGGCTGTGGCTGATCATCCAGGCCGAGATGGCATAAATCTCCGTGGCATTGGTAGTGGCGTTCTTCTGCAGCGTGCTGAGGTAGTCCTTGAATCCAGGATTCTTTGACCGGTGAAGAATCGTCAAAAGCTGCAGGCGGTCGTCCACGACGACCTGCGGAGCGGCCAGGAGCTGCCGGGAGAACTTCTCGGCAGTCGGAAGGTCATCCTGCCCGAGGCTGTTCACCACCAGCCAGCGCAAGGCCGTCGCGCCCACATTGGTGCTGGCGCGCAAGCGTTCAAGCGTGCCTTGCGCGCCGGCCTTCGCTGCCGCATTGGTGGACTGGAGGGTGAGCACCGCCAGATTTAACTGATACATCTCATTGGTTGGTTCCAGACGGCTGGCTCGCTCAAACTGAGCAGTCGCCTCCCCGGTGCGCTTCAGGCGCAGTGCCAGTTCGGCGCAAACCGCGTGGTACGCAGCGATGTTGTCGGCGGATGAGGTCAATTCGTCGAGCGTTTGCGCCGCCAATGGGTAAGGCGGGCCCTGAGTGCGCAGGGCAGCCGACGCCAACATAAGCTTGTTCGAGGTCGCCGGCGCCACTTCCACAATCCGGCGCCACCAGTCCAGAAGGTAAGGTGAGTGAACCTTCTCGGCCAGGTCCGCGTTGATTCGGCAGGCTCCCAGGTTGGATGGGTTTAGCTGCAAAGCCCGGCGGGCGCTCAGAGAAGCACTTCGGTAGTTGCCCTTGGCCAGGAACTCCCTGGCCTGTTCGACCGCCTGTGCCTCCCGGTGCCGCCGGTAGGCGGGCCAGCCCCAGAACCACAGTGCCAGGCAAGCGGCTGCCAGGATTACCCCCGCAAAGATGACCTTTTTCATGAATTCGCTGCGCCATGATTAAATTCCTAAATGGATCGGTTCGTCAATCAGAACCGACACCCGTCGGACCGTGAGACCTCGGTTGCGGTTGCACTACGGTGACTTCCTGGTGCCCAGTGATTGCGGGCGACCATGCAAGAGTGCATTGGTGCATTGTTGGTGCAATTGCGAATGCTCACTGTCTCAAAAGTGGACATAACACTGCTTCCCACCCGGGGAATCCGTAGATTCCTTTGTAATTGGCTGGCCCGGGCGGCCCGGAATGCGGGCAACGCTCAGGCCAGGGTGATACCCCCTTTCTGCTGGCTCACCTCACCGTATACACACCGTAGCACCTCTCATAATTTATGAGAGGTGCTACGGTGTGTATACGGTGAGGATACGGAGGTGTGTGGGTGCCCGGGTTAGGCTCTGGGAGGAGAGGGGGCCTGGCCGAAGTTCGTGACTGGGGGGGCGAGATACCCGGCGGCGCAGTTCGCGCACTCGGGCACTCGCCGCCGCGCAGAAAAAGGAAAGAATGATGTTGACACTCGATGCTTATTCACTACAATTCTGACGATCGGCGCATAGTCGTGGTGCCGAGTTTAGGGACTTTGCAGAGTATCTTATGAAAGCGTTTGGCAAGATCAGCGTTCTCTTGATAAGCAGCGTGTTATGGGTGGTTTCTGCCTTGCCGGTCCGGGCGGAGGTAATTTACGACAACTCTGTCAATGATCTGTTGGGGCGCTATAACACTGGCACGGTGGAAGTGGGCGACGAGGTTATGCTGGCAGGCACTTCGCGGTTCCTGACTTACTTTTCCTTTGAGTTCTGGGGGATTAACACCGCAAGTGCGACCAGTTTCGCCGGCGATGTCGAGGCTCGCGTGAAGTTATACATGAACGATGGTACTCTCGACGCCAACAACCACATTCGCCCGGGAAGCGTCCTGTACGACAGTGGCTGGTTTGGCAAGACAGTCGGTCCCTTCTTTGGCCCGACTGAGCGAAGCACGTTTGTTTTTGAGGAAGGCACAGATTTTCCCAGTGGGGGCCTATGGATACCGGGTAACAGCTTGACCTGGAGCGTTCAGTTCCAAGGCATGGAAGAGACGGACACGCTGGGCGTTGATATCTACTGCCCGCCGCTGGTTGGGTATAACTATAACGATTATTGGGAGAATGACCCGGTGAACGGCTGGACACTGCTGGAGAACTTGACTGCCCCACAGGGACAAATGAACTTTGGGGCATTGATGATTGCTGTGCCTGAACCTTCATCTATGGTGCTCGGGTTCGTTGGGGGGCTGGGCATTTTGGTTATAACGCGCCAGTTGCGGCGGAAGGAGTAGGCGGAGGTCGAAAGAATCTGAGGGCGCGGGCATTGGCTCGCGCCTTATTCTTTTTGCCTGGCGAGCGCGAATCAGGGCGGGGTGACTGCCCGGTAGAAGGTCCGGGCATTGGTGCTGCTGGAGGAGTTAGTATACCAACACTGGCCTGCCACCAAGGAATTGGTCGCCAGCCGCAACCAGCTCAAGAAGTTGCTGGAGCCCTGGATGACAAAGCTCTGCGGCGCATTGCCGGTGACGCGAAAAGCAAAGTGTCCCCCCGCCAGCCTGGTGGGCGAATCCAGCCTTAACTGCGGGAGGTTTACGTTCAATGTCCAGGTAACGGTCTGACTCAGCAGGTTGGTTGGGTCGGTGCGCACCAGCGGGGTGTTGTCCTTGACCAGAGCGCTGACCCGGTTGGTGCCGTTAGGAAGCGATTGCGGCAGGAGTGTGAAGGTCAAGTTGGTGGCGGCGGGGCAGGGCACGCCGTTGGTGGACCATTGGACGCTTAGATTGTGAGTGGCAGGCTGGAGGCCGGTCAGGCTGAACGTCAGCGATTGGGTGGTTGAGACTGAGAGGTTGGTGCTGGTGGGGGAAAAAGCGTCCACCGGTCGCACCTGCTGATAGATCGCCAGGACCAGGGCTTCGCTGCATACGGCGCAGAAGGGAACGCCCCAAACATTCATCGCACAGTTGAGTTGGGGGCGATACCACCCCGTTTCGTGGTAGTGCGCACCCTCAAAGAGGCCGATAACGCCGTCGCCAATGGAATTCGGTGTGGGAACCGGCGTGTCGGCATCAATCCAGGCGTTCCACTTGATCAACGACCGAGCCGTGTTCGTAGTGGTGTTCGGTTCCTCGGTGTCGGGAAAGCTGGGATACGCGGTGGTGTATTCGTCTCCCAAATTAGCCAGGACGTGGCCGGTTTCGTGGGACAGGATGCCGGGTTGGCCGCCGTAGGCCTCATTGGTTAGCGCGCTAGTGGAGGCAATCGCCAGCCGGTCAAAACCATCGGAGCCGCCCAACGTGGGGTCGTTCACCAAGAGGATCGCGAGCTTACACTGCGGCATGTAGGTTTGAAGCAGCGCATCTACCCGCCCCTGGCCGGTGCTGCCAGTGGGGATCGTGATGTAGTAATTCCAGGACACGTCATAGGTGCTGTTGAAGTAGGTGTTCTTGCTGATGGAGTAAGCGGGATGATCAGAGCCGGAGTTTGTGGAAGCGACCTTGATGGCAAAGGCGTTGACGTAGTTGCTGTATTCCCGATACGGCGGGTGGGATAAGAGCGTGTTAATCGCGTAGGTTGCGTCCAAGACAAACTGAGGGAGTTGAGCGGCGGTATAACCCTCGGACAGCACCACGACATTGAGGCGGTTGGAGGTTGGCCCATTGGTGAAGAGAGTCTGCATCGAGGTCTGTCCCGAAGCTGGCTGCAAGCAAGCAGTGATTGCGGTGGCGACAAGAAGCCCGACGGCGGCCCGGCAGGCCGCACGGAGCCGCGTAAGCTTCCGGCCGCGTACGCCGGGCGGAGAGATGGGTTGTCGGTGCCTCACACTACTCAAAGCTCAGCCGGAAATATTGATTACTCGTGGTGATGGAGAGTGGGACAACGAACAGGTTATTGGTGGCAATGGGGGTGTTCGTCACCGTCGTCCACTCCACGGGCGGGGATAGGTTGTCGGTCTGTTTAAGCACAAATCCGGCCGGAGTATTGGTCCAGGCGAGCCTTACCTGGTTGCTGGCGGACAGCGAAGTGAGAGTCAGGTTGGGAACGGCTGCCACGATGACACTGGCGGAGAATTCGGAGGTATTGTTGGCGCTGTCGGTTGCTGTTGCGGTGATGAATGAATAGCCTGGGGGAATGGGGGTGGAGAGGTTGGCAACAAAGCTGTTGGTGCACTTGTTGTCCGTGGAGACTGTCATTTGGCCCAGGTAGAATTGTCCCTCCCCGCAGCCTGACGGGTCCCGGGTGGGGCTGGCAAAGAACTGGAGCAGATAAGTTCGGTTGGGCTTGCTGTTCAGGGTGCCGCGGATGCCCGTGCCGCTTCCGCTGACGGCCTGGGTGAGCCGCGGATAGTTCTGCGCCATGTTTGCGCCGGTGGCGTTGCCGCAGGCGATAATGGCATTGGTGCCGGCGCTGTCGCCGAGGTCAATACCCAGGGTGTTGTTGGAGAAGATGGAATTGCCGAGAATCGTATTGTTGGTGCTGCCGTCATAGATGCGGACACCGGTGTAAACCTGTGTGAAAGCAATGGTGTTGCCGGCGTTGTCGGTGCCGCCAATGGTGTTGTTGCTAGCGCCGCCATCGCAATCCACGGAATGGTACCGGTTGCCCAGCACGCTGACGCCGTCTGACGCGGTTCCAATCCAGTTGCCTTGTATAACGTTCCAAGACGCCTTGTTTGTCAGGAAAATGCCATACATCTTGTTCCCTGAGATAAGGTTGCCTGCCCCTGGGATCACGCCGCCGATCGTGTTGGAATGCGCGCTTTCAATGTAAATGCCCTCGTGCGTGTTGCCCAGCGCCAATGTGCCGGTGCTATCGGTCCCGATCTTGTTGCCTTGAATGGTATTCCCGTTGGCATTGGCAAACAGGTAAATCCCGGCATCACCGGCGGAGTTGGCGTTAGCGGAGATAAGGTTGCCGGCGCCGGGAGCAGTGCCGCCGATGAAGTTGCCTGACGCCATCGCAATACCAACCCCGGCCCGGACATTCATCAGGCCGGTTTTGCCATCGGCAGCAGTGCCGATCCAGTTGCCTTGGATAACGTTACTGGTCGCATTGGTTCCATCCAGAAAGATGCCGTCGAGGACATTGCCCGAAAGCAGGTTGCCGGCACCGGTGGCGGCGCCGCCGATGGTATTTGCCGACGACTGAATTTGGATCCCACAGAGCCTGTTGGACAATGCCACCAGCCCCCTGAAGTCCGAACCGATGTAATTGCCCAGGATCGCGTTGCCGGTTGCCGGGCTGCCGTAGATCGCAATACCGTTGCTGCTATTGCCGGAGATCACGTTGCGCGCTTCGGCAACTGTCCCGCCAATCGTGTTGGCGCTCGCGCTTTCTATCGCAATTCCATTCTTCAGATTTCCCAGAGCATTAGTGCCAGTCACGCTGAGGCCAATATAGTTTCCCTGCACGAGGTTGCCGGCCGAGTTGGTCGTCAGGTAGACGCCGGCGAGTTTATTGCCCGAGATGATATTGCGCGCGGCGGCGCTGGTGCCGCCGATGAGGTTGCTATGACCGCCGAGAATGGTGATCCCGGAGAACAGATTGCCGCACGCCAGCCGGCCTGACCAGTCCGTGCCGATAAGATTGCCTTGAATCACGTTGCTGTCCGCGCCGGCGTTTTTCAGATTCACACCTCCCTGACTGTTGCCGGAGAGGAGGTTTCCGGCGCCCGCGTCCGTTCCGCCAATAGTGTTGGCCGGCGCGCCGTTGATCGTGACGCCGTCGCCGCCATTCGGTATGGCCAGGCTCCCGTTGGTGTCGGTGCCGATGTAGTTGCCCTCGATCCGGTTCCCGGTGCTGGATGAGCCTTGCAGGTAAACGCCGCTCCAGGCGTTCCCGGAGATGATGTTGCGCGCGGCCGTTGATGTTCCGCCGATGAGGTTCCCATTCGCATTATAGAGAGTGACGCCGTTGGTGGTGTTGCCCAGCGCCGCAGTTGCTGATACGGACGTGCCAAACAGGTTCCCCTGGATTGTATTGCCACTGCAGTTTTGCAGGTAGAGTCCGGAACCGCCGTTGGCTGAGATAAGGTTGCGGTTGGTCGAATGCAGCCCGCCGATGAAGTTGCCGGAAGAACCTTGAATCAAAACTCCCCCCATGCGAGTGGTGGCTTGGCCGTTGCCCCGGTTGGTAGTGCCCGTCCAATCGGTTCCGATGTAATTGCCCTGAATGGTATTGGTTCCACCGGGGGCTTGGAGCGAAATGCCGGCGCCATAGAAGCGATTGATGATCAAACCGCGGATCGTGCTGTTGCCCGCCGACAAGCGGAGGCCGTCGCTGCTGGTGCCTGCACTCGAGCCGTTGAGTTCGATCAGGGGGGTGCCGGCAAAACCGGGCTGGGTGGTGCCATCAACGACGGCGGGATCCGTTATCGTTGGCAGCGCATTCGTCGGAGAAATGGTGCGCACTCCCGTGCCCGGGATTTGAAAGACAATGGTGTCAAGGCCGTTGGTGGCGTTGGCGTCGAGCAGGGCCTGTTGCAGGGAGCCCGCGCCGCTCGCGTTTGTGTTCGAAACAATCAGCGTTGTGGCCATGCCGAGCGAAACCGCGAGTGCCATCACCAAGACCGCGACCATCAGAGTTGAGAGACGCGGGGTCGCTTGTGGAAACGGGGGCTGGCTATTGTCCGTCATAGACACTCTGCTAAGTGAAGGCACAGTATCACAATGGCTGGGCAAAGCAAGAGTATTGGGCAGAGGTATTGGGCTGAACCAGCCGCACAAGGTGCCGCTTCCAGCCTGCATGAGACCCTGAATCTGCTTCCCTATTCCATGCCCTTCTGCCAGTCTCGCTCTTCACTTGGGGGGACGGACGGCCAAAGAGGCCGGCTGTCCATGGTTGGGTAGTGGCCGAATCCAGCCGCCGTTGGCGCAGACGACGCAGCTTGGAACCATTCGGATTGAGAATTGAATCTGAACTCTGACAGGTCGTGAGCACGTGGTTGAAATCCGGCGTTTGAAATTCCGGCTCTTGAAGTGCCATCAACGTTGCGCCCCTTTGGTCCAAGGGGGGGTGATCCTGTTGCTTGGCTTGCTGACGGCAGCCAGGGCGCAGGAAGCTGTCCGGATGTCTATGGCGAGCGAAGCGGCGGCGGCAGCCCGCCGCAAGGCGGCTTCGATCACCGACTACTATAATTTGAAGTTAGGGCCGACCGCCTGGAAGTTCAGTGGGGGGCTGGGACTGGATTACAACGACAACGTGAATTACACAGCGGACCAGCCTGAAGGGGACTTCATCTTTCGTCCGCAGATTAGCACGGGGATGCTCCTGCCTGTCACCGACCAGAACAGCCTCAGTCTTACGCTTAACGCCGGCTATTCAGCGTACGCGCAGCACACGGAGTTGAACCGGCTGTTCATACCGGGTTCGGAGGTGTCCTTTGACCTCTATGCCGGCGATATCTGGATCAATCTGCATGACCGTTTTTCCCTGACGGAATACAGCTACCAGGACCCTACTGTAGCCGGGACGGGAGACTACGCGCAGTTTCAGAATGCTTTGGGCACGACGGTGATCTGGGATCTGAACAAGGCCATCCTGCGGTTCGGCTATGACCATCTGAACTACATCACTTTAGCCGGCACGCAGGGACAACAACCAGACGGGCAGTCCGAAGTTGTCTCTTTGGCCGCAGGCTACGCCCCCAAGCCAGGCATGTTGGTAGGAGCGGAACTGGGGGCAGCCCTGTTCCGTTACACTGACCCGAGCCGAATCTATAGCGACGCCTCGCAATGGAATGCCGGTGGCTTTTGTGAAATGCCGGTAAGCGATTACATCCATTTCACCGGCCACGGCGGCTATAGCGTGTATTCTACTCAATCGAGCGGGTTGCTGGCCGCCAGGTACGATCTCAGCGGCATTTATGCTCAACTCGATCTCGGGCACCGGATCAACAAGTATGTGGACCACTCTCTGAGCGGGGGCCGGACCATCAGCGCCACCCTTGGCGGAGGCACAGTTGATCGGTACTTTGCCCACTGGCGGGCCAACTGGAGAGTATTGCGCAAGATAACGCTGAACACCGGATTTAGCTACGAACATGGCTCGCAGTTGTATACTGGAGGTGAGACGTATGATCAGTATGGTCCCGTGATTAGCTTGAGCCGCCCCATCACCGCCAAGCTCTCCGGCAATCTCGGCTACCGGTTCTACTGGCGCACTTCAGATAAACCGGGGAGGGACTACTCCGTGAATGTGGTGAGCTTGGGGCTTTATTATGCGTTTTAGCTCCCGGCAAAAGGCACAGGAGAAAGATGCTGACATTTGTTGTGCCGGCTGATATTAAGATTGGGCACTTATATATCTTGAAGATGCTCTTGCTCCGCGCTTGCATGATGGTTCTGGCCCTGGGTGGTTCAGCCGCCTGGGCCCAGACGCTGCCCCAGGCAACGTCGGCGACTAACGCCTTCCCGGCGAGCGTCGGGGGCCAGCAGCCAGAGATCACGGCGGCCACCAATGCCACGCCGGCCACGAAGCTTACCCTGAACGGATACGTGGCCGATGACAAATACAAGCTTCGGGTCGGGGACAAGGTCAGCCTGCAAATACTGGAGGACCGGGACGCGCCGAGAAGCTTGATCGTGACAGACTCCGGCGAACTGGACGTGCCTTACGTGGGCCGGGTCATGGCGGCGGACAAGACCTGCAAGCAACTGGCAAATGAGCTGAAGACGCAGCTTGAGAAGGAATACTACTACCGGGCCACTGTCGTTATCGCGCTGGACGCCGCGAACAAGCTTTTGGGCCGGATTTACGTTTGGGGCCAGGTGCGCAACCAAGGGCCGATTGACCTCGTTGTCAATGAAAGCCTGACCGTGGGCAAGGCGATACTGCGCGCCGGCGGCTTTGCTGATTTTGCAAACAAGAAGAAGGTCAAGGTGGTTCGTGGCGCGGCGGGGGATGGCTCCGGCAAGCAGACGTTTGAACTGAACATGGCCGAGATTCTCGAGAAGGGGAAGACCGAAAAGGACGTGCTGCTGCAGCCGGACGACTTGATCATCGTCCCGTCCCGCTTGATTAGTTTCTGAGCCAGCTGTTGTGTCGCATGAATGACGAAACCAACCAAGCCACGTACGACCGGTCCGCCTCGAAGGCACATCTCCATGCGCGGCTGAGCCGCTACCGGAACCTGTTGCGCGAGCGCTGGTGGGTCCTGGTGCTGGGCGTGGTACTCGGCGCGGCGATCGGGGGAGGTCTCGGCTGGTACGCGCCCCCATCCTTTGTCTCGGTCGGACGGATGATTGTGAGCATCAAGCTGGCCATCCAGCCGGCATCGCTCTACACGGAGGAACTCAGCAACTTCCTGGGAACCCAGGCCGCGTTGATGCAAAGCAGCGTGGTCATGAACCGGGCGCAGACGCGCGTCCTGGCACAGAGGCCGGAGGTCGGGATGCACCCGGTCACGCTCAAGGTTTCGGTGCTGCCCAAGACGACAATCTTTGTGCTACAGGCCACAGGCACCGATGCGGATTGCACGCAGGCGTTTCTGCAGGCCTGCATGGACGAGTACATCGCGCTGAAGAAGGAAATGCGGCTGCAGACTTCCGATACGACCGTGGCGGGCCTGACCGAGCAAGTGATGCGGGTCGAGAAGGATCTGCGCCGGGCAGAGGAGGAGGTTCTGGAGTTCCAGAGCACCAACAGCGTCGTGCTGTCCCAGGAGCAAGGCAACAGCACGGGCAATTACCTGGCGGCGCTGTACCAGCGGCTGGCCGCCCAAAAATCCGAGTACGCGTTGCTGCAAATGCTCACGCTCGACCAAAGCCTCACCCGCCAGCAGCCAGCCGGCGGGACCTCGTCTTTGGTGAATCCGTTGCCGCCCGGCCAAGACCCCGCCCGGGCCGATGCCGACGGAGCTTCGTCATCGAAGGATAATGTTGGCGGCCAGTCTGCCGCAATTGGCGGGGACCAAAAAGATGCCGACTATCTGAAGGCACAGCAGCAGTTGCTTTTGATGAAAGCGGAGCAGCAGGAGCTTGGCCGTTACTTGCGGACCAATCATCCCAAGATGATTGCCATGCAGGAGGAGATCGGCCGCCGGGAAGAGTTGTTGAAGATATTCCGTAGCCAGAGCGAGGGGCAGTTAAACAGCCGCAAGCAGTTGCTGGCGATGGAGATTCAGATTATCGAGAGGGACTTGAAGGAATGGGATGCCAAGGCCCTGGCGATCCAGCAGAAGACCGCCGAGTACCAGACGCTCAAGGCGAATGTGCAGCGGACCCGCGCGCTCTACGACCAGTTGCTGGCGACGATGCAAACGCTCGACGTGAACAAGGAGATCAGCCCGGAGAGTGTCGAGACCATAGAAAAGGCATCGCCGGCCTTTCCGAACCGTTCGGAGCTGCTGGTGAAACTGGCGGTTGGCGCGCTCATTGGTCTCGCGCTGGGCGTCGGATTACTGATGATACTCGACCGGCTGGATGACCGGATGAATTCCTTCACTGAACTGCAGGAGTCGTTTGATGAAGACGTGCTGGGCCAGGTTCCCCGGGAGGTGTCTGCCAACTCGAGGAAGCAAGGCAGCCTGATCCAGGTCGGCGACCCCCGCCATTCCTTTGTGGAGGCTTACCGGAACTTGCGCTCCTCGCTCCTGTATATGGCCGAGGCGGGCAAGCGACCCAAGACCATTTTGGTCACCAGTTCCGTGCCGAACGACGGCAAGTCCGTCACCGCCGCCAATTTGGCCGTCACCATGGCCAGCGCCGACTCCCGTGTGCTCCTGGTTGATGCCGACCTGCGCAAGGGGGAGTTGCACCGGTTATTCGGGATTCCCGCCGAGCCGGGGCTATCGGAGGTGCTTTCAAAGGGGACGGCCTGGGAATCGGTGGTGCGGCCCACCCGGTTCAACAACCTGTTTGTTCTCCCCGCTGGCGCGTTTACCGTTCAATCCAGCGAGTTGTTCATTGGCGAAACCACGAAACGGTTCCTGCAGGAAGCGGTGGGCAAGTATGATTATGTGATATTGGACACGGTGCCGGTCATGGCTGCGGACGACGTGACCAGCCTGGCGCCGCAAGTGGATGGGGTGCTTTTTGTGATCCGCTCCGCCTTTACCTCCGCTCGCGTAGCCCGCGCATCCCTTGAGTCGTTGTATCAACGCCAGGTTCGCGTGCTGGGCCTGGTGTTCAACGCGGTTCGTCCCAGCTCCGTGGATTACTACTACTACAGGTATAAGGATTACTATAAACCTTATCCGGCTGCCGGGGCCGAAGCTGCCGGGGCGGAGCGGAAGGGGAGAGGCTGAGACGCGGCCCGACTTCGATTCTTCGTGCGAAGTGCCAGTGAAGAATCGCTTGTCGCGGAGCTACATAGCTCACCCCGCGCCGGGCAATCTCAGTCCGGGATATGGACGGAAGCAAGCTTATACTGTAAAGGGATGTGAACGGATCACGATAATGAATGTGAGGCGTATTCTTCTTCAGGGGGCATTGGCCGGCGCGATCGCCACAGCGTTGCTGGCGGGGCGCGAGGTTGGAGCTGTGCCCAAATCCTCGGTTGGCAAACAGGCTCTGACGTCAAAAGAAGCCTTCGACATAGCAGTCGAGGCCTACATTTTCGGCTATCCACTGGTTACGATGGACATGACCCGGCGGTGCATGACCAACGTACGCCAGCCCGAAGGGGTGCGCGCCCCGCAAGGGCAGTTCGCGCGCATTCGCGCGCTTCCGCTTGCCTTGGACCGCGAGATCACCGTGCCCAATGCCGACACGCTGTACACCGGTACTTGGCTGGATGTCGCCAGGGAGCCCTGGGTGCTGAGCCTTCCGGACCCGAAAGACCGCTGCTGCCTGTTCCCGGTGCTTGATGGGTGGACTGCCGTGTTCGCGCCGGCGGGCAAGCAGACGACCGGCACTGGTTTGCAGGAATTCGCCATCACCGGCCCGGGCTGGAAAGGCAAGCTGCCACGCGGGTTGAAGGAATACAAATCGCCCACCAGTATTGTGTGGGTGCCGGGCCGCGTTTATTGCACCGGCAGCCCGGAAGATCTCGCGGCCGCGCATGTGCTGCAGGACCAGTGCTCGGCCGTGCCGCTCAGCTCGTATGGCAAGCCCTACGTTCCGCCTCCGGGGCAGGTAGATGCTGACGTCAACATGCAGACGTCGGCAAGCGAACAGGTCAACGTGCTGGGCCCGGCCAGCTACTTCAACCGGCTGGCCCTCTTGATGAAAGACAATCCGCCCGTGCGCGCCGACGCGCCGGTGGTCAAAAGAATGGCCCGGCTGGGCATTGTGCCGGGACAGCCTTTCGACATCGGCAGGCTGGACCCCGCCGTGATACAGGTGCTTCAATATGTTCCCACTACCGCTCTCGGCAAGATCATGGGTTCATTCAAGGAAGGGGGCAAGGCAAGTGCCTGGACCTTCCAGGACGGCTGGAGGTGGACGGTGAAGATCGGCGCTTACGGCACTGATTACACGCAGCGGGCTTTGATCGCCGCCGTGGGGCTCGGGGCCGGCCGCCCGGAGGATATGCTCTACGCGATTTCGACGGTGGATGGCGCCGGGCAGTCATACAGCGGAAACTTCCGGTACGTGATGCACTTCGCGCCAGGTCAAGCCCCGAGCACGAACAGTTTCTGGTCGCTGACGATGTATGGCAGCGACTATTTCTTTGTGAGTAATCCCCTGTGCCGGTATGCGCTTCGGGGGCGAGACCCGCTCAACTTCAATCCTGATGGTTCGCTCGATCTCTACCTCCAGAAATACCCTCCGGGTGCGGACAGGGAAGCCAACTGGCTGCCGGCGCCAGAAGATAAGTTCATGCTCATGCTGCGGTTTTACCGGCCGCAAGAATCCCTCATCAACGGCTCCTGGAAGATTCCGCCAGTCAAGCGAACTGACTAGCGAGTCAACGCAACGCGCCGGAGCGCAGGACTTTTTGGGCTGCTTGCCGGACGAGCTGGGCCAGTTCGGCGGGGCGGACGACCACGGCATCGCCTCCCCAGCTCAGCACCCACCGCCCCACTTCGGCGAGGCTGGACAGCGTCAGGCGCAGTTCGACGCCGCCTGACTTAAGCTCGCGCAGTTGTTGGGAGTCGTGCCACTTCTTCTCGCGGATGAAATCGGCGACACGCTCATTGAAGCGGATGACGACCTCGAAGTTGCCGTGACCGGACTGGACGCCAAAGCTGCCCCGCAGGCGCTTTTCCAGAGAAAACGCCTGCTGGCGCTGGAAGCTCTTGCCAGTGGGGCGAACCGCTTTGATGCGAGCGGGAACGAATGTGCGGAGGTCATTGCGCAGGTGATCGAACGCAAAAAGGAACCACTCCCCGTTGATGTTGGCAAGGTGGTGCGGGTCCACAATCCGCTGGTCGGCGCGTCGCTGGCCCGGCTTGCGATACGTGATCTCGATCTGGCGGCGCCCGGCGGTGGCTTTGGCCAGCGCATCGAAGATCTCGAGGTCCAGAATCGGCTCCGCGCGCGTGCGGAAGGAAATCGTCTGTGCGATGTCGTTGAGGCTGAGCGAAATGGTGTCGGGGAGCGATTGCTCCATCTTTCTGAGGGCGCTCAGCAGTGGCTGTTCGAAGCTGGTGCCGCGATACTGGCGGAGGGCCTTTTCGGCCACGACCAGGGCGACGAGCTCACCCTCTGTGATTTGCAGCGTGGGAAAAGCCTTAACGTCCTCGGTATAGAAGTAGCCGAACCGGCTGCTATCGTACGCGATCGGCAAGTTGAGGCGGCTGCGCATGAATTCCACGTCGCGCTGAATGGACTTGGCGCTTACCTCCAACTCGCGCGCCAGGGTGTGGGCGTTCGGATAGCTGCTGGAGTGCAGGGCCTGATGAATCCGCAACATCCGTTCCAAAGGCGGACGCGAGTGCCCGCGATTGTCAGGCTCATGGGCTTTCATATCCACATCTGATAGCAAAAGCGAGCGCATCGGCAAAACGGAAATCGTTCAACCTGGGGAGGAATCATGCGGTTCCCTGCAAACGTCGCAATTGACGGGCCCAACGGCTCCAGGTATCGCAGCGTTTGGGTTCGACCTGGGACGGAATGGCCGCCGGAGCAGACTCTTGACTGGTTGAGGAACTGTGCTCGCTGGCGACAGGTGCGGCGGAGCAGGTTATGGGTGCGGGGCATCACGGGCGCAACTTGACCAAAACTTTGGCTCATCACAGAGTTCCGGGGAACGCCCAGACCCCTCGGTCGTTACTATCGTCCGTGCGGGTGCGGACGCCCGACGCCCGCGAATGACCCGGCCTTGATTTAGCCTCTCTGCAGGGAACGTCTCCCGCTCTGCATGGAGTGCCCTGTCCTATTTTGAGACAGGGAGAGTTCTTCAGCCTTACCTGCCGGTCCCCTCGGCGCTTCCTGTCGCCTGCCGTATCCACGTCGTTACCACACCGTATCCTCACCGTTACCTCACCGTTGAACCTCTGCAAACCTTGCAGAGGTTCAACGGTGAGGTAACGGTGAGGATACGGTGAGGATAGGGAGTGGAGAGGGCGGTGGCGCGAGCCCGGAACCCTGCTGGTTCGGGGCTGCCGAGGCGAACCGATGACGAAATTTCGTCGGCGTTCCCCGGAAATCCGTGCTGAGCCAAGACTTTACCCTATGTCTCGAGTACTTCCTGTTCGATGAAGCGCTGGACGGTCTGATCGTTGTTCATTTGGTTCCTTTCCGGCCGGACGTCGAGGCGAGGATCGAAGTCTGATTCACCGCCCGCCGACCTCCGGCGCTGTCCAAGGGATTTGACCCCGGACGCAGTTGTTACCAACCGAGTTGTCGTTCGGACGACGTTCGCGTACGACCGAACCCCTCCTCACCGAGAAAGGACCAAAGCCAGTTTGGAAGCAGCCACACCGCCTGGTTTGCAGGCACCGCCCGCAAGCCACCGCGAACACCGTCCGCGGCTGACTGTGTTTTTGCCGGCCAACCCACACCGCACCGCGGTGCGATTGACGCGAAGAAGCCAACAAGCGCCGGTCAGGAGGGCAAGGGAAAGAGGGAAGAAGCGCACTAGACTCTTTCCAGGGCGGGAAGGCGAGGGGGCCATGGGGGAGAACCACGGATGACTCGGATGGGCACGGATTAAGATGCAATCACCCACGGACATCGTCATCTGCCGCTCCTGGCTCAATGCCAAGATCACCCGCAAGCGAGGCAACGGTCTTCTGCGCTCGCTGCGCAGGCAGTGAATCGGCTCCAGCCTGCCGCCTCCAGTCTCCAGCCTGCCTCGACCCGATGCCCGACTACGAGAACGTGCTGACCGACTGAAGAAGGCCGCATCGTTGAGCCGGCTGGGGGCGGGGTGCGCCCGTGCACCGGGCCTTTGGGCTCCATTCCTGTCCCGCGACGCCCTCCGCGCCCAGAACTGGCCGTCGGAAACTCCCGGGCGGGCAAGAATTGCCGCAAATAAACGCGTTGACGCCCAGCCCGGCTCCTGAGAAGGTCGAATTATGCTTGGTGAGACCCGCAAACCAATTCTCCCTCACCCGCGCAGCGTCCAGTACGGGCGGGCGCGCAGAAAGCAATTTCTTATCAATTGAAGCGTTGAAACCCGAGGTTGAGGCATTTGAAAGGCAGGTTGCGAAGCTTTTTGGGATTGATGATATCACGCCTACGGATTACTAACATTACCATGCGGTTCTTCAATGTGAAGTGGTCGTCAATGCCGGCGTGCCCGGTTGAAGGACAGGAGCCACATAGTCTTCCACTTCTCGTATGTCCTATCTGTGGGAAAGGGGGCGGCGTACCGAGCGTCCAGTATCCCTGGATCGATTTAAAGCAATTACTTCAGAACCATTTGGAGAAACGGCTCAGGTGGGGCAAGACGCGGTTGCGTGGAACTGATCCTCAGGGCTTTACGTGGAAGGAATTTGAAGATGTGAAGTGTCAGATCCGAAAAGTGTTGCCTCTAGAGTATCCTCTTCCCCCTTCAGCCATGTTTGGCCGCTACAAAGGAAAGTTGTACTCCAAACCTAAACCGGCTGATTTCCTTATGCCCGATCCGTTCACCTTGTTAGTTCGCAGGAATGTCGCAAGCCAGATTGAAGCGCTAGGTCACAAACTTCACGTGTTTGATGTGGAACTGAAGTTCCCTCCCCGGAGACTGCAGGAACCTTATGTTCAGATATGGGCACCTCCTGTTGGTAGGTCGGCGACTGGTTCTGGGAACAAGTTTTGTCAGTGTTGTGAGAAAGGCGCAGGAAGAGAGCGATTCGTTGTCGAAAGGCCAAACACCGCCGCAAACGAGAGCGTTTTTGTTCTTAGGGACGCTCTCAGTCCTATCATCTTCTCTGAAGAGATCGTTGCCGCGATAGAAGCGAACAGATTCTCAGGACTTTGCTTTGAAATAACGCCGTCCGATTAACTGTTTTACGTCCCCCTGGGCCAGGTGAAGAGCGGCAAGAAATACTCACCCGCGCAGCGTCCAGTACGGGCGGGCGCGCAGAAAGCAATTTCTTATCAATAATTCTCTCTTCCGTGCTGGTCGTGCGTGCCGTGACGGTCGCCGATGGGTGACAGCCACACGAGGGGAGAACCGGAGGGGGCTGTTCACCGGCAAGGTTGCCGGGTAATCTTTTTCAAACCAATGTTCATTGCGTCAATGCTGGTAACGGGGCTAGTGGCCTTGTATTTCGGGGCCGAATGGCTCGTCCGCGGCGGCGCCTCGCTGGCGGTGCGCCTGGGCGTGACGCCATTGCTGGTAGGGCTCACGGTCGTGGCCTACGGCACCAGCACTCCGGAGCTGATCGTCAGCACGATGGCCGCGACGAAGGGCCAGGGCGGCATCGCCATTGGCAACGCCGTCGGTTCGAACATTTTCAACATCGGTGTCATCCTCGGGCTTACCGCCTTGATCTGCCCCATGCGCGTGCAAATGCAAATCCTGAAGCTGGACACGCCGGTGATGCTCGGGGTGGCCCTGTTGTTCTTGCTCTTCTTCCGAGATGCGCGCGTTGATCTCTGGGAGGCCTCGGTTTTCCTGGGACTGATTGTGGTTTACACCTTGATGAACATCCGCATTGCCCGGCGCCAGACCAGCCCAGAGGTGCAAAGGGAGTTCGACGACGGCGTGCCCAAACCGAGGGGCTCCGCTTGGAAGGACCTGGCCTTCATCCTGGCGGGCCTGGCCGTGCTGGTACTGGGCTCGCGTCTTTTCGTCACTGGGGCGGTCGACCTCGCGCGCATGCTTAAAGTCAGCGACGCGGTTATTGGACTAACCATTGTTGCGGCGGGCACCAGCCTGCCGGAGCTGGCCTCCTCGCTTATGGCCGCCTGGCGCAAGCAACCTGACATTGCCATCGGCAACGTCATAGGATCGAACATTTACAACATCCTGGCCATCCTTGGCGTCAGCGGCATCCTCGCCTCGCCTGTCGATGGCCAAGGCGTGAGTCTGGCCGACACTTGGATCATGATCGGCATTTCCGCCGTGCTCCTGGCGATCGCGTGGACGGGGTTCAAATTGAAACGCTGGGAAGGCGGCCTGCTCCTCGGCCTGTACGGCGGCTACTTGTGGCATCTCTGGCCAAAACCCTGAAACGACATGACGGCGACTGCCGCCAACGCTACCATTGGGTTGAGCAACAGGCGCGCAACAAGGTTCATCCACGTTTTCGGTGGAATGGCAGAGGCCGGTAGAAAGCTCCGTAGGAGCGCCATATTTGTAGCACCGGCATTGAAAGCAGCGCGTGAGCTCCGTAGGAGCGGCATGGGATGCGTTAAACTGCTACTGCGACGTGAGTTCGGAGGCTGCGGGAGAAAGGGCCATGCCGCTCCTACGGAGCTTGGCTGGCGTGGTGTGGCGGCTCGATCTACAAGTATGGCGCTCCTACGGAGGGTGTTACGAAATGATCTATAAGTCATTGTGGTGTCGTGGGTTACGC
>CAZDOO010000017.1:0-76083 GCA_964507045.1 uncultured Verrucomicrobiota bacterium | reverse complement strand
TCGATCCGCACCGGGATGAAGAGTCCGCTGGATTGCCTGTAAGAGGCGAACATCCGACATCCAACGCCCAGCCTCCACTGGCGGGGCGGCGCAGTGGGTTGGGCGTTGAGGGTTGGATGTTCCCCTTCATTTATCCTTGACGCCATAGCCCCTTCCGGTAGGCTTTAACTTGCGGCCGCGGAGGTATTGCGGCCCAGCCGGCAGGGCAACCCTGCGACCGGGCCGCCCTTCACGCGGAGCAAACTGAAAGGACACACCATGCAGTTATTGGATACACCACGCCGGGGAAAACTGGGCCCCCATGTCTTCTACGCGGACCGATTCGGACGGCAGTTCTGCCGCCTCAAGGTCATACCTAAGAATGATCGCACTCCCGGTCAGAGCAAGGTTCGAGCCTTGCTGACCTACACCTCGGGCTTGTTCAGCCTGAAGCTGACCGATCCGGAGCGCGAGCAATGGATCGCCGCCGCGCTCACCGCGCCGACCCACGGTTTCCTGGGCCGCTACGGTAATCTGAGCGGCCAGCAGCTTGAAGTGAAGCTGAACATGACCCGCCTCCTCACCGGGCAGCAGGTCACCCTCACTCCGCCCGAGCCGGTAGTTTTCTCCGCCAACCCCGTGACCGCCCTGGAAGCCGTTCCGACGGAAGCCGGCGCGCGGCTGCTGCTGAGCGTCGGGACGGTGAGCGAGGACATCATGGTCTTCGGCCAGCCGCCGTGCAGCGCGGGCCGGATGAAGCATCGCCGCGTCTATTACCTGGGCCTGGCGGGCGCCGTCACCAACGGCCAGGCCGACATCACCGGCCTCTACGCCGCCAAGTTCGGACCACTCCCCCCGGGAAAGAAGGTCTTCATCGTCACCTGCCAGACCAAGAACGGCTGGAAGGCCCAGGACCACGTATTCAGCGCGATCGTTCCGCCCCCACCCCCACCCGCCAAGCAGCAAGTGCCTGCAGAACCAGCAGTTACGATGGAAACACCCCCAGCAAAGCCGCAATCCGCCGCCGCCCCTGCCAAGCTCTCTTCTTCGGTGTCTCCAGCCGTGTACAAGGGGAGCACACCGGATGCACGAAGGGTGCACAGTGGCCAGACCGGTGTGCACCCGGTGAGCATCCCTGGTACACCCCTTGTACACAGCCTGCGGGTGGCTCTGCGAGGGCTCGGGATAATCGGGGTGGGCAGGGTTGGAGAATGGTTTGGCCTACCCAACTTGTCCGCAAAGAACGCATCTTGAGGGCAGGTTGCCCGAACCTCGGAGCGCGGGAAGGCAGGGCGCGCTGTGCCCAGCGCACCTTGGGAGGTTGGCCGTTTGCACGCTGCGTGGAGTTTTGCCGCGCCGAATTCCCCCCATCGTCAAACTAAAGCGCTTCGTATCCAGCCGGGGAGCAAAGCTTGCCGGCTCGGATCGGCTGCCGGAGCCGCCGGCGTTTCCGCCAAGAGTTAGGACCGGTATCCGCAGAAGAGTCCCGCAAGCGACCCTTGGAGGCCCCTTGTTCCTTCTTTGCGGGAGGACGGGCTTCTGGTAAGCTTCGGCTGACGAGTTTATCAGCAGCTATGCCAATTTACGAATATGCCTGCCCGAAATGCCGGGTGATCTTCAACTTCCTGTCGAAGCGGATCAACCCCGACCGCTCGCCGGTTTGCCCCAAGTGCGGCAACAAGAAGATGTTCAAGCAGATGAGCCGGTTCGCCATGTCGCGCAAACTCCAGGAACCCGCCGCCAAGCCCGAGGCCGAAGGCGGCCAGCCGCCGATGCCCGAGTTCGATGATCCGCGCGTGGAGCGCGCCATGATGGAAATGGAGCGCGACATGGAGCACCTGGACGAGAACAACCCGAAGCACATGGCCCACATGATGCGCAAGATGAAAGACCTCATGCCGCCCGGCAGCATGCCCAAGGAGATGGACGTCGCCATTAAGCGCCTTGAAGCCGGCGAAGACCCGGAGAAGATCGAAGCGGACATGGGCGATGTGCTGGGAGATCTGATGGGCGGCGAAGACGAAGCCGGCGGCATGGGCGGCGGCGCAGGCTATGCGCACGATAGCGGGCTGTATGACTACTGACCGGCGGCATGGTTGCCTGGTTGCATCGTTGCCCGGCTGCCGCGGGAGCGGCCGCCCGGACGTCGCCAGCAGGTAACCTTGCAACCCCGTGACCCGGTAACGCAGCAAACGCTATGGCCCACATCCACGAAAAGATTGATTTTACTGTGGCGATCTTCGTCGTCCACGCAGGCAAGGTCCTGCTCGTCCACCATCGCAACCTGAACAAGTGGCTGCCCCTGGGCGGACACATCGAGCTGGACGAAGATCCGGAGATTGCGGCGCTGCGGGAGGCCAAAGAGGAGAGCGGGCTGGACGTCGCGTTGCTGGGCGAGCGCCCGCCGACGACCGAGCCGGGCACGCGCGCGCTGCTTGCGCCGCGTTTCCTGGACATCCATCGCATCACCGACACGCACCAGCACATCGGCATGATTTACTGGGCGCGGCCCAAAGCCGGCACGCTCACACTTTCCGCCGCCGAGCACCACGACATCCGCTGGTGCTCCGCCGCCGACCTGGACCAGCTCCAGCCCCCGATGACCGAGGCGGTCAAATGGTATTGCCGCGCGGCGCTGATGGAGGTTGAGGGTTGAGGGGCTCCCCCGCCCCCTCACGCACCACGCACCACGCACCACGCCCCCATGTTCTCCCGTCGCCTTAAATCCGGCTACTTCATCCTCGAAGGGCTGAACTCCTTCGCCACGGTCTATTACTTCTACTATTTCTACTTCTTCATGCAGACGCAGTTTGGCTTTGGCAACAAGGCCAACCTCGCGCTGGCGGCGTTGAACGGGGCGGTCTATGCGCTCATGGCCTGGCAGGGCGGGCGCTTCGCCCAGCGCTTCGGCTACTTCACCGCGCTCAAGCTCGGATTCGGCATCATGCTGGGCGCGCTGGCGGTCGGCAGCCAGCTTCAGTCCGCCTGCGGGCACATCATGGTGATGGTCGTGGCGGTGGCCGGCATGTGTTTTACCTGGCCGACCCTCGAAGCCCTGGTCAGCGAGGGGGAAACCCGCACGGGCGTCCAGCGCATGGTGGGCATCTACAATATCGTGTGGGCCGGGACCGGCGCCGTTTCCTATTTCATCGGCGGCGCGCTGTTCGAGCAGCTCGGCCCGAGAAGCCTGTTCTACGTCCCCATGGCAATCCAGCTCAGCCAGCTCGGCCTGACGCTCTGGCTCGAATCCCAGGCCCGCCGGCAGGCCGCGGGCGCCGCGGGGCTGGCGTCCTCCCTGCCATCTGAAGACGGCGGCGCGGAAGCCGATTCACACCCGGCTGGCGCCAGAACCAAGGTCTTCCTGCGCCTGGCGTGGCTGGCCAATCCGCTTGCCTACATTGCCATCAACACGCTTATCGCCGTCGTCCCCGGGGTCGCCGACCGGCTCAAGCTCTCAACCATGGCCGCCGGTTTCTGTTGTTCGCTCTGGTGCTTCTCGCGGCTCGGGGCCTTCTTCGTGTTATGGCGCTGGGCGGGCTGGCATTACCGCTTCCGCTGGCTGCTGGCCGCCTACCTCACGCTCATCGGCACCTTCGCCGCGACCGTCATGGCCGCGAACCTGGCGGTCCTGATGCTCGCCCAACTCGTCTTCGGCATCGCCGCCGGCCTGATCTACTACTCTTCGCTGTATTACTCGATGGACCTGGGGGACACGAAAGGCGAGCACGGCGGCATTCATGAGTCGGCTATCGGCCTGGGCACCTTCGCCGGCCCGGCGGTCGGCGCGGCCTCGCTCCATTTCCTGCCCCAATACGCCCACAGCGGCACGCTGGCGGTCAGCGGCCTCCTGCTCCTGGGCCTGGGCGGCTTGCTGGCCATCTGGCGAAAGGGAACGTAACGAGCGCGCCCGGCAGGACTGAAGAGATTGGCCCCGTCGCTGTGAAAACCGCTTGCCCGAAGGGCTGGTTTGACCTACTGGTCTTGGCACCAAGTTAACTGATTTAACGTATTTAACCTACTCAACGAACCCATGTCCTTACTAGCTGGCAAACTGGGAATTGTTTTCGGCGTGGCGAACAAGCGCTCCATCGCCTGGGCTATCGCGCAGGCCTGGCGCAACGCGGGCGCCAAACTCGCCTTCACCTATCAGGGCGAGCGCCTCAAGGAAAACGTCGAAGAACTGGCCAGCGCGTTCGGCGCCGACACGCTGATCCTGCCGTGCGATGTGACCCGGGACGAAGAGATCGCCGCTGTCTTCAAGACGGTGGGCGAAAAGTTCGGGCGGCTGGATTTGCTGCTGCACTCGGTGGCCTTCGCGCCCAAGGACGCGCTCGAAGGCGAGTTCGTCAACACCAGTCGCAACGCCTTCCGCATCGCGCATGATATCAGCGCTTATTCCCTGGTGGCGCTGGCCCGCGCCGCTGTGCCGCTCATGACGGACGGCGGCAGCATCATCGGCATGAGCTACTATGGGGCGGAGAAGGTCGTTCCCCACTACAACGTGATGGGGGTGGCCAAGGCCTCGCTGGAAGCCAGCACCCGTTACCTCGCCTACGACCTCGGCCCGAAACGCATCCGCGTCAACTGCATCAGCGCCGGGCCGGTCAACACGCTGGCGGCGCGCGGCATTGGCGGGTTTAGCGAAATGCTCAAGTGCTACGAAGCCCGCTCTCCCCTCAAGCGCAATGTTCTGCCCGAAGAACTGGGCGCGACCGGCTTGTTCCTCGCCAGCGACGGCGCGGCAGCCATCACCGGGCAGGTCCTGTACGTGGACTGCGGCTACCAGATCATGGGGATGTGAGCCGCCGCCAGGCACGGCGCCACGCCCTCCCATCGGCTCCGGTTTGGCTAGGGATTAAGCGACCGCTTGCTGGAGGCGGGCAATGCGCTGTTCGAGCGGCGGATGGGTGGACAGGAGGGCCATGAACCCGCCCGGCTGGCCAGAGATCTTCAGGGATTGAAAGGACTGGGCGTGCTTGGCCTCGGCGGCGGCCAGTGCAGGATCGTGGAGCCGTTGCAAGGCACGGAGGGCGTTAATCATGTTCTCGCGCCCGGCCAGGCGGGCGCCGCCCGCGTCAGCGCGGAACTCGCGCCAGCGGGAGAACCAGCACACCACGATGGAGCCAAGAATGCCGAGGACGATTTGAAAGACCATGACGAGGAGGAATTGCAGCCAGCCGCCGCCGCCGCGGTCGTCGCGGGAGCGAAGGGCCTGGCTGATAACGAAAGCCAGGACGCGGGAGAGGAACATGACGAAGGCGTTGATGACGCCCTGGATGAGGGTCATGGTCACCATGTCACCGTTGGCGACGTGGGCAATCTCGTGGCCCAGGACGCCTTCGACCTCGCGGGTGCCCATGCGCTGGAGCAGGCCGGTCGAGACGGCGACCAGGGCGCGGGAGCGGGTGGGGCCGGTGGCAAAGGCATTGACCTCGTCGGATTGGTAGATGCCGACTTGGGGGAGCTTGGGCAGGCCGGCGGAGCGCGCGAGGCCGTGAACGGTCTGGACCAGCTCCTGCAAGGTGGGGTCGGAGGTGTCCGGCGGGATGACCTGGACGCCCATCATCCACTTGGCCATGAGGCGCGAGATGGCCAGCGAGATAAACGCGCCGCCAAAACCCCACACGAGGCAGAACACGGCCAAACCTTTCAGACCGCCTTCGGGGAAGTAGTTCCCGACGCGAAGCAGGCCCAGCACCACGGTGATGGTGGTGACAACCAGCATGTTGACCACTACCAGCAGCAAAATACGTTTCGAAATCTGCGCAATCTTCATAGCCTTCAGTTGCGTTACTCTAGGGCAGAATATTTTCCTTGGCAAGAGGCGCGGAAAGGCGTAGCAGGGAAGCGTTCTTTGAAACCGATGGACGCGTCGTCCATCCACAACACCGCCAAACGTCAGGGAACCCCGTGGGAATCGGGGACGGTTGCGCCACTGTAACGGGCTACAAACTCCCAGAGCCACTGGTCAGACAGAAGACCGGGAAGGCGGGAGCGAGGTTCCAGGCCCGGAGTCAGGATATCGGTTTGGCGGTGCTCGTCGCGGCTCTTGAAGCGGGACAGGCGGAAGGCTTGTCCGGTTCCGGGGGCCAACTTCTCCGTCAAAGAGAAGGATGAGGCCAGCCGGGCGCGCGAGTGCGCGCCAGGAATTGATGAATGCCTTCATTCTCCGATTTGCCGGGGCCTGAAGGCATTTTTGTTTCAGGCTCCGCGCTGGTCTCTCAATCGTTAACCCGCGCCGCCCACGCGGCGGCGTATTTTGAAAGATCAGCTCATGCTTATGGTCCGCTTGTCCCTGCTGGCTCTGGCCGGCGTCTCCGTCCTTTGCGTCTCACGCCCGCTGCCGGTGGCGGGCGAGGAAATCTTCTTCACCGAGAACTTCGCCACCGCCCCGACCCAGCGCGGCTGGCAGGCCTTCGGCGCCACGAACCTGTTTGGCTGGAACGCCCCCAACCAGAACCTGGAGGTCACGTGGGACTCCGCGCAAGGGAATAGCCTCTTTTACCGGCCGCTGGGTATGGCCATGACCCGGACCAACGATTTCATCCTGGAGTTTGACTTGCGCCTGGCCGACGTAGCCATTGGCACCACAACCGACAAGCCTTACACGTTTCAGCTCGCGGTGGGTTTGACCGACCTGGCGAGCGCCACCAACTCGAGCTTTCTGCGCGGCACCGGCTTCAGCTCGCCCAATCTCGTGGAGTTCGATTACTTCCCTGACTCCGGGTACGGCGCGACGGTAGCCACCGCCATCATCTCCAGCAACAATGTGTGGAACGCCGGCGGTTTCACTTACCCGATGGAGCTGACCACAGGCGATGTGTTTCACGTGACGATGCGCTACGTCGCCGCCCGGCAAACCTTGATGACGCGGATGACCCGCAACAACACGCCATTGTGCCCCCTCGAAAACGCGACGCTAGGCGAGGGCTTCAGTGACTTCCATGTGGATCACCTGGCCATCAGCAGTTACAGCGACGCCGGCCAGGAACCTTCGTTTGCGGGCTCGATCCGGGCTCACGGCACGGTGGACAACTTCGTATTCATCTGTCCGCCCCCCGTGGGAGAGGTGACCGGAGGTTTCGCGGGTGAGCGCTGGCAGGCCCAATTCCTCAGCCACACCAACTGGCTGTACCGGCTGGACCGCACGGCGGACTTCCAAACGTGGACGGAGATCGCGGGCCCGGCGGCAGGCACCGGGCTCGGGCTGACTTTGTCGGACACCAACGCCCCGGGCGCCAAGGCCTTTTACCGCGTGCGGGCAACCCGGCCATGAGAGCCGGGATCGAGCGCCGGGCGGCAGAAGGCGTGCCACGGATCACGTTTCACGACTCACACGCCGCTTGCCGCGCCTTCACCCTGATCGAATTGCTGGTGGTTATCGCCATTGTGGCGATGCTGGCGGCGCTGTTGTTGCCGGCGCTGGTCCGCAGCAAGGCGGCGGCACAGCGCATCCAGTGCGTCAGCAACCTGCACCAGCTCGGGCTGGCGACACACCTCTACTGGGATGACAACGGCGGGAGTTGTTTTCGCTACGGCGGGGCAATGACCAATGGCGGACAGCTCTATTGGTTCGGCTGGATTGGGCCCGGCAAGGAAGGCAGCCGCGCGTTCGATGCCACGCAAGGCGCGCTCTATCCCTACTTGCAGGGCCGCGGCGTTGAACTCTGCCCGGCCTTGAATTGCTTCCTCTCGCAGCTAAAGCTCAAGGCGAGCGGGGCAACCTACGGGTATGGTTATAACTACTACCTGTCAACCGATCCTCCCAAGCGGCCCATCAGCGTCAGTCGCATCACCCAGCCGGCGGGGCTGGCGCTGCTGGCCGACGCCGCGCAGGTCAACACGTGGCAGGCGCCCGCCTCCGCCAGTAATCCGATGCTGGAGGAATGGTATTATGTGGATAACAGCATCAATCAGCCCAACGGGCACTTCCGGCACGGACGACGGGCCAATGTGCTGTTTTGCGACGGCCATGTGGCGCTGGAAAGGTTTGTGCCCGGCTCGATTGATCAACGCCTGCCCAGCCAGTTCGTTGGCCGGCTGCGCGCGGAGATACTGACCCTGCCGTAGTCCGCCGGCGCCGCGACCGGGCGGGGGAGCACTGGCGTTCAGGCCATTACGGGTTCAGACAGGTGCACCATCCCCTTGGCGACGGCGAACCTGGTCAAACCCGCGATGGTGTGAATACTGAGCTTGCGCATCAGGCGCTCACGATGCGTTTCCACCGTGCGCGTTCCGATGTTGAGGCGCAAGGCAATCTCTTTGTTGCAGAAACCTTCGGCGATATGAACGAGGACCTCCTGCTCACGATGGGTGAGATCTGACGGCTCCGGCCTGTGTCCGTTGCCCCGAACGAACTGCTTGAGCGCGGCCTGGGTAACGTCGGGGCTAAAGAATGACTGACCGGCGTTGACCATTTCAATTGCCCGGAAGAATTCATCGGGCGCCGCCTGCTTGAGGACGTAGCCGCTGGCACCCACCTGGGCGCAGCGCAGAATTAATTCTGTGTTGTTGTGGGTGGACAGCACCAGGACTTTGATCTGAGGCAGTACTTTGTGCAGGGCTTCAGCCACAGCCACGCCGGTCAAGTGCGGCATGTCCAGGTCGGTTAACAGGACGTCCGGCACCAGCTCTTTGGCTTTGCGGAGCGCTTCCTGACCATCGGCGGCTTCGCCCACAATCTCCAGGTTTGGCCGCTGTCCCAGGCAGGCCGTGAGCCCCCGGCGCACGACGGGGTGGTCATCTGCCAGGAGCAGCCTGATTTTCTGGTTGGCGCGGGCGCCGGGGCGAGGACAACTGGGCGACGGAGCAGCGGCAAATGGGAGGGCTCGTGATTTCATATCAATTACGTTCAACCTGGGGCAAGTATTGCGGACTGCTGGTGGCGAAGATCGGCATCCGGCGGGTTGGCGGCTGGCAGAGGCCGAGTTGGATTCTGCGGCCGCCGCGAAGGAGTGAAGCCGGAAAGCAAGGGCGGTTCGGTCATCCGAACCACCCTGCCGCACCCAACATGACACTCACAACAGAAAGGCATATCGCGCTGATAGCCTCACACGCGGGGCGGAAACGGACAATACAGGGCAAGTCTGGAAATGCTCCCGGGGGTTCACCGGGACCACGATCCCCCCCGAACCCGCCGGTGCCGGAATCAACCGCGCCTACGCCCCTACCTGCTGCCGGATTGCCTCCGAAATCTTGTGCGCCCATTTCTGGAGCGTGGGGCGGTCGCGACCCTCCAGCAGCAGGCGTGCTTTGCGTTCGGTGCCGGAGTAGCGCAGCAAGATGCGGCCCCCCTGCCCTTTGAGCTCTGTGCCCGCGTCCGCCACCAGTTGCGGCACCTGGTCCAATTCCTCGAAGGGCCGCTTCTCCCGCACGCGGATATCGGCAACAATCTGGGGCACACGGGCCCAGCACTGCACCAGCCTGGAAAGCGGCTCATTCCGGGTCCGCATGATGCGCAGGATCTGGAGGGCGGCCACCAGGCCGTCACCCGTCGTGCTGTAGTCACGGAAGATCAGGTGGCCGCTCTGCTCGCCGCCGAAGTTGCAGCCGTGGCGCAACATCTCGTCAATGACCTGGCGATCGCCCACGCCGGTGCGCACCACGCGCCCGCCAGCCCCGGCAATGGCGGCTTCCAACCCCGCGTTGCTCATCACCGTGGTGACCACGGTCTTCTTTGCCAAGGCTCCCTGCGCCAGGAGATCCAACCCCACAACGGCCAGGAGGTCATCCCCGTCAATCAGCGTGCCCTTCTCGTCGCAGAGCAGGACGCGGTCGGCGTCGCCATCGTGCGCCAGGCCCAGGTCGGCGCGATGCTCGCTGACCTTCTGGCACATGAGCGCGGGATGCATCGCGCCACAATCCTTGTTGATGTTTTTGCCGTCGGGCTGGTTCCCATACACAATGACCTCCGCGCCCAATTCGCGCAGCACGCAGGGGGTTGACTTGTAAGCCGCGCCGTGGGCGCAATCCACGACGACGCGCAGCCCTTCGAGGGTCAGCCCGCGTGGAAAGGACGCCTTGGCATATTCGATATAGCGGCCCAGCGCGTCGTCAATGCGCACCGCCTTGCCGATGGCATCCGCAGTCGGCCGGATATTCTCGATCTCGCCGCTAAAGACCAGGCCCTCGATCTTCTGTTCGATCTTGTCGTCCAGCTTATACCCGTCGGCGCGAAAGAATTTGATGCCGTTGTCGTCGTAGGGGTTGTGGGAGGCGGTGATGACAATGCCCGCATCGGCGCGCAGACTGCGGGTAACATAGGCGACGCCCGGAGTGGGCAGCGGGCCAATAAACAGCACGTCCACCCCCGTCGAAAGAATGCCGGACGACAGGGCGTTCTCGAGCATATAGCCCGACAGGCGCGTGTCCTTGCCCAGCACAATTTTGTGCCGGCCGCGGCCTCGAGGCTGGCGCTCGAGATGGGCAAAGACATGACCCGACGCCCGGCCAAGCTTGAGCGCGGTCTCGGCTGTCACCGGCTCGATGTTGGCAGTGCCGCGAACGCCATCGGTGCCGAAGATTCTCTTTGAACCACTCATAGGGATCAGCAAGTTACCGGTCGGGGGGGAAGATGACCCGCACCTCTTCCGGTGCCACGCGCCGGTAAGCGACGCCCGCCGGGACCGACACTTCGACGCGCTGGTACAGGTCATGCGCCGTTGTCACCCCGGTCAAGTCCACCCTTGCCCGGATGTCCTTGCTCTGCAGGTTCTGCAGCGTCTTGGCATCGCCCTGCACTGTGACCTGGACTTCCGTGGGGCTGACCTTGAAATTGCGCACGTCCTCTGTCGCGGAAAAGACTGTCACCGGCAGGTTGGAGAGCACGCGTTCGTCGGTCCGGACATCTTTTTGACTGGCAAAGGTAACCGTGAGCCAGACCAGCACCGCGAGCACGAGGGAGAAGAGCTTCAGCCAGAAGTCCTGGAAGATCAGATGGCGCAGGAAATCAATCATTGGCCCCCGCCTTTGCTCGCGGTTGCAGCCGGAGAATCAGTTCTGGCTACGCGCACCGGCCCCGGCTTGGCCTCGTCGGCGGTCCGGACCCGGAACCAGCCCAGCCAGTTGCGCGAGCGGGAGGGCGAGACGAGCACGGAAGTCAAAAACGCGCGCAATTCTTCGAGCGTGACCCGCCGCACAAACTGGCCTTTGTAGGCGTAGGAGATCGCCCCGGTCTCTTCCGACACCGCCACCACCACCGCGTCGGTCTCCTCGCTCAAGCCGATCGCCGCGCGGTGCCGCGTGCCCAGCGACTTGTTCAGGTCCTGCCGCTGCGTCAGCGGGAAAATGCAGGCGGCGAAAGCAATCCGGTCGCCCTTGATGATAACCCCGCCATCGTGGATCGCATTGTTCGGGAAGAAGATGGTTTCCAGCATCTCGGGCGTCGCTTCGCAATCCACGCGGATGCCGGACTCGACCGCCTCCTGCAATTGGATGGACCGTTCCACCGCGATCAGCGCGCCGATGCGCACGTCCGCCAAACGCTCGACAGTCTGTATGATCACCTCGATATTTTCCCGCTGCTCGTGCGCGGTGGCGAAGAGCGGCAGGTTGCCCAGCTCCGCCAGCATCCGGCGCAGTTCCGGCTGGAATATCACCAGCACCGCCAGCACGAAGAACGCGGAGAATCCTCCCAGGAAGTACTGCAGCACCTTAAGTTTCAGCAGGTAGCTGACCAGGACCAGCGAGAGCAGCGCCACCAGGAAGCCCCACACCACCGGCGCGCCGCGCGTGCCCCGCACAAACCGCAAGGCATAATAGATCCCCACCGCGAGGATCAAGATCTCCAGCGCGGGACGCCAGCCAGCCTGTGTGATTTCCCACATTATGCGTTCTGCCTTGCCAGGATTGCCTCGGTCATCCGAATTGCCTGCACGGTCTCCGCGACATCATGGGCGCGGACGATGCACACCCCCGCCGCCACCGTGACGCAGGCGCACGCCAACGCCCCCGGCAGCCGCGCTGCCGGCTCCGCGCCCAGCAGCTTCCCGATAAAGGACTTGCGCGAAACGCCTAGCAGCAGGGGACGCTCAAACCTCGCGAAGTTTCGCGCCGCCCCGAGCAACTGCAAGTTGTGCTCGACCGTTTTGCCAAAGCCAATCCCGGGATCGAGTATAAGCTGCTCCCGGCTCACTCCGCAATCGTCCAATCGCCGAATGCGCTCCGCAAAGAATTCCCCGACCTCGCGGACCACATCAACGTAGGCGGGATTGATCTGCATGGTGCGCGGCGTGCCTTGCGCGTGCATGCACACGTAGCCGGCCCGGGCCTCGGCCACCAGCCGCCACAAAGTCTCGTCTTCCCGATTGGCGCCCACGTCATTGACGATGCTGGCCCCTGCCGCCAGGGCCGCCCGGGCAACGCCGGGTTTGACGGTGTCAATGGCAATTGGCACTTTGACCTGCCCGGCCAACTGCTCGATCACTGGCATGACCCGGCGCAGTTCTTCAGCCTCGGCCACAGGCAAAGCACCCGGCCGCGTGGATTCGCCCCCCACATCAATAATCTCCGCACCCTGCGCGATCAGTTGCAACGCATGAGCCACCGCGGCCGGCGTGTCCAGGAACCGCCCGCCATCATAGAACGAGTCGGGCGTGACGTTCACAATGCCCATCACCAGCGCCGGGCGCGGGAAGACAAACTCAAACTGGCGGCAGCGAAGCTTCACACCTTGCGCAGGGAAAACCTCAGCCGCCGGACTTGGCCGGCTGGATCAGCTCAATTTCATAGCCCTCCGGCGCGTCGATGAAGGCGATGCCGCCCCCGTCCGCGTTGAGCTGCGGGCCGTCGGAATACTTCAGCCCCAGCCGCGCCAGGTGCCGGCCAAACGCTTCCAGGCTGTCTACTTCAAACGCCAGGTGCGTCAAGTCCGGCTGCACCTGCACCGCGCCGCCCGCCGGAAAGCAGCATAGCTCGATCAGCTCCTCGCTCCCCGGCGCCTTGAGGAATACCAGCTCGGAGCCCCGGGGCGATTTATGCCGGCGCACTTCCTGCAAGCCGAGCACCTCGCGGTAGAATTTCACCGTCCGTTCCAGATCGTCCACGCGGTATCGCGTATGAAGTAGTTTCCGAGCCAGGCTCATGCGCCCACCATAGCGAGGAATTGGTCCAAGGCAATCGGCAATTCTGCCCCGGCCAGCGTGTTCCAACGCGCCACGCGCCTGAAATGCGTGCCCGTGGCGCTGATACCGGCCCCGTTACTTCAACGGAATGTAGATCTCGGTCCTCAGGTTCTCCGGCCGGGTGCGCGGCGGACTATTCAAATACACCTCGAAGCTGGGCACATCGCGCAATTCCTTGCCGCTGCCGGGAAGCCACTCGCTGAAAATGACCTTGTAGGTCCCCAGCAGGTTCTCATACGGCCCTTTGTGCAGGAACCTCGCATACCGCCCGCCCGCGATCTGCTGCACCCCGACCTCCCCTTCCGGTTTCACCGGCTGGCTGACCGTGATGCAGGCGTCGTAACGCAGCTTCTCCTGGGCGGTGATCTGCGGATCGTCGTGACTAATGCCGATGAATTCCCGCCCGGGCTTAACGAGACGGTGCGAGTAGGCGTAATGGCACACCGCCTCCCAGGCGGCGCCCGCGGATTCCTTGTAAGCGCCGGTGCGGCGGACGAAGATGGCTTGCTGTTCGGTTCGTTTGACAATCTCTGGTTTCATATCAATGGGGACTCGACTGACTGGTTTAAGTTTCGGTGCGGTCTTGAAGCTGATGGATGGCGACCGGCGGAATGCTGTCGGGCTGACTTGAAAGTGGCGTTGGAAGGCCTTGTTGAAGGCCGCGGAAGTCTCATAGCCCGTATCCAGCGCGATCTCGGTGACCGACGCGCGCGAAGTGCGCAACCGCAGCGCGGCCCGTTCCAGCCGGAGGCGGCGCACGTGCGCGCTGAGCGGCTCCCCCACATAGGCCTGGAAGAGCCGATGAAAATGGAATGGGGAAAAGCACGCAATCCGGGCAAGCTGCTCCACCGAGAACGACGCGCCGGCCTTTTCCTGTAAATAGAGCAGCACCTTGTTGAGGCGCTCCCGATGATCCCGGACCGTCTCGGTCCGTGTTGCCATGCTTGAATCCATGATCGTTGCCCCAGCTTAGCGCATCATGCTGAAGCTGGCTTTTCCAATCTTGCGGACTTGTGGCGGTCCCGAAGGCAGCCCCCAACCACGACAACGAGAGAACCGGATACTGTGCCTGTTTCTGAAGCGGTAAGGGGCCTTGGCTGGGCCTGCAAACCCCAAGCGCCCCCCCACAGGGGGCCATGTTACAAACGCCTGTATGGCCTGTCCTGCGGGTGCAACCACGGGGTAACAGGGTGCAACCGAGCGAGGGGGAGCCGGCAGGCTTGGACCTGACGACGAAACTTCGCAGGCGGGGCTTCAGTCCCCGGCATTTCCATTCGCGGACCGTTGCCTTGAGTTCTGCTTCGGAGGAAGCCGAATAAGGACGGACCCCAAACACGCCCCGTTTGTGACCGGCAGCGCAATGGTCGTTGACGGGGGCTGCATGGCCGGAGAATAATCAACCGATACTGTCCCTATGCGAATCATTCGATACGAAGATGCCCAAGGCGCCGCGCGCCATGCGGCGCAACTGCCCGATGGCTCCGCGCTGCAAATCGTCGGCGACATCTTTGGCGCCTACGAAGTCACCAAGCAGCCCGCACAAGTTAGGAAGCTCCTCGCACCCGTCGCGCCGGTGGCGTTCTTCTGCATCGGCCTGAACTACCGTCGGCACGCCGAGGAAGGCAACGCCGCCATTCCGCAATACCCGGTGCTGTTCATGAAGTCCCCGGCCGCCGTGCAAAACCCCGGCGATCCGATTGAACTGCCGCGCCATCTGCGCAGTGACCAGGTGGACTACGAGTGTGAGCTGGCCGTCGTCATCGGCAAACGCTGCAAGAATGTGTGCAAGCAAGCGGCGCTCGATTATGTGCTCGGCTACACGTGCGCCAACGACGTCAGCGCCCGCGACTGGCAAGGCAAATGGGGCAGCAGCCAGTGGTGCCGGGGCAAGACGTTCGACACTTTCGCGCCGCTGGGGCCGTGCCTTGTGCTCAAGGACGAGATCCCCGACCCCGCCGTTTTGAAGATCCGAAGCCTGCTCAACGGCCAGACGATGCAAGACTGGCGTTGCGACGACATGATCTTTGATGTGCCCACGCTCGTTTCCTTCCTGAGCGGCAGCACAACGCTGCTGCCGGGCACAGTCATTCTCACCGGAACGCCCCACGGAGTCGGCTTCGCGCGGAAGCCGCCCGTGTTCCTCAAACCCGGCGACACCATCACGATCGAGATTGATCGCATCGGCGCGCTGACCAATCCGGTGGTTGCGGAGACCTGACCACATACCGCAATGCGGTTCATTGGCATTGATCTGGGCACGTCGTTCCTCAAGGGCGCGGTGCTCGATCTCGACACACTGGCGATCCGGCACATCGAGCGTCAGCCGTTTCCGGAGCCGGCCCGCGGCCTGGCTCCGGCGTTCCGCGAATTCGTTCCAACCGAGATTGTTGCAGCCACCCGTTGTCTCCTCGATCGCCTGCTTTGCCACGCGTCTGACGCCGCGGGCATCGTGATGTGCGGTCAGCTCCATGGGATGGTATTCACCACCGAGAACGGTGAGGCGGTTTCGAATGCCATTAACTGGCAGGACCAGCGCGCCCTGCAACCCTTCCCGGGCAGCCATGGTAGTTACTTTGATGAAGTGAATCGGCGTATCACTCGCGAAGAACGCCAGGAGCTGGGCAACGAGCCGCGTCCGGGCTTGCCGCTTTGTTACCTGTTCTGGCTGGCACAGAACAACCGCCTGCCCGTTGAACCCGTCGTCGCCGCCTCCCTGCCCAACTTTGTCATCGCCAACCTGTGCGGCTGCCTGCCGAAGTCCGATGTGACCAATGCCTTCGCCCACGGTGCGCTCAATGTCCAAACGCTGAACTGGCACCGGCCCGTGATCCGGAAGCTCGGGCTCGACCGGTTCCGCTGGCCGGAAATTGTCCCCCAGGGGGCCGTGGCGGGGAAATGCCGAGTCAGCTCCCGCAGTCTGCCCATCTTCATGCCCGTTGGCGATTATCACTGCTCCCAGGTAGGAGCTTTCCTCGACGAAGGCGAGCTGTCGGTCAACATCTCAACCGGCTCGGCGGTAATCCAACTGGCGCGCGGGTGCGAGTTTGGCGACTTCCAAACGCGCCCGTGGTTCGATGGCCGATTTCTCAAGACCATCACGCACATTCCGGGCGGACGCGCGCTCAATGCCCTTGTCCATCTGCTCACTGAGATGGCCCAGGCACAAGGTGTGAACCTGCCAGACCCATGGGACTATATCCTCTCGGAAGCTGCCAAGGTTGAATCAACCGACCTGTGTGTAAATCCGGCCTTCTACTTCAGTGCCGTGGGTGATCATGGCGCCATTACGAATGTCCGCGAGGAAAACCTTACTGTGGGCAACCTCTTTCACGCGGCCTTCGCCGGAATGGCGGATAACTATGCGCGGTGCGCCGCCCGCATCGCCCCGGATAAAGATTGGACACGGCTCGTCTTTTCTGGCGGTGTGGCGTTAAAGACCGGCCTGTTGCGTCGGCTCATCTGTCAGCGCCTCGGCCATGCCCACCGCCTTGCAGCTTCAGAAGAAGACACGCTGCTTGGCTTGCTGGTTCTCTCCCTGGCCTTCAGTGGGCGCTTCCCCTCGGTTGCAGATGCTATTGCCTTCGCCCGCGAACACTATCAAGCTCTTCCGCAAACGATCTAAACTATTTGCACTATGCAAACACGCCGTGACTTTCTCATGACCGCTGTCGCTGCGGGCGCAGTTCAAATGATCATGCCGGCCGGCCTGGCCCTTGCGGCCGGCCAGGCTCCACGCTTGCGCACCATCACCTATAACATCCTGAGGTGCCACGGCTACAGCGTGAGCCCGGAGGCAAAGCCGTTCCTCAAGGCCGCCGAGTCGCAGGTTCCAACGCGGATGGCGCTGGAACTTGCGCTCTATGAACCCGACATTGTCAGCTTCCAGGAGGCCCCGCCCAAGGAAGTTGTCGCATCCATTGCGAACCAGCTCGGCATGAAATACGCCTTCTTTTCCGGCGGGTGGAATGGCGCTGTGCTGAGCAAGCACGAGATTGTCAGTCCGCAGAATTGTCCCTTGGTAAGCTGGCCGGAGCGGCCCAAGGACCTGTTCACTCGCCACTGGGGACGCGCGGTCATCCGCGCGCCGGGAGGGGAAATCCAGTTCTTTAGCGCGCACTTGCACCCGTCCGATGCCGCGGTGCGGGCTCGCGAGGTGTCCGAGATGCTGAAGGTCATCGGGCCGAGCCTCGAAAAAGGCGATCGCGTGCTGCTGCAGGGCGATCTGAATCACCGGCCGACTGGCCCGGAATACCCGCGCTGGGTCCAGGCAGGATTGGTGGACATCTTCGCCAAGGTCAAAACAGCAGGAACATCAGATTGCTCTATAACCAGCGATAAGCCGGTGGGCAGAATAGACTACGTCTGGGTATCTGCACCGCTGGCAACCCGCGCGCGTGCATGTCGCATACTGTTTGAACGTGCCTTCAGAACGAATCCAGAAGATCCGCTTTCTGTGACCTTGAGCGACCACATCCCGGTAATGGCTGATTTTGGATTGTAGCGCGCTCCCGGGTTCGACAGTCTCAGCCACTTCAACGCCACCTTCCTCTCCTTCATGGGCGTCTCCCCCAAGCACTACGCCCGCCGTCCTTGAGCCAGCATCGGATCAGCTTGCCTTTTGTGCGCAGACGAGCATAGTTTGCGCTTGATAAGGCACTCGATAGTTATTGCGCGGCACACAAGCGGCTGCCCGTGGTAAATTGATCGAGACTATGCGAACTGCAAGTGTTGCGGTTGCAGCACAATGCGCCCGTAGCTCAGTTGGATAGAGCATCTGCCTTCTAAGCAGAGGGTCCCGCGTTCGAGTCGCGGCGGGCGCGCCACTTTCCTGACTTCAGGGCTCACATCCGCCGCCAGCACTATTCCCCATTGCGAACAAGTCGCCTGGCTGTGGGGAACAAACGGGCGATCACTCGTATTCGTAGCCGATCTGGAAGATGACCCGGCCGTCCGCCAACTCACGGATGTTGGTCAGATTCACCGGCAGGCCGCCGCCTAATTGTGAGCGGCTCGAGGGCGTGGTGAGCGGAGTGAAGGCGTGATTGCTCTTGCTGGGCCACGGCACGGAGCTGAGGAAGACACGCGGACCGGCCGGGCCTTCAACGCCGTGGGCCTCCTCCAGGATGGGACGGTTGGCAACCACCCGCCAGATGAGCAACCCCTCAGCCGGCAGGCCGGCATCAAAGTCCTTCTTGCGGCGATTCTCCAGCAGCAGGTACTCGCTGCCGTCGGGACGCAAGAGGACCTTGTAGCATTCGTGATCGCTGCCTTCCACCGGACCCAGAATGAGCTTCTGCTTCACGGCGGGATCAATCACAACGGGCATAAGCCAGCCCATTTGTTCCTTGCACCAGGCGCAGCAGTGCTGCGGGCGTCCGTTCCGGAACTGGTTGGACATGATCGTCCACACGCCCGCGCCTTCGCTGCCGGGATTCTCCGGCCGCGCGTAAAGGTCGGGCAAGCCGAGGACGTGGCCGAACTCGTGGCACATCGTGCTGATGTTGCTCATGCGCTCGCCCCCTTCGGGCACGATGACATAGGACCACGACTTGCCGTCAATAGTCACACGCGAGCGATGCGCCCACAGGATACTGCTGCGCAACGCCTCCGGCAGCCGCGGTCCCGCGTAAACAAACGCCAGCCCGTCAAAGTCTTTCAGCGCCTCCTTGCCGTCGCGCGCCACCACCGCCCGCACGATCTCACTGAAGAAATCCGTCTTCGCCTTCGAGCGGGTGGGCAGGTTGTATTCAATGCGCTTCTTGCCGGCCTGCACCCAATCGAACACCCTCCCCTCGACGCGCAGCTTGCCACAGGAAACTTCACGGTAGTAATCGGCCATGCTGCCATAAACCGCCTGCCCGGTGGCATTGGTCTGGTGGTAGGTATCGCGGCTGAAATAGGCCTTCTCCCATTCCTCGCGCGGCACCCGCGGATTGTGTTTCACATCGGCGAACTCGACGCACAGCACCGCAAGCCTGAAGACGGGTTTCTTCCAGGGGGTCAGCACGCGGCGCTCCTCAGGCGCCAGCGCGGAATCCGAGTCGTCCGCGACCAGCGTCACCGGCATCTCCCGTTCCCTCGATTTGCGGCGAACGGTGAGTTTCACGGTATCGCCCGGGCGCTTCTCCAACAGTGTATCGGTCAGGCTCCTGGCTTCGCCCAGCTCAGCGCCATCAACTTCCAGAATCCGGTCCCCAGGGCGAATGCCCGCCAGCGCGGCCGGCTTGCCTTGGGTGACCGATACCACCTCGATGCCCACAGTGTCGGAGGCGGCTGCCATGCGCAGGCCCAGGATCGCGCGTTCACCGAGCTGCAGCGGCCGGCTGGTGGCCTCCAGCCGCGCGGTGACGTCGCGCTTCGCGCCAGTGCGCTCGATCGTGAGCGCAAGGGCGTCGCCGGGCAACTTCGCCTGCACAATCGTCCGCAACTCTTCCGCCGAGCCCACCGGCTTGCCGTCCGCCGCAACCAGACGATCCGCCTTCCGCAGGCCGGCGTTGGCCGCGGGCGAGTCGGGACCGACCTCAGCAATGACCAAGCCGCCCGAAGAGTCCGGTTCGACCGACACACCCAGGTAGCCCGTCTGCCCTTCCACTCTCGGAGAGGCGACACGAATGCTGGTTGTGATCGCATTCCGGGTCGTGTGGTATTCGCCCAGATCAGGCGGCGGGGCGGATTGTTCGCCGGCGTAAAGCACGAGGCCGTAGAGCATGAACCAGGTAATGACCGTTTTCACGGCCGCTCTCATATTTGTTTACGGGAATGGATGCAATGATATTCCCTCCCGGCGCCATCCGGGAAATGCAACTTCTGCCTTTTCTGTTCCACGCTTTCCCCTACCCTAATGCTCATGCTGGGATTGGAAGAACTGGCCGCATTGGTCGAGCAGAACCGCGCCGCGGCCAAGGCGCGCGTCAAGGAGTTCGCCATCGGCGGCAAGCAGTTTGCCTTCAACTCGCGGCCCGCGATTATGGGCGTGGTCAATCTCTCGCCGGACTCGTGGTATCGCGAGAGTGTCTGTCTCACCGTGGAAAGCGCCGTGCGCCGGGGCCGCGAGATGCGCGAGCAAGGAGCGGAAATCGTGGACGTGGGGGCGGAATCCACCCTGGCCCACGCGGCGCGACTGGACGAGGCCGAGCAGAACAGCAAGCTGCTGCCAGTTGTGCGCGCTTTGCGGGAGGCGGGGATTCTCGTCTCGGTGGAAACCTATCAGCCGGCAGTAACCCGCACCTGCCTGGAAGCCGGCGCGAACATCCTGAACCTCACCGGCACCGAGCACACTGATGAACTCTACCGCATGGTGGCGGCGCACGGCGCCGCAGTAATCATCTGCTACGTGCAGGGCCGGAACGTGCGGGAGGTGGGTAACTTCGATTTCGGCACCGACCCGGTGGCGCTCATGCAGGATTACTTTGCGCGCCAGATCGAGATTGCCACGCGCAACGGCGTGGAGAAGATACTCCTCGACCCGGGTTTGGGATTCTATTACCGCAACCTGCAGGACAGCAGCACGCGAGTGCGCCACCAGATGAAAGTGTTCCTCAACACCTTCCGCCTGCGCGCGCTGGGTTTCCCGGTCTGCCACGCCCTGCCCCATGCCTTCGAGTATTTTGGCGAGGAAGTGCGTTGCGCCGAACCGTTCTTCGCGGTGCTCGCCGCGCTGGGCAAGACCGACCTGTTTCGCACGCACGAAGTCCCGCGCATCAAGGCCGTGCTGGATACGCTGCGGGCCTATTAGCCGGGCGCTAAACCCGGCTCACCAGGAACACACCTTCCTCCCCGGACCGGGTGATCCACTGATCCAGCACTCGCAAGCCGTGCTGGCCGAGCAGCTCCCGCACAAGCGCCGGAGTATGGCGGTAGGAAAAGAACAGGCGGATGGATTCGCCCGGGGAAAAGCCCATGCGGTGCGCGTCCACAAGAACTTCCCGCGCGCGGCTGAAGCGAAAATACGCCGCCACGCGTTTAAGGCCGGTGCCAGCCGAAGCATCCTCGATGATAAAGCGCAGGTCTCCATCGCCGGCCTCGACGCCAAGATCAAGGAGGAACGTCATCAGCCAATCGCGCGCGAGCACATTGTCGTACTGCGGCAGGATTCGCCGCACGCCGGCGGCGTAATCCGCGCCGGGAGCGAGGTTGGCGCTCAGGAGCAGGCAATCTCCGGGGCGCACCAGCGCCGCCAGCCGGGGCAAAATAACCTCCGGCTCAAAGTTGGGGATCATGCCAAAGAAGGTGAATAGCCACGCCGCATCGGCAACTGGCAACGCGTCGAGTGCCGCCGGCAGATCGTCAGTCGAGCCCAAGTCGCAAACCAGCGGAAAGCAGCTTTCCCCCGGAACTGCCGCCATTGCCGCCTGCCGCGCCACCAGCACCATCGCGGTGCTGACATCCGACGGCGTGTAAGACACGGTCCGGCCCGAATCCCGGAGCAGCTTGAGCAGCCGCGTGTCTTTCTGTCCGCCCCCGCACCCGAGCCCGATCAGGTGTACCCTCCGGGAGTCCACGCGGGCGACGGCGGCGGTGAAGCTGCGGTCGTAGGCGGCGGCACAGTCCGGGTCCGTGCGCGACGGCGAGAAGGCCTGGTGCAGTGCCAGCCATTGCTGGGTCTGCTTGACGCTGTCGTAATGGAACTTGTGGTTAACCCGGCGGGTGCGCAACGATTCGAGCAAATCCCGCCGCACGCTTTCCGGGAACTGGCTCGGGTGAATGGCTACCTGGACAAGCGAGGACATGGATCAGGATTGCTCACGGCGGAACAGTTTACAGGGCAGCAAGGCCTGCCGACAAGGACAGACCGGGCGAGATCGTGCTTAATTGCAGAAGGAACTGATACCTGGGTCGCCGCGTGGAAACGCGGCGCTATCGCTGCTGCAAGCAAGCAGGAGTACGAGCGGAACACCAGCGTCAGACACGGCATACAGCAGCCACACACCGGCTGGGAGCACCGGCTGGGGTAACAGCAGAGCCGCCGTCAATCGCGAACCGCGGCGCGGATGTCGTTGCCTCGGCAGGCGCGGAAGCTTACTTTCCGGGCGCATGATCCGGCTGGTCCTGTTCGACATTGACGGCACCCTGGTCCGCACGGGCGGCGCGGGGGTGAAGGCCTTTGCCCGGGCATTCGCCGAGGAGTTCAACGCAGCGGACGGGTTTGAGCGGTTGAAGTTCGCCGGGCGCACCGACACAAGCCTGGTGCGCGAGTTCTTTAGCTTTCATCAGATTGAGCCGACGCCCGAGAACCTGCGGCGCTTTTTCGCACGTTACGTCTTCTGGCTGGACCACCTCCTGCGCGAGAGCCAGACGGCCCTCTGCCCGGGCGTGTGGGAGTTCCTGCGCGGATTGCAGGCGCTGCCGCAGGCGCCGTTGCTGGGCCTGCTCACCGGCAATATCCGCCTCGGCGCGGAAATCAAACTGCGCCATTTTCAGCTCTGGGATGTGTTCCAAACCGGCGGGTTCGGCGACGACCACGAAGATCGGGACCGAATCGCCGCCCTGGCGCATCAGCGCGCCAGCCGGATTCTGGGGGCCGAGCTGCGCGGGGAGGAAGTGGTGGTGGTCGGAGATACGCCCCACGACATACGCTGTGGCCGAGCCATCGGCGCGAAAGTGCTGGCAGTGGCAACGGGCGGAGCGAGCTTGGAGGAATTAACCCGGCATCGGCCCGATTGGGCGATCCCGGATTTGCGGGCGATCACCGCCCGCGAAGTCGCCAGCTAAGCCGGCTCAGTGGCGGTGCGGGCCGCCGCCGCAACAGCCGCCGCAGGCGCCGCTGGTGCTGACGTCGCACGCCGGCGTCGCGCAAGTGGGTGTGGCCGCCACGGACGCCGCAAACGTTGACAGCTTCTTGGAGAGCCTGGCCGAGCCGCAATGCGGGCACGTGGTCCCCTTCCAATCGCTGGAACGGACCAGGACTTCACTGTCTCGCTCGCACTTGTCGCAATGAAACTCGTAGATCGGCATGGGCGCAAGATAGCCGTCCCTTGCGGAAAGCTCAAGCTGGCGTTTCCAGCGCCCGTAGCATCGGCTGCGCTGGCCGCAGATGGGTCAGCGCATAGAGCATCAGGTAGGTGAGGAACAGGAACGCGCCAAACAGGACGGGGAAGGCCAGCGAGTTGGCGTTGGCCAGCGGGTCGGCGACCCAGTTGCCAATGCCTCGATAGAGCTGACGCGGCTTGAACAGGACGTCCCAACTGTTAAAGCGCATAAACCGGCCCAGGTAGATGCCGAAGCCCGTCAGGGCCGCGACGGCGGCAATAAACCCCCAGCTCGCCGCGCGCCCGAGCATGCGCTCGACGACCGATTGCATCAGGTAGAGCGACACAAACCCCAGCACCAACCCCGTCAACGCGCAGAGCAGGACCAGGCTCAAGTCCACCCAGAAGGCCGGGTAGAACCGGGTCGTCAGATGCACCAGATCGGTAAAAATGTAGGGCGCATTGGGAAAGAAAAGCAGCCAAGCCCCTGCCAGCCCTACGAAGCGCCAGTCCCGTCCTGAGCCGCGGTGGTAGTTCTCGGACGCCAGCAGGGCGAAAACCATTGGCAGCCAGGCCAGGAACAGGTTCCAAATGAGGAACGAGTAGCGGACATTGGAGGTCCAGGCGATCCGCGCCACCACCAGCGCCACACTGGCGCCGGAGGCGAAAACCAGGGCCAGCACCGGCATGGCTGTCTCATGCTTCAAAGCGAGCTTTAGTATCTTCATAAGGAAACCGCTATCGTTGGACCCTTTACGGCCTCGTCCTGCTCAATGTTTCCCCCCCATCGCCGGGCGCAGCCCCCTCACGCCCGGTCCCGCGCATACCAGTCAATGTTGCGCGTGCACCAGATTACCACGGCCAGCACCGCGAACAGCCCGCCCGTGCCGAGTAGCAAAGCGTAATCCTGCAACTGGAGCGCCACGTAAAGAAAACCGTAGATGCCCGCCAGCAAACCCGCCACGATGAAAGTGCGCCCCCCGCTCTTCAGCATCCTGGCGCTGTGAAAACAGATCAGCAGCGTCGTCACACCCGCCGCCGCCAAGTAGGCGAGGCCGAACGGGATGAACTCGGAAAGCGAGAGCAGCCCGAGATAGAACAGGCAGAGCGCCACGCCCACGATGGCGTATTGGAACGGATGAATCCTAAGCGCCGCCAGCAGCTCGAACAGGAAGAACGCCGCAAAGATCAGAACGACGAACAGCGCGCCGTACTTGATCGCCCGCTCCGTGTTGCGGTAGGCGTCAATGCCCGACAGAAAGTTCACGCCGAAGAGCGAGGCTTCGACACCGCTCGGCGTCAGGCAGGGCTCGGGCGTCTGGCTCGTCCACTGCTCCGGGAAGCTGCGCCCGTAGTAGGACACTTGCCAGGTGGCTTCGAAACCGTCGCGCGTGACCTTGCGCTCCGCGGGCAGGAACGTGCCGAAAAAACTCGGGTCCGGCCAGGGCGACGTGAGCTTCACCGTGGTCTGGGCGCCCAGCGGCGCGAAGCTCAATCCCCCGCTCCCGTTGAGCGAGAGCGCAAGCTGGAATGCGATGGGCCCCTCGCCGCCACGAGCGTCACCCACGGCGGCAAACACGCCCGACTGCACCCCGGATTGGAATCCTCCCAGCTTGCTCCCTGGCAACAAAGGCAGGGATTTCCCGCCCCACTGGAGATGTAACGTCTCCTTCACCCCGCGAAGGTCCGGGATGGCAAAGGCGACGAGCGCGTCCTCCCACAACACCTCTTCCGCCTTGATCCGCAGGCGGGCAAAGTCCGGGCGCGCAAACTCCCCCGCGAATTCCAGCTTCCCGGTGTAAACCACCGCCTGGTAAATCCCGCGCCGCAGTTGCATCGGTTTTACGTCGCCCGAGACCACCAGATTGGTCGGCAGGAAGTAAGCGTTGGCCGTGACCAGGTCCACGACCTCAACCTTTTCAATCTTGCCGCCCGCGCCCGGCTGTTCCTTCCACGACTTGGCCGCGTAGCGATAGGGCACGATGAGGACCGGGCCCACGAGCTTTTGATCGCGGCCCCAGCTTGAAGTGATGTCGGCCACCGCCTCGTTCCGCCGCCCCAGCCGCTCGTGCAACACCGAGCGTACCATGCCGAGCGGGATCAGCAGCAGCAAGATGAGCACTGCCACGCCGGCCATCTTGAAGAGGGTCGAGCAACGTTTGAGGAAGCCAACCGCTTCCGTTATCACCGGGGGTTTCTGTTCGTTCATATTTGCCTTTCTCTTGCGGGTATTCCGCTTGTTAAGTGTCTATACGCTGGCGGGCAGAAGACTGCGCGCCCCGCCGGACACGGCATGTTCGGCCAGGCGGCAGCCTGCGGTCAGAAGCTGTTTTCGGAATGCAACGTGCCGCCACCGGGTAACCTCCACCAGCGGCCGCCACACCTGACGCACCAAGCCATGCTTGATCAGGAAGTGCCACAGGCGATTCGATCGCTTATAGAGATAACAGCCTGCCAGATAGGTAACCAAAGCGCCGATTGCGCGCGGCCGTCGCCGCCAAATCGAGCCGTGTGAGAAAAGCCGCCGATAGAGCCAGTCGTAGCCGAGCAGCAGTTCTTCGGGCGTCATCTGTTTGGGCCGAAAAACAACGTGGGCCGTGTCATACCTGGACCAATCACGATGCAACAACCGGCCTTCCGCTTCCATCTTCCGGAATAGGGGAGTGCCGGGATACGGCGTGAGGATGTGAAACGTGGCGCACTCCAAGCGGTTGGCTTCAATCCAGTCCGCGATTTCAACAAAGGTCTGCTTGGAGTCGCCGTCGAAGCCAACGACAAAGCTGCCGTTCACCTGAATGCCGCAATCCCGAAGGATCTGGACCCGCCGTGCGTAATCCTCGGCTTTGGGAGTGCGTTTTCTCGCCGCAATGAGATTCTCATTCCGGAGCGTTTCAAAGCCGATAAATACCCCAGTACAGCCGGCCAGAGCCATTTCACGCACAAGTCCCGGATGGTTGGTGACATCCAGTGTCACGGCCGCGCTCCAGATCTTATTCAACGGGCGCAACGCCCTGCAGAGCGCGCGCAGATAATCGGGTCTGGAGCCCAGATTATTATCAGTGAACACGGCGTAGGGCTGGCCGTCGGCCGCAAACTGGCGGCAGATGTCCTCGGGATCACGAACCCGATAAGGCATGTGCAAACCATCGGTCGCCAAATAACAGAACCCGCAACGATTGTGACAACCGCGAGTGGCAATCAGGCTGGTCGTGGTCAGGAAGTGATCGCGCGGCAACAAGTCGCGCCGGGAAGGAGGATCGCATTGATAGGGGCGCTCGTAAGCCGCCTGATAGCGCGGTCGCAGACAGCCTTGTTCGACGTCCTCCAGTATTTGCGGCCAGAGTTGCACCCCGTCACCTACGGCAACCGCGTCGGCGTGCGCGGCAGCTTCTTCCGGGCAAGACTGAACGTGCAATCCGCCAAGCACCACTTTGCTGCCCCGGGCCCGATACCACCGCGCGAGTTCGTAGGCGCGGCTGGCAAAGGTCAAATGCACCGTGATGCCGACCACTTGCGGCAACGGCCTGGCTGGAGGAGCCCCCTGGAGGAGGTTCTCGTCCCAGTAACGAAGCCGCCAGTGGCGCGGAGTCGCACCGGCAATGGAGGTTAGGGCCAGACTGGGCGTCAATACGTGCTTTCCAAAGCTCCCGTGTGGGGACTTGGCGTAGAACGGGTTGACCAGCAACGCGTAGCATCGCTCCACCGATTCTGCTGGAGAATTCTCCTTCAGAGCAGGAGGTACTGCCATTTCGGGCGGCAGCCACAGCGGTGTGCGCGGTTGATAGAAAGGATCGTTGGGCACCCGATCAAACCAGGCCGGAAAAGCAAGAAGGTTCATGGAAGGACTCGGCTAAGCGGTTCTGAACCGCGGAATGGGCGCCAGTTGCTGCCGTCGAAGTCTGCGACCCAGTTGAATTACCGGCATCGCCATCAAGAGCAGCGCCACGGAGAACAATGGCCAGTTAAAACGCACCGGCAGCAAGTTGCGCAACTCGCCCACACCCTGGCCCGCCACATGAATGGCATCTGCCATGAAAACATACAAGGCAAGCGCTGCCCCGATGGAACCCATCGCGCGCGACATCCAATCCGCCTTGAAAAGTCCGCCTTCGGCCTCAAACTGGGAGACAAGCGTGCCCCATGTGATCAGCAACACAGCGACCGCAACAGGCGCCACCACCGGGCCCCACCACGGCAGCGGCAGCAGAAAGAGTATATCCCAGTCCAGCAGTGAATGCGGCCAGCCGCACAGCACTTTCAGAAACACGTAGTAGAGTATATCCCAGACGCCAAATGCGACTGCCGCATAACCCAGGCGGCTGCGCCAAGTCCGGCCTGCCAGCATCCCAACGGCCAGCAGCATCGTCATCGTCGCCACCTCCCGCACCAGTTCCGCAAACCCCATGCCCCCTACCATCGGCAGTGGTGTGGGTTGATACGGCTCGATGCGACCAATCATTGTCCGCATGTAATACACGACCGCCGATTCGACCCATGCCATTGCAGCGGCATAAAGGACGACGATCATCCATGTCTTCAGATATTTCATGCGAAATTCGAGGCTGGGAGTTAAATGCCCCGTTGCACCTCAACGGCAGCCTGAAGAGCCGGTTCGTAGCCGGTCCTGGCCGCCAATTGCCGGAGCCACCGCTCAACCTGTTCGATAACGGCATCCGGCGTGGAGGTGCCGGCCGTAACGCCCACTGTTTGGACGTGGGCGAACCATTCTTCCCGCAGGTCTTCCACAGCTTCCACCGCATACACCCGCCCGCAGTAACGGCTGCAGGTCCGGGTCAGTTCGCGCGTGTTATTGCTCCGTGCGCCGCCGATGACCACCACCACCTCCGCCTGCTGGGCAAGTTCAACGGCTGAATGCTGGCGCTGCTTTGTCGGCCGGCATACGGTGTCGATAAACCGCACTTCGGCTTGCGGAAAGCGGCGGCGAATCAACCCCACAAGCCCCCGCACCCGCTCGATTGGCTGGGTGGTCTGCGCCGCAACGCCAAAACGCGGGCGCTCTCTCAATTCAAGCACCTCCGCCTCGGAGTGCACGACATCGAAGTCCGCCAGATCCCCTGTCAGCCCGCGCACTTCGGCATGGTCGCGCCGGCCAATAATGACGGGGTGATAGCCTTCGCGCGCCAACCCGGCTACCGCGCGATGCGCGGCCTGCACCAGCGGACACGTTGCCTCGATTACATTAAACCCCAGTCCGCGCATTTGGCTAATCGCCGACGCGGACGCCCCGTGGGCGGAGATCATAACAGTCCGGGTCTGCGCGGCTGCGGCGCTTTGCGCGATCTGAATGCCCCGCGCGCGCAAGCCGGCCAGAACCGTCTCATTGTGCACCAGGTCACCCAGGACGGTCAGCGGTTCAACAGCAGACTGCCGCAACGCCAGCGCAATGGCGTTGCGCACGCCAAAGCACATGCCCAGATGTTCGGCTCGGATGATTCTCATATGTCACTTTGTATTACAAAGTATATGACCGCGGTGGCTGCATTTCGTTCAAACCCGGCTGCTACTCAGCCTTGTTCTGCTGGATGATCTGCTCCAGCAGGGTGATGTAGCGGGCGAAAGCCCGCTTGCCGGCGGCGGTCAGGGCACAGGTGGTCAGCGGACGGTTGTTCTGGAAGGACTTGGTGACAGATAGGTAGCCGGCCTCCTGCAAGGTGCGGATATGGGTGGTCAGGTTCCCGTCGGTCATGCCCAGCGCGTCGCGCAGCTCGGTGAACGACAGCTCCGGCGAGGCGGCGAGCATGGACACGATGGCCAGCCGGCCCTTCTCGTGGATCACCCGATCGAGCTGGAGGAACGGGGCCGGGTTCACGTCTCTTCCCTGCGCGGTTCGGTGAAATAGAGATAGACGCCGTACGCCAGGTGCAGGAGGCCGAAGAAGCCGCCCATCAGCACATGATCCACCACCGGGCTCGGTTCGGTCTGAAACCTCGGCACAGCCGCCAAACACAAGCCACCCAGCACAATCAAGCCCCACGAGAAGAGCCGGATGCCGCGCGACATGAAAAACCCCGCCGCGTGCAGCGCGCAGGCATAGAAGAACAGATTCGGGAAGATGAACAGCCAGCGCGAGTGGCCGACGTCCAGCAGGAGCAGCACTAGGCTAAAGACGAGGCCGGCGGCCAGGGGCAGCGCGGCAGCCCGGGTCACGCGCCGCGTTGGCAAGGACCAAAACGGCTCGCGGTCTTTCAGCGCCTGGCGGCGCACCAGCAACGAGACCCCGGCCAGGGTCACCGCGGCAACGATGAGCCAATAAAGCACAAACGCCCGCCCGGAGGCGATCTGCGCCCCGCAACCGACGCCGGCGGCAATCATACCCGCCAACCCGGCAAAGCTCATGATGGGCGCCAGCGCCCGCCGATAAAGCGCGGACCGCTCCATCAAGGTGCGAATGACCTGGAGATGCTCGGCGGCCGAATTTGATTCCATGCCCATACTTTGCCTCACAAAGCCAAACCGCGCAACCCTTTTCTCCGGGCGGCCTGAGCACAGCTCCAGGGGCGCCCCTTGCCCCCGCCGCTCAAACCCCAGCCGAGACAGAGGGCGCTCTCGCGGGAAGCGCCGAAGGGAAGGCCGGGGGGGGTGCACTGCGATTGAACTGAACTATTGAACTGATACGCAATCGCTCTGTGCGCGCCCGCCCGCACTGAGCGCTGCGTGGGTGAGGGTGAATTGGTTACGGGTCTCACCGAGCATGGCACGGCCTTATCCAGAGCGAGCCAGGGCGCCAAGCGCCTTGTTTGCGGCGGTTCTTGCTCAAATGGCAGGCGGGCCGGTTCGCGGTTCGAAGTTGGGCGTTGGAAGTTCAATGTTCGTCTGCCAGCGTTACAGAGCAGGGGGTGCGAACGCCGAACATCGAACACCAACCGAACTTGAATCAGACCGGCCGCTATCCCGTTGACCGCAGCGACCGGTGCTGGCCTCCCCCGCCCCCGTCGTGTTCGCCCCCAACCCCGTCACCGGGCTGGACATCGTCAACGACCCGGAAACCGGCGTGCGCCTGCGGCTGAATGTGGGGACCGTCACTGAGGACATCATGGTATATGGCCAGCCGCCCTGCAGCTCGGGCCGGATGAAGCGCCGGCGGGTCTATTACCTGGGCCTGTTGGGACCGGCCACAGACGGCCAATGCGACCTCACGGACCTCTACACCGCCCGGTTTGGGCAACCGGCCCCCGGTCAGAAGGTCTTTATCGTCACCAGCCAGACAAAGAACGGCTGGAAAGGCCAGGACTGGGTCTACAGCGCGATTGTCCCGCCGCCGCCCGAGTCCAAAAACCAGCAAGCAACTGAAAAGACGAAAGTTACGAAATCGAAGCCTTCAGCAGCCCCAAAGTCCGCTGCCGCCCCCGCCGAGGTCAATTCTTCGTTCTCTCGAAGCGCGTACAAGGGGAGTACACCGGATGCACAAGGGAAGCACAAGGGGTTGACACATGAGCACCCGGTGAGCATCCCTTGTACACCCGTTGTACACGGCTTGAAGGTGGCACTTTGGAGGCCGTGGAAGCTGGGAATGGCTGGGGCGGGGGCCTGAGCTGCAACGAGGCAGATCGTCTCGGGGAGCGGCTCAAGGCTGCCCGAGTGGAGTCACAGGATCACCAGGCAGGCGGCGGCGGGGTCCCGCTCGAAAGCGGCGATTGCCTCAGCGTGGTCGCGGAGGAGTTTCTCAATGACCTTGGCCGGCTGGTTCCCGCATCGGAGCCAAATGACTTTCGGAGGCTGGCCGTAGAGGGCGGCCATGTCAGCGAAATCGGAGTCCTGGGTCACCAAAACAAAGGCGCCGGCTCTGGCGTGCCGCCAAACGGCGGTGTCGTCGGCCTCCGCCATGCCAAGTAAGCGGACCTGGCTAGAGCGGGGGAAGAGGTCGGCGAGGCTCAGGGGACGGCGCCGGTCAGGTCAATGGGGCGGAAGCCGAGCCGGGAAGCCGGGGAATCGGTGCAGAGGCGGAAATCGTCCTTGCCGGGATCGGCGAAGAGCGGGTCGGCGATGAGCGAGTGCTGGTCGTGGCCGCGCTCCTGCCATTTCTGCCAGACGCAGGGGCCCAGGCGCAGTTGATCCGGCTTGGCGTCGGGGCGGGCGTCGAAGTAGAGGTTCCAATCCATCAGGTAGTTGTCGTTCGACCAATCGCCGCCGAGCAGGTTGCCGGAATCGAAATAGACGATATTGGTGACGAAGGTGAAACTGCGGTGCGGCTCAGGGCGGGAGCGCTGGACCTGGTGGTCGCGGGCGAAGGCGAAGAGGTTGTTGCGGACGAGGTTGGTCTCGCCGTAGTGCTGGTGGAAGCCGCCGTGAGTGGTGCGATAGACGATGTTGTCTTCGGCCAGGATGCCGCTGCTGCCTTCGTCGAAGTAGATGCCCCAGCCGCCGTAACGGACGGCCGCGATGTCGTGCCAGAGGTTGCTGCGGATGGTGGTGCCCGGCTGTTTGCCCAGGGTGTAGATGCCGCCCATGTCGCTGAGGATCGGGCCGTCGCCGCTGGACCGCACTCCGATGTGGTGGACGTGGTTGAGCGCGACGAGGTTGTTGCTGGCGAAGGCGGGGCCGTAGCCCCAGGTCCAGCCGATGGAGATGCCAGTGTAGTAGAAGTCGTGAATGAGGTTGTGGATGAGCCGGTTGTCCGGCGATTGGCCGATCCAAATGCCCACAGCGCTTGCGAAGAGCTTGCCGCCGTCGTGGAGGCGGCAATGGCTGATTTCGTTGGCGCGGGCCCGCTCAGCCGCCTGGTCGCGGATGCGGGTCTCGCCCAGCTTGACGCCGCCGGCGCCGAGATCGGTGAATTCGCAGCGGGTAACGCGGTTGGACTGGCAGCCGCGGGCCAGTTCGAGGCCATAGTTGCCGAGGGCCGCGAACCGGCAGTCCTCGAACCCGCTCTGGCGCAGACCTTCGCCATGTACGGCGCCGGAGACGCCAATGGCCGCCTGGGCAAAGCCGCCAACCTCGGCGGTTGGATTGGGCCAGACGTTCGGCTTGTCCTTTGCCGCTTGGCGGTCCGAGGGGAAATGCCACTCGGTGTGGGAGAAGGTCAGGCCGCGCAGAGTGACGCGTTCCACGAATTGCCCGGCTTCGGGCCGGCCCTCGAAGCGCAGCACCTGCGCCAGCACGGGCGCGATCGCCTGAATGTCGGCCAGCGTTTCGCCGGGCCGTGGCAGATAGAACAGCCTGCCGGCAGCCGAGTCGAGATACCATTCGCCGGGCTCATCCAGGAACTCGAACGCGCCTTCCGCGCAGTAGAGGTCGCCGGGCGCAAGTTGGAAGACGGAACGCTTGCTGAAGCTGACGATGCGCTCCTTCTCGTCCACGCCGGCAATCGGCAGGCGCGACTCGACCCAGCGCGTCATCGCTACGACCTCAGCGTTGGTGATGGTGTTCCAGGCTTTCAGGTCGCCCTCGCGGAAACGAAAGCGGCTATGGCCCTGCGTCCACTCTTTCGACTTGTCGGGCAGTTCGGCGATGGGGAGGTAGCCGCGATTGGGGTGGCGGGCGCGGGTGGCCCGCTGGCCGTTGACCCAAAGCTGGTGGAAGAGCCCTTTGCCGCGGTGGTCCGCGGGAAGGTCGGCGCTCCACAATCGCCGGCCTTCGATCGTGACCTCGCGCCAGCCGGCAATGGGCCGGCCGCCACTCAGGACCGGTTGCGCGCCGGGATAGGCGGCGAGCACCAGGCCGGAATCTTCGGGCGTCAACGCGATGGGTTGTGGTTGGAAGTAGGTGCCGCCGCTTACGAAGATGCTGACAGGCTGCCCGGAGATGCCGGCGGTTTGCAGTCTGAAGGCGCGCGCCGCCTGCAATGCGCGGGGCAGCGTTGCGAACGGGCCGTCAGCCAGCTTGCGGTTCGGGGCGGGCTGCCGGCCGGACCAGCGGTCATTGCCGTTGGTGGCGACGAAGAAGACGCCCGGGGCCGGCTTGGGGTCCGGGATGGGGGTAGCGGCTTGCGGTCCTGGTCGGGCACAACCAAGGAGACCGACTGAGACTGCCGACAGCAGCCACAAATAACGGTGAGTCATTCTTTGCGAGGTGGCGTGTCGTTCAAGGCCATCGTCGAGGGGTGTGGATGACGAAGCCCATGCTCTGCAGCCAGTCGCCGCAGTTCTTGGGGGCTGGCGACGGTGGGGCCGGAGTGCGGGTGCGTTGCCGCCCACCGGCGCGTATTTGCGCACAGGCGGTGGAGGTCGTTGCCGGCCTCACGCGCCAGTTCATCCTTGACGCGCCAGATCTCTTCAAGAATCGGATTGGGTTCCACAAGTCAAATCTGCCATAAGCTCCGGCGGCGTGCAAACCGTCGGCAGGTTCCATCCCGTGCGCACCGCTTCACGTTCGAGCCGCCGGATGATTTGCGCGTTAGCCAGATGCCGGCAATTCCAGGTTAACAGGTAGTCTGCTTCAACAAAGGAAGCTGCCGCCAGGTGGATGGCATCTGAACGCGCTGAGGGCGGCAGGGCGCCGGTGTGGAGGAACTCAATTGCCAGACGCTCGACCTCTCCTGTGACAGGCACAACGGGCAGCCCGCCCAGGGCGGCCAACCGCAGCGCGGCTTGCGCGGCGTCGCCACGTGCCGCTTCCGCCAGTGTCTCTTCGGAAACCACGCAATAGAAGCTGGTGCGTCGCCGCGCCCACCAGTCGCGGGTAGCTTGCTGCTGACCAGCGGTCACAAGGTCCCGGCTCTGGTTGGCCACCAGGTAGCTTATGACGGTCGTCTCGATGTAAACAGTTTCCATGCCTCAGGCAGTTAAACCATTAGAGAGAGTAGAAGGCCGTTTAGGATTCCCCATCTCTTTTTCAGGTCCGACATGCCGCTAATCACCGGCGTTGTTATTGATAATCACCGATGCTTTGCTCCGGTTCGCTATGCGGGGCTTGCCGGTGATGATGTTATCCGTGATCACCGCGCGCCGCACCTTCTCGCCTAACTCGATTTGGGGCTTGTCAGCTTGAAACTCGCAACCGCGGACGAGCACCGTTCCGCCCGCGCATTGCAGTGCGTGGCGGCCCTCCTTTTTTCGGTCCCACTCCACGAAGGTGCAGTCGCTGAAGCCCACCGTGCCTTTGCCCGCGATCCTGGCGATCTGGTTGCAGGGTCCCCAGAAAGCGCAGTTCACGAAGCGGACGCTGCCGACGTTATTCGTTTCGACTCGCACCATGGTCGGATCCGGGCCGTGGAAGGAGACGAACTCGCCGTTGGAGATCAGGAGGCCCATGGGAGCGCAACGCTCTGCGACCAGGGCAGTGTAACAATCATCCGCACCGATGCCGAGGAAGTTGCCGTTGCATAACCCAGCATCAGTCTGGATGAATTTATAGCCGATGTGGTAGCCGAAGCAGAAGGTGTTGAAGACGTATTGCCAGTCGCTCCGGCCGAAGATGAACGCTTCGCCATGCTGCTGCTGCCATTGGAACAGGCGCGGCTGCATGCTCCACCAGGGATTGAAGTGCACATTCTCGATCCGCCCGATGTCATAGATGGCATCCACCAGGATGCCCCGCCGCAGCGGCTGGCCGTGCACGTCGCGGATGAGGTGCCGCTCGTTGTGGCTGGCGTCAATGCCGTTGTAGGGATTGAGCAGCTCGACGGCGAGCACGGCGGGGTTCTTCCCGCGCAGGGCTATCGCCCAGGGATAGGGCTTCGGCTCCTCTGCCGGGTCCTGCTCCGGGTAGTAGATCACGACGCCTTTCAGCGTGGCATTGTCGTTCAAGGTAACGAAGGCTGGGCCGTCTTCCCGGCCCCGGCTTTCTGTGACGAGCAAGGTTGTGCCGTCGTCGGTGGGTTTGGGTGCACCCGGGTTGCGGATGCCGATGTGGGAGGGGACGGATTCCCAGGCTCCTTTGAGCGTTACGGCGTTCGGCACCTTGAGATGGCCGGCGAAGAAGTAATTGCCGCGCGGGGCGTACACCACCCCGCCGCCCGCTCGCCCCACGGTGTCGAGCGCCTTCTGAAAGGCCGCCGTATCGTCGGTGCTGCCGTCGCCCTTGGCGCCGAAATCGCGGACCGAGCAACTGTCCGGGGCCGGCGCGGCGGCAGCCAAGCTCACCGCGCAGAGCAGGAAGAGGAGGCTTTTCAAGCGCAGCTATTCTCTCGGGATTTCGACCTTCACGATGCCCGCGTCAATGTACTGGCCCCCTGCGGTTTGGTGGCAATGCACAGCCATGACGTTGCCGGTGGGCTTAAGCGCCGCCCGGGCGTCGGGATTCATCGGGAACTTCTCGTAGTCCGAGGCGAATCCTGGCGCGCGCGCCGCCAGGACCCCGTTGAGGTAAACCTCGGCGTCCTCGTCGTGGTGGATCAGCAGACGCAGGACGTCGGACTTGCCGGTTTGGAGGTCAAACTCGCGGCGCAGCCAGATGTCACCGGTGTTCCACTCCGTGCGCACAACCGCGCCCGGCGTCCCCTTGGTGCCGAAGCCCGCCCGGCCTTCCTTCCACGAACCCGCGTCGAACCCCGGCTTGAACCAATCCTCCGCAGGCTTCTGTAAAGTGAACCGCCAGGTTACGCGTTCACTGAGGGCCGTCGGCACGAGTTCCGTCACCTTGGGTCGTGGCGGGAAATGGCCGTGATTGGCCGCGGCTACTTTCTTCAAGTCCATCTTCACCAGTGCGCGGTCGTAGGTCATGAGGCCGTTGACCTCGATTTCGACATCGGTGGTTTGGGTATAAACGGCGGCGGAGAGGCCTTTTTCGTCAATGAGCGGAAAGAGCTTCGCGGCCAAATCAATGTACGCGGCCGTGAGCGCCTCGGAGTCGGCAAAGCTGCGGTAGCCCCAGTTCTTCTGGCTCTGCCAGGTGTGGCCGCTAACGGGCAGGCCCAAGCCGCCGAACTCGCCGAGCACCACCGCCCGGTTGGCCTCCGGTTCGGGCGACCCCGGGCCGGGATACTTGTGCATGTCGTTGACATCCCCGACGCCGCGGTCGCTCCAGCCGCTCGTGTTGTTCACCAGCCGGGTCGGATCGAGCTTCCTGACCAGTTCGACAATGCGGGCGGTATCCCACTGACCCCAGCCTTCATTGTAAGGCACCCACATGACGATACAGGGGTGGTTCTCGCGTCCCCGGATCAGGGCGGTGAGTTCCTGCTCGAATGCGGCTGCGGATTCCGCGCTGCGGGTAATGTCCGGGTCCTTTGGCCCAATATACTTGTCGCCGCTGGGCATGTCCTGCCACACCAGCAAGCCGAGCTTGTCGCACCAGTAATACCAGCGCTCAGGCTCGATCTTGACGTGCTTGCGCGCCATGTTGTATCCGAGCTTCTTGGTCATCTCGATGTCATAGCGCAGGGCCGCGTCCGTGGGCGCGGTGTAAAGGCCATCGGGCCAGAATCCCTGGTCCAGCGGGCCGAATTGGAAGTAGGGTTTGTTGTTCAACAGGAGGCGGGTGAACCCCTTGGCGTCCTTGCCCAGCGAAATCTTGCGCATGCCGAAGTAGCTCTCGACCTGGTCCACAACACGGCCCCCAAGCTTAAGACTGATGGTAAGGCTGTAGAGGTGCGGATCCTCGGGCGACCAAAGCCGGGCGTTCTTGACTGGCAGCTTGATTTGCCCCGGGGCCGTTATGGAAGCTGTGTACACCACCTTGCGGCCGTCATGGATCGTGACCTCGGCCATGTATGCGCCGAGCATGGGCGTTGTGACTGGTTGGACCGTTACCGCGCCATTATCCACATCCGGGGTGATCTTCAGATCGGTGATGTAGGCAGCATTGACCGGCTCCAGCCATACCGTCTGCCAGATGCCGCTGGTGGGCGTGTACCAGATGCCGTGCGGCTTGCGTATTTGTTTGCCGCGAGGCTGCGTGCCGGCATCGGTGGGGTCCCAAGCGGCTACGAGCAACTCGTTCTCGCCCGAGGGCTTGAGGGCGTCGGTGACGTCGAAGCTGAACGCGTCGTAACCGCCCCGGTGTCGGCCCACCTCCTGGCCATTGACCAGCACTGTCGCTTCGTAGTCCACCGCGCCGAAATGGAGCAGAACGCGCCGGCCCTGCCATTTGGCGGGCACTTCAAACGTGCGCCGATACCATATCCGCTCGTTCTCGCTGACGGGCCGCATCACGCCGGACAGCGCCGACTCGACCGGGAAGGGCACCAGAATCTGCTCGTGGAACGTGGCTCGCGTGGCCTCTTTGCTGGTGATTGCCAGGTCCCACAGGCCATTGAGGTTAAGCCAATCCTCCCGGACCATTTGTGGGCGCGGGTAATCCGGAAGGGCGTTGGCTGGCGAGACGTCTTTTGCCCACCGCGTCTTCAACGGCCCCGCTGCCGGCCGCCAGGACGCATGGGAAGCCCCTGGGACAGAAAGCCAGAGTGCGAGACTGACCCCGGCAACAAGCAGATTTCTCTGGTACAAGTTTATCTTTTTCATATTCATCACTCGTGTGCTCATGTTTTTATTCTCCCGCATTCCACTCCCGCAGGGCCCGTCCCCGCCCGATAACCGGGAAGGCCGTGATGCGCAATCGCGCTGCGCCCATGGGAATCAGCGTGATTGTCTCCAGCGGCTGATCGGACTTCACCGGGCTGGACTGCAGTTTGCCAACCAGACCGAGCGCATCCTGCTTCCAGGCCGGAATCCGCCGCGCTTCCACCCGCAGCTCGATTGGCGCCGTTTCCGGCGTGAACGGCTGCGCCGGTACCAACGCGCCCCCGCTCCGCCTTGCCACCTTGAAGGACTTTGCGGGGCGCTGCTGATCAAGCACCAGACCATAATTCCAGGGGGTGGTGGGGAAGACCTCCCACTCCGGCCAGGCTTCGGTGCCCCCGCTACGGGACCACCGCTCGCCGATCTTCAGCGAGAAAGTCAGGGGGCCGTAATCCACGGAGACCGAGTTATGGTTCTTCTCCCATTTCCGCACGGAGACCCGCATCGGCAGCCGCAAGCTCAGCGTGTCGCCATCCCGCCACTCGCGCTCCAACAACACGTAAGCGAGAGGCCTGGCCGCAACCCGAACCGGCTTGCCGTTGAGCCTCAGCGACGCCTCCCCGCACCACCGGGGGATCCGCAGATACAGAGGGAACTTCACCGCCTGCCCAGCGGAGATTCGCAGCGTAACCGTGTCGCCAAAGGGATAATCGGTCTGCTCTGTAATCTTGACCCAGGTCCCCTGCCCTGCCTTTGCGCTCACCTCGCTGGCGGCGTAAAGAGAAGCGCACAAGCCGCCATCGGCCGTTGCCAGCCAGAGCTCTTCCGCGTAATAAGGCCAGCCATGTGCGACATTGTGCTGACAGCAGCGATATCGCTCCCACGGGCTGTAGGAGAACATCGTCCCCTTGTTTTGTATTGCCGGCGACTTGTTCTCCTGGTCGAGCTGCACCTGGTTGGGGCAGGTCAGGTAATGGAGTCCCTTCATATCCGGCGTCAGCGCCGCCGGCAGTGAGTTGAACGCCAGCTCCTCGCAGCGGTCGGCCCAGATGGGATTGCCCGAAACCTTGGTGAGCATCTCGAAGCTGTGCATGAACTCGACGATGCCGCACGTCTCGAAGCCCTGCCGCGGGTCGGTATAGCCCGGCCGGCAATTCTCATCCCCGGCAAAGCCTCCGCCCGGGAACTGGCCATAGAGCCCCATGATCGTCTCGTAATTGTTCTCAGCGGCGCGCAGAAACCGCTCCTGCTGACCCTGCGGGTAATACACGCCCGGCTCCCGGAATCCCTGTGCCAGATTGACGTTGTGCCAGTTGTGCACACCGCTGGTCCAGTCTTCCATGTTCTCGTGGATGCGCCGGGCCAGGTCCAGCAGCCAGGGTTCGCCCGTGCGGTTGTAGAGCCAGTGAATGGTCTCGAGGTTGTCGCCGAACCGGATCTTGGGCCAGTAACCCGCGCCGAAGTTCTCGCCCGGCTGGGTGTTCAACCACTGGAAGTATTTCGTTAGGAACGGCAGCACCCGCACGTCGCCCGTGAACTCGTAGAACGACTGCAGCACGTTGCACATCACCATGTGCGGCCACAGGTCCGGCTTGCCTTTGAGTCCCGTCTTATTGGCGATCGGGCCGAACCAGCCATCCGGCTGCTGGCTGGCCAGCACCGCCTCAATCCATTTCCGGGCGCTCCTGGTAATCGCAGGGTCACCCAGCACATAGCCCAGGTCGCCGTAGCCCTTGAGCCAATACGGCAGCTCTTCCCAGCCGCTGTGACCCTGGCCCTGCGGGTCGGCCCACGCGTTGCCCTCGAACTTGCACCACTTGGAAATCTCCGGCAGGCGGCCCGTCATCCCTTGCGCCTCGAGTTCGAGCTGACGCCGCAGCCAGCCCTGCGGCTGGATGCTGCCGATCGGCAGCTTGATCAGCGGGCTGGGCAAGAGCGGTTCCCGGTTGCCGGTGTACCAAGGATTGGCCGAGACGGCTCGCGGCGCCGGCACCACTCTCTCGTCGGTATCCGCCAATCCCGCGCCGCAAGACCCGGCGGATCCCAGGCAACCGATAATCAGCACGAGCGCGACACCCGCAGCGCAGATGCAGTTTCGCCCGGTCCCGGCATAAGTTAGCAGTGCAGGCATGAGTGATGATTCCAGTGATTGTGCTGCAAACCAAAGCCATTAAACAGGCCCCCCGCCCGGCAAGTCAAGCGGGCGCGTTTGCAGGGGTGTGACCAGAAGTGCCGGTCAATCAAGCCATGCGGGCGGGAGCGCCGACATTCCTGTCCGCCCTTTGCCCATAAGCGCGTGCCGGCGGACAGGAATGTCCGCGCTCCCGACCGGCACTTGCAGTCGCACCCCGTCTGCGTGGCTGGTTACGGGTGGCGAAGAACCGCAAGCCAGAACCGGCTATCGTAGTCATCCCGGGCAGAAGGGAGCCCGGCCAGCTTGTTAAGAGGACCGCTATGTCAGGCGTTCACACCTGACTGACCTAACCGATCGAGAAGCAAGACTTGCCGGAGACAGTGGTGGCCGCCTTGATCCCGGCGCGCCGGCTAGCCGCCAAAGCCCTCGGCCAGCGCGACAGCTTTCAGCATGGCCTTGGACTTGTTGACCGTCTCCTGATACTCGGCTTCAGGCGTCGAGTCGTTGACCCAGCCGCCGCCGGCCTGGACATAGGCCCGGCCATCTTTCAGGAGCGCCGTGCGGATAGTGATGCAGCAATCGAGGTTGCCATTGAAGGAGAAATAGCCCACGCAGCCACCGTAAGGGCCGCGCGCCGTCTGCTCCAGCTCGGCAATGATTTGCATCGCCCGGATCTTGGGCGCGCCGCTGAGCGTGCCCGCGGGAAACGTCGCCCGCATCAAGTCATAGGGCGTCTTGTCCGCCGCCAGACGCCCCTCAACCTGGGACACGATGTGCATGACGTGGCTGTAGCGTTCAATGATCATCAGGTCCTTGACCTGCACGCTGCCATAATCGCACACCCGGCCCAGGTCATTGCGCGCTAAATCCACCAGCATCACGTGCTCGGCGCGTTCTTTGGGATCGGCGAGCAGCTCCTCTTCGAGGGCGAGGTCTTCCTGGGGTGTCGCCCCGCGGCGCCGCGTGCCGGCAATGGGCCGAATCTCCACCTTGCGGTCCTCGCAGCGAACGTGGGTTTCGGGCGAAGCGCCAACCAAGGAAAAGCCTTCCAGTTCGAGCAGGAACATGTAGGGGGATGGATTAATGGAACGAGCCGCGCGGTAAACGTCCAGCGGCGAAGCTTTGACCGGTGTTGAGAAGCGCTGCGAGCCGACCACCTGGATGATGTCGCCGGAGGTGATGTACTGCTTGGCCTTGAGGACGTTGGCAACGAACTTCTCCCGCGGCATGTTCGATTCAAAGGGCAGCGGCGGCTCCTCCGTGGGGACAGTCACCGGGCGATGCTCGCTGGGCTGCTCAAGCAGGGAGACCAGGCGGTCAATTTCGCCCGTGGCATTCTCATAGGCCTCAGCGGGGCTGGCGGCGTCGTCGAGCACGGCATTGACCAGGACGGTGATGGTCTGGGCGACGCGGTCGAATATGAGTAGCTGATCGGCGATGAGGAAGTAGATCACCGGGGTGTGCAGGTCATCGTGCGGCGGACGCGGCACGACCGGTTCGACGTCGTGAATGAACTCGTAGCCGATGAGGCCGATTGCCCCGCCCGTGAACCGCGGCAGACCCGGCACCGCGACAGGGCGATATTGCCTCATCACCTGCTCGACCGCCGCCAGGCCGTCGCGCAGGCCGCCCCCGGCTGGCGCCTGGACCTCAAAGGTCTGGACAACTTTGCCGTTCTCGACCACCGCCACGTTCTGGCCCACCTGCCGGATAATCGCGCGGGGGTTGCAGCCGACAAAAGAGTAGCGCCCAATGTGCTCGCCGCCCTCGACCGATTCGAACAGGAAAGATTCCCCCGGCCCACGGATCTTGCGGTAGGCCGAGAGCGGGGTTTCTACGTCCGCCAGCAGGCGGCGAGTGACCGGGATCAGGTTGCCTTGGCTGGCCAGCTTCAGGAATTCATCAAGCGTGGGCGAATACATATTAGATTGTACCGGGTTATTTCCCCAAAGGACGGGCATCCAGATGGCCCGCCGCCAGCAGAATCTTGCTGTTCTTCCCGGGCGGGGGTGGAGCATTCTCGGTCGCTGGCTTGCGTTCCGCCATCTGCGCGGTGAGGATTGCCGAGCGGCGCAGGCGCCAGATGCCCAGCAGAGTGTAGAAAGCCACCGCCAGCGCGTAAGCCACGATCCCCAACCCGATCGCCAGCGGCACCAGGCGCCACTCGCTGAAATAGATCACCGCCACCCCCACGCCGCCGGTCAGCGCCGTCTGGGCAAACAGGCAAAACAGGTACAGCGTGATACTGGTTTCCTGCACGCGCTCGATGTGCCAATCGCGATAGATGTGCTCGCCGAGCGACCGCATCAGCCAGGCGGACTGGAAGTTGCGGGCAGCCACCAGCACGCTGCTGGTGCTGATCACAATGGCCGGCAGCGGCCAGAAGGCAAGGCCGACACAAAGCGCCAGGTTGAGGGGAATGCCCCACTTCCAGCCGAGTTTTTTGGCTAGCGGATTGCCCTCCAGCACCATGTTGGGCGTGGCCACCCAGGTGCTAAGGAAATCCATGCCGCGCGACACGACCAGCAGCAGGAACATCAGCCCATAGCTGCGGCTGGCAAATGGAACAAACTCATCCATCGCTTCGTATGCTCAGCCTGGACCCGCGCGCCGCGCCGCCCCAGCCCTGGGAGCGAAGCCTTTCACTTCTTCGTTCCGTAAATCTCGCCGGGCGTCTGGAGCTGCGGCTCGGTGATCTGGTAGCTCTGACCATCGCCCTGGACGGAGCGGAAAAAGCAGGACTGGTAGCCTTCATGGCACGCGGCGCCGATCTGCTCCACCTGGATCAGGAGCGTGTCCCCGTCGCAATCAAAGGCGATGTTCTTGACCGTCTGGGTATGGCCGCTGGATTCGCCTTTCATCCAGAACTTCTGCCGTGACCGGCTCCAGAAATGCGTCTTGCCGGTCTTGATGGTGCTTTCGAGTGAGGCGCGGTTCATCCAAGCCATCATGACTACCCGCCCGCTCTTCTGTTCCTGGATAATGGCCGGGATCAGGCCGTTCGCATCATACTTCAGTTGATCGTAAAAGCTCATAAGCGCAAATCTGCCAAAGCCATAACGTAGCAGATTTCCGGGCGCGGACCATGAAAAAAACGAACTCTTCGCTGCTTTCCAGGGGTGCATCAAGCCCACAGCCAAGACACGGTCTGGCGGGGTTTTGCCTGCGGTTTCCGCCCCGTACCAACCCGGCAGGGTTGGCAGATGGCAGCCGGTGGGTCGTTTCGGGATGACAGGGGGAAACGACCACCGGTACGCGGGGTAAGGGGTGTTCCACCCCGGCAGGGTTGGCAGAACCAACCCGCATGCAGAAGACGCCTGGCACCCGGGACGATCTGCCACCCCATCCAGGGTGGTGGGGTCAGAGGCACCGCTTTCCGGAGGTCGCCGGGGGAGAGGGGGCGGCGACCTCCGGCTACCTGCTTTCATCCTGGTCAGGATGAACTGGCTCGCGAGAGGCAGCCCAGGACCGACTTGTTCCCCACATGGGCGCGACGTGGCTCTGTTGATTTCAGATTTCAAGGGACGGCAGGGACGCAAGGGACCAATGGGACGGATGGGACGGAAGCCTGGTGTTGGGCAGCAACTCCTCAACCCGCTTGATCAGTTTGCTGACCGGGTGTTTGTCGGTCGCCTGGCGCAGGTCCTGCGCGGTCAGGTGGATGTAGATCCGGGTACTGGTGATCTGCTGGTGGCCCAAAAGATCGCGCAGGGTGACCAGACCCACTCCTTCCTGCACCATGCACGTGCCGGTTCTCACTATTGACACAGTCGGCAACCCCGGAAATCTCCACGATACTCGAGCCGCAGCTTGCGCGACATGCTCCAGCCTTACCCGCACGCCTCGGAAGTGCAAACAGTGAGAGAACTGACACTTGTTCGGTTGCAGGTGGGCTGACGTGCTCCAACGGCGTCCCGCTAAACGGGCTGGCGATGCGCCCAGTAAAATGGGCGCCGGTGGAGGTGCATTACGGCTTTGATGTAAAGCTCATCGGCATGCACGCTATAAACGATCGCATAAGGAAAGCGATGAAAGTTGAGCTTGCGGTTGTCTCCGCGGAATTGACGCCAGCGCTCCGGCTCTCGCAGGATTCAACTCAGCGTGGCTTGATATTCGACAAGGAAGTCCTCACCCACCCCCGGCTGACGTTCTTCATACCAGAGGGCGGCGCCTTCCAACTCCTGCGGTACTTCAGGATGCCGGATGACGCGCATGGAGCTTGGCGCGGACGTCCTGGACCATCTCCTCTTCCGAGCGGGTATCCACTCGGCCGGCTGCCATTTCCCGGGATCGCCGGTCGATGACCTCGTTCCACTCCGTTTCGGCTTCAGGCTCTACCGTCTCATCCAAACTGGCGATTAGTTGTCGAGCCAGGAACGCGCGGTCCTGTTCCGGCCAGGCTAACACCTCAGCCAACTTCTCAGTGGCAATGCTCATGCGGTTACAATATCAGCGTTTCCTGGGCTTCTCGCAAGCATCCAGAGGGCTTGGTTTGAAGCCATGCCCCCCACCCGTGCCGGCGGCTAACGACGCCGCTTCGGCCAAAGACCGATGGGCAAGTGGCATGAAATCAAGACTACCGTCTCGCAACTCACTTTGTGAACTCAATACCGCACCAGTATATGGGTGACACTTGTTCTTGTTCGGTCTGAATTGGAGGTCGCAAAAAGCGACCTCCAATTTGACACTTACTTATTGAACCCCTTGTGGTTCATGAATTCCCAGATGCGGCCCATCCAGGTGTAGCTGCCGGTGCCGGGGGCGGCCTTGCGCTGGAAGCAGTGGGGACGGCCGACCAGCGTGTGGAGATCGGACTGGATGCCCATGCGGCGAAGCTGCTCCCAGCACTTCACCGAATTCATCGCCGCCCAGCCGTCCGCGTCGCCGTGGATGAACAGGATCGGACACGTCGCGAGGTCGAACGAGAACTCAGGGACGAGCCGCGCGTCGTCCTCGTTGCCGCCCTTCGCGTTCGGGGCTTCCGCGCCGTCCGTGAGCGCGTATGCCGGATAGATCGCGACCGCCCACTGCACACTGCAGGAGAGCTTATCGAGATCGTCGATCGGCCAATAGGAGCGGCGTTTCGAGCTGGTCGCGCCCATAAGCGTCAGGTGCCCGCCGGCCGAGGAGCCCATGATGCCGATGCGGTCGGAATCGAGTCCCTTCGCCGCAGCCTGGCTGCGGACGATGCGGACGGCGCGCTGCAAATCCTGCCACGCTGTCGTGTGCTTGGCGAGCCCGCCCAGCGGACGCGGCGTGCGGTATTTCATCGTCACGACCGTCATGCCCTTCTCGTTCAGGTAGCGCCGCGCCGGCGCGACTTCGAATCCATCAGGACCGTTGCCCGTGTAACTGCCGCCGGAGTAGATGATCTGGATCGCCTTGGTCTTGAGTGCCTTCGGCATGTGCCACTCGAGATAAGGCAGGCACTGGTTCGTCTGCACATCCGGCATCCGGCCTTCCGGCCAGATAGGCTCCTTGCTGGTTTCGCCGCGGGCGTCGTCATTCGGATAACGGGCCATCAAATCCTCCTCCTTGCCGAGGCGGCCGTCGAAATTCATCTGGCGGAGGTACTCGGCGATGCGGTCGAGCCAGTGGTCGTAGGCGGTGCCATCCTCGCCCTTGCTCGCGTCGCCCATGAAACCGTGGGGCCGGTCCGCGAAGAGATGGATCTCGGCCGGGATTTTCATCCTGCGGAGCTGGCGGTAGATCTGCGTGGAGCCGTTCGGCGAATAGATGTCCGCCCCGCCGTGGAAGAGCGCCATCGGACAGGTCTTCGCGTCGAACTTGAACACGTCCGAGAGCTTGGCGTCGATCGCGTCGCCCTCGCGCGTGTTGGGGCCGGCGAGCCCGTCCGTGAGCGCGTAGGCGGTGTAGATCGGCACCGCCCAGTTGACGTGGCACGGAAGCTGGTCGAGCGCGTCGACCGGCCCGTACGCCGGCGTGAGCGCGCTCGTCGCGAGCAAGACCGTCAGGTGCGAGCCCGCGGAGAACCCGAACGCGCCGATCTTCTCCGGGTCGAAGCCGCGCTTCTGCGCCTCGCTGCGGACGAGGCGGACGGCGCGCTGCCCGTCCTCCCACGCGCTCTGGTAGATCGGCAGCCCTTGCGGACGCGGCGTGCGGTAGGTGAGGCTCGCGCAGACGAACCCGAGTTCGGTCAACTTCTTCGCGACCCGGTCAATCCAGACTCCGTCGCAACAATTCTGATATCCGCCGCCGGAAATGAGCAGCATGCAGGCGCCGTTTCTCTCCGCCGGTGCCTCGTACCAGTCGAGATACGGCATCGCATGTTCCGCCGGCTTGAATCCCGGCGCTTTCACCTCCTGGGTGGTCGCCGCGATCTGCTGGGGCTGGAAATCCGGGATATTCCCTTCCGGCCACAGCGGGACCCGCTCTCCCGCGAACGCCAGAACGGCGACCAGCAACCCGCAACCGAGAACCAACATTTTTTTCATCGTATCGCTTCCTTCATTTTTCCGTGAACGCCACCGCGCGGTGGCTATTTGGACACGCTTGTGCCGACGGTTGTCGTCGAAGGCTCCGGCGCACCTTGCCACCGGACAAAGTGAGTGAGGAATTTGCTTTTTGCGCGTCCGCCCGTACTGAGCGCTGCGCGGGCGAGTTAAGCCATCCGCAGGGACTCTGTCAACCAGAGAATATTACACTATCATTGACTGACACCTTTTCCTTTTTGAACGGGGCGACCCACCGGCTGCCCTCTGCCAACCCTGCCGGATTGGGCCGAGGTACCGGCAGGCTGGATACCTTCGGAGGGGAACTGGCGTTCTTCGGCGGCGGCGATTTCGGCGAGGAAGGACTGGGCGAGGTCGGAATACGAAACCTAGAACCCTGAACCGTCGAACTTCGAACCTTGAACGGGGCGACCCACCGGCTACTTGATCAAAAACTGCCCTTCCACCTCCTACAGGCCCGGCTTGGGACGCCGCCGCTTGAGCCAGCATCCCAGCCGGTCCAGCTCGCTCCGCCGAGCCCTCACTGTCTCCTCACTGACTCTTCGCGTTCAATGCAGCCACAACAGAATCAGCATTCCCGCGACGGTGGTGAGAATGGTGACCGGGATGCCGTAGCGGGCATAATCCCAGAACCCCAACTCGACATGCCCACGCGCCGACTCGACCACGATGATGTTGGCAACTGAACCCACAATCGTCAGGTTCCCGGCAAAGGTGGTGGTCAGGGCCATGACTTTCCACATCAGCTCGGGCTGGGCGAAGTTATTGATCCATTTCCCGGCGACCAGAACGAAGGGCACGTTGGAGAACACATTGGATCCCAGGTTGGAGAACCAGGCGAAGTTCCATGCCTGGCTGGCAACGGAGGAGCCGAACAGGGGCTGGACATGCTGATAGGCCTGGTCGGGCAACCCGGTCTTGCTGAGCCCCTCGACGACGATGAACAGCGATGCAAAGAAGACCAACAGGTGCCAGTCCACCAACTTCAACACTGGATGCGTGTCACGCTTGGCCAGGACCATGATCAGCGCGCCGCCGGCCAGGGCAGTCCAGGACAGGTTCAACCCCGCCATAAACCCGGCAAAGACCAGCGCCAGCACGGCAAGCGTCAGTATCAGAAGACGGCGGTCCAGCGGCGGCGGCGGCGAGGTCGGACGCTGGATGACCGCCTGCTGGAGGACCTTGCGAAACCCGAAGCGCAGCAGGGCATACTCAACCAGCAGGCCCACCAGAGCCACCGGCACCAGCGAGGCGGAAAACCGCAGGAAGGAAATCTTCGAGAGGTGCCCAATGATCATGTTCTGCGGGTTGCCCACCAGAGTGGCCACACTGCCGAGGTTGGCGCTCATGGTCAACGCCAGCAGGTAGGGCGCGAGCGGCAGCTTGCCGCGCACCATGACGGCCACGACGAGCGGCGTCAGCATCAGGCAGACGACGTCATTCACCAACAAAGCTGACAACACGCCCGCGGTGAAAATCAAATGCCATAAGAGCGCCTGCGGGGTCTTGGCCCACCGGAGAATCCAATCCGCCGCCCATTCAAAGAATCCCGCCAGGCACAGGTAAGCCGAGATGATCATCATGCCCAGCAGCAGGACCAGCGTGTCGTAATCCACCGCGTGGTAGGCCTGCTCGGGCGTCAGCACCCCGAAGGCCACCATCAGCACCGTCCCCAGCAAAGCCGCCGCCGGCCGGTTCAGCGGCAGAATCTTCAACTGCCGCCCGCTGATCAGCAGGTAGGTGGCGCAGAAGATGATGACCGCGAGAAGTTCTTTATGGTTCGGGTTCACCCCTGTCAGACCGGCCTTACGGGAATGCCCTTGCCGGCCAGGAACTGCTTCACAGCGCCTACGGTGAATTCACCGAAGTGGAAGATGCTGGCGGCCAGCACGGCGTCCGCTTTGCCTTCGAGGAGCACCTCGGCCATGTGCTCCAGCTTGCCCGCCCCGCCGCTGGCCACGACCGGCACCCCGACCGCCTCGCTGATGCGCCGCGTAATGACCAGGTCAAAGCCCTCTTTCGTGCCGTCGGCATCAATGCTGTTGAGCACGATCTCACCCGCCCCGAGCGACACCGCGCGTTTGGCCCATTCAACGGCGTCCCAGCCGGTTGCCTTGCGGCTGCCGTGCGAGAAAACCTCCCACCGGTCCGGCGCGACCTTGCGGGCGTCAATCGAGACCACAATGCACTGACTGCCGAACTTTTCCGCCCCGGCGCGAATCAAGTCGGGGTTGGCGATGGCGGAGGAGTTGATGCTGATCTTGTCCGCGCCGGCCCGGAGCATGGTGTACATGTCGTCCACCGTGCGAAGGCCGCCGCCAACAGTCAGCGGCATGAAACACTGGTCGGCGGCGCGTTCGACCACATCCACCATGGTCGTGCGGCCATGAGCGGTAGCGGTGATGTCGAAGAAGACCATCTCGTCGGCCCCCTGCTCATTGTAGCGCAAGGCGAGCTCGACGGGATCGCCGACATTGCGCAGTCCGCCGGACTCGGCAATGCCGAACCGGACGCCGCGGGTAACCTGGCCCGCATGGACGTCCAGGCAGGGGATGACTCGTTTAGCGATCACACCAACAGATTGAACCGATTCAAAGCCCCGGAATCAATATCTTCCGTTGGAGGTGGCAACTAACCGCCACAAAGCTGCCGCCGGCCGGCTATGATTCCATCACCGCATCGTACATCGCCACGATATTAGCCGGCGGCACATCAGCCAGGAGGTTGTGGACCTGCTGGAAGACGAAGCCGCCGCCCGGGCGCAGGATTTCCACCTGCCGGTGCACGTGCTGGCTGACCTGGGCCGGTGTGCCCTTGATGAGAATGTCCCGCGTGTCGCAGCCACCGCCCCAAAAGGTGAGCTTGGCACCGAAGTCGCGCTTCAGCCCTCCCGTTTCCATGCCGCGGCAAGTGATCTGGACCGGGTTGATGGCGTCCAGCCCGGCTTCCATGAGCCCGGGCAGCAGTTCGCGCACGCCGCCACAGCAGTGGAGCATGATCTTGAGGTGCGGCGCGCGCTGCTTGACCAGTTGCCACATGGCGCGCTCGCGCGGCTGGAAGAACTCGCGGTACATGGCGGGCGAAACCTGCGGGCCGGACTGCATCCCCAGGTCGTCGCCGAAGAGAATAATGTCTATATGCGCGGCGACAGCGGCGAGGAAGCAGTCCAGATTGCGCAGGTGTATTTCGGTCAGCTTGTCCAGGAACCGGTGGGCGCGTTGCGGTTCGCCCGCCAGCAGCATGAAGAAGTTGTCGTTGCGGTAGAGAAACTGGCCGCACTCGAGCAGGTTGCCGCCAAACAGGCCGATAATGGCGCGGTCCGTCTGCCGGCGCAGTTTGCGCGCCCCTTCGGCCAGCACCGCCGCGCCGTTGGGACCGGCGACGATGGGTCCGGGCGGCGACGCGATGCCCGTCCACATGCACTCGGCAAATGCCGCCTCCAGCCGGTCCAAATCCTCGTGCTCCAGGTACGGGAAGTTTGCCTGCTCGAAATACCAGACCCCCTCGGGCATGCGCGCGATGACATTGCCCGTCACGCCGGAACGCAGGACCCACTCCCCGTTGAGGCGGTCGGGCCTGGCCCATGCGGGCAGGTAACAGGGCGTGCCATCGGGCAATACCCAATCCGTCCAGTACTTGTCCTCGTGCGCGAAGGCGCGGCCCAGCTCAATGGTGTCCACGTGGAACCGCTGCAGCAGGTCCTCATCCACGATGGCAAGCTGCTGGACCGGGTCATAGATGCGAATGGGCTTGCGTGGCAGCCCCAGGTGCTGTCGCAGCCGGTTGTAAGCCATGGCAGCGATGCCCGACGAGCGGTGCCCGGACAGATCAATCGGCACGCGGTCCGGCTCCTGGTGGTTCAGCGCCGCAAGCACCCGTTCACGTGAGGTCATGCATGGCATCGGCTGCCAGCGTCGTACGGCCCGCGACCGACAAAAGCAAGCGGAATCATGGGAAAACTCGCCGCCGACCCCCGCTCGAAGCATTCACAATCGTCACCACATAAATTTCCAGTTGCGGCGGCGGAGATCTGGGCAGAGAATCGCGGTTATGGCGAAAGGAAACCACCCCTCTCGCGCCGCTCGCTGGCGCGGCGCTGCAGCATCCTGGTTCTTTCTCCTCGTGGCCTTGTACTCCGCCGGTGCCGCAGCGGTTGCCGACCAGGCGGCATCGTCGGGCAATTCGCAAGGCGGAACGGTAATATCCGCGCCGAGGGCGCAGATCGTATCAGGGTCTGAGACGCAGGCTACCGTTGTGTTCGTCACACGCATCATCAACCGCGCCGAGACCGCGCTGCATTCCCCGCGGATTCACCTGCATGCGCCAGTCCAGTTACCGCACCAGGATATCACCGAGCTGAAGGTGGAAGGGAGCCCGGAGCGACTTGCGGATCGGTGGGGGGCGCCGGTGCTGCGGTACCAGCGCCAGGAACTGGCGCCGGGCGCCAACCTGGTTGGACGCTGGGCCGCGTGGGTTACGGTTCGCCGTTTTCGATGGAATCCGGGGGCAAGCGCCGGGACGAGTGTCGCAGCCCTCTCGCCGGAGGAGCGGGCAATGTACCTCCGCGACGGGAAAGAACTGATGCTAGGCGATCCGGTGATTGGCGCGGCGGCCGAAGAGGCGGCGCGCGGAAAGACGGGAACCGTGGGAGTGATGGACGGGGTGTTTGGCCTGGTGATGGACCGTCTGAGCTATGACCGCGATGGGAAGTGGCAACCGGCGCCCGAGGTGCTGACGAGCGGCAAGGGAAGCTGCAGCGAATACACGTATTGCTTCATCGCGCTGTGTCGCAAGAATGGCATTCCGGCCCGATATGTCGGCGGGATTGTGGGCCGTTTGGACGCGCCATTCCACCTGGACAAGGTATTCCATCGCTTTCCCCAGGCTTATGTGCCGGAACTGGGCTGGGTGGATTTCGATCCGACACGAACTGAACGGGCCAACAACCAGCGGCTGTATTTCGGCCAGACGCCCGGGCCCATGCTGCTGCTCAGCGTGGGGGATGGCGGCGAGGGATCCCTGACCGGCGCGGACTACCTGGAGTCCCATACCTGGGCCGACAAGAACGCCAAGGCCTCCTCGCTCCGCCAAGCCTGGTGGTTCACTCCGCCCCCCTCCAAAGTGCGGGCCCGAGTGGAGCGATTCCGTCGAAGCCTGAACTCCACGCGTGGTGAAAAGCGGGAGGGCCTGGTCGCCAAAGCGGTGCGAATCGGGCATCCCTTCGTCTTGCCATGGCTGGACGATCTGCTCTACGAACCGGGCACACGGGCAGCCGCGGCCCGCGCCTGCCTCAAGATTGGCGGCCAGGGTGAATTGGCCGCGGTCATCAACTGTCTGGAGCGTCTGAACGATGCGGAAGGCGACCGCCAAATCGGCCAGTTGTTGGAGGAGTTCACGGGCGAGAGGAATGGCAGCAATCGGAACCGGTGGAATGAGTGGCTGAAAGCGCGGACTCCCCGGACGCCCTTGCCGGGAGACGAACCGGAGAAGAAGCGATGAACGGCACGGTGGGAAGAGCGTGCGCGCTGGCGGGGTTGCTGGGAAGTGTCTGGTGCGGCTGCGGCTTAATGGCAGCGGCCGCAGAGACGGCCTCCGCCCCGCCGTTTAATTTCGAAGAAGCGTCCCGTAACGTGCCTAAACCGCGAGAGCTTTGGCCCATTGTTCGGCAGCACTGCGTGCCCCTGGAGTTCAAAGTGCTGACGGATGAAGTAGTGGCGAGCGACACGGAGCCCGCCCGGAAACTGCGCAAGGTGACGGCGCATTTCTGGTCGCAGGAACTGGCGGGCAAGAAATGGGGACACCCCTGCACGATCCTCCTGCCCGCCGACAACACCCCGAACCAGGCACCTGGCCGCAAAGGCAAAGTGGTGATCATCGGCTGCCCGGGGCAAGACTACTACCCCGTCCACGTGGCCAAATACGGAGAGCCCATCGCCGCGCGCACCGGTTACCCGACTCTGGTGCTGAGCAATCCCGGCACTTACCCGGATGGGAGCGACATCGAACGCGACATCCGGGTGCTGGGCCAACTGGCCAAGGAAACCGGCAAGAATTACTACAACATGAACTGCCAGCTCGCCGTGGTGTACATCCAGGCGATGAACGCGCTCCAGCAGTTCCTCGGGCTCGACACCCTGCGGGCGGTGGTGGGCGGGCACTCGAAGCGCGGGCGCAGCGCCACGGTGGCGGCGGCAATGGACGCGCGCGTCGCCTCGGCGATTATCATGGGCAACGAGAGCGTTTATCGCAGCGACCGCATCGAGCCGCACTTGTCCTTCCATCACGCCTTCTTCCAGGAGCAGGTTGAAGTGCCGGTCTTCTATCTGGGCGCCAGCAACGAGGATGGCTACCGGATGTTCAACGTAAACATCCTCCAGGAACGGTTGCGGCGCCCGATGACCGTCGAGATCATCCCCAACTACAACCACTCCAACTTCAGCGAAATCCAGTTCATGGACTTCATGATGTGGGTAGCCCATGTGTTTGACGGCCGGCCGATCACCCGCATCAGCGCCGTTTCACATCGCGCTGAAAGGAACGGCACCGTCTTCTGCGCGAAACTGAGCGGCGAGGCGAAGGTGCAGGTGGTAAAGACCTGGTATGCCTACACGGACGATCCGGCCTGGCGCGATGTGATGTGGTATCACATTCTGATGCGGCCGGTGGGCGACCACTATGAGGGCTGGCTGCCGGGCAAGAAACCGGATGCGTTTCTGGTGGAAGCGGGCGACATCGCGCTCGGAATTCCCGGCTACGTGTCGAGCCTGCCGCAGAAGCTAACCGACGCCCCGGTAGTCGAACGTGTCTCACGCGGCGCCTACCCGAAGCTTTGGTCACCGGAGACGCAACGATAGCAATTGATGAACTCCTAATTCGCAACTGATTATGCAAAACCATGATTCCATGCCTGCGCTGGCCGGAAGCGGCCACCCAACTCAACCCGGCCATGTATTTACCCGACGGCGCTTTCTGATCGCAACCGGCGGGGCACTGCTCGCCGCGGGGTGTGCGTCGCCCTCGGCCTCCCCGGGCACAGCGACGCGCGCCGGCGCGAGGGCGGGCGCGCCTCGCGGCCGGCTCAAGCTCACTTTACGCGAGTTCGAACTGCCGCTCAGGCACACCTTCACCATCTCGGGCAGCTCGAAGGACGTTGCCCGGACCCTGATCGTGGAGCTGGCACAGGGCGACTTCCAGGGCTACGGCGAAGGCCCGGAGTCTATCTACTATGGCGCCGCGCTGGCCGCCCAGCGCTCAGTGTTGGAGCAAGCGCGCACCCAAATCGAAGCCGCGCCGTGGGATGATCCGGCGGAGTTCTGGCAACAGCTCCGGCCGGCGCTTGAGGGCAACCGCTTTGCACAATGCGCCCTGGACGAGGCTGCCCACGACCTGTGGGGCAAGCGCCGCGGCCAGCCGGTCTGGAAACTGTGGGGCCTGGACTGCAAGGCCGGTCCGCCCACCGATTACACCATCGGCATTGACACCATCGAGGTCATGGTCGCCAAGATGCGCGAACTGCCAGGCTGGCCTGTCTATAAGATCAAGCTGGGCACCCGGGAGGATGTGGAGATCGTCCGGGCGCTGCGCCATCACACCAGTGCCGTATTCCGCGTAGATGCCAATGCGGGCTGGACCGTGGAGGAAACGCTCCGCAAGGCGCCGTTGCTCAAGGAGCTGGGGGTTGAGTTCATCGAGCAGCCCTTGCCGCCGGAGGATTGGGCCGGCATGAAGGAGGTCTTCCCACGTTGCGCGCTGCCCGTGGTCGCCGATGAAAGCTGCCGCACGGAGGACGACGTGGACCGCTGCCGCGAGTGTTTCCATGGCATTAACATCAAGGTGGTCAAGTGCGGCGGCCTGACCCCGGCACGCCGCATGATCGCACGGGCTCGGCAACTGGGGCTGACAACCATGGTGGGCTGCATGACCGAATCCACCGTGGGCATCTCGGCGATTGCCCAGTTGCGCCCCATGCTGGACTACGTGGACATGGACGGCGCGTTGCTGTTGGCGAAAGATGTCGCCACGGGGGTAACCATCAAGAAGGGGCGCGTGAAGTACCCCAAGGTCAATGGCTGCGGTGTCCGCCTGCTGGCCTGAGGACGCATGCAACCTGCCCTTGACCCCGGCGGCAAGCCTGCCGGTCTGCCGCCGGCTTCGACGAAAACCGGCCACCTCGCGCCTGGCGCCGCGCATGGCTGGTCCGCCCGCTGGCTCCTGGCCGCTCTGTTCCAATTAGCCACGCTCTGCGGTCTTGCCGCCGCGCAGCCGGTCACCAACTTCCCGGCGGCGCATTGGGACAGGGTGGCACATCCCGAGACGCTGGGTTGGGCCACCAACAAGTTGGCCGAGGCGCACGCCTGCGCCCAGTCCATCGGCTCGGCGGCGCTCTTCGTGGTGCACCAGGGCAAAGTCGTGGATGACTGGGGTGCGACCACCAACCGCTTCAACGTGCATTCTATTCGCAAAAGCTTCCTGAGCGCGCTCATCGGCAGCTGTGTCGCGTCCGGCACGATCCGGTTAACCAATACGCTGGAGCAACTCGGCGTGGATGACAATGAGCCGAAGCTGACACCAGCCGAGAAACAGGCCACCGTGGCTGACTTATTGAAGGCGCGGTCGGGGATCTATCATCCCGCGCTCTACGAAACGGAGGCCATGAAGGCGCGCCGCCCCGCGCGGGGCAGCCATGCGCCGGGCAGCTTCTATTACTACAACAACTGGGACTTCAATGCGCTGGGGACGATATACGAACAGGCCGCCGGGATGAGCGTGTTCGCGGCATTCGAGCAGCACTTGGCCAGGCCCCTGCAAATGGAAGACTTCCGCCTGGAGGACGGACAATACGTGCGCGGCAGCGACTCAATTCATCCGGCCTATACCTTCCGCATGACCGCCCGAGATATGGCGCGCTTTGGGCTGCTGTTTCTGCACCAGGGCCGGTGGGGTGATCGCCAGGTGGTGCCGGCCGATTGGGTGGCCGAGAGCACGCGCGCCTACTCGGCCGTCGCCGCCACCAATGGCCCGGTCTATGCCGGCTACGGCTACCTGTGGTGGACCGATTGGCAGGGCCACAATCTGGAAAACGTGACCCTGCCGCCGGGCACCTTTTCCGCGCGCGGTGCCGGCGGACATTACATCCTGATCGCCCCGGCGCTAGACCTGGTGATCGTGCACCGGGTGGACACCGACAAGAAGGACGGGCCGCGCGTGGACCGCCCTGAGTTCGGCACCCTGGTGAAACTGCTCCTGCAAGCCATGCCGAAGGGGGCGGAAATCAGCTCCGCCCCAGCGGCCAAACCGACCCCGGAGGCGCTCGACGGACTCGTGCCCACGCTGATGACCCGGCATCATGTGCCCGGCGTCGCCATCGTGGGCATCGAGAATCGGCGTGTGGCGTGGGAGCGATTCTACGGCTTCCGCCGCGCCGGCCAACCGGAGCCGGTTGACGCCCGGACAGTCTTCGAGGCGGCCTCGATGACCAAGCTGCTGATGGCCTACGCCGCACTGAAGCTGGTGGAGCAAGGCAAGCTCGATCTCGACCGCTCGTTGGCGGAGTATTTGGATAAACCCTACCTGCCCGACGAACCGCGGCACCGCCAGATCACCGCCCGCATGGTGCTCTCCCACACGACTGGCTTTCCCAACTGGCGAACCAATGGCTGGGAGAAGGGCGGTCCGTTGCCGCTCCGATACGACCCCGGCACGCGGTTCACCTACTCCGGCGAAGGCTTCCTCTATTTGCAGCGCGTAGTCGAACATATCACGGACACGCCAATTCAGAGCTACATGCAGAAGACACTGCTCGGCCCGCTCCAGATGACCAACAGCAGCCTGGTATGGGAAGATCGCTTCTCCCTACAGGCCGCCGCCGGCCACGACGCCCAGGGCAAGCCGCTGGCCAACCGCAAGCATTACCGCGACGCCAACGTGGCTTATTCGCTCTACTGCCCGGCGGAGGACTATGCCCAACTGCTGCTCGAGATGATGGCCGAGGACCGTTCCGCGCCGCACTCTCTTTCCGCGCGGTCGCTCGACGCCATGCTCACCCGGACCAGCGTGGCGGAAGGGCGCAAGCCCGTCGCGCGCGGCGGGGTGCGTCGTTTCGAGCCGATGTACTACGGGCTGGGTTGGGCGATTGACACGACCGCGACCGGCGACCGCATTCATCACAGCGGCTCCAACGGCACCGGCTTTCGCTGCTACTGCGAGTTCGACCGCCGGCGCGGCACGGGCCTCGTAATCATGGCCAACGCGGTGAATGGAGCACGGCTTTGGGAGGACATTATGCTCGCGGTGGGCGAGCCATGATTAGAACACCCCGGATAGCGCTATGGTAACGAAATGGGCATCCCTCACCGGTCTGGTCACGATCCTGGGCCTGGGCGGCACAACCAATGCCGCGGACATACTTGAGAGCGTCACGCGCCAACAGCCGGGTGTGACGAAGCGCTCCTCCAGCGGGCTGTTCGATCCGGAGTCCAATGCCGATGCGTATCACGCGGCCCCGGGCCAGCGGCTGACCGTCGCCGAACTGGATGGTCCGGGCGAGATCCGTCACATCTGGTTCACGGTGGCCAGCCAGGAACGCCGGTGGCCGCGGGCACTGGTGTTGCGCATCTTTTGGGACGGGGCGGAGACGCCTTCCGTCGAAACGCCCATTGGTGATTTTTTTGCCGCGGGCCACGGCATGCGTGCCAATGTCAGTTCGACGCCGATCGAGGTGACCTCTTATGGCCGGGCGCTCAACAGCTTCTGGCACATGCCGTTTCACAAGCACGCCCGCCTGGAGGTCTGGAACCAATCCGCCAGCCGGATGACCGTCTATTGCCAGGTGAATTGGATCCAATTGCCTTCAGTGCCCGAGGACACCCTTTACTTCCACGCCCGCTACCACCAGGAGTTCCCCGTCAAGCCGTTCTCGCCCTACACGATCTTCGAAGGTCAGGGCGAAGGGCACTATGTCGGCACCGTGCTCTCGTCGCAAAACAGCTTCGGGGTCTGGTTCGGCGAATCCGACGACCGGTTTTACATTGATGGCGAGCCTACCCCCTCGCTGGCGGGCACAGGCACGGAGGACTATTTCACCGACGGCTGGAACTTGCGCCTCTTCAGCAATCCAAACGCCGGCGTCACCATCTGCGAGCCCCAAAGCGTGGACTGCCGGCTGACCGCCTACCGTTGGCACTTGCATGCACCGGTTATCTTCCACAAATCCCTCAGGGTCGAGATCGAACGCCGCAGCTTCATTGACTACCGGGATTCGCCAAGCGGGCCCCGCAAGCTGCACGACTTCAAGTATCGCCCGGACTTCTTCTCCTCGGTGGCGTTCTGGTACCAGAAAGGCGTAGCCCAGCCGTTCTGCGCATTGCCCCCGCTGGCAGAGCGGCTGAATCCCGAGCTGTGGGTCGAGGTGAAAGACCTGGTGGACCGGCTCAAGTGTTCTCCCGGCCTGAAACCTGCCGTCCGCTCCAACCGGACGTGTCAGGATAAGACCATGCTCTACGTTGAGAACGACAAGGTCGGCGCGTGGCTCGATGTGCCATTCGACATCAAGGACGCGGGACAGTATTCCTTGTCGGTCTTCCAAGTGTTGTTCCGCGAATACGGCCAGTGGAAAGTCAGCTTGCTTGGCGGTGGCCAAACCAACGTCCTCGATCCGGCTTTGGACTTTTACGATGCCTACGTGTCGCTGAAGGAAAACTGGCCTGAGAGCCAGGTCTATGGCACGGTCCGCGAAGCCAAACTCGGCGTGATGCGGTTGTTGCCCGGCGCCTATACCCTGCGCTTCGAATGCGTGGGGCATAATCCCCTCTCCCGCGTCAAACAGACCGGGCAACCCGGCTACAACCTGGCCCTGGATGCCCTTTCGCTCCGGCGGCTGCCGTGGGACCACATGGACCAGTGGCTGGCGGACTACCTGGCCAAGGAGAAACAGCTCCTTGCCGAGCAACAACGCACCGTCCAAGACAACGTGAACCGACTGGCGAAATCCGTGGCAGACTTTGCGCGCCGTCACGGCGCATTGCCGCAGACTTTGGACGAATTGAAGCCCTCTCTGCCAAACGCACAAATCCCCTCCGACCCGTGGCAGCAGCGCTATCAGTATGCCTGCCCCGGGCTGTTCAACCTGGGGAGCTTCGATGTCTATTCATTCCGCGGCAACAGCCGTGCGCCCGCCGACTGGATTGGGAACTGGAAAACGCCGTTCCAGGCGGCCGACGCCATCGAGGGCGAATCGTTGCACGTGGCGGACAAGGACAAGGAGGCCAGGGCGAGTGTGCAGGAACTCACCAACCGCTCGGTCCCCCCGCTCTCCGGCGGTAAACATCTGTTCCTGCGCTTCAGCGGGCCGGGCGATCACCTGACGTTGACGTTGCCCGACACTCTCAAACCGGGTCGTTACACCGTGTTCCTGAGCACCGTCACCTCCTGGGATTATGGCATCGTGCAGTGGACATTGGACGGGCAAGCCCTCGGCCCGCCATTGGATGGCCATTCATCAGACATATGGCGGCGCGTGACCATGGCGCGGCCAGTGACTCTTGCCCGTCCTCCGCATCAACTTCAAGTCCGGGTTGTGGGACGCCATCCCTGCTCGACCGGCTTTTCGGCCAGCCTGGACGCCATCCTGCTGCGGCCTGCGGACTGATGCGCGAGACGATCGCGGTCTTCAATGGGGAACTCGCATTCCTGGGCAAGCATCCTGGCGCTTATGTAACCCGCGGTTTGATCCCTTACGACACCAATCCTCCCCCCACCCATCCAGAGACGTGGAGTGCAGCCTCAAATCAACAAGATCGCCGACTTGACCTTAACGGTGTTTACGGCTATACCCATTGCGCCATGAGCGTTTGCGCTTGGCTTTGGCAGCTTTGCGGTATTCACAAAGACTTCGCCCAGGCAGCACGCGAACGCCATGCGGCCGCATTCGCAAGTTGACGACAAAATGAATGGGCCGCGTAATGGCAGTGGTTTGGAGAGATGGCCGAGTGGCTGAAGGCGGCGGTTTGCTAAACCGTTATACGCTCTAAAGGCGTATCGGGGGTTCGAATCCCCCTCTCTCCGCCATTTTCCTTGGGAAATCCACCACCGCACACCCAACCAGGCACCGAGAGTTCGGACACCTCGTGTCTTGAGCCGGTAAGGATCGTCGGAGCCTGGGCTGAACTTCCTCCGCCATTCAGCGCGGCCATCCTCGCGCCAGCATGGACGGCACTGAAAAACGGAGCGGGGCGGGGAAGAACACGAAAGATCACCGGCACCCGCAAAGCTGCTTGTGAAAACTGCGACGGGTTGAAGGTGGTGGAGCCGACAGGAATCGAACCTGCGACCTTCTCATTGCGAGCTCGACAGCCGATTTCAAGCCAACTGTTGCCGATAGCCCAATAGCCAATTGCCAATGGTTACTAGCACAGAAGAACGAGAAGGAGACGAAGGTGAGAGGAAAGAGCCCGGCGAGTCCAGGGCTGCCAAGTTCTGGCGGGTCGAGGGCGGAGCCCCGAAAAGTTGAGGGTTGAGAGTGGGCGGTTGAGAGAAGGCGTCACCAAGCCCCGGCCTGCCGTCCGGCGGGGCACCATTGTCAGCGCCGGAGGCAGGTGGCGGCGGGGTCAGGTTGGCGCCTGGCCGGGGATTTGGGCGAGCGAAGGAGCAGTTCACCGGTGAATCGCCCCCCTCGGGAAATATGACATGCCTTAGCTTCCCGGCCTTGAGGTTTGCTAAGGTCGTTCTGGGAGGCTCACAGTTTCTCGGGGTGCGGACGGTGGTCGCGATTCCAGCGGCTAAGGGCAGCGTCGCTCGTGTCTTCGAAGAGGAAGGGCAGCTTTGGGGATTCAACATGCCCATCACAAAACACCACGTTGGCCTTGCCTTGGTGGCGTGAAGCAGGTTCGGAGGTCGGGGGATAGGTCAGAGGCTGCCGGGTTCGCGCGAATTGCTCGCCGCCTCCGTAGAGCGACTTTCCCGAGCCCCAGAACCCGTCGGCGATGGCCATCATTTCGCTCGGGCAGGAGACATCCGATTCCGGCACGGGCTTCAATGCGGCAAGGGTCATGCCCGGCAGACAGGCATTCTTCTGGCCGAGCCCCTGAGCATTGGTATCGGCGCTGTTGTCCCCCCCATACATGCCGTATTCATTATAGCCGTAGGATACATAGACCAGGTCTCGGGGATGGGTTGACTGGGGTTTCATGGCGGGGCATTTCCAGACGTGCCTCTGGATAAATGACATTTCGTCGGAGGTAGCGTTCTTGCCCAACTCGCGCTCCAGCACCACCGTCCAGGGCAAGCAGTTACCAGGGAACCTGCCGTCGACGTCGGGAGCCACGCCTTGGAGATAGGCATGGTGGTCGCCCACGAATTGCAGCATGGCGGTTCCGAGCTGGCGAACGTTGTTGACGCAAGTTATGCGGCGTGCCAGACCGCCACCGCGACTCAATCCGGTGAGCACGAGCGCCGCCAGTATGCCAAGGATGGCGATGACCACTAGGAGTTCGAGCAGGGTGAATGCGGTGGTCTTTGCCTTCGAGTGGTTGCTCATGACGATCTGACCGTCTGAACGGCCAGTCGTCACGTGACGCAATGAGAAAGGTCAGGCGGAGCGGAGAGGCGGGAGTCCAGACGGTGACGATCCTCTGGCGCGGGTCTGGGCCGGCGTAAGGCCCGGCCGCGCAGAAAACGAGAGCGATCGCAGCGAGCAAAATTGTTTGGGCGAGGCAGCGTCGGCGAAGGCGCGGGCGGGGAGGCGCCGATGTGAGGTTTTGAAGTTCAAAGGGACAAAAGAAACGGGAGGGACGAAAGGGACCCGCCTTCGCTGGGAGCTACGGCGCGGCAGGCGGAATAGCCAATAGGCAATCGCCAATTGGCTTCCCAAGCCCGCCACAATATGGGTGCCCCAAGTTGGGAGAGCGCTTCGCGCTTCGTGGTGCCAAGGGGGCAGTCACCGGCTGGCAATGTAGAATGCCGCACTACGGACTGTCCGCATACGCTGAAGCTGCGGCGCGACGAGTGGGGCAGGGTCAGGTCGGCGCCTGGCCGGGGATTGGGGCGAGCGGGCAGCGCGGTCGTGCGTGGGGACCGGCGCATCCTGTAATGGGGCGCGGGATTTTGGCTTGTGAATGAGTGATGAAAGCGCGTATGTGGGGGGGGTATGGAAGCTGTGAGGAACAGATCCGGAGTTTCTCTTCATATGACTCTCCAGATCACTTGCACATTTCTGGCTCTGGTGTGGCTCGCTGCGTGCGGACAAGGTCTCGGCGGCAGCACCCGTGAGCGGCGTGCTGAGGAGCACAAACGTTTTGCGTCGTTGTTCAAGGCTGGGGACACGAACGCTCCGCTATTGGCAATGGACTGGTTCAGCGACCATGGCGTGTATTTTTGCCGTGTGAGCCAAGCGGGCAATGTGTCCTCTGCACGGGATGTTGGTCATGCCATTCAGGGCGGCAGTGGCATCTCCTCGCGATTTTCGTTGGATACTACAAACCGGCCTTTGCTGGAGGCCGCCATTAACTCGCTGCCTGCGTCGTCGGTTAAATCGCTCTCGATGGAGCGTCAGATCCTTGTCAGCGGCATCCGCAGTAATCAATGGTTTGGGCGCGTGTATGATCGCGCCAATATTCCGACAGAGGTTGAGCGGCTGTACGATCTAACTGGCGCCTATCTCGGCTGGTATATTCCTAAGGTCGAGGGGCGTGAGATTGCCCGTCTGCACGACGCCAACTTCCAAGGCGGTTTTGCGGCAGTCGCGAGAGATGCTGACCTGGCCGTTTCGTTCGGTCAGTGGGTCACGAACGGCGCGTATCGTCATCCTCCAGTAACGGAGTTCTGGAAACTGGAACGAGGTGTCCGGCAAGCCGCCCCGCAGTTTAAGGGAATTTCCAAGGTGCCTTCGCCGGGGGAAGCCGTGGTCATCTCACCGGATGGCCGTGTGGTCGCTGTCGCGATTTACTACGGTCTTTACGTTATTGACGCGGGGTCGGGCCAGCTACTTTGGGAGGCCGGCCCGTTGGACCACGACAATTATTGTGGGACAGTTTTGGCGATCGCTGACAAGGGGCGGGCGCTATACACCTCTGGCGCCCATGTGGTTGAGCGGTGGGATTTGTTCAGCGGTCGAAAGCTCGGGACCCTTTGTACGAACGAACTCATCGTGAAGTTCCTAAGAGCCTCCCAGGATGGGTCTACGCTTGTGGCAGGGTTCGGTAATTTCAATGCATCTCCAACTTCGTTCGCGATTTGGGAGTCAGGGAAGGATGAACCGGCGTTGTGGTTCTCCAGCCCTCACGGTGCCAGTGTTGGTGTTTCTCCGGACGGTCAGACGCTCGTTCTGTGCCATTGGCCGGAGAAGAGGTTTGAGATTTGGAACTGGAAGAAAGGGGAGAGGTCGCAGGTGCCATTGCGCGTGCCCTACGCATCCGGTTCAGCGTATGCGATGCACTGGTCACCTGACGGCAAGCGCCTCGCTGCCTACGTCGATACGTACCCAGATTCGGTAATTATCTACGAGACGAGCGGTTGGAAGCCACTCGCTCAGTGGACTTGCGGTCAGATCGGGAGCCATTGTGAGTTCTTCGTAAAACAGGATGGCAGGTTGCTGCAAATAATGGGGGGGCAGATCCGCAGCCTTGATTTGGCTGCCATCAAGAGTATCGCGGATTGACGAGCGGAGCCCCTCCGCCAGGAGCGGCGCAAGGTCGTGGTAGGTTTGGAAGAAATCAAAAGCCTCGCGCATAGCGGGCAAGTGGATGGTGGAGCCGACAGGAATCGAACCTGCGACCTTCTCATTGCGAATTAGCTGCAAAGTGGGCTTTTGTTGGTGTTTTGTGGGGTGGTCAACTTGGTGCCACGTTTGGTGCCACTTTTCTCATCGCCAACCACCCTAAAGGCAACTGGCCGCTTCGGCGGGGAATGGCGTTGACAGCGTGGAGCCACGATGAAATAACCGTGCTCGACATAGCTGGAATAGTCGCATCCCTGACCGAAAGCGAACCGGGCGTGCTGAGGTGAAACAGACTCGCAAAACCACGCCCTTGCGTTGACCGGGAAAGCAGTACGAGGCGGGCAAGCTGTTGGGATGTTCAGTGTGATCGTAGCCGAGCTTTGCTTCGCTTGAGAAGTGTTCGCAGGCGAGAAGCTATTCCAGCGCCAAATCATTTTTCGTTGGCATGTTTCTTGTATTGGTTGGCGTGTCGAGTTCATTTTCACCGTGATCACTTTGGAAACGGACGTTGGGTGTAATAAATGGGCCACGGGGGTTGATTGAGCAGCGCCATCCCAGCCGAGACTTCTTTGTACTTGATCTTGCCTTGGATGTAGAAAAGGTGAATCACACCCTTATGCAAAGCGACCTGTGGCCGGCCTGAGGTAATCCCGTCTTTGAAACCGTTTGTAACCTTCATGGGCTTGGTCCAGGTATTTCCGCCGTTTCTGCTGGTGACAACGTAGATGTCATTGGGCCAGAACTCATCATGCCCGTCTCTGTCGTTAGCGCCAGCCCATGCCGCCACGATGTTGTCTCCTTCAGCGGCTATTGAGGGAGAGTAGGCGTAGAGCACCCCCGGGGAAAGAATGACGTCCTTGCTCCAGCTCTGATCCGCATCTTTCCGATGACGGTATGCGACTTGGTAATTCCCGCGATCGGGATAAACGGGATTTGCCCGTGTTCGTTCATGCCGGGAATCCAGCCAACACACATGCACGATATCACCCGTTGCAGCCGCTTCGTATACGTGTCTGTAGCCGGCAATCGCTAGCTTCTCACTGAGAGCTTCGGGTGCGCTCCAAGAGAGAGAACTTGTATCCGCGCGTGAACACCAAAGCTCTTTATGGTCGTAGTCTGCTGCAAAGTAATAATTGTGGGCTTCGGTAGCACAGGCGGCGGGCAGAATGGAAAACGAGTCAGATATTTTGATGATCGTCCAGGTGACCCCAGAATTTGCACTGTAGAATATTCCGTTGGCGTAGCGACTTTTCCCGGGACGTTGTCCTTTAGCAATCACAGGTTGAGCCTCGATCGAATAGGGGACATAGACATTGGAGCCCCTGATGACGCTGCGGTTGAAGCGCAGTTCGAGCGGTCTGGTCGCGTTTGCGAAAATTAAATCGTTACCTGGCTTAAACAATGACTTGGTAGTTTCGGAAAGGCTCGCTCCGACATCGCGGGATAGTACTCCTGCTTCCGCGATTGTGCCTAAAATGAAGCGCAGTTGTAATTCGTGTTGTGTCGCTGTTGCCCGGGACACGACAAACCGATTCTCGCACGGACTGCAGTCCAACGGCAACATATTGGGTTGGGTCGCGCCGATTGGTTCCCAACACATGTCCTTCTCTCGAAACATATATGTGGTGAACCCTCGTCCGTCCTCGTTGAACGCAACCAATGTATTGTTCCACTTTTGCAGGTTAAAGTCTGTCGCCAAAGAGTCGCGGCTGTGCGACACTGTCGCGGGCTGTGACCAGTTGGCCGTATCGATGACAATTGGTATCCCGTCTCTGCATCCGAGCACTAATAACAGGGCTGCGCAGGCGAACATTACTGTTTTCATCAATGGAATATGCTTTACTGCAAGTTGGTCCTTATTCCATTGAGCACCTTTGGATGATTCCAATATGCCCCGTGTTCTTTTACGTTTCTTATTATGGGTATACCGCCTCCAGCAGCAGTGGTGTCTATGGGAATGTCCACGCCTGGAGGATTAAACGGTACTTTGGCAAAGCGTGGAAGGAAGACGGGGCACCATGGTGAATCTATCAACGAGTGGGGGTACATATTCAGGTATGTTACCGGGTCAGCATACGAAAAGGCATTAATCCACTGGCCCGAATTCCCCATTGGCTTTCCGATCTCATGGTTCAACGGCGAGCCCATCGTGACCCAATGGTTCATTTCGATGCCGCCGGTGTTGAGGAGATCGTAACTGAGCGTTGTGCCCCAACTGTGGCTGATCACATTCATTTTCTCATAACCCTTCATCCACAGGGTCAGTTGGGCGATCTTTAAGTGCACAGAGGCCAGTTGATGGACGCTCTTCACGGTGACAAAGCCAACCACTACCGGCCCGTCCATTTTGAGACTGAACCCCCCCCAGTTGAATTCGTAGAAATCATGGCCGAGGCTTGGACTCGCTGGATTCAGGGTTGTCGTTAGATCATTCTGAAAGGGCTGGGACCACCCAAACTTATGTCCCCCCAGAGCGACGCCTTCTACGCCATGAACAATCGTTGTGGCAACGTCTGACGCGGCTGGATCGCTCTCCATGTGCTGGACAGCCTCAATCGCCTGCTGGCTCTCCGTTTGCAGCATTTTGCCCACTTTTGCAATCGTGCAATCATACAGGGTTTGCAGGGTTGTCCCGATAGCCGTAGCGATCGACATCGAGATCAGCGTTTCATTCCCGCTCGGATCAATGTTATTGACCGGATTGTTCTGCACATACGCATATTTGTGCAGCGTCAGCGGATCGTTCAGGCTGCCGCCCAATTGATCGGGCGCTCCAAACCGTCCCACCGTGGGGTTGTAATAACGATTCCGAAGGTAGTATTGCTCCAGATCAGCATCGAATTGCTCGCCGGTGTAAAGATGCGCCGTTTGCGGCGAGGCGTTCGATGCAATCAAGTTTCCGTAAGCGTCAAACGTGAGCGCGTTGGAAACCGTTCCGCTTGCATCCGTCAACAGGCGCGTCGAACCGTGGCCGTCAGCCAGCAGGTGCGACACTCTGCCGCCCTTCTCCTGCGCCAGCACTTGGTTGCCTAACGTGTAGGTCGCCATCGGCGTGCTCTCTCCCGGCGCCATCTCTTCCAGGACTTGAGCGAAGCCGCTCAGATTCTGCGGGTCGTACAGGAAAACATTCGTGTTGTTCACCGTGCCGGTTTGTTGCTTGCGCGTGCGAATCCCGCTCTCGTTATAGAAATACTTGTTCGTCTGCTGTGCCCACAGGGCGCCGGCGAGCCGGCCTTCGAGATTGTAGGTGAACGAACGCGACGCCGTCGCCGAGCTGCGATTCGTTAACGCCCCGTTGGCATCATAGTAGTTGGTGAACGATCCCGAGCCATAGTTTTCCACCAGCAATTGGTCGTTTGCGTTATGCGTGCAGCCCACGACCGTCGTCAGCGCGCCCGCGATGTTCGTCCACCACAGCCGATTTCCGGACAGGTCATAGACGTAGCGGTTGGTGTAGTTCAGCCCGGCAAGGAGCGAACTGCACGTTTCATTGGTCAAACGGCCCAGATTGTCGTAGCCCCACGCGAACTGGTTGGTGACATACGTGCCGCCGACTTGACGCTGAATTTCCGTGGCTGTCTGCCGCCAGCCGTTGGGGTGCAGCCCGTAGCTGTAGCGGGACAACAACAGATTTCCGCTGCCGGTGTGGACGAGGTTCGTCAGCCGGTTCATGACGTCATACTCGTGATGAGCATGAACTCCATTCGGATAATACACGTCCTGCAGACTGCCCAGCTTGGTGTAGAGGTTCGTCGTCACTTCCTGAGGAGACACAGCGGCTCCATTTCGCGTTACAACGGCGACAGTCTTGAGCCGGTCTAATTCGTCATAGCCGTAGCGCAAGTCCGAATTGGCGGTGTAAGCCCGGGTCAAACAACCCATCGCCGGGTCGTATTCGTAGCGAATCCAGCCTTCAGGGGAAAGGATATTTGTCACCGCGCCCTCGCGATTGTAATAGAACGTGGTCACGCCTTCTGGCCGGATGGCGCTGAGGTATTGCCCGCCCGGGCCGTATTCCGTGACGTTGGTTTGGGCCGGCGCGGTGGCTCCCGCCGGGTAAAGGCAGTTCGTCACCACCCGCCCCAAGGAGTCATAGACGAGCCGGTTGCTTTGGCCCATGAAATCCACGGCGTTCGTCAGTTGTCCCAGCGCGTTGTACTGGTGGAAATTCGTCTGCAAGAGCGGCAGCTTGCGGCTGATGAGTTGACCGAAGGCATCGCAGGTGAATTTTGTTTCGCGGCCCTTGGGATCGCCGATGACCAGAATGTTGCCGAATTGGTCATGGTGGCAAGACCAGTTTGGGCGGGCGGGCGCGCCGCCTTCGGGATCGTACACTGCCGGCTTGATGATATTGGTCATCCGGCCGAGGGTGTCGTATTGATAATCGGTTTGCAGCCCCGCCTGGTCTTTTGTGAAGAGGAGTTGGCCGACTTCATTGTAGGCGTTGGTGGTGTAGGAGTGGTCCGGGAAGACCGTCTTAATGCGCCTCCCTTTGAGGTCATACAAATGCTCGGTGACCTGGGCCAGCGCGTTAGTCACAAACCGCAGTTGTCCGGCGTCGTCGTAGGCGTAATCGGTGCGGTTGGTTAGCGCGTCAATCACCGCGGTCTGACGCCCGGCGTCGTCGTATTGGTACTCGGTCACTCGCCCAAGGGCATTGGTGGCAAAGCGCACGCGACCAGCGGCATCATACGCCGTGTCCGAGACGGTCAGCAGCGCGCCACTGGACACGAGCGTGCTTCTCATTCCGACGGCGTCAACGCTGATGGCGACGTCCGCCAGGCGTTCGGCCCGAACCAACCGCCCGAGAGGGTCGTAAATGTTACGAGTGCCGTTGGCCGGCAAGCCGGGCAGGTGCCGGTCGTCGGTATATGACACCTGCGACCGGGCGTCGTACACCGTCCGGTTGATGGTGCCGTCCGGGTAGGTGGTCTGAATCACGCGCCCCAGGGCATCATACAGGTACGAATTGGTGTTGCCCATCCGGTCAATGCTGTGCGCCACCCGCCCGCCGTCGTCGTAGATCGTCGAGCGGGAGTTGCCATCAGGGTCAGTCACCCGGGTCTCGCGGTTGAGGGCGTCAAACTCCGCGTGCGTAACCAGGGGCTGCGATTGGGTGGGATTGTCCGGGTTGATCCAGGTGAAGCTGGTATTGGTGGTGTTGCCATTCGGGTCATGCGCAAAATCCATGCGAACGCCATCGGGCTGGCTGACAAATTGCAGGTCGCCATTCGCGTCGGAACCTGCCGTTGCCCGCAGTTGGCCGAGAGCATTGGTCACCGCGTTCGGACGGCCAAAACCGTCGTGGCTGAAGGTTGTGCTGTGGCCCAAGGCATCTACGACAGCCGTTCGATGGCCCGCGGAATCGTAATCGAAACGCGTGGTTTGCATGAGCGCATTTGTTTTTGAGCGCAAATGGCCGTGTTCATCAAAGTCAAAGCGGGTTACCTGCCCCATCGCATTCGTGACCGCGTTACGAAAGCCGTTGTCGTCGTAAGCGTACGAGTTGGTGTGCCCCATTGGGTCAACGGAATGGAGCAGATGATTGTTGTCATCGTATGCGGAGGAGTTGGTTTGACCCAGAGCATTTACGGTCGCGATAATATTGCCCCGCAGATCGTAGTAGTTGGTTGAGCCGTAGTTCAATTGGTCAATGATGGTTTCAATCCGATTTGTAGTGTCATGCAAATAGCGAATACGGTTGCCGTCCGCGTCCACGAGCGCAATGAGGCGGCCGGAATCGTCATATTCGTTACGGGCGATGGGAACCCCCTGGGGATTCTCCAGAGAGGTCAGATAATGCGGAAAGTTCGCGTTATCGTAATGGTATTTGTTCGTGGTGTAGGTTCCGGCCGCGCGGTCGGTCAGCCTCAACACCTGGATCAGATTGCCGGTGTCTCGATTGTAAACATACTTGACTGTTGGCAGGCCGTTGGAACCAGAGTTCGGGTCCCGGATGGCGGTGATGCGATTCTGGCTGTCGCGCTCGAAGAAGACCGAGCGGGTAAGATCGGTCGTGGTTGTTCCGTTCGGTCCCGCGGCATAGTGGAAGATGCCGTTGTCTTCTATCTGGATGGTATCACCGCTGCGCTGGACGATGCTAGTGAGCTTCGGGGTGCCGTAAGCCTGAACGTTGATGTAGTGGCCGGGGTTACTCTCGGGATCATCTTCCCAAGTGAGATTGTTCCCGGTCCCTCGTGTGATGTAGTACTTCGTGCCGTCTTTGGTCTCCAGCACCCAGCCGGGAATGTCGTGATTTTCGAGGGTGGAATTGTACCCACCATCCTGCCAGTAGGTAAGCAGTGGCAGAGTGATAATGACATCTGAACCAAGCGGTTTCAGGGTGTCGGAAACGCCAGGGGGCGCCTTCCACTGGGCGTAGGCTTCGCACCAAGCGGAGATGCTTGGTGTGAATGCGAAGGTGGTGCGGCGGCCGTCAGGCAGGGTGAGAGTGACATCCCAGCCGCCGCCGGTGCGGATGCTGACAACTTTGGGCAGGCCGCTGTCGTCTTCGCCGTCGCCGGCAAACGGAGTGACATCCTTACGCTCATCGTTAAGCTGGACATCCATGCCCATGAGGCTGTAGGTCCAACTGTAGCCGAAGTCGGCGGAGCGCGGGTTGAGGGAATTATAGGTGCGGGTGACGGTGAGGGGGATGCCGTTGACGGGGATTACCAGGTCCTGCTCGGAGAAGCTGAACTGGCCGATTTTGAGCTGGGTGTCGAGTTGGAATTGGACGAGGGCATTGGTTTCATCCGTTCCGCCACGGACACGCAGGACCAGGTAGTAAGCGCCGTTGGGGAAGCGGGTGAAGTCCAGGTTGCCGAGGCTCCCGTTGGTGACTGCGCCATTGTGGAAGCCCTGGGGGTTGAGCGGGCTGGGGGTCAGATCGGCGTACGGGGTCGCGGCTTCAAGAGCCTCCTTCAGTTCGCCCGAGATGTTGAAATCCAGGTCTTCGGGGCGGAACAGCAGAACGGCGTAAGCAACCGGATCGCCGTCGGGATCCAGAGCAGAGCCTTGGAGATCGAAGAACCCCTCGCGAACGACCGGGTGAACAGTTGAGGTAAAGCTGCCTTGCGTGGTGACGGTCTCAACCAGGTTACTGATAAGCGCGACGGGGCCGTTGGGACTAGCGGTGGTGTTGGTGACCACGATGGTAACGGGCGAGCTTTGGTTGGTCAGGCCATCGTTATCCACGGCCACAGCGAGGAAGGTGTAGAAGCCGGGGGTGTTGGTGGTCCAGGATGCGACAATCTTGGTGCTGTTGGTATGTGTCAACTCCAGGCCGTTAACCAAGAGGGTGAAGTTGGTGATTTGGCCGTCGTAATCGGTGGCGCGGGCGTTCAGCGTCACATTTTGAGATGGACTGAAAGCATCGCCGTCGGCGGGGGTGGTGATGCTGACTTGGGGTTTGGCTTGGAGGTTGATGGTGACCCAGGCGGAGTCGGAGGCGCCGGAGGAATTGGTGACAGTATAAGCAAACCGAGTTGAGCCGTAGAGATTGGGGAAAGGAGTTAAGGAGATGGCCTTCCCATCCCAAGAAACAGTTGTAGTCCCCAGGCTCCCACATGTTTGGATGAGCCGACTGACCCGAAGTTCGCCAGCCGGGGTATCATTAGTCAAAACAGGCAAGGTCACCCCGCCAATACCTTGCGGGATTGTAAACGAATCGTCGCGGGCAATTATGACGGAGTTGGGATCTTTGATGCTGACGAGCACGCTTGGGGACTCGCCCCGAAGCCCGTTAGCATCAGTTGCGATAGCTTTGAGTTGGTGAATCCCGTTCGCGAAATCGGTCCAGGTCTGCGTGTAGGGATTCTCGCTGGAGGTGGTATCGGTTCCGATAATATTCCCATCGGCGTAGAACTCCACCGAGGTGATGTTGGTAATGCTGGAGACTGTTGCTGCAACCGTAATTTCGGCGGGATTGTTGGTGAATAGAGTGTTGTTGGCCGGAGAGGGAATAAGCACGTGCGGAGCCGTGGCCACAGTCGTTTCGCCCACGCGCCATCGAGCCAGACCCTGGTAGTAAGGGAAAGTGCTACCACACCTGACCGATAAGTTTGTCATGCCAGTTCCCGCAAACGCGAATATACCAGACAAGACGACATCGTAAGCGCCAGCATTTGTGCCTTCCATGACTTGCATTGAAGCAACCGTGGTGGATTCGTCCCCAGAGGGATAGTCGGCAAGATCGCTGTAGACACCCAAATCCAGATCAGACCAGACCCACTGTTGCTGAGCTTCGCTCCATACGGCTTTTGCAACACCGGAAACGTTTATGGGCTGTTGGGTTTCGTCCCAAATGGTTGTGAATCGTCCTGACACGAAAAGAGTGTCGCCGCGAGGACAGACGTTGGCGACCAATGGTTTGGGGACAAAAGCACCGCTCTCTCTGGACGTTTCAGGCGGAACCGCGCCTACTCCAGATCCAATGCTTTGCCAGGCATGTCCATTCCAGATAGCAACGCAGTTCACATTGGTTATACCACCTGCAATCGTAAAATCTCCACCCACAAACAGGTTGGTTCCACAAGCAGCAAGGCAGTGAACTGACGAGGCATCTCCCCAAGAGTTTGTTCCGTCGATACCCGTGCCTAGTGGCTCCCACACACCGTTCTTGAGCCGGGCAACATTATGAAGATTGGTGCAACCTCCGCCTGCGTTAAAACATCCACCAACTACAAGATCACCCTCATAGGTCTCGATGGCAAAGACCGGGCCGTCCAAGGGTTCTCCCACCGCGTCCCATTCCCCGTCTGTGGCGTTCCACTTGGCGAAATACGAGACACCTCGTCGTTCAACCTCGTAGTACCCCCCCAGGTAGAGATCTGGGCCGATGATCTTTAGACAGAAGGGGTGGTACCAGGAAGTTTCCACATGCTCAGGGACAATCGCACCACCCTCCAGATTTGTCACGACGCCGCTATACGCATGCCACAGGCAAAGGGACGTATCATTCCGTGTAACAAAAAAGACACCCGTGTTACCTGCAACCATCGCTTCCACTTCCGGACCACTACCCCAAGAGTATGTCTCCCTAAGTTCAGTTCCTTCCCATCCAGTCGCATCCCATTTCCACAGATAGTCAAGACCACAATCAAAGAGAGGGTCATAATACGCAGTAACACAGTAAAGGTTAGATCCATAGACTGCCATACCTTCTGTAATGGGATAGCGGCAAATCAGCCAGGGCGGAGTGAAGGTTGGGTCCCAAAAGCCGGTACCCATTGCGGGCTCGGGAGCCGCAACGGTAATACGCACCACTTGCTCGGAAAGTCGGCTGTTACCCAAGCTGTCGGTTGCTTTTGCCCGAAAGGCATATTGGCCCGGCTTCCAGCAGCATTCGGTAATGCTGAACGGATCGTTCGAGTCATTTCCCAACAGGCTGCTATTGGCAAAAAACTCAACATTTGTCACAGGGATGCCGAGAACACTGTTCGTGGCATAGGCGTGAATTGTAATGTCGGCACCGGCCCGGAAAACGGAACCATTGGTCGGATCGTAGATCCAAACATCCGGCGGTGAATTGAGTGGGTTGACTTGGAAGACCAGGAGGTCCGAGGCGCTGCTGGCGCCATCGGCGTCGGAGACCAGCGCATAGACGGAGTGAGTCCCCACAGGGCAGTTGGTCCATGTAAGATAGAAGTTGGTGCCGTTGGTCCGGGCGGCGCTGTCCAGGAAAGCGGTCCAGAAGGCGCCACTGCCAGTGTTGGTGCGGTAGAAGAATTGCACCGCGATGTTTGTGCTGTCAGCATCGTATGCGACGGCGTGCAGCACAACGTCAGTGAAAGGCGGGAAGGAAGTCAGGTTCGTTGAGGTTGAGTTGGTGGGGCTGGTGATGGCAACCACCGGCATGGCATTGATAATGTTAGTGATGACCGCGCTCTGAGCAAAACCGCCGGCGTCGTTGGTGGCCCAAGCGCAAATCAAGTAGGCACCAGGCGAGACGTTCTGCCAGACAAACTGGTATTGGTTGGAAACCGCGCCAGCCTGTCCCAACCGGACGTTATTGGTGTAAAACCAGGCCTGGGAAACAGCCCCGCCGGTGCTATTGGTGGCGCCGGCAACCAGAAGAATATTGGTGGGGGAGAGGACAAAGAACTGGTTGTTAGCGGGGGAAATCATCCAGACCACCGGCGCGGGATTGGCAATGGTCAACAGGGCGTTGGAGCTGAGGACCGAGCCGAACATATTGGTCACTCGCACCGAATAGGTTCCCGCCTGTGGCGATTGGACATTGGGCAACGGGAGCGCGGTGTTCGTGGCCCCGGCGATGTCCGTGCCGTTGAAGCGCCACTGGTAGCGCAGTTGCGGTGTCCCCGTGGCCAGGACGGTGAAGACTGCGTTGCTGCCCAAGCTGACGCACAGATTGGTTGGCTGCAGCGTGATCGCGGGCAGGTCCTGGCATTTGCCAGCCATGCTGGCGTTGTAGAGAGCCAGGATCTCGGCATCGGCCAAGGCCCGGTTATACACGCTCAGTTCATCAATACGTCCACAGAATGGATAGTTGTACATCGCCGACTGACTCTGACTGTTCCCGATACCAACACCTGGGTTGTCGCTGGCACTCAGAGGTCCCAACGGCCGTATGGTCGTATTGGTCTGAGCTGCCAACACCGCATTAGTGTAAAGCCTCATTTGGCCGGTCGCATCATCGAGGGTTGCCGCAGCATGGATCCAAGTTCCTACAGGCATTGGCGCGTTAATGCTGACATGGCTATTCGACTCATCCATTACGACGAAGTTCAGTATTCCAGAGGTTTCAACACACAAGTAATACGGATCGAGCCCGGAACGATTATCTCCCCGGAATAACACCATCGCAGGCTTGGTAGGCACATTAGTAACAAATATCCAGCCCTCAATAGTAAGTGAGTTCGTTAGCGCCAGAGATGCCACATCGGACAAGTTGATCGCGCCATTAACACCATTGAAGCTGAATGCCTGCCCAACTACGCCGGCAGCATACACCACCTCGTTAACGCAGGTACCGGGGTTCAAGCTTGCCGAATCCAGCGCGTTGCTCTCCGCCCGCCACCAACTGACCAAGGCGGATGACGCCTGGGAACAGAAGGCCGGGTTAACCACCAAAAGGGCATTGGAGCTGGTCACCGAACCGGCGCCATTGCTTACAACCACGCGATAACTGGCGGCGTAATTGGTTTGTGCATTATCAAAGAGCAGCAGGGAATTAGTCGCGCCAGCCAAGGCAATCGAATTGGAATACCACTGGTAAGAGAGCGGCGTTGTGCCCCCGGCGGTGACACTGAACCAGGCGGTTTGACCGGCCACCACGGTTTGATTTGTCGGCTGCGTGATGATATAGGGCGGCACCATCAGTGTCAGCGTGGCGCAGCTTATGGCCCCGCCACACGCCCCGCGCACCACAACGCAGTAGGTTCCGGCGTCCTGGGCGCTGGCGTTCGTAATGACGAGGCTGCTGCCCACCCGGTTAGTGAGCGTGCGGGTGCCTTTATACCACTGGTAGCTCAAGGCCGTGCCGCTGGCGCCCACGCTAAAGGTGACGTTGGTTCCGGGCGGAGCCAGCAAATCGGCAAGCGCGTCGGTTATTTGGACTCTCTGATTGATGGTCAAGGTGGCGGAGTTGGTCTGGCTGCCGCCGCAGGTCCCGCTCACAACCACTCGATACGTGCCGGCATCGCCAGCCGCGACGTTGGTCAGGGTGAGGGAGCTGCCGGTTTGGTTGGTTAGCGGGCTATTGGCTTTGTACCATTGATAGCTCAACCCGGTGCCGCCGGCTGACACGGTGAAGGTGGCGGTAGTTTCCGGGCAGTTGGTGAGATTAACCGGCCCATTTGACACCGTCACACTCTGATAGACCTCAAGCACGGCGACATTCGTTGCTTTTCCCCCGGGGCCCGCCACCTCAATTCTGTAGGTCCCGGCATCGCTGGCTGTCAGATTGGAGATAGTCAGCGAGCTGTTGGTCTGGCCGGAGAGCAGACTGCCATTCCTGAACCAGGCGTTAGTGAACGGGCTGGTGCCCGTAATCATGGCCGTGAAGGTCGCGTTTGATCCCGGGCAAAGACTGAGGTTGGTGGGGGTGATTTCAACCGAAGGCGCAAGATTGGTCCCGCGACAGATGGAAGCCGCGATGGCGCTATAGGCCGCATCCAGTTGGTTTGAACTGTTGACGAAGTAATAGTCGTTGGTCGTGGAGGTCGCGATAGCCCGCATGAGATTGGTATCGGCACCAGTTCCAAGGGCGATGCTGATGAGGCGTATGCCGTTCGTCTTGGCGATGTAAGCAGCATTCGTCGCAGTCATAGGAGGAGAACCATAAACAACATTATTGGAGCCGTCGCTCAAGACCACCATGACCGGCAGTGCGTTGGTATTATGACGGGCGCCGAGCAGCTCGCCAGTGGCATTGGTAATACCGCATGCGATGCAGGTGTAGTTGCTCAAGTTGGTCTTGTAAATCGCGGCCAGAACATCCGGTTTGCTGTTGGTAAGCGGCTGATCAAGTGTGGCCGAAATCGAAAACCTGACGACGCCGGCCTGGTCCAGGCTGAAATTCAAATGTCCAACAAAATTACTGGCCGCCCGCATGGCCGCATCCATTTTGCGACCGAAACCCGTAACCGTATCGCCCATGGATCCTGAGGCATCCATTACCAGCACAACATCCACCGCCGGGTAACAGGGGGAAATGGTCAACAGGGCATTGGAACTGGTCACCGAACCGGCGCCATTGCTTACAACCACGTGATAACTGGCGGCGTAGTTGGTTTGCACATAATCGAAGAACAGCACGAAATTGGTCGCCCCGGCCAAGGCAACCGAGTTGGAATACCATTGGCAAGTGAGCGGCGCCGTGCCGCCGGCGGTAACGGTAAACCAGGCCGTCTCGCCCACTCTATTGGTCCGGTTGGCAGGCTGGGTGATGATATAGGGCGATTCGAGCACCGTTAGAAGGGCATTGGAACTGACCTCGCTGCCGTACGGATTCGAGACGGCTACGCTGTAAGTTCCGCTGTCGGATAGCTGGATACTGGTTTTGGAGTAGGTGCTGGTGGTGGCGCCTGAAAGGTTGGTGCCGTTAAAACGCCACTGGTAAGCCAGTGCAGGAGTGCCACTGGCGGCCACGCTAAAGGTGACATTGGTTCCGGTCACGAGTGTCTGGCTGGCGGGCTGGGTACTGATTGAGGGAGGGCAGGTCACGGTCAGGACCGCGCTGCTGCTGGCAACGGTGTCCAACGGGCTGAAAACCACCACCGCATAACTGCCCGCATCACCCGGCTGGACACTCGTCCGGGTATAGCTGCTCAGCGTGGCCCCCGGCAGGCTGGTTCCGTTGAAGGTCCATTGGTAAC
>CAZDOO010000016.1:0-79261 GCA_964507045.1 uncultured Verrucomicrobiota bacterium | reverse complement strand
GCGCAGCTCGGCCTGTAACAAACGCCGCTATGCCGGTCGGCCCGGCCCGGAGTTGCCCTGAAGGCCGACCAGAATGTCGGTGCCCCGCCCCTCCCCGTAGCAGGAAAGTGAGATGCGGCCCCGCCGCGGGAGGTGCTGCGTTTGCGCTGGATTCGTTTGCTCACTTGTGACAAGACTCGGCCATGGCTGAAAAGAGTCTGAATGAACTTCCGCGGGAGCTGCGCCTGCTCTTCACCAAAGGCAGCGACGCCTTGCAGCGTGACAATTTTGATTACGCGATTGATCTCTTCAACCAGGTGCTGGCGCGGGAGCCCGCGCTGTATGAGTGTCGCAAGGCGCTGCGGCAGGCCCAGACGCGCAAGGCGGGCAGCGGGCGCAGCTTCTTCAAGAAGATGATGAGCAGCGCCGGATCACAGCCCATGCTGGCCAAGGGCCACATGGCCGTGGGCAAGGACCCGGTGGAGGCGCTGAAGATTGCCGAGCAGATTCTGAACGGCGACCCGACCAACTCGGGCGCGCACAAGCTGGTCGTGGAAGCCGCTACCGCCCTCGAACTGCCGAAGACCGCCGTCTTGTCGCTGGAGGTCCTGATCACCAATTCCCCCAAGGATCGGGACGTGGCGATCAAGTATGCGAGCGCGCTGGCGGACGCCGGCGACGTAGGCCGGGCGGAGAAGATACTGGCGAATTTGTCCCTTTCGTTCCCCAACGACCAGGAATTAGCCCAGGCGCTCAAGGATCTCTCGGCCCGCAAGACGCTCGACGAGGGCGGTTACGAGGCACTGGCCGACGGCACCGGCTCCTATCGCGATATTCTGAAGGACAAGGAGGAGGCGGTCTCGCTGGAACAGCAGAATCGGCAGGTCAAGTCGGAGGATGTCGCGGAGCGGCTCATCGGCGAATACGAGGCGCGGCTCAAGACCGAGCCCAAAAACCTGAAGCTGGTGCGGCAACTGGCCGAGCTCTATACCCAGAAACAGCAGTTCGACCGCGCCCTAAGCTACTACGACCGGATCAAGTCGTCCGAGATCGGCGGGGACGCGTCCCTGGACCGCAACATCGCAGACACTATGGCGCGGAAGTTCGACTACCAGGTGGCGCAGCTTGACGCCAGCGCCCCGGATTACGCGGACAAGGTGGCGAAGCTCCAGGCCGAGAAACAGGCCTTCCAGCTGGCCGAGTGCCAGAAGCGCGCCGAGCGGTTTCCGACGGACCTGCAAATCCGCTTCGAGCTGGGGCAGCTCTATTTCCAGGCGGGCAAGATCACCGACGCGATGAAGGAGTTTCAGAAGGCCCAAGGCAACCCGCACCGGCGCATCCAGGCCTTGAGCTACCTTGGCCAGTGCTTTGCGCGGCGCGGCATCAATGACCTGGCCGCCACCACCCTCCAGGATGCCATCAAGGAGAAGCCCGTATTCGACGACGAGAAGAAGGAGCTGATCTACCTGCTAGGCAGCGTGTATGAGAAGATGGCCAAGCGTGAAGAAGCCATTGCCCAGTTCAAACTCATCTACGCCGTGGACGTGGGCTACAAGGACGTTGCCGACAAGATTGACGCCTATTATGGCGGGCAGGCGGGGTCGTCCTGAATTGGGGCAATGGGGTGGTGGAGAAGTGGGGCAATGGAATGGGGAGCCTTTGCCGACAGCACTCCATTACTCCACCGTAAGCGACCCGTTACGGGCCAGGCGGTAACTACGCCGGGGCGGCGGCGTTGCGCTTGGCCAGGATTGCGGTGACGATCTTCGCGGCCAGCTCCGGCTTTTCCGCCAGGGCTTTCTGTGCGGCGTCCTTGCCCTGGCCGATCAGCTCGCCTTCGAACTGCAGCCAGGCGCCCTTTTTCTCCACGACGCCGTATTCGATGCCGACATCCAGGATGCTGCCTTCCTTGTTGATGCCGTGATTGTAGATGATGTCGAACTCGGCTTCGGCAAAGGGCGGCGCGACCTTGTTCTTCACAATCTTCACCTTTACGTGGTTGCCGACCGCGTTGCCGGCGGCGTCCTTGAGCGTATCCTTGCGGCGGATATCAATGCGCACGCTGGCGTAAAACTTCAGCGCCTTGCCGCCGGGGGTGGTCTCGGGGTTGCCGAACATCACGCCGACTTTCTCGCGCATCTGGTTGGTGAAGACGCAAGTGGTTTTGGCCTTGGCCAGGATGGCGGTGAGCTTGCGCAGCGCCTGGCTCATCAGCCGCGCCTGCATGCCCATCGTTGCCATGCCCATTTCGCCCTCCAGTTCCGCCTTGGGCACCAGCGCGGCGACCGAGTCAATGACAATCACATCGAGCGCGTTGGAGCGGGCGAGGGTCTCGCAAATGGTTAATGCCTCCTCGCCGCTGTCGGGTTGGGAGACCAGCAAGTCGTCCAGATTCACTCCCAACCGCTTGGCGTAGGCCGGGTCGAGAGCGTGCTCGGCGTCAATAAACGCCGCCAGCCCGCCGGTCTTCTGGGCGTTGGCGATCACGTGCAGCATCAAGGTCGTCTTGCCGGAGGATTCGGGGCCGAAGATTTCTATCACGCGCCCGCGGGGAATGCCGCCCACCCCCAGCGCCAGGTCCATTGCCAGGGAGCCGGTGGGGATAACCTCGATCTGCCGCAGCGCGTGGGCGTCGCCCAGGCGCATGATGCTTCCGTCGCCGTAGGCCTTGGTAATGGAGGAAATGGCGGCATCAAGATCGCGCTGGCGCGCGGCGGAGGCTTTGGCGGCTTCTGCGGCTTTCGTGTCGGCGGCAACAGCTTTTTCGGCAGTCTTGGGAGGCATAGTCGTGTAACAGTGTGATTTGGAACCTTAGTTAAAACTGCGGGCCATAGTGAGCAAGCCCGCGCGATTAGTCAAATGCCGCTTTTGTGTTCTGGCGATAGCCGGGAGCGTTACTCGGTGGGCGCCGGAGACGACACGGAAACCGCCTTGATAGGGACCATTCCGGCATGCACGGCACGCACGGATTGACGCGCCCGGCCCACAGTGCCTACGGGGTTCGTTTTGCCTCGTTGGCGCCTTCGCCCACGGACCAGATCAGGTGGTCGGGCTTGCCCTCGCCGCCGGGAAACTCGATCTGCACGTCGGTTGGCCGGGCGGTGAACTTCGTCTGCGACTCGGCATAGAGCGGCAGCTTCACGCCGCCCACCCGCGCCATTAGTTGGTCGCCCTTGCGCGTGATCTCGACGCGGTCATATTTGCCGGTGTAACTGTCGAGCAGTGCCGTCGGGAGCGTGAGCCCGCCGGGCCGGGGCGCCACTGCTTTCTGGTCCGGCTGGCTGAGTTCGCGGACCCAGATATTGCGGAAGCGAACCGGGTTGCCGTGGTCCTGCAGAGAGATAGGCTGCTTGGCCGGGTGCGCCTGGTAAGGCGCGCGCTCCAGCCAACTGGTCGGGCCGCTAAGCTGGACATGGTTCTGGATGAGTACGCCGTTGTGGATCACGGTCACGCAGGCCGGCGAGAGCAGCTTGCCTTGGGCGTCGAAGCGCGGGGCGGTGTAAAGAATGTCGTAGGTCTGCCATTGGCCCGGGGGTCGGCAGACGTTGGCCAGCGGCGGAAATTGGCCGTAGATGGAGCCCGCGCTGCCGTCGGCGTAGGTCTTGTTCTCATACGAGTCCAGCACCTGGATTTCGTAGCGGTCCAGGCCCAGGAAGACGCCGCTGTTGCCGCGGCCCTGGCCTTCGCCGTGAGCGGGCACGGGCGTGGCCCACTCCACGTGAAGCTGGCAATCGCCGAAGCTTTCGCGGGTGCGGATGTAGCCGCTGCCCTTCACACACTCCATGTAGCCGTCGCGGACAATCCACTTGGTGGGGCTGCCGTCCATGCTGCACCACTGCGTGATGTCTTTGCCGTCGAACAGGACCGTGGCATCCGAGGGCGCCTTGCCGGCTTGTTCCTGGGTGCTGGCGGTGGCGGGGCTGACGACTGGCGGCAGGGGGCGCTTCCGGTCGTGGCTAAGCCAGTTCGGGTCCGGTTGCGCGAAGCAGGCCGGCGCGCCGGTTAATTGCAAGGCGCTGACAAGGGCGCAGTTAAGAACCATGCTGGAGAGAATGGATTTTGTAGTCTTCATATTACGGGTAATTGGCAATTCAACTGCATCTGAGCACGCAGCCTAGCCATCGGAGGCGGGGGAGGAAAGAATTGTTTGCATGGAGAGAGGAAGGCCGAGGGGAGAATACATAAAGCAGCTTGGGCGGGAAGGCAGTGCTGGCTTTGCCGCGACCCCCAGCGCGCCATCGCGGGCGGCAACCGTGCAGGAACTTGTGGAAGCTTCGGTCTAACCCCTGCGAAGCTGCTGCTGGCGAAGTGGACTGGAGGCAATCAAGAGGCTGCGGTCACGAAGCTTCTCCAGCAGAACGAGCTTCTCGGAAAAGGGAAGCGCCGCCAGACGCTTGCGCGTCTTGTGTTTGCTTTCCAACACTCGGCGCATCCAGTCATTCATAGGTTCCGGAGGAACTTATCGCCGAACTTCTACCACTTTGCAAGCAGGCCATGCCGGGCAGAAAAGGACATAACCCGCGCGAGCAGAAAGGCTGGAATGCAGAATAGCGCGGGAGCGGGAGCGGGAGCGTGGCGCAGTGTTCCCTGCGGTCAATGGCCCGCGAATTGAAACGCACTACGGCTGGACACCGACCCGGTAGAAAGCCAGGCCGGAGGCGGGTGCGTTGGTGTCGGCGAATGTAGTCGTACCGGGGAGGCCGGGGATGTTGGTTTCCAGCAGGGAGAACGCCGGGGCAGAGGCCAGGTTGGTGGCGCGTTCGACGAAGTAGGCGCGGTTGCTGACGCTGGACCAGGTTAGTGTTACGCTGGCGGGAACGAAAAGCGGTAATTCCAAGTTCGGTGGCGCAGCGCTGTTGGTGCCGCCCGTGCCGACACGGTAGAACGCCGCGCCCTTCGACGAGGAAACAGTAGCATCCATATAGGCCGTGGCTTTGAACTGGCCGGGAATGTTGCTCCGGAGAGTGGTGAAAGATAGAGGAATCTTGAGATTGGTAGTACGCTGGACGAAGTAGGCGTGATTAGTGTCACTGCTCCAACGCAACAACCAGCCGGGAGGGTTGATGACCAGCGCTCGCAGCCGCAAGACCGACGCGGCATTGGTTGGGTTCGTGCCCGCCACCCACTCCTGCCAGTTGTTGTGGCCGTCGTTATCGCCATCTATGTAATCCGCCGAGCCATCCGTCGGCAGACCGTAGTATTGGAGCCACGCCTGAAATGCCCCGACACCTTGAAACTCATAAGCGCCGATGTCCACTATTCCACTGTCAATCCGCGGGCGGCCGTCCAAGTCCGTAAGACCGGGGGCGTAGGCGTTGTCGCCGGCGTTGATGCAGGGGGAGTTGGCCTGGAGGCGGAGATTGCTCCAGCAGTTCGTATCCACAAACAGTGGTTCATTGGTGAAGTTGCCCGTGCCATCAGGCAGTGGCATCGTGCAACAGTTGGTGAGTGTAGCGTCGTAGTAATTCCCGCCGCTGGGTGCGGTGTTGTAGTAAAGAACACAGTTCCTAAGCGTGCCAGAATACGCCCCACCACCGTCGTAGGAACGAACTGAATTGCCCGCCAGCGTGCAGTTGTTAAGTTCACAAGAGTAAGCCCCGCCGCCATGCCAAGAAGCTGAATTGCCCGTCAGCAGGCAGTTGTTGAGGGTGCCGGAGTCAATCCCGCCGCCGTTGTAGCGCGCTGAATTGCCCGTCAGGGTGCATTTGTTGAACGAGCCAAAGCAGGCTCCGCCGCCGGAGGAACGAGCGGTATTGCCTGTGAGAGTGCAGTTAGTAAGCGTGCCAGAGCAGGCCCCTCCGCCAGAGTCGGACGAATTGCCCGTCAGGTTGCAGTTGTTGAGTGTACCAGAGCAGGCTCCCCCACCGGACCAGGAAGCCGAATTGTTCGTCAATGTGCAGTTGTTAAGAGTGCCAGAGTGGGCTCCACCGCCCTGGTCGTAGGCGAGATTGTCCGCTAGCATGCAGTTGCTGAGCGTGCCGGAGTAAGCTCCGCCGCCATAGGAAGAAGCTGAATTACCCGTCAGTGTGCAGTTGTTAAGAGTGCCAGAGCAGACCCCGCCGCCAGCCCAACGAGCCGAATTGCCCCTCAGCGTACAGTTGTCGAACGTGCCATAGGCGGCCCCACCACCGTAGTAGGCCGAATTGCCCATTAGCGTACAATTGTTGAGTTCGCCATCGTAGACACCACCGCCGTAGGAAGAAGCCGAATTGCCCGTCAGGGTGCAGTTGTTGAGCGCGCCATAGCAGGCCCCCCCGCCGAGGGAAGAGGCCGAATTGTCTGCCACAGTGCAATTGTTGAGCGTGCCAGAGTAGGCCCCGCCACCGTAGTCAGCAGCCGAATTGCCCGCCAGCACACAATTGGAGACGACCGCGCTCGGCGATTCGCACCAGACGCCCCCGCCCGAACCGTTGGTATAACCGCCGCCTTGCGTCGCGCCATTGTTCAGCGTAAAGCCAGTCAGCAGCGCAGCGCTGGCCAGATACACACACCGCACCGCGCTGGAGCCGATTGTTGTTCCCGGCACCTGGTAACCGACAATGCTGGTCACCGCCGGGCCGTTGACGCTCTGCACCGTCACTGGCTTGGTCACCGCTACCCGGTTGCTCATGTCATACACCGCCCGGGCTCCAGTGTCATAGACGCCGTCGGTCACCAGCACCAGCGCCCCCGGCAACATCGCCACATCCACCGCATCCTGGATATTCGCAGCCGCTGTGGCCCACGAACTGTAAGGCGGTACTGGATTGGCGCTAGCTAGCGCCACGTAGTGCACCGGCTGGGCCAACACGTGTACCGTGACACTGGCGGCGATACCGGCCGGATAGCTTTCGTTATAAGCCCGCAATTCCACTACGTAGTCCCCCGGTGCCCCCCACGCGTGACTGGCCCAGGCCCGGTTATTCGCCACTACCCCGTCCGCAAAGTCCCACCGGGACGCACTTACCCGTCCGCCGATCACCGCTTGAAAGTCTACCGCAAAACCTACCGCCACATTCGTATAGGAAACCAGGATCGCGGCGCTGAGAGCACCTGTCACCGACCCGCTCCAATACTCGTCGCAGCCGATGGTGGGGGGGCTAGCCCACGGCTCCCGATCTATATCCACACCGCGGGCGTAAGCGGCGCTACCCCGGCCGATGCAGGGAGAGTTGGCGCTCAGATGCGACGCGCTCGCCAAGTGTGGTTCTGTGTTGATGTTAGCGTTGCCGGCCGGGGGTAGTGGCGTCGTGCAGCAGTAGTTGAGTACGCCTCCGTGGTAGTTCCAGCCACTGCGCGCGGTGTTGTAATAGGCGATGCAGTTGTTGAGGCTGCAATCGTAGGCTCCGCCGCCAGAGTTGTCGACTGAATTGCCGGTCACCGTGCAGTTGCTGAGCGTGCTCGAGTAGGCTCCGCCACCTTGGTAGGCTGAATTGCATGTTAGCACACAGCCGTTGTTCGTGCAATAATTTACCCCGCCACCGTAAGAGGCCGAATTGCCCGTCAGCGTGCAGCCGTTGAGTGTGCCGAGGCAGGCCCCGCCTCCGCCCCAGTCAGCCGAATTGCCCGTCAGCGTGCAGTAGTTGAGCGTGCCAGAATAGGCCCCACCGCCGCGCCAAGAAGCGGAATTGTTCGTTAGCATGCAGTTACTGAGCGTACCATAGTAGGCCCCGCCACCTTGGTCGGAGGCGAAATTGTCCATCACCATGCAGTTGCTGAGCGTGCAATTGTAAGCCCCGCCGCCTTGGTATGCCGAATTACCCGTCAGTGTGCAGCCACTGAGCGTGCCCGAGCAAGCCCCGCCGCCGTAACCAGCCGAATTGCCCGTCAGTGTACACTCATTGAGCGTGCCAGAATAGGCCCCGCCGCCGTAACGAGCCCAATTACCCGTGAGTACACAGTTGGAAACGACCGCGCTCGATGACTCGCACCAGACGCCCCCGCCCGATTGGTTCGTATACCAGTCGCCGTCGTATTGCGTTGCGCCATTCGTCAGGGTAAAGCCGCTCAGCAGCCCTGCATTCGTCAAATAAACACAACGTACCCAACTAGAGGACCCAACAATGCTTGTTACCGTTGGCCCATTGGCACTCCGCACGGTCACTGGCTTGGTCACCGCCACCCGGTTGAACATCGTGCCGTAGACTGCGCGTCCTCCAGTGGCGTAGGTGCCGTTGGTCACCACGATCTCGTCGCCAGCTACTGCTGCATCTACTGCGTCCTGAATGGTGGTGGCGGCGGCGGCCCAACTGGTGTAGGGAGACTGGGGCACCAGATTGTTGACGTCCACGTAAAGGGTGGCGGCGCTGGCGGCAGGGGAAAGACACAACAGTAGACAGACATTAAGGAACGTGGCAATCCCAACCCTTTTCAATCCGGCACGACGCTGCATAGGTTTTTCTTTCTTGAATGCGGCTTTACTTCCCGATCGGGAGCTAGACGGTGCAGCGAGCATGACTTCGGTAGGGGAAAATTCAAGCAGAAAGCTCGTGCAAAAAGGTCGCTAACGATGGCGGCATTCGGAACTTCCTGCTTCTTAGACTGGCCATGCCGGGTATCGCGGAACACCGCCGCCGGTGGGGGACAACTCACGTCAAGCGCACGAAGCGGCGCTTGAACCAAGAGAAGTTCGCAGAGAAAGCCGACTTCTCGGCCGTATTCATCAGCCGAGTCGTGCGCGGAAAGAAGTCGCCTTTAGTGGATTCGCTCGTGAAGATAGCCCGCGCGTTGGGCGTCCTGGGCGCGGGATCTGGTTCGGGATCTTTAGGCGTCCAACACATTTGGAAATACGTACGGTTCGTTCCTGTTCACGCCAACCCTCTCCCGCATGGAGAGGAAGAAGCACAGCTCGTCGGTTCGCCAATCGAGCGCTACAGCTTGGTCAGGATGTGGTCAAGGGGGCACCTTCTCCTCAAGGGACAGGGCCGGGGTGGGGGGAACCGGACGTCCAAAGCTTGCTGGATTCACTTACCCACAGGGAATTTCCACGGCAGCAACTCGTGCACGGTGGCGACAATCAGCTCCTCGGTTCCTTCGGCCAGCCGGGTGGGGCGGTCGTAGTAGATCATCGCGTAACCGCCTTCGTAGCCGCCCTCCTGCCAGATGCGCCTGGAGGGGATGTAACAGGGCACGTCGTTCGCATAGGCGTTCACCCAGAGCCGGGTCGCGCCATACTCCTTCTTCAGCCGCAACGAGTAATCCACCACCACTTCGCCCGGCAGGAACACGATGCCTAGGTCCTTGCCGAAGCTCCACGTCTGGACCAGGTATGGCAATTGGGTGGGTAACTTCTCACCCCGGTCGAGCCGGGCCAGGTTCTTCTTCGCGTGGTAGGCGACGTACTGGTTGTTAGATTGTGCGCGGGTCAGCCATTCCTCGCGTGTGGGCAGGGTGTCGAACAGCAGCGCGATGGGTTTGACCCGGCAAGCCAGTTTGTCGCGCAGCGGCTTTAGTGGCTGCTGGAGCAGATCATTGACGGCGGCGCTGATGGCATTGCCATGCTGTTGGGCCAGCTCGAGGCTGGAACGCGGATTGGGGTTCGCGTCGCCGCCGCAGCCCAGGGCCACCAGCACAATGGCGCCGCGATGATCGCGCTCAAGGTATTCCCGGGCATAGCCGGCCCAGTCGCCGCAGATGTGGTTGGGCGCGGCACCCAGCGTCGTGCAGTGGCAGGCATAGCTGAGAAAGACGGCTCGAATCTGCCCGGACTTGTCGCGCGCGACGAGGACGGGCAGGTCGTGGTCCACCGGGCCGTCTTTGGTGCGGCGGTTGGCAGCGAAGTTGGCCTTAGTTTGTCCCCAGGTCAGCGTGGCGGGCCGGCGGTCCTGCAGCGCGGCCAGCGCCACCTGCTCCAGTTTGTCGGTCAGCTCGCGGGTGTAACGGTTCACGCGCCCCTGTTGGTCGTCCGGGAGGGCGGCGCCGAAGATGTTGGGGATGGAGTTGGAGAGCATCGGGGCGGTGTGCGTGTGCGTGGAACAAAGCGCAAAACGCTCATTGCGCAGGCCGGCCTTTTTGGCGAGGTGCGCGGCAACCTCGTCTCGCACGGCGACCGGCACGCCGACATTGTCCACGGTGATCAGAAGCGCAAGGCTGCGCCTGGTGCTACCCAGGGCCAGGGCTTGGGCGAAGATGTGCTGGTCAATGCCCTCGGATTCGCTTTTGCGCGCCGCGTAGCCGTTAAGCCAAATTGGGTAGTCCGGTGTAATGTCCACCTGCGCCGCCCCCACGGCGTAGAAGGTCTCTTTGGCGGCCAGGGACGGCAGCGGGCAAAGCGAGAGCAGCAGCAGGGTCAGCAGGAGATGACGCGGCGGTCGGTTCATGTTGAACATGTCTGGAACTTAGCTCGCAAGCTGCGGTGGGAGCAAGCGCGGGGAAAAAGAATGTAAAATGGCGGGGCAAATTCTATGCAGATCCTATGGAACAACACGCCCGCCACAAGCCAGGCGCACGCCAGATGTCGGCTGGAACTACGGGGAACCGCCGAGGGTGGCGGCGCTATGGAAAGGCCGGATTAAAGGGACACCATGCGGCCAGTCTTGACCGACTTGGCTTCCGCCTCGCAAATCTGGACGGCGCTCAGGCCGTCCTTGGCGGTGACCACTTTGGGGGCTTTGCGGCTTTGAATGGCTTGCAGCATGTAGCTGATCTCGCCGCGGTAGCCGTCCGAGCCGGTGCATTTGACCACGCGGGGGGCTTTGCCCTTCTCGGTGATCCGCAGGGCTTCCGCGCCGCGCGCCGAATCGTAGTCCAGCGTCGCCCGCTCGCAGAGCATGGTGTAGGCCATGCTGAAGCCGCCGGCCAGCAGCCAGGTGCCTTCGGCATACACAACCGGACCGCGGCGGAAATGGTATTGCGTTACCACATGGTCAATGGAGTTGCCGCCGCGCGTCACCCCGCTGGAAGAGACGCTGTCGGGCCGGCCGAAAAGGAATTGCACGAAGTCCGTGTCGTGGATGTGCAGGTCCAGCAGCGCGCCGCCGGTGAGGTCGCCGCGGCTATAGGTGGCCTTGCTCCAGCCGGGAGCGGGGGAGAGGCGGCGGAAGGAGACGGCGTGGATTTTGCCGTAAGGCTCGTCGGCGACGACCTGCTTGAGGTCAGACCAGCCGGGCCAGAAGCGCATGCACATGGCGGGCATGAAGTAGCCGCGGGCGGATTGGGCGGCGCGGACGATGTCGCGGGCGCGGGCGGAGTTGAGGGCCAGGGGCTTCTCGCAGAGGACGTGCTTGCCGGCTTTGAGGGCGGCAATGGCCTGTGCGGGATGCAGGGCCGTGGGGACGCAGAGGTCCACCAGTTCAACGTCGGGGTCGGCCAGCACCTGGTCGAGGGCGCGATAGACTTTGACGGCGCGGCCGAGGTCAATGGCGTCTGAGCCGGTGATGTTGCCGGACACGCCGGGCAGGATGCCGTTGACGGGGAGACGGACGGCGTCACAGACGGCGACGATGCGGGCGGCTTTGAGTTGCCGATAGGCCTTGATATGGGTCACGCCCATAAACCCGAGGCCCACCACGGCAACGTTGACTTTCCGACTGGAATTCCGGGACTTCATATGGTTGGCCTTGGACCTTTCAGGGTTCAGCGAGGATTTTGGCGCGTTGCTGGTGGTATTCCTCGGGGGTGACCTGGTCGGCCCGATACTTGCGCAGCAACTCGTCCAAGCGCTGCTGTTTGTCCGCCGCGACGGCTGGGGCCGGGCCTTCGATCTGCGGGAAGGACTGCGTGACTTGGGGGCTGACAGATTTCTTTGCGGGCTTCTGCTTGGGCGCCGGAGCCGGGGTGGCGGCGGCCTCGCCAGCGGGGGCGTCGGCTTTCTGGACGACAGTCGTGGCTGCGGGCGCCGGCTCTGCTGCGGCTGGCGCGGGCGCAGGGGCTGGTTGCACGATGGGCTGGGCCGATTGTGCCTCCAATTCAGCCATCTTCTCGCGCAGGGCCTCGCGCGCTTTTGCGATGCTCTCCGAATCCGCCGGCGGCGGCGGAGCGGGCACGGGTGCGGGCGCCGATGGCGCTGCGGCGACGGCGGGCACGACGGCAGGCGCTGGAACCGCTGCGGGAGCGGCTTGCCGTTGTGGTGGCGTCACCGCTTGCGACTGCAGCTGCAGCTCGTTGAGCTTTTGCTCCAACGCCGAGCGCGCTTTAATCTGCGCTTCGGTATCCGCCGCGCGGAGCGGCAATAGGGCTGCGCAATACGCTGCGGCGCAGACGACGAGGAAAGACTTTGAAATCTGCATAGGGGCTCTTTTACGGCAAAACGGCGGGCGACGCAACAGGTTTCCCGGCTGGGATCATCTTTTCCCAGGCGCCGGGCCAGGGATAGCGCAGGACGGAACGCAAGATGAGCCGCCGGACGTGGCGCCGGCTGACCTTGATTCGCTGCGCCGGCTCCAACGCATTGCCGGCTCGCAATAGCCGGAGAGTCTCCCAGCCAATCAGAATCGGCCACGCGCAGGCCAGCCGCACGCGCACGCAGCGGCGCGGCAGGGCATTGGTGTAAGCCCAGCCCGCCAGCAGGTGATCTTCGGCGCGGTCCAGGTAACTGCGGTAGAGCGGGCGAACGCGTGGCTCGTTTGACGGCTGCAGGAGGTCTTCAGGTTTCAAGCCCGCAGCCGCCAGCCTCTCCGCTGGCAAATAACAGCGTCCGTGGCGCAGGTCCGCCGCCACATCGCGCAGAATATTGACCAGTTGCAGCCCTTTGCCGAACCGCGCGCCGTTGGCCAGCAGGAATGTGTCATCCAGTGCCGCCCGGGGGAAGAGGTGCGCACGGCACATCTTCGTCCAAAACTCCCCTACACAGCCGGCCACCCGATACGTGTAGTCGTCCAGCTCCTCGTCTGTGCGCAGCGCCACCAGCGCGTGGGTCGAAGCGCCGGCAAACCGTTGCAGGTCGAGTTCCTGCCCGCTGGTGATAGTGTTGAGCACCGCGCGAACGAGTTGCCGATCGGCGGGGGGCAGGTTGCGCAGCAGCGCCAGGCTCGTCTCGCAGTTCTCCAGCAGAACGCTCTCCGCGCGCGAACCCTGGTACCGGGCCAGGATGCCGAAATCCAGCGGCGGCGCTTCCTGTCCCTGGCCCTGAATCCGCTCACGCAAAGCGCGCAGGGCCTCCAGCCGTTGCTCCAGTGCCACCAGTTCGGTGTCGGCGATGGTGTCCGTCGTGCGCGCCAGCAGGTAGGCCAGGCCGATGGGCTTCCGGATGCTGCCCGGCAACACGCGCAGCGTGAGGTAAAACGAGCGCGACACGTCCCGCAGCAGGCCGGACAATAGTTCTTCGGGCGCTTGCACCATGGATTCTGCGTGCTGGCAACATCGGGCCGCCGCCGGATGTCGCGGCGCGTTGTTCAGCCGCACAGTCTCTTCCACTTTGCCAACTGCTTCCCAACCTCGGAGGTTTCCGGTGCTCCCGTGAGCCGGCGCCGGGCCAGGGACCGTTTCAGGTCGAAGACCCGCGGCGCGTCCGCCCCGAACTTCTTTTCGACGGATCGCAATTCCGCGAGCGTGAGCAGGTTCAGCGGCTTGCCCTGCTCTTCCGCCAGCGCCACCAGCTTGCCTACCGCATGATGCGCCTGCCGGAACGGCAACCCTTTTTGCACGAGGTGATCCGCCAGGTCGGTTGCCAAAAGCGCCGGATCGCTGGCCGCCGCCAGGCAGGCTTTCCGGTTGGCCCGGGTGTGATCGAGCGTCGCGGCGCACAGGCGGACCACTGCGCGCACCGTATCCGCCGTGTCGAACAGCCGCTCCTTGTCCTCCTGCAAGTCGCGATTGTAGGTCATCGGCAGGCCCTTGAGCAGCGTCAGCAGCGCGACTAGGTTGCCGACCAGGCGGCCGCTCTTGCCCCGGATCAGCTCCGCGATATCAGGGTTCTTCTTCTGCGGCATCAGGGACGAACCGGTGGTGTAGGCGTCGGCGATACGAATGAAGTTGAATTCGCTGCTCGACCACAGGACCAGATCTTCCGCCAGACGCGACAGGTGCACCCCCAACAGCGCCGCGTGGCTGCAAAACTCCACCGCGAAGTCCCGGTCGCTCACGGCGTCCATGGAGTTCTGGGTCAGTCGCGGCCGGCCCTGTGCGTCCACAAACCCGAGCAGGTCGGCCACGAGGTTGCGATCGAGCGGCAACGTCGAGCCCGCCAGCGCGCCGCTGCCCAAGGGACAGATGTTCACCCGCGCCAGGCATTCCTGCAGCCGCTGTGAGTCGCGCGCGAGCATTTCCACGTAGGCCAGGAGGTGGTGCGCCAGATAGACCGGCTGCGCCCGCTGCAGATGCGTGTAGCCCGGGATTACCACCTCGCGCTCGCGCTCGCCCAAGCGCACCAGCGCGCGCTGGAGCAGCCGGATCTCCCGCCGGAGCTCCACGATTTGCTCCCGCAGCCACAACCGCATATCGAGCGCGACCTGGTCATTGCGCGAGCGGCCGGTATGCAGCTTGGCCCCCGCCGGCACCCGTTGCGTCAGGGCGGCCTCGATATTCATGTGGACATCCTCCAGCTCCGGTTGCCACTGGAATTTACCCGCCTTGATTTCCTTTCCTATGGCCGCCAGCCCCCGGATGATCGCCCGCGACTCCCGCCGCGTCAGGCAGCCGGCCTTGCGCAGCATCGTCGCGTGGGCCATGGATCCTGCAAGGTCCTGGCGCCAGAGCCGCCAGTCGAAGGAGATGGATTCGGTGAATTGCGCCACAGCCGCCGCCGGACCGCCGGCAAAACGTCCGCTCCGAGAGACAGGTGAGGTCTTTTTCATGCGCGTTGCTCGCGCTCAATGTGCGACGAAGCGCCGGGGAAGTCACTGCCAAAAAAGCATTGTCCTCACCGGCCCGGTGTGAAATTGTAGGCATCGAAGCGATGAGCGAGTTCAAATTCGCGTGTCCGGTTTGCGGCCAGCACATCACGGCTGACGCCAGCACCAGCGGCGGGCAGATCGAGTGCCCGACGTGCTTTCAGAAGATTGTCGTGCCGCAGGCACCCGCGTCGCAGGACAGCAAGTTCATCCTGTCGGCGGCCCAGGTCGCCAAGCCCCGCCCGACTTCACCGGACGCCGCATCCCAGTCAGGTCCGCTGCCAGCCTCGTCCCAACGCACCCCTTTCCCGGCTCTGGTTGCCCTGCTGGTTCTCCTGGGCGCCGCGGGCGCGGCGCTGTTTGTCTTCCGCGACCGGGTCTTCAAACCCGCTCGCACAATGGTTTCGCGCGGCACTAATGCGCCGGCCCAAGCGTCGAACGCTCCGGGGGCGCTCAATCCCGCCTATCCTGTCCCGACGAACATCACTTGGACGCTGGACCTCACGAATGCCGTGTTCCCCGAGACTGCCGTGGTCGGCAGGATTCACGGCAGCGGTTTTGCCTGCGAGCGGACCACGATCCAAGGCGGCACTCTATCACTCCGCCAGGGAACGACCTGGCCTCCGGACTTGGGAATCACTGTGCTTCTGAACTGGCGGCCGGGCGAGAAGTTGAGCGGCAGAACCATCGAGATTACTCCCGCGCACCCCCGCCCCCCGCGCGTCGTCTTGCGCTGGAAAGATGAGCAGCAGCAACCCATTACCGAGAATATCAACAGCGGCTACACCCTTAAACTCACATTTGGCGAAGCCGCCAACGGACGGATGCCGGGCAGGATTTATCTCTGCCTGCCGGATGCGGATAAGAGCTTCGTTGCGGGAACCTTCGATGCAGAAATCCGAAAGCCTTCCCCGCCGAAACGCCCTCCGCCCCGACCGCCCAAGCCGAGGACCTGAACGGCGCTTCAACCGATCTTCTTCGAGCAGGTGCCCAGCTTGCGGAACTCCTCGCAGGTCGCCATGATCTGCAGACGATGAGCCTGCGCGGAGAAACCCAGACGGCGGCTGATCTCATGGCCAAGGCGCTTGATCTGCTGGCTTTCAAACTCGACGATCTTGCCACAGTCCTGGCAGATAATGTGATTATGATGCGGGCGCTGGGCGTAATTGGGATCGTAGAACTTGTGGTCTCCCCCGAAGTCCACCTCCCCGACCAGACCGCTTTCGGTAAGCAGCGGCAGAGTGCGATAGACAGTTGCGCGCGACACCGATTTATCCCGCCGCTGCGCCCACCGGAGCAATTCCTCCGCCGTGAAATGCTTCTGCGTGCTGAACACCGCCTCGATGATCGCCCGCCGCGGCCCGGTTAGACGCAGCTCCTTCTGCGCCAAAAAGCCCAGGAATCGCTCCCGGGCGCACCGGTTCATTGCGTCTGCCATGCGCCCAGTCTAACGTGGTCCGCCGGATCTCGTCAATGCCGTCACCCCGGAATGGGAATCTGACAAGCTTCATGAGCGCCGGGCTCGACCTGCAGCCAGTCTTGAGCTATATGACAGCCTTGAGCCAGACGATTATGGAACCGAACCGGACATATTGGGGGCTGCTTCGCCGGCGACAATGCAGGGTGCCGACGCTGCGCGCCTGGCTCCTGCTGGCGGTGACTGGCGCCGTTTTGGGCTTGATGGCGGTCCGCGCGGCCTACCCATTCCTGGCGGTTACTCAGCCCGCGCCGGGCGGTGTGCTGGTCGTCGAGGGGTGGGCGTCAGACGACACACTTGAAGCGGCCATCGCCGAATTCAAGCAGAATCACTATGCGCGGCTCTTTGTCACCGGCGTTCCGTTGCTGCAGGGCGCGCCCTTGTCCGAGTACAAGAACTACGCCCATCTGGGTGCCGCCACCCTGGTGAAGCTCGGCTTGAGCACCAACGACGTCCAGGCGGTGCCAACCCCGCTGACTCAACGGGACCGAACCTACGCCATGGCCCTCAGCTTGAGGACCTGGCTGCGCGAACATCAGATGTCGCCTGCGAAGGTTAATCTGATCACCCAGGGCCCGCACGCGCGCCGCTCGCGGCTATTATACGAGAAAGCGCTGGGAAGCGCCTGCACGGTCGGCGTGATAGCCGTTCCAGCGAAGGATTACGACGAGCAGCACTGGTGGCGTTCCAGTCAAGGGGTGCGCATTGTCATTGGCGAACTGCTGGCGTACGGTTACGCGCGGCTGTTCTTTTACCCGCCGGCAGAATAGCGCTCGCCCTGCCAGGCTACAGCGGCAGAGACACGGTGACCGTTGTTCCGCGGCCAGGGCCCGACTTGATCTTTACCTTTCCCTGATGTGCCTCGACGACGCGGGCTACGATCGCCAAACCCAGCCCGGTGCCTTTGGCTTTGGTGGTGCTGAGCACCGAGCTGAACGCGCGCTGCCGCTGCTCCTCGCTCATGCCCGGGCCGGTGTCGCGAAACTCCACCGCCACATGAGTTGCCCGGGGGCTGGCGCGCGGCAACCGCACCGAGCGCGCGGTGATGGTCAGCGCGCCGCCCTCGGGCATGGCCTCCACCGCGTTGAGAATCAGGTTGAGAAAAGCCTGCTCCAGTTGTGTCGCCGCGCCCGTTACCGGCGGCAGGTCCGGCTCGAACTTCTGCGTCCACTGAATGTTCTGGTGCCGGAGTTTGTGCCGGACCAGCAGCCCCAACTCCTCGATCAGGTGGCCGAGGTTCACTGGCGCCAGCTCCGGCTCGCCGGTGCGCACCAGATCCAGAATCCGCTCCACGGTCCGGTCCAACTGCCCCATCTTCTCCCCGATTTTCAGCGCGTCCTGGGCCCGCGGATCGCCGGCGGGGAACTTCAGGTCCAGCGAGTGGTAAAGCATCTTGAGCACCGTCAGCGGGTTGCGAATCTCATGCGCCACCTCGGCCGCTAGCAAGCCGAGCGCGGACAGCTTTTCATTCTGCCGCAACTGCTCTTCGACATCCACCACGCGCTCGTAGAGCCGCGCCTTCTCGATAGCGATGGCCGACAACTCCGCCAGGGCCGACAGGATGCGGATCTCCTCGTTCGAGAAGACGCAGGGCTGGCCGGTATAGACGCTGAGCGTGCCGATGGCCTGGCCGCCGTAGAGCAGCGGCACGCTGAGCAGTCCCGCCAGCCCTTCGCGCCGCGCCACCTCCACGCTCTGATACAAGCTGGACAGCTGCACGTTCTCCACCTGCATCGGCTTCTTCCGCCGCACCACAATCCCCAGCAGGCTCTCCTCGACGCTCAGGCGCGGCCGGCTGACGTAGGCCTCGCCCGCCCCGTGGCTGGCGCGCAACTCGAGCCACTCGCGGCTTTCGTCCAGCAGCATCAGCGAACACATCTTGCCCCCCATGAGCGCGCAGGCCTCGCGGGTGATGACACGCAGCACATCCGCCACGTTGAGCGTGGAGTTGATGATCTGGCTAACGCTGGCCAGGGACTCGAACAGCCGCGCCTTGAGCCGCAACTGCTCATAGAGCCAGGTGTTGTGGATCACCCGCGCCGCCTGTGCCGCCAGCGTTTCCAGCAACTCCTGATCCCCGGCGCTGAACGCCTCGGCCCGGTCGGCATCCACATTCATTACCCCGCGCACCTCGCCGCCGACTTCCAGCGGCACCGCCAGTTCCGAGCGCACCCCGGGCCGCAGCATCACGTAGCGCGGGTCCCGCGTCACATCCCCCACCCGCGCCGGCCGGCCCGTGCGCGCCACCCAGCCGGTGATGCCCTGGCCGACGCGCAGCTTGAGTTCGGCGGCGTTCGACGGCAGGCCCTCGGCGGCCTGGATTTCCAGCAGGCCATTGGTTGGATTGACGAGCGCCACCGAGCCGCTGGCGGCGCGCATTTGGCGCACGACCTGGTGCAGCATCAGCCGCAGCGCCTCCTGCGGATCCAGCGTGGCATGCAGGACGTTGCCGACCTCGTAGAGCAGGTTCAGCCGCTCGTAACGCGCCCGCAGTTCTGCCAGCTCGTCACTCATCGAATCCGGGCGGTCAGCCACAAGCCTGCCAGGCCAAACGACAGGTTGGGAAACCACGCCGCCAGCCACGGTTCAATTCGCCCGCTGGTTCCCAGCGCCAGTCCCACCTGCTGCAGAACAAAATAGGCGAAACAAATAATGATGCTGCTCGCCACTCCCACATACACATTGCGCCGCCCCCCAACCGCCCCGAAGGGGATGGCCACCAGCGCCACCACCACGCAGGTCCAGGGCGCCGCCAGCCGTCCCTGCAGCTTGGTTTGCAGCCAGTACCAGTCGGACCGCGAGAGCTGCGGGTGCAGGCGCAGGTAGTTGAGGATGTCCCGGATCGGCACGTCCGCCTTCTTGGCCGCCCGCAGCGTCAAAGTCTCGCGGATTCTAATTTCGCTGTTGATCTCCTCCAGCGTCTCCGAAAACTCCGGCACGGCCAGCACATTGGTCCGCAGCGTCGGCACCGGCGGCGCGTTGGTGTCCGCCGTTTCCTTGAGCACCAGCGCGTTGTAAAAGGTCCAGATCCCAGCCACCCGCCGCGCCCGTTCCGCCCGCAGCTCCCAGGGTTTGGTGCCGTCCCGCTCGGCGGGATACACCCCCGGCTCAATCATCTCGCCGGTCCGGGTGTTGAACACGCCGACGCGCCAGCGGCGGCCGTCGCGCGTGTTCTCGAAGAACAGGTTCCGGTATTCGTCGTGCCCGGGCTCGTTCGGATTCGAAGCCTGATGCCGCTTCAGGATCGCCTTTACCCGCGCGCCGCTCCGCGGCACCCAGAACTCGTTTGCCGCAAACATGGCCAGGCTTGCCAGCAATCCCATGCCAAGATACGGCAGCGACAGCCGCCACATGCTCACGCCCGCGGCGCGGATGGCGGTGATCTCCTGATGCCGCGCGTGGTTGGTCAGCGCATAGAGCAGCGCCAGCAACAGCGCGATCGGCAGCACCAGCACGAGAAACTCCGGCAGAATGGCCAGGTAGTAATCCACGATGTCCACCGCCTCCATCCCCTTCTTCTGAAAGCTGCCCAGCTCTACGAACAGGTCGGACGCAATCCAGAACAGCAGGAACCCGCATAGGCAAAAGCCCAGGGGAACCAGCAGTTCGCGCAATAAATACCTGTCCAGCAGCCGCATTCCGCCGCAGCCTAGCGACCGCCTTCCGCTAAAGCAAGCGGCGGCACCCACCGTCCGGGCAAGCACGAGTGGGCGCTAGGCCGCTCCCGGCACGAGCACTGGCTGAGAAAAGCGGTTGCCTGCTATCGAGCCGCGGCCCTTTAGCCGGACGGCAGGGGCTTGCTCTGCGCGTGGTTTCGGATCTCAGCCAGAAACCGCTCCCCGAAATCGCCCGCCCGCTTTGCGCCCACGCGGAAGATCGCGGCAAGCTCTGCTTCGTTCTGCGGACAGGCGCGCGCCATCTCACGCAGGGCTGAGTCGTAAAGAATCATGTAAGCCGGCAGGCTGCGGCCTTCGGCCAGTTGCCGGCGCACTGCCCGCAGCCGTTCAAACAACTCAACGTCGTAAGGCCTATCGTCGCTGGCGGCGGCGCCGGGCGGCTTCCGCGCCGGCCGCGCCGCCGGCTCCTCGAAAGAAGTGTCCGCGAATATCTGCCGCGGCTGGGTTGCCAGGTGGCCGGCGATCACCGCCAGGCACACCCGCCCGAACTCCTGCAACTTGCGCGTGCTCATGCCGCTGATTCGCGCCAGTTCGCGCTCGTTCGCAGGATAATCGCGCGCCATCTGCCGCAGCGTCACATCCGAGAACAGAATATGCGGCGGCACGACCCGTTCATCAGCCAACTGCTTGCGCAACCGCACCAGCCGCTCGAACAGCAGCTCGTCGCAGGCGATCTCCCCGGCCCGGTGTTCCTGGGGTTTGGGCGCGCTGACAGGGCGGGTTAAGAGGACCGGTTTGCGCTGCTTGAGCACCGCCAGGCCCTCCTCCGTGAGCCCCAACACGCCGAACTTGTCCAGCGCCGCCTGCCGCACCAGCCCCAGCCGGATCAGCTCCCGCCCAACAGCCTTCCACTCGGGCTGGCTGTATTCTCCGCCGATGCCGTAGGTCGAGAGCTTTTCATGGCCCCACTTGCGGATGCCCTCCGTATCGGCGCCCGTCAGCACCGCGACAATCTGGTTCATGCCAAACTCGATCCCGCTCTGCTGCCGAATGCGGTAGATGCACGACAGGAACTTTTGCGCCGGCACCGTGCCGTCATAGGTGTCCCGCGGCGAGAGGCAGTTGTCGCAGCTGCCGCAGCTTTCGGCCGCCGACTGCTCGCCGAAGTAGCCCAGCAGCTCCCTGCGGCGGCAGCCGCCCGACTCGGCGTAATGGACCATCTGCCTCAGTTGCTCGTGCGCGATATTCCGCTCCTTCGGGTTAGGCTTCTCGTCAATGAACTTCGTCTGCTTCATCACGTCCCCGGCGCTGAACAGCAGCACGCATTCGCTCGGCAGCCCATCCCGGCCGGCGCGGCCCGTTTCCTGATAATACCCTTCGATGTTCTTCGGCAAATCGTAGTGCACCACAAAGCGCACATTCGGCTTGTTGATGCCCATGCCAAAGGCGATCGTCGCGCAAACCACCCGCGCTTCGTCCCGCAGGAAGAGCTCCTGATGTTCTGTGCGCTCTTTGGCGGTGAGTCCCGCGTGGTAGGGCTTGGCCTTCACGCCGTCCGCTTCCAGCCGTCGGGCGACGCTCTCAGAGGTCTTGCGCGACTGGCAATAGACGATGCCGCTGTCGCCGGGCCGCCCGCGCAGGAACTTCAGCAACTGCTCGTAGGGCTTGTGCTTCGCGAACACCCGGTAGGTCAGGTTCGGGCGGTTAAAGCTGGCCACATAGCAGCTCGGCTCGCGCAGCTTGAGCAGCATCACGATGTCTTGGCGGACCCGCTCCGTGGCCGTCGCTGTCAGCGCCATCATCGGCACCGCCGGGAACAGTTGGCGCAACTCGGCAAGCTGGCGGTATTCCGGCCGGAAATCATGCCCCCATTCGCTGATGCAATGCGCCTCGTCAACGGCCAGCAGGTTGACCCCCCACCGCTGCAAGTCGGCCAGGCATCCCGACAACATCAGCCGTTCCGGCGCGACGTAGAGCAGCCGAAACTCCCCGTGGTGCAGCCCGCGCAACCGCGCCCGGGATTCCCCCGCGGCCAGCGACGAGTTGAGGAAGGTCGCCGGCACCCCGCTGGCCTGCAACGCATCCACCTGGTCCTTCATCAGCGCGATTAGCGGCGACACCACCACCGTCAGCCCCGCCCGCGCCATGGCCGGCAACTGGAAGCAAAGTGACTTCCCGCCGCCGGTCGGCAGCAGTGCGAACACGTCCTTGCCTGCCAGCGCGTCGCGGATGATCTCCTCCTGCAGCGGGCGAAAGGACCGGAAGCCGAAGTATTGCTTCAGCAGCGGCAGCAGTGGTGGCGTGCCAGATTCCACGCAGGCAATCTATAGCAAAACCGGGAGCCAATGCACGCGGCAAACCCGCCACAGGCCCGACCAAACAGTTCGAAATGTGTTGCCTCAGGATTCCTGGTTGAACGAAGCACCTCCAGCCGGGTTAAACGCCGCGTGAACGCTGCAATGCTCCGCACGTGCCTGCGCCAGTGGTGGCGCAAAGAAACCCGCGCTTCTCGCTCGCCGATTGGAGCGATGTGCCCGAGCTGCGTATCTCCACCCCACCCGCACCGTAGCCCCCCCGTATCCTCACCGTTGAACCTCTGCAAAGTTTGCAGAGGTTCTACGGTGAGGTGACGGTGAGGATAGGGTGAGGTGAGCCAGCAGAGAGGGGGGTATTGTCCGGGTCTGAGCCTGACCCGCATTCCGGGCCGCCCGGGCCGGCCAATCCCAAAGGAATTCACGGATTCAGCATTCGCCTACTTGGCCGGCTTGGCGTCCTTTGGTTCTTCCTTCTTCTCGGGCTCGCCCTTGGCTTCGGGGGCCTGCCTGGCGGCTTTGAGGATGTCTTCGGCGGGCAGGATGATGCTGGTCAGGTTGTCGCGGTAGTTGCGGCCGCCGCTGCCCTTGGCGGTGACGGCGCGCATGACCATGACGCCGACGAGGTTGCCGTCGAGGGCAAAGGCCGGCGAGCCGAGGGTGGTGGAGGTCATGTTGCTGTCCGGGATGTAGAAGGTGCGCGGTTTCTGGAGGACCGCCGTGATGCGCTCCACCGAGGCGGCGTAGGCGCGGCCGGCGGCGCTGTTGAGGCGATTGAGGGTGATGACCTGGTCGAGCACTTGCGCCGGCGAGGTTTTGGCCAGGTCCACCGCGGCCATGGGGTTGGCGGGCCTGGTCTTGGGCCGGATGAACGCCAGGTCGAGGTCCTTGTCGCGCAACACGATCTCGGCCGGCAGTTCCGTGCCGTCCGTCAGCAGAATCCTTATGTCGGTCACCTCTGTCTCCAGTTTGTTCTGGGAGCCCTGGTCGGCCATCATGCGCTGGTACATCTCGCTCGGGTCGCACGCCGAGAGGGCGAGCACGGTCAGGCCGGAGGGATCCACCACGGTGCCCGTGAGTTCCTGCCGGTTCTCGCTCGATTTCGACGCGCCGGAGTAGGAGATCTTCAGCACCACTTGCACGGTGACGACCGCTTGCTGGTGTTGTTTGAAGATGTTCCGGCCTTTCTCGGCCAACTCGTCGGCTCGGGTGGGATTGGCCAGGCCGACTAGCGCGAGGGCGAGGGCCAGACGTAATAGACTAGAGGGGCAATGCATAAGCGTTTTTTGGCTAGAGGTTAATGCTTCCAGTTCGGTTCTATTTCCAGGTAAGAGCAGTGGATGCCGCGCAGCACCTTGATGACGACGGTCTTGGCTTTGCCGGTGGCCGCTCGCTCCAGTTCGGCCCGGAGCGTGTCCACTTTGTCCACGGGGCGACCGTCCACTTCCAGGATCAGGTCGCCCTCTGTCAGCGACCCGAGCTCGGCCCAACTGCCGCTCTTGACAGACTCCACCAGCGCGCCCTTCTGATCGTTGTCCCATTGCTCTTCGACCGCGTCAAAGAAGGACACGTCGCGGGCGGTGAACTCAAAGTCGTCGTTGCGGTATTTCTTCATCTCCCGCTGCAGGCGCGGGGAGCGGGCCAGTTCGACCGGGACCCGGAGCTCTTGCTTGTCGCGCAAGACGGTTAACTCGACCGTCTTGCCAATATCGTATTGCCGGATCAGCGAGGACAGCTCGTCTTCATACTCGGAGTCGGAGGCCGACAACTTGCCGCCGTCCACGGCCGTGATGAAGTCGCCGGCTTTGAGCCCGGCCTTGTCGGCGGTCGTGCCGGGATAGACGCGCGTGACGTAGAAGCCCTTCAGAGCCGGCTGGCCAAGCTGTTTGGCGATCTCGCGGCTGACGACATGGGTCTCGACCGGCAGCCAGGCCTTGGTGACCTCGAGGCCGGGGTCTTTGAGCTCCTCGAGGCCCACCTGGACGACGGCCAGGTAGCGGGCTGCCTTGCGCTCGAAGGTAACCGTCGCCGGCACCGGTTCGGTGTGACCCGCCGTCAGCTTGCGCGTCAGGGCGATCAGGTCCCCGGTATTCTTCACCGGCTGTTGGTTCACCTCCACAATCACATCTTTGGGTTGAAGCGAAGGTTTGGCGCTGCCCGCCGGTCCGCCGGGGCGGACGGAAGTGACCAGCGCGCCCCCCGGCGCGGCGCGCTTCATTTCCTTGGCCAGCAGGTTCGAGAAGTCCCGCGCCGTCAACCCCCACTCGCGGAGTTCCTGCTGCGGGGGATAGACCTCCCCGCGATCGAGCGGAACGGGCTGGAGCGTGAGTTCTTTGCCATCGCGTTTAACGACCGCTTTGACCGGCTGGCCGACAGGCAGGCTGGTCATCAACAGCATGAAGTCAGGCATTTGCTCGTCGAAGCGGACATCGGTGGCGGTGCCGCCCATGCGCAGAAGCAGATCGCCCGGCTTGAAGCCCGCCTGGGCCGCCGGCGAGTTTTCCAGGACGCCGCTGATCAGAACCCCGTGCTGGTCCTGGAAGCGCTTGAAGAGCGGCTGGACGTCCAGCCCGAGCCAGCTTCGCCGGACCTGGCCGTTGGTCATGAGCTGGTCGGCGACGCTCCGGGCGAGGTTGCCGGGGATTGCGCCGCCCAGGCCGTAGCTCATTTCATTGATGCCGATGATTTCGCCGCGCAAGTTGACCAGCGGGCCGCCGGAGTTGCCGCCATAGATCGCGGCATCGTGGCCCAGCCAGCGCACCAGCGAGCCGACATCCTCGCCGTCCAGCTGCAGGCGCCGGCGCGCGCTCCAAAACCGCGGCATCATCATCTCGGGATTGCTGATAATGCCGAGCGTGACGGACTGGGAGATGGCCATGGGGCTGCCCATCGCCAGCACGTATTCGCCCACCTCGACCTTTGTGGAATCCCCGAAGCTGGCGGTTGAGAACTCGACCGGGCGCTCCGGCTTGAGCTTGAGCACCGCGATATCCGTGAGGGGATCGGTGCCGATCAGTTCGGCCTCGATTTCCTCCCGGTTCCAGAGCGTGCAGAACATGCGCACGGCGTGGCCGGCAACATGATGGTTGGTAACCAGATAGCCGTCCTTGGTGATGATGGCGCCGCTGCCCACCTCCTGCGCCTTCGTCTCGCGCCCTTCGCTGTAGTCGGTGGCCACGACCCGGATCCGCACCAGGGCCGGTTTGACTTTGGCAATGGCCACGTCAATCTGCGGCTGAAGCTCCGGCGGTGCGCCGCGGTCTTTGGCGCCCGCATCGTCGGCGGCCAAAGCCACGAACGAGCCGGCCGCAAGGACTATTGCCCGGAGCGGGTAAAACAAACGGCGCTGAAACATTTCAGAGCTTCTAGAGCAAATCCCCCTGGTGGCAAGCACTGAATTGGGCTCCAACTGCTCCCCGTGCTTGACTCGCCACCCGCGGCGCGAGGAAACTGCCGCCCTGAACTCTGAACTACCCTGGCAAACCATGAAACGATTCTGCATCAATCTCTGGAGAATTCCCTGGGTATTGGGCGGGTTGAGCCTCTTGCTGGCCGCCGGTTCGTTGGGCGCGACCGGAAGCGGGCTCAATGCCAGCGACATTACCCAACCCGACTTCTTCCCCATCCTCCCCTGGAGTCCGTATCACGGCTGGGTGAAGCCCTATACCGACCACCGCCAAAGCGGGCTGGAGAGCGTCGCCGATTGCCATTTTAACATGGCCGGCTTTGTCTGGCCCAAGGACCTCCGGCGCTGCAAGAAGCTCGGCCTTGGCGCCCTGGTCCTGGTGCCAGACCAGGACACCTCTTCCCCGCCATACCAGCGCGCGTGGAGGAGACTCTCCGATGCGGCGATCGAGCAGCGCATCCGGCAGATCATTCGCGCGGCGGGTAAGAGCCCCGCGCTGAAGGGTTACTTCATCATGGACGAACCGGGGATCAGGGACTTCCCGGCCCTGGGCAAGGCGGTGGCGGCGGTGAGGAAGTATGCCCCAGGCAAGCTGGCGTACATCAACCTGTTTCCCGACTACGCCACCCTCGGTGCGCCGGACATGTCCCAGCTCGGCACCTCCAATTACACCGAATACCTGGAACGCTTCGTGGCGGAGGTGAAGCCGCAGGTGATCAGCTACGACAACTACATGGTGCAATACTCGGACGACCTTAAGAACAAAGACAAGGCGGCCAGCTATTACCGCAATCTCCTGGAGGTGCGGCGCGTGGCGCTGGAGCATCAGCTTCCCTGCCTGAACATTGTTTCCGCCAATCAAATCCGGCCCCAAACGCCCATCCCCTCGGTCGCCAACCTCCAGTTCCAGGCCTACACGACGCTGGCGGCCGGGTATCGGGGCGTCACGTGGTACAACTACTATGGGTCCGGTTACAAGCACACGCCCATTGACCCCGCAGACCGCAAGACCCTCACCTGGGTTTACCTGCGGGACGTCAACTCGCAGGTGGCCGCGCTCGCGCCGGTCATGAGCCGGCTGACTTCGACCGGCGTGTTCTTCAGCGCGCCGGCGCCGGCGGAGGGTCTGCCGCTGCTGCCGGGCAAACTGGTGGAAGCGGTTGCCTGCCCGACGCCGGTCATGGTCGGAGAATTCAGCCACGCTAATGGCGAGGCTTACGTTATGATCGTGAACCTGAGTTTGGAACGGTCGGCGATGTTCACACTGACAACCAAAGTGCCGTGCCGCTCCATCCAGGTCGTCTCCGCCGTAGATGGCGCCCGGTCTGACCTTGACCAGAAGAACGGGTTGTGGCTGACGGGGGGGCAAGGGGTGCTGCTGAGTCTGGGAAATTGCCACCAGTAAGGAAGCAGGGCTGGTTTTCAATGGCCAAGCAGCCGGGCATGTGAGATAGTGTAGGGGTTGGGACAGCAACAACCAACCAAAGGTGAGCCATGAAACTCAAAATATGCCGAGCGGAGACGTGGGCGGCGATCATTGATGACCGGCCCGGGGCCTTGGCGGACAAACTTGCGGCACTGGCCGCGGCAGGGGCGAATCTGGAGTTCGTGCTCGCCCGCCGGGCGCCGGAGCAGCGCGGCAGCGGGGTGGTGTTCGTCACGCCGCTGAACGGAGCCAAACAGATCAAAGCGGCGGACGAGGCCGGTTTCCAGAAGACCGACGGCCTGCATTCCGTCCGCGTCGAAGGGGACGATCAGCCGGGAATGGGCGCAAAGCTAACCCGGGCGCTGGCCGAAGCCGGCATCAACCTGCGCGGACTCTCGGCGGCCGCCATCGGCAAGAGGTGCTTGCTGCACGTGGCGTTGGATACGGAGAAGGACGCGAAGCGAGCCGCCGCAGTGCTGAAGAAACTGGCTTGAACCGGTTGGGAGGGCGAGCGTCCCCGCGAGCCCAAACTTCTCTGGAGGCCGGCGAAAATCAGGGCTCGCGCGGACGCTCGCCCTGAATCAGGTCGCAGCGGCGGCTGGGAAGCGGACCTCGCTGGCCTTGAGGATGGTTACGCCCTTGCGGGAAATGCAATTGGCCCATGCCCAGTTATGGTGCTTGATGACCAACTCTGCCTTAAGAATCGGATCATCCGCCGTCGTATGCGCATCGGCAACGACGATGACACTGAAGTCCTTGCTCAGCGCGTTGCGGAGAGTTGAGTCAACACAGAAGTCGGTGGCGAAGCCCATCAGCAGCAGGGTGGTGATGCCGCGGGAGCGAAGCTCCGATTCGAGCGCGGTGCCGTAGAACGCGTCGCAGGTGGTCTTGCGGATCACCAACTCGCCGGGGCGGACCTCAAGCTTCGGATGCAGCTTCCAGCCTTCGCTGAATGGAACCAAGTCTGGCTCGGACGGTTCGCTGTCGTGTTGGATAAAGATAACCGGGGCGCCGGCCTGTCGAGCCTGTGCCGTGACTGCGTTGATGCGAGCGATGACGGCCTCGGCCTCGAATGGCGGGGGCTTGGCGCCGAACAAGCCCGTCTGCACATCAATCACCAATGCCGCCGCCTGCGCCGGAATAGTCGGCTTCATTTGTTGCTCGGCGTGCCTTCTCTGTCCCAAGTGGGTTCAATGGCCACCCTTTTAGAATAGCCGGATCGAGGATCGGGTTCAACCGCGGCAAGATTGCCCTTGTCAGAAATTGCTGCCGGCTTACATTCGTCACTAGGTTATTTGTGACTAACACCTTGCCGGACCTGATGCCCAAGATCGAGGCCATCCTCGCCCGGATTCCATAGCTCGTGACGCTCTGTTAAGCGAGGGGATCGCTACGCCCTCCGCTCGCGGATCGCCGCCAGGATATCCGCCACCACTTCCGCCTTGGGCTTGGCGCCGAGGCTGCCTTTGCCGTGGACGCGGACGCTGACGGCGTTGGCGGCCAGGTCGCGCGGGCCGACGACCAGCATGGTGTGGACCTTGGCCTGCTCGGCTTGCTGGATCTTGCCGTTGATCTTGTCGTTGCTGTAGTCGCCCTCGGCGCGAACCAGGTCGGCGCGCAGTTCCTGCACAAGCTGCGCCGCAGTCCCCACACCTTCCCTGCCCTTCTTCGACTCGCTCGTCCAAATGGGGCAGGCATAGCGTCGCGCTGCCACGCTATTGGTCGCGAGCCGCAGCCTCGCGCCGGACGGCTGTTGCTTATTGCTTTGCAAATGGCCGCGTGTGGTTTATGCCATTTCCGATGGCGCAGACAATAGAGAGTTCCAAGGTTATTACAGATGGATTGCCACCTCGCATCTGACCACTCCATGCCGGACCAGGTATCATCCCGGTCGGGCAGCCACGCTTTCGCGCTGGGGGTGTTTCTCTGTTTCGCCGCCAGCTTGTGGGGTCAGCCTACAAACGTCAGCGTAACGCCCCCTCCCGAGTGGGTGCGCCTTTGCGACTGGAGTGCGCCGACGAACCGGTCGTTGAGCAAACAATCCGAAGGCGTGCGCTATCTCCTTCGGGAATGGCAGCAACACCCGCAACGGCAGGAGAAGTTTACTCGCGTGCTTGAACTCATGGAGAATGAAACCGGCGTGCAAGACTGCGGGAGCCTGACGTTTGGTTTTGACCCTAGCTTTCAGGAACTGCTGCTGCACCGGGTGCAGATTCACCGGCAAGGGAGAGTGCTGGACAAACTGGACCTCGCGAAGGTCCGCATCATACAGCGGGAACCGGATCTCGACGGACATCTGTTCACCGGCGACAAGAGCGTGGTTCTTTTTGTGGAAGACCTGAGAGTGGGTGACGTGCTCGAGTACGCATACAGCCTGCGGGGAGGCAACCCCGTCCTAAATGGTCACTATGCCGCGAAGTTCGTGGTGCAAAGCAGCGTGCCGCTGGACCGCCAGCGTCTGCGCGTGATCTGGCCCACTGACAGACCATTGTACTTCCGCCAGCATATGACCCCGGTCGCACCCAGCCAGGAACAGATCGGGGGCAGCACGGCCCGGGTATGGGATTTCACGAACGTGGAGGCTATACCGTACGAAGACGATGTGCCGTTTGGTTATGAAGCGTTTCCGTATCTGGAGTTCAGCGACTTCGATAACTGGTCCCGAGTGGTGGACTGGGCGTTGCCGCTTTATTCCGGAGAAAGGACCAATCCTGCCCCGGAACTACAGGCCATGATTGGCAAATGGCGGGAGGGTACGCGCCCAGTCGAAGAACGAGCCCGCGCGGCGCTGGAGTTCGTACAGGATGAACTGCGCTACACGGGCATCGAACTGGGCCCGGATTCTTATCGGCCCGCCGATCCCTCCGAGACCTTCCGTTTGCGGTATGGCGACTGCAAGGCCAAGACCCTCCTGCTCTGCACCTTGCTGCGGGAGATGGATATTGAGGCCTATCCGGCGCTGGTAAGCACATCGGCTCGGGACGCGGTCGCGCGCAGTCTACCCTCTCCGTTCGCTTTCAACCACGTGGTGGTGAAGGTTCTGCTTGGCGGCAAGGCTGTCTGGGTCGACCCCACCTGTGCGCACCAGGGTGGCTCGTTGTGGAATCGCTCTCTACCTCGGTTGGGCAAAGCGCTGGTCATCAAGCAGGGCGGCAATGCACTGGAGGACGTTCCGCCCTCAGCCGCTAGCGCGCTCACCCGCGTCACCTCGACCTTTCGCCTGAAGGATTACGTCTCGCCGGCCTCGCTCACCGTTGAGACCGCATACCAGGGCGCGGAGGCGGACAACATGCGGGAGTTCCTGGCACGGACAGATCTGAAGGATCTTACGAAGAACTATCTCAACTTCTACGCGCGCTACTACCCGGGAATCAAAGAGCAGGGCTCGCCGCAGATCAAGGACCAGCGGGCCCAGAACGTCCTCGAACTGACGGAGCATTACGAGGTCTGCAATCTTTGGGAGAAGGACAAGGAGAATCACCGATGGGCGGCATCCTTCTATTCCGAAAGCCTGGAGAGGATGCTGACCGATCCCGATACCCGCCTCCGAAAGATGCCTTTGAGGCTTCCTTACCCGTGCAAACGCGAACAGGCGGTAGTCGTTCACCTGCCGGATAGCAGTTGGAACCTGAACCCGGTGGAGCATAAAGTGGAAGGCGAGGCCTTTGCTTTTCACTACCGGCGGAGTTCGTCGAGTTCGGTCGTGCGGTTCAACTACGATTGCGAGACGAAGACCGCGGCGGTTCCGCCCGAGAAGGTTCCGGGGTATTTGGACAAGCTGGAGGAAATGCAGAACTTGCTGGGCGACACTCTCTACCGCTACGACACTTCGCCCGGGGCAGTGCTGGCCCGGCTCAACTGGCTGATGGTGGTTGTGACCGCCTTCGGCTGCGCGGCAACGTTGGCCGGCGGCTTATGGCTTGGGCGGCTGGCGGCGCTCGCCGGCAATGCGGCCCCTCCCGTATTGCCCCCGGCCTCGCCCGACGAAGCCCGTCTGCAGGGGCTGGGAGGGTGGCTGATCGTTGTGGGGTTCGGATTGTGTTCCAGCCTGGTATGGCGCCCGGTGGCCCTGCTCAAGAATTGGGAGGGCTTCTTTGGCGTCGCCGCCTGGCAGGCTGTCGCTGTTCCCGGCGGCGAGCATTATCATCCGCTGTATGGCCCTCTGCTCATCTTCGAGGTGCTGGGTAATATCCTGTTGTTCGGATTAACCCTCCTGGCGGCTTGGCTGTTCTTCTCCAAGCGCAGGTGGTTTCCCCGAGTCTATATCGCGCTGTTGCTCGGGAATGCCCTGATTCTGGTAATAGATGAGATCGTAGGCGGCCGCATAGGCTACCTGGCCGCCAGCCCTGATCCTGCATCAACGAAGGAGCTCGTTCGCGGCATTCTTCATGCCCTCATCTGGTGTCCATACGTGCTCAAATCCAGGCGCGTTAAGGCCACCTTCGTCCGCTGATCGAGAGTACTCCGCCCCGCCGGGCCGGAAACAGAGTATCACGCCCGGCGCTCGCGGATCGCGGCCAGGATATCCGCCACCACTTCCGCCTTCGGCTTGGCGCCGAGGCTGCCTTTGCCGTGGACGCGGACGCTGACGGCGCTGGCGGCCATGTCGCGGGGGCCGATGACCAGCATGGTGTGGACCTTGGCCTGCTCGGCCTGCTGGATCTTGCCGTTGATCTTGTCGTTGGAGTAATCGCCCTCGGCGCGGACCAGGTTGGCGCGCAGCTCCTGCACGATGGCTTTGGCGTAGTCCACCAGCGGCTGCTCGTCGCCGATGGTCAGCACACGCACCTGCTCGGGCGCGAGCCAGAGCGGGAAGTTGCCGGCGTAATGCTCGATGAGGAAGCCGATGAACCGCTCGTGCGTGCCCAGCGGCGCGCGGTGGATGCACAAGGGCGTCTTGTCGGCGTTGTCTTTGTCGCGATAGACCAGGCCGAAGCGCTTCGGGACGGCGAAGTCCACCTGGTTGGTGGCCAGGGTGAACTCGCGGCCAATGACACTCCAGACCTGCACGTCAATCTTCGGCCCGTAGAACGCCGCTTCGTTGGGCACCTCGACGTAGTTGATCTTCGAGTCAATCAGGACCTGCCGGACCATGTCCTCGGTCTGCTTCCAAAGCTCGGGCTCGTTGACGTACTTCTTGCCCAGGCCCTCGGGCGCGGAGGTGCTGAAGCGCATCACGTATTTCTCGATGCCGAATATCTTGAAATACTTGAGATACATCTCGTTGACGGCGTTGAACTCCTGCGCGAACTGCTCGGGGGTGCAGTAGATGTGCGAGTCGTTCATGTTAAGCGAGCGGACGCGCATGAGGCCGAACAGCTCGCCCGATTGCTCGTAGCGGTAGCAGGTGCCGTATTCGGCCAGGCGCAACGGCAGGTCGCGGTAACTGCGCGGCTCCGCCGCAAAGATGCGGTGATGGTGCGGGCAGTTCATGGCTTTGAGGTAATAGCGCTCGCCGGGGAGTTCCTCCGCCTTGAAGATCGCCTGGGCCTGTTCGATGAACGCATCAATCTTGTCTGACGTCAGCTCGCCCCCGCCGCGCAGGACTTCTTGGAACTTCTCGCGCAGAATCGGCCGCTTGGCTGTGTCAGCCCCTTCCAGCAGGGTCATTGGCGGGAACATAGATTCTGCGTAATACGGCAGGTGCCCCGAAGTGAGATACATTTTCTCCTTCGCGATATGCGGCGTCTTCACGCGCACATAGCCCGCCTGGAACTCGGTTTCCTTGGCCAGCTTCTCCAACTCTTCGACGATGGCGCCGCCCTTGGGCAGCCAGAGCGGCATGCCCGGGCCGGTGTATTCGGTATCAATGCTGTAGAGGCCCATCTCGGCGCCGATCTTGCGGTGGTCGCGGCGCTTGGCCTCCTCCAGCATCTTGAAGTATTCCTCTAGTTGAGTCTTGTTCTTGAACGCGGTGCCGTAGATGCGTTGGAGCTGGGGATTCTTCTCGTCGCCCTTGTAGTAGGCGCTGGCGACGGTGGTGAGCTTGTAGGCGCCGATGTTGCCGGTGCGCATCACGTGCGGGCCGGCGCACAGGTCAATGAAGTCGCCGGTCTTGTAGTAGCTGATGGGCTCGCCGTCGGGGATGTCGGCCAGGTTGCCGAGCTTGAACTTGCTCGGGTTGCCCGGACGCTCGGAGAGGCCGCCCAGCCGGCCGCTCTCGGAGTCTTTGATCGCCTGCTCGCGGGTGACGACGACCTTCTCGAAGGTGTGGTTGGCCTTGATCTCCTTCTTCATCTCGGCCTCGATGGCCGGGAAATCCTCCGGCGTGATGCGGTGTTGGAGTTCCACGTCGTAGTAGAAGCCGTTCTCGACGGCGGGGCCGGCGGCGAACTGGGCATCGGGCCACAGGCGCAGGATAGCGGTAGCCATCACATGGGCGCAGGAGTGGCGCAGCCGTTCCAGGTCGGTCAGCTTGTTGCGGTCGTCGAGTGTTTTCCGATCATCTTGCATGGGGACTATTCAACCACAAATGGACACAGATGGACACAGATTCTTTCAGATGCTGCTAAAGGACAATCCGTTCCCATTCCAACCGGGGGTGGCTTGAAGTCTGGGTTCATCTGTGTCCATCTGTGGTTACATTTCCCTGGCGGCGATTGCCAGGCGGCGCCGGAAGTCTTCACGGTTGCGGGCGTCGTAGAACTCGGCGGGGTTGAAGTCGTCGGTCAGAATGCGGCCGTGTTCGGGCGCGGTGTCCACAATGCCCGTGTAGGTGGCTTCGACGTCGCGGAGGACATAGGGATGCACCTCGGTCATGTCCGGTGCGCGGGCAAATGCCAGGGGCGCGCGGCCTGAGGCGACGAAGAAGAAGCCGCCGTCGCCGCTGGTGTGCGCGCGGACGGAGGGGAAGACAGCCTGGAGCGTCCGGGTGAGGGAGGCGACGAAGAAGTCGCAGCCCGGGGTGAGATTGCCGAAGCTGTTGATGACGAGCGTGCCGCCGGGGCGCAAGACGCGCCGGATGGAGGCAAAGGCTTGCTGCGTGAAGAGGTGCGAGGGGGAGCTGTCGCCCAGGAAGGCGTCGAGGATGACGGCGTCGTATTGTTTGTGGCAGCGATTGAGGAAGTGGCGTCCATCGTCGAGAACGAGGTGGAGCTGGTTGGTGTCCAGGTCAAAGAAGCGGACGGCCACGGGCACGATGGCGGGGTTGATTTCGACCACATCCACGCGGGCGCCGGCGCGGGCGAACTCCATCGGCACGATGCCGACGCCCAGTCCGATGCAGAGGACATCGGCGATGTTGGTGGTGTAGGCGCGGGCCAGGCCGGAGAGGGCGTAAGTGAAATGGGAGGCGCTGAGTTTGCGGTCGGGGTCGTAGGTGTTCTGGACCAAGTTGTCGTTGAGGTAGAGGCGGTAGCTCTGCTCGCGGGCGTCCAGCACTTGGAGCATGCCGAAGTGCGAATTGCCGCGGAACAGCTCGCGGGCATGGGAGTATTCGCGCGCCGGACCCAGGTAGCGTTGCCCGCCGGCCGCCGAGCCGAGCGCCAGGAGGAGGGCCAGGACCGCCGGGCCCTTGCGGCGGGCGAGCAGGAAGTAACCGGCGCAAAGGAGCATCAGCGCCAGTGCAGTGAAGCACATGGTGAGCGAGTTGGGCAGCAGGGGAATCAGGAGATAGCCGATGAGCAGTGTGCCGGCCAGGCTGCCCAGTGTGCCGATGGCGGTGAGGCGTCCGACGTTGCCGCCCACGCCGGCCACGGAGGAGGTGATCACGCGGACGAGGTAGGGGCCGGTCATCGCCAGCAAGGCCAGCGGAATGAAGAACAGGATGAGTGACGCGAGCAGCGAGCCGACGGCGAGGTTGAAGTCCAGGCACCAATAGGCGACAGGCTCGCAGATGCATACTGTCAGGGTGAGGTAAAGGGCCGCGGCGAGAATGGCCCAGTACAGGCGCGCCAGCCGTTGCGATCGGTCGGCCAGGCGCCCGCCCACGTAATAGCCGCCGGCCAGCGCGATGAGCGTGACCGCAATCTGCGCCGTCCAGACGAAGTGCGACAGGCCGACATAAGGCGAGAGCATTTTGGCGCCCAGTATCTCCACAATCATGATCGCGGCGCCGGTTATGGCCGCCGTGAAATACAGGTAGCCGCGCAGGGGCTTGGACAGGGCGGCTTGCGCCGCGGGTGCGGGTTGTTTCTTCACGGCGGAGGTTTTACGCGAGGGCCGGGGCGGGAGCAATGCTTTATCCCGCTGCCGGGCGAATGTGCCTGCGAGCCCGGGAAGTCAGGGCTTCTGCAGGCGCTTGCCCTCCCGGCTGAGCAGGAACTTCTGTCCGGCGTCAAGATTGTCCACGTTGATAAGGTCCACGCCGCCGGCGAGCAGCGCGCTCCAGAACGCGGGCTGGTTGGGCGCGCCCCAGAAGCGGATGCGGCGGCCATGCTGGTGGGCTTTGGCGACGAACTGCCGGAGCTGCGCTTTGTCCGCCTCGGGCATGGGGCCCGAGCCGCGCCATTGGAAGTGCTGTTTCCAGTTGGTGCTGATCCAGGGGACAAGGTCGGCGGGCGCGCTGGAGTCCAGGTCGGGCAGCTCACCGTCCAGCGCGACGTAGCGGACCGGCTCGGCAGCGAACATGTCCGGCGAGTGATGGCCGGTGATGATGATGCGGATGGCGTTGGTTTGCGTGGTTCCGGCCCGGAACGAGGTGAGCATGGCGGCATATTGCTTGAGGAGGTCGCGCAGGACGGGGTAGCTGGTCCCCCAATCGGACTTGAACTCGACCAGCAGCGTGAACTCCGGGCCGGCGGGATAGACGCGTCCGCCGTTCCGCTTCACCCGCTCACGGAGCGGGTCGAGGTAGAGCGCTTGCAGCGTCCGCTCCGGTTTGACCTTGTCAAGGTCATGCGCGACGAGAAGCTGGCCGTTGACCAGGTGCACGTCCGCCTCGACGCTGCAGAAGCCGTGGTCCAGCGCGTCGAGCAGCGGGCGCGGGTGCTGGTAGTCGTTGTGGGCGTGAGCCTGGACCAGGGGCACCGGCCCGGCTGCAAGGCTGCGCGCGCACGCTGCCAGGAGCATGAAAGCGGTAAGCCAGGAACGCGTAATCAAGGGGTTGATCATAGGCTTGGATTGTTAGTGCTTTGCAAAATCAGGTTATGGTTTGCGCCCGCTCCAGCCGGGGCCGCGGACGACCTGGCCGGGTTTGGCGCCGGTGTGCTCGCCGTCCGCGAGGACCTGGACGCCGTTGACAAAGACGTGGCGCATGCCGAGTGCATACTGGTGGGGCTGCTCGAACGTCGCGCGGTCGGATACGGCGGCGGGGTCGAAGACGACCATGTCGGCGAAGCAGCCGGGCTTGAGGGCGCCGCGGCGGTCGAGCTTGAGGTTGGCGGTGGGCAGGGAGGTGAGGCGGCGGATGGCATCCTTAAGCGGGGTGATTTTCTCCTCGCGCACATACTTGCCCAACAGGCGGGCGACGTTGCCGTAGGCGCGCGGGTGCGGGCAGGATTTGAGGAAGATGCCTTCCGGCGCGAACGAGCCTTCGTCGGAGCCGAAGCTGACCCAGGGCAGCTTGAGCTGGCGGCGGATGTTGTCCTCAGACATGATGAAGTAGATGGCGTCCACGCGGGTGTTGTCTTCGACGACCAGGTCCATGGCAGCCTCCTCGGGTGAAGTGCGGCGCAGGGCGGCAACTTGGGCGAGGGTCTTGCCTGTGAGCGGCTTGAGCTTGTCCGACTTGAAGCCGGCGAGCACGATATTGTCCGGGGAGCCGGCCGCCACAAAGAAGTTCTCCCATTCGTCGGCCGGGGCGGCCATCTCGCGCTTCACGCGCTGGCGGACGGCGGGGGATTGGAGCCGTTTGACCCATTCGTCGTGCCCGCCTTCCTGGACCCAGGGCGGCATGGCGGCGTCGAGCCCGGTGGCGGCGGCGGTGTAGTTATACATGTCCGCGGTGATGGCGAGCCCCTCGGCCCGCGCGGCCTCGACTTTCTGGATCAGCGCGTCGAGCTTGTGCCAGTTGGGCCGGCCGGCGGCTTTGAGGTGGTAAATCTCAGCCGGGATGCGGGCTTGCCGGGCGATGTGGATGAGCTCGTCGGCGGCTTCGAGCAGCCGGCTGCTTTCGCTGCGCAGGTGGGAGATGTGGAGGCCGCTGTATTCGGCGACGGCGCGGCACAGGGCGACCAGCTCGTCGGTTTTGGCGTAGCAGGCCGGGGCGTAGATGAGAGCGGAGGAAATTCCCAGCGCGCCCTCGGCCATCGCCTCGCGCGCTAGCGCCTGCATGCGGGCCAGCTCGGCGGGCGTGGGCGGCCGGTCGGCATAGCCGATTTCGTGGACGCGCAGGGTGGTGGCGCCGACGAAGGAGGCGACGTTGCAGGAGACGCCGCGGTGGACGAGGTAGTCCAGGTACTGCCCCAGCGTGGTCCACTCGATGTCGTACTTGATGTCTCCCTGCTGCTCGCGCATCTGGCGCTTCATGGTGTCGGTGAGCGGCCCCATCGAAGAGCCTTCGCCCAGCACTTCGAGTGTGACACCCTGGCGGATGTCGCTCTGCGAGCGCCCGTCCGCGATGAGAGAACGGTTGGCCCAGCTCAGCATGTTGATGAAGCCCGGAGCGACGGCCAGGCCGCCGGCATCCAGCTCGACCTTGCCGCGCGCGCTCCCCAGCGAGCCGATGGCGGCAATGGCCTGGCCGTTGACCGCGAGGTCGCCCTGGATGGGCGGCCCGCCGCCGCCGTCGTAGAGGGTGCCGTTGCGGATGAGGAGATCGCAGGTGGGGCTCATGTGCTGTGCTGGTTGGCCGGTTCGCGCGGCGCCAGGCGCCTGGGGCCAATGGCGGAACGCTGAGGATTGAGTTACTTGAGGCGCGGGCGGTTCTGGTATCTCTCGTAAAGCCGGGTGTGGCGGCTTTCCAGGCTGACTTCCTTGCCCGCAATCCACATGCGCTTCACGTGGCTGCGGATGTCGAGGATGTCGCCGTCGGCGGCGATCAGCGTGGCGTCCTTGCCGGGGTCCAGTGAGCCGAGGCGATCGGCGAGGCCGGCAATCTGCGCCGGGTAGAGCGTGAGGCCCTTGAGGGCTTCGGATTCAGGCAGGCCAAAGGCGACGGCCTGCGCCGCGGAGTATGGCAGGTTGCGAATCATCCCGGCATCAAAGCTGTCCGCGCCCATGCTGAAGGTGACCCGGACGCCCGCCTGGTGCAGAACCGCGGGCGCGCGGAAGTGAACGTCGTAGGATTCGGTGTCCCGGACCGGTTGAGTGTAGGTGTGTTCGTAAATCACCGGGACTTGCTTTGCTGCCAGCAGGTCGGCAGCCATCCAGGCGTCGCGGGCGCCGGCCAGGATGATCTTGTAGTGATTGGTATCGGCCCACTGGACGGCGGCCCGGATTTGGCGGATTTCGTCGGCGTGGACGGTGATGGGCAGTTCGCCGCGCGCGTAAGGCAGCATGGCTTCCCAGGCGGGGATTGATTCCGGCGCTGCGGCCTGGCCTTTGGCGGCGGCGTCCCTGGCCTTGGCGTAGGCCTTCGCTTCCTCGAAGAAGTCCTCGACGGCCCGGAGGCGGAGGCGGCGTTCCCTGGCTTGGTCCTCCAGGGACTTCCATTTGGCCTTGTCCCGCGCCTTTGCCTTGGGCGTGGTATCGAGCTCCATGGCCGGCCAGAATAAATGGAGCGCCAGGGGCTTCTTGAGGGTCATCTGCTCGGTGGTCCAGCCAGCCGCAGCCAGCAGAGCCGACTGGCCGGAGATGATGTGGCCTTGCGGCACGGCTTCGAAGCACGTGATGCCATTGGCGCGAGTGACTGGGATCAGCTCCGAATCAGGATTCACAGCAATCCACGATTCGACATCGGGCGTGAAACCGTCGCCCACTTCGGTCGTGTCCTGCGTGGCGCGGACACCGCTGATTTCCGTGAGGCCGAGGACGGTGTTCAGCGCGATGATCCCGGGGTAGAGATGGTGGCCGGCAAGGTCAATCGAGGCCGCGCCATCGGCTGAGACGGATTTGCCGACGGCCGCGATCTTCCCATCCTGGATAAGGACCTGGCCAGGGGCAAGCGTCTCGCCGGAGATTGTGTGCACCGTGGCGCCGGAGAGGAGGAGGCCTTCGGCCAGAACACTTGGCGACAGCGCGGCAAGGACGACCGCCCAGCACAGCGGACGGCACCAGGCAGGCATCGGGAGCGCAAGCGTCCTCGCGAGCCCTGATTTCGGAGTTAGCCGGTTGAGACTTGGTCTGGCGGGGACGCTCGCCCTCCCGAACCGGGAATTGGGACTGGACTTCTGCATACTTCCTTACTCCTCGACCTCGCGACGATCGCAGCCGTCGAACTCGTGCTCCAGGGATGCCTGGAAGAATGAATCCTTCGTTTGCCCCCCGTTTCCACCCGCTCCGGCGCCGGATAGCCTGGCCAGCTTCTTTGCCTTGGCCATCAGGTCCGCACGCTCCTTTTCCAGCCTGGCGGTGCGCTCGGCGTCGAGCGAGCGATCGAAATACTTCTTGCCCTCGATCCAGGTCTGGAGGCAGACGGTGCGGGAATCGAGCGGGGACCGGGACCAGATGGCGAAGTCCGCGTCCTTGCCTGGCTCCAGCGTGCCGACGTGCGGGTCAACGCGGAGCTGCCGGGCGGGGTTGAGGGTCACAAACTTGAGCGCCTCGATCTCGGGAGTGCCGCCATACTTCACCGCCTTGGCGGCTTCGGTGTAAAGGCGGCGGGCGAGTTCGGACGAGTCGGAGTTGAAGGAGACCAGCACCCCGCGGTCGCGCATGAGGCTGCCGTTGTAGGGGATCGCATCATAGACCTCGAACTTATACGCCCACCAATCCGAGAACGTGGAGCCGCCCGCACCGTGCTGCGCAATCTCGTCGGCCACTTTGTAGCCCTCCAGCACGTGCTCGAAGCTGCCGATCTTGACGCCGAAGCTCTCCGCCAGGCGCATCAGCATCAGGATTTCATCCTGGCGATAGGCGTGACAATGAATCCAGCGGCGGCCCTGCAGCACTTCGCCCAGGGCTTCGAGCTCAAGGTCGCGCCTGGGCGGGAGGGTGGACTGGCGGGACGCCTGCTCCACTTGGGCCAGGTATTCCCGGGCGGCGGTGAAGCGGTTGGCGATCAAGGTGCGCACGCCCATGCGAGTCTGGGGGAAGCGCGTCACGAATCTCTCGCCCCAGCCGGATTGCTTCACATTCTCTCCCAGCGCGAACTTGATGCCGGGAGGCGCGGCGCGGAAGATCAACTCGTCCGGGCTGGCGCCGTTGCGCAGCTTGATGAGGCAGCTCTGGCCGCCGATCGGGTTGGCTGAGCCGTGGTACAAGTTGACGGCGGTGACGCCGCCCGCGAGTTGCTGGCGAATGTTCTCGGTTTCGGAATTCACCACGTCGCTGATGCGGACCATGGCGGTGGAGGGGAGCGACGATTCGTTGACCGCGCCGAGGATGGCGGTGTGGCTATGGGCATCAATCAGGCCGGGGGTGACATGGAGGCCGCGACCATCAATCATCAGCGGCGGGCCGTCGTAATCCGAGCGGGCCGCGAGGCCCCGGCCAATCGCTTTGACTTTCCCGCCGACCAGCAGCGCGTCGGTGTCTTCCAGACGGCCGTTGGGCCCGCAAGTCCAGAGGGTGGCGTGTTCGATCAGAACGGCCTTGGGCTCCGCCAGCGGACCGCGCCCCTCCAACGGCAACTGCGCCACGCGCGTCTTCCACAGTTCCCGCAATTGCCTTTTCTTCTCCCCGGTCTGGCTCGCCGGCTTTCCTGCGCCGGGCGTTTCCTTCTGCTCCACCGCCTGGGGCGCGGGCTCCGGTCCGTCGGCGGGAACGCGGCAGATCCTGCCGTCAATCCAAACCTCGCGGACCTTCGCCTCGGGATCGAAGTAGCTGCCGCCTTCGACCACGGCCAGGTTCGCCAGCTTGCCCGGCTCAATTGTGCCAAGGAGATTCTCGACGCCGCAGAGCCTGGCGGGGATGGCGGTCAGGGCGGCCAGGGCGTCGGCTTCGGCCAGGCCGCGGTCGAGCGCCAGCCGGAGGTTCTGCCGGAACTTCTTCTTGTCGGCCAGGCCCTGGGTGGTCAGGGCGACCTCCAGCCCCTGCCGGCGCAGCAGCGCGGCGTTTTCGGGCGCCCAGTCCCAGGCCCGCAACGGATCGAGCTGGACCTGGTCCCAGTCGCTCTCGTCCGGCAGGTCCGGCAGGTCCGGAAAATCCAGGGGCACGATGAAGATTGCGCCCGTGGCTTTGGCCAGGTCGGGCCGGCGCCATTCCTGTCCGCTGGCAACGAGGCAGAAGTCGAGCCCGAGTTCGCGGGCGAGGCGGGCGGCGCGGTCGCTCATCAAAGCGCTGCCCGGCTCGAAGACCACGCGCATCTTCCGGTCGGCGGCGGGAGCCAGCGCGGCGAGCGCGGGATTAAACTCGGGGCGGGTGCGGCTTTGCGGATGTTTTTGGTAGTCGGCCTGATCAAGCGTGTAATGCTGCGCGTCGAAGAAAGCCTGGCGGATGGAGGCGATTACGCCCATGAGCGAGCTGGGATAAGGGCGTTCATCGCCCGAATGGGTTTCAAAGGCGATGTGCTGGAAGAGGTCGGGCTTGATGACCGCCGTGTTGGGGCTGTCGTCGGACAAGGCCACCAGCGCGCTCGTGCCGCGAATAATGCCCCGGGCGGGGGCAATGACGCCGGCGGTAAAGCCCAGGGCGCGCAGCGGCGCCAGGGTCTGGGGTTTGGGGGAGTAGTTCTGCACCGCTCGAAACTCCGGTGTGATTCGGGCGACGGCGTGGCCAGGGCCGGGATTGCCCATGTCCGGTTGCGCGCCGGGCGTGCCGAAGAACTTGAGTCCGGGCGAGGTGAGGCCGGCCCCGGAGGCGGGTTCGGCGGCGGAAATGGCCGTTGGCGCGTTGGTGCCCGCGATCAAGAGGCAGGGGTCAATGAAGCCGGCATAGATCGTCGTGCCTTTCATATCCCAAATCCGGGCGTCAGCCGGCGGCGTGACCTCCTTGCCCACCGCGCTGATCAGCCCGTTGCGAAGGACGACCGTGCCGCCTTCCAGGACTTCGCCGGGCCTGGTGACGATCCGGCCGCCGACCAGTGCATGGACGCCGAGCGGCAGCGGCCGGAAGCCGGGCGGGAGGAGGTCGCCGGCGATCGCGCTGCGCGGCTGCGCCCAAATTGCCAGAGCGACTGCGGCCAATAAGCGGACGGATTGAAAGACAAGTCTGCTGCTCATGCCGCAGTGACCGTATGCAACAAAAGCCGGCAACACAAGGCGCGACATGTAACACGCAAGCCCAGCCTCCGCCTGGTGGCGGGCCGACGAAAGGGCTCCGGCCCAACTGCATTCCATCTTCATTCCACCCAGTATAGGTCCACAAAGCGTGTTACAGCGGTAACAAGGCGGCAGGGGGGGCGACCATTTTCCGGGCGTATCTTGCGCCGCCGGCTCCTTGCGCCCGATACCCACCGTATCCTCACCCTATCCTCACCGTTACCTCACCGTTGAACCTCTGCAAACTTTGCAGAGGTTCAACGGTGAGGTAACGGTGAGGATACGGTGAGGTGAGCCAGCAGAGAGGGGGTGTTACCCGGGCCTGAGCCGGACCCGCATTCCGGGCCGCCCGGGCCGGCCAATCCCGGCGGGATTCACGAATTCCTTGTCGGTGATGGGGTGGCCGTGCCGGGATAGGCCCCATTTTGCGGAGGCGCCTGTATTAACTTGACAAATACTGATTCAAAGCATAAGTACAGGCCAGGGCTCGGTTGATTATGGATACGATCATTTCAGACCCGCGGGTGTGGCAGCGTTGGAGTGGAGTGACGCGGTTGACGCTCGTGGCGGCGTTTGAGGATTCGGCCACCGGCACCCGGGTCAAGGAGTTCTGCCAGGAACTGGCGCGCCAGGTTGGCGAGCGTTGCCGGATCATCGAGCACGTGTGGTTGCTGAGCACCTTGCGTTTCCGGGAGCTGCAGGAGATTGCCGCCGAAGAGGCCGGGATGGCCGATCTTATCATTATATCCGTTCATGAAGCCGAGTCCCTGCCCGACGAAGTGAGGAACTGGATTGACCTATGGGTTCCGCAGCGGGGCATCCGCAAGACGGTGCTTCTGGCCCTGCTCGATCCGGTTCACTCGCAAGCCCCCGGGGCGGCCGAAGCTTATCTGCGGGAAGCGGCCCGGAAGGGCGACATGGAGTTTCTGGTTGGGTAGGACGGCGTCTGCGCGGTGAGCCCCGGCGAGGCGGGTTTGCGAATATTGCTGCGTCGTGGGCAAGAAACATGGGGGCACAAAGTGGAATCACCAGTTGCACGACCCGGGTTTGAGGTTATGTTGCCAGCATGGATTGGCAGCAGTTGGTGTCGTTGGTGATAGTTGCCTCCGCGGCGGTATTGCTGCTGGGGAACAGGTTTGGCCGTCGCAAGTTTAATTTCGAGCGGGACACGCATTGTGGCTGTGTTGCCATCCAGGAATCGTCCCGGCAAAGCTCAATCGTGTTTCGTGCGCGCAAGGGACAGCGCCCCGAGGTGCTGGTGAAGATGAGGTGAGAACGCGCTTGTGCAATCGCAACGGCTGGGGTAGAACCTTTTTTGCTGAACATGGCCATGTGCAAAGTTAGTTCGTCCGTGCATTTTGTAACTCGCTCGGTGATGGGTGGCCAGGCAGAGTCGGCGCGGGCGCATTGGGTGCCCAATACTGATGTTTACACGACCGACAACGGGCTGGTGGTGAAGGTCGAGCTGGCGGGGATGCGCAGCGAACACCTGGAGATCACGGTGGAGGGAAACCGGTTGCGAATTTCGGGCAACCGGCCGGATGGCTGCCGGGCGGCCAAGTGCAGTTTCGTGGTCATGGAGATCAGCTACGGTCCGTTCGAGAGCGTGCTGGACCTGCCGGCGGGCTATGATTTGGGGCAGGCCAAGGCGGCTTACCTGAACGGGTTTTTGCGGATTGATGTGCCGCTGCAGCAGCGGCCGATGAAACACACCAAGGTGCTGGTTGCCGAGGGAAATTGAGTTCGGCTCTGAACTTTTGTCCGGGCGGCGGCATCTAAACAGCGAGATGACCAGACGATGACCTCGCCCGATACGGAGTTTATCAGCATTTTGGGTGCGGCCGGCAGCCCGGAGGCGCCCGCGCGCGTTTCCTCCAGCTCGCTGCCGGAGGTGTTGCCGATCCTGGGCCTGTCGGACATCGTCATTTTCCCCGGGATGGTGGCGCCGCTGCTCGTGGAGACGGCGCAGAGCACCAAGCTGATTGACGACGTGGTGGGCGGGAACCGCCTGCTGGGGGTGGTGCTGCAGCGCAACGCGGAGGCGGAGAATCCCCTGCCCCACGAGATGTACGAGGTCGGCTGCGCGGCGCGCGTGTTGAAGATGCTCAAGTTTCCGGACAACACGGTGCGCGTGCTGGTGGAGGGGCTTTGGCGGATCCGGTTGAAGGAGTATCCCACGACCGAGCCGTATTTGTCCGCCAAGCTCGAGCTGCTCCGGGACCTGAAGGAAGATTCCGTGGAGCTGGCGGCGATGATGCGCAACGCGCAGAGCCAGTTCCAGGAGATCATCAAGCTTTCGCCGGCTCTGTCCGAGCAGATCAAGGTTGCGGCGCTCAACACGGAGGACCCGGGGCACTTTGCGGACCTGATCGCGGTCAACCTCAACCTGAGCCTGGAGGAGCGGCAGAAGCTGCTCGAAACCGATTCCGTCAAGGAGCGGCTCACCCGGCTCCTGCCGATGCTCAACCGCGAGCATGAGGTGCTCACGCTCAGCTCCAAGATTCAAAGCGATGTGGCGACTTCGATCTCGAAGACGCAGCGCGACTTCTTCCTGCGGGAACAGATGCGGGCCATCCAGCGCGAGCTGGGCGAGTCCGATCCCAACGCGAGCGAAATCCGCATCCTGCGGGAGCGGATCGAGCAGACCCTGCTGCCGGACGAGGCGAAGCAGGTGGCGACCCAGGAGCTGGAACGGCTGCAGCAGATGCCGCCGGCGGCCGCGGAGTACGGCGTGAGCCGCCACTATCTGGACTGGATCCTGAGCCTGCCGTGGACGAAGGAGACGGAAGACAAGATTGACCTGGCGGAAGCCGAGCGGATTCTCAACGAGCAGCATTTCGGGCTGATGAAAGTGAAGGACCGGCTGCTGGAGTTCCTGGCCGTCATCAAGCGCCGCAAGCAGATCAAAGGTCCCATCCTGTGCCTGGTCGGCCCGCCCGGCGTGGGCAAGACCTCCCTGGGGCGGAGCGTGGCCGACGCGCTGGGCCGCAAGTTCGCCCGCATCTCGCTGGGCGGCATGCGGGATGAAGCGGAAATCCGGGGGCATCGCCGCACCTACGTCGGCGCGCTGCCCGGGCGCATTATCCAGACGCTGAAGCGCGTCGAGAGCCGCAACCCGGTCATCATGCTGGACGAGTTGGACAAAGTGGGGGCGGATTTTCGCGGCGACCCGGCGGCGGCGCTGCTGGAAGTGCTGGACCCGGCCCAGAACAACACCTTTACCGATCACTACCTGGATTTGCCGTTCGATCTTTCGCGCGTGCTGTTCCTGACGACGGCCAACTGGCTCGAGCCGGTGCATCCGGCGCTGCGGGACCGGCTGGAGGTGATCGAGCTGCCGAGCTATACGGAGTCCGAGAAGCTGCAAATTGCCAAGCGTTACCTGGTGCCGCGCCAGTTGGAGGAGCACGGGCTGGTCAGGAAGGAAGTGAGGATTCCCGACACCACCTTGCGGCGGGTGATACACGATTACACGCGGGAGGCCGGGGTGCGGCAGTTGGAACGGGAGATTGCGGCGTTGACGCGCAAGGCGACGCGCCGGATTTTGAGCGACGGGCACCTGGACAAGCCGTTGGTGATCGCGCCCGATTCGTTGAAGGGCTACCTGGGCGCGGCGCGGTTCGTCAACGAGACGGCGGAGGCGATCAAGGAGTGTGGCATCGCCACGGGCCTGGCCTGGACGCCGGTGGGCGGGGAAATCCTGTTTATTGAGGCGACGCGGATGCCGGGCAAGGGGAACCTGCTGCTGACCGGGTCGCTGGGCGAAGTGATGAAGGAGAGCGCGCAGACGGCGGTGAGCTACCTGCGCAGCCAGGCCAAGGCGCTGAGTATTGACCTGTCGGATTATGCCAAGTACGACCTGCACATTCACGTGCCGGCGGGCGCGACGCCCAAGGACGGGCCCAGCGCCGGGGTAACGGTCGTGGCGGCGCTGGCGTCTTTGCTGACGCGGCGGCGGGTGCGGTCGGATGTCGCGATGACCGGGGAGATCAGCCTGCGCGGACGGGTGATGCGGGTGGGGGGCATCAAGGAGAAAGTGCTCGCCGCGGCGCGGTTTGGCATCAAGCAAGTGATTCTGCCGGAGCAGTGCCGGGCGGACTGGAGCGAGGTGCCCGAGGAAGTCCGGCACAAGCTGCAGGTCCATTTCATTCGGCACATTTCCGAGATGCTGCCGTTGGCGTTGCGCGCGCAATGAGGCAATTTCACGCTCCAGCAGCCGTCGGCGTCAGCCGGCGCCGACTTCGCGGCCGAACGAGCGTGCCGACCGACGTCGGTAACTGGACGCTGCTCCGATCCCTGCTGCTGCTCCTGGCTTGCGCGCTGGCTTGCTTTGGCCAGCGGAACAGCGAATCGCGCCCGGCACCCCTGGACCCGGTTCAGGGCGAGAAAGAAGGCCGGGCGCTGGTGGCCGAATTGCTGGCCCAGAAGCCCGAGCAGAACGTTACCAACACCGGTTCGGTTAGAATCCGCGACGCCGCCCGCAACGAACGGGAGATCCCTACCCGGTTCGAGATCTTCCTCACCCCCACCAATTGGGTGAGCGTGTATGAGACGCTGCCCTCGCCGGCCGGACCGGGTGGAATCAGGCTGACGGTCACTCACACGGGCGAATCGCCCAACCGCTACGAATTGCTGGACCCGGCGGAAGCCGGTGGCACCAATGCCGCGGTCCGGCAACTGACGCCGGACCAGGCGATGGTTCCCTTTGCCGGCTCGGATTTCTGGGTGGCCGATCTGGGCCTGGAATTCTTGCACTGGCCGCGCCAGCGCGTTCTGAACTACGAGATGCGCCACGGCAAATCCTGCAAGGTGCTGGAGAGCGTCAATCCGCAGCCCGTGCCGGGCGGCTATGCGCGCGTGGTGTCGTGGATCATGAACGAGAGCCCGCATGGAATCGTGCATGCGGACGCCTACGACGCCGCCGGCGAGCGCATCAAGTATTGGGACCCCAAGAACATTGAAAAGGTCCAGGGCGAATACCAGCTGGAGGCGATGGAAATGCGGAACCGGAAGACCGGCTCGGAAACGCTTATTAAGTTTAACCTGGGGCGGGAGTGAGCGCCCCGTAGCCAGCAGTCGGCGGTGATGGGTCACTGATGGCAGGCTTATTCCCCGTGACATCGCCTGGGTACTGCTGTCTAATCCCCCATGAGCAGTGTTGTGAGCGAGCCGCTGGCAGAACGTGAGTGTCCGGACGCGCCGCAAGCCGGGATGGGGTCGTCCGTATTCGCGGAGCTGTACACCGAACACAGCCGCTCCATTTACTACCTGTGCCTGCGCCTGCTCAGCGATCCTGAGAAGGCCGAGGACGCGACCCATGACGTGTTCCTGAAAGCCTTTCGCAAGCTGGATCAGTTCCGCGGGGAATCCTCGTGGCGCACCTGGCTTTACCGGATTGCGATCAACCACTGTCGTAATCTGCAGGCGGCGTGGCATGAGCGGCACATGCTGAGCAACGTGGACGAAGCGGTCTGGGAAAACACCGCGGCCCAAACCGATTCGCCCCTCCGGGTGCTGGAAACCAAGGAGCTGGGCGAGCGCATCCAGCAGGCGCTCGATGGCCTGACCGCGGAATATCGGCTGCTGCTGCTGCTGGTCGCCGACGAGGAACTGAGCTATGAACAGGTCGGCGCGCTGACGGAGCAATCCGCTGACGCCGTGCGCGGCAAGCTGCATCGCGCCCGCAAAGCCTTCACCGCCCTGTTCCAACAAACCGCTTGAGGTCGAAACATGAAACGCCAGACCAAACTTACTTCACAGGAGCAGGAACAGCTTGCGGCCGAGCAACAGCAAAAGCAGTCGTCCTCCGCGCAGGAATTCGCCAGCGTGGAAGAAATGCTGCGCCACGACGCGCTGCACACGCCGGTGCCGCCGTCCATCGCCCGGCGGTTGGAAGAGTCAGTTCGCGGCTTGCCCCCGCCGCCCGCGCGCGCCTGGTGGCGGCGCTTCTTCGGCGGCTAGGTGCCGGCAAACCCAACTAACCACAGATGGACACAGACAACTGCCTGCCCGTCACCAAACTGAGGGTCGGATTAATCTTGAAACTCAAGCCCCCCGGTTGGAGTGGGAACGGAATGTCCTGTAGTCAAATCCGGGAAAATCTGTGTTCATCTGTGTCCATCTGTGGTTGATTTCTCACCATGAACTTCCAGAACGAAATCGAGACGCTAATTAGGGCCCGCTACCCCATCCTTTACGTCATCACCAGCGAGGAGATGCGGGTGCAGAAGGTACTCGTCGAGATTGCCATGCGGCGGCAGAAGAAGGTGTTCGAGTGGACTTATAGTTCAGGCCTTGTGCCGGCGGGCGCCTCCATCCAGTCCCAGAAGGGCCGCAACCCGGCCACCAAGGAGCCGCTGGCCGCGCTGGACCTGGTAATTGACCAGGTCGAGCCGGCCATTTTTCTGTTCAAGGACTTCCACCCCTTCCTGACCCGGGGCAACTTCGCCGTCATTCGCCGCCTCAAGGATATCGCCCTCCACCTCAAGAACAGCCGGAAGACCATCGTGCTGGTTTCGCCGGTGATGGAGATACCGGCGGAGCTGGACAAGGAGATCACCGTGCTGAACTTCCCCCAGCCGGACAAGGAGGAGTTGGGCGAGTTGCTGGACAAGGCGGTCGAGGAGCTGCAGGAGTCGCCGCAGGTGCAAGTCGAGCTGGATGGGGAGGGCCGGGAGCGGCTATTGCGGGCGGCGCTGGGCCTGACGCTGGGGGAGGCGGAGAACGTGTTCGCCAAGATCATCGTCAAGAACCAGCGGCTCAGCGGCGACGCCGTCGGCGAGGTTATCGCCGAGAAGCAGCAGATCATTCGCAAGAGCGGGCTGCTGGAGTATTACGAGGCCGAGGAGGACTTCAACAGCGTAGGCGGCCTGAACGTGCTCAAGGATTGGGTGAACAAGCGCGCGGTGGCGTTCACCGCCGAGGCGCAGGCGTTTGGCCTGCCGGCGCCCAAAGGGGTGCTGCTGCTCGGGGTGCAGGGGTGTGGCAAGAGCCTGTGCGCCAAGGCCGTCTCGCGGCTCTGGCAACTGCCGCTGCTGCGCTTCGATATGGGCCGCATGTTCGGCAGCTTAGTCGGCTCGTCCGAGGAAAATGTGCGCCGGGCCATCGCCGTGGCGGAGTCCATCGCGCCGGCCGTGCTGTGGGTGGATGAGATTGACAAGGCGTTCAGCGGCTCCGCCAGTTCGGCGGTGACCGATGGCGGCACGACCGCCCGGGTGTTCGGCACCTTTCTAACCTGGCTTTCGGAGAAGAGCGCGCCGGTGTTCGTAGTGGCCACGGCCAACGAGGTCTCTCAGCTCCCGCCCGAACTGCTCCGCAAAGGGCGGCTGGATGAAATCTTCTACGTGGACCTGCCCCTCGATAAAGAGCGGGCCGACATCTTCCGCATTCACCTGGCCAAGCGCCATCGCAACCCTGACGCGTTCGACCTTGCGGCGCTCGCCGCGGCGAGCCCGGACTTCAGCGGCGCCGAGATTGAAGAGGCGATCATCAGCGCGCTCTATGACGCGTTCTACGCCAGGCAGGAGCTGGCCACCGCGCATGTGCTTGCCGCGCTGAGCCAGACGGTGCCGCTGGCCAAGACCATGGCCGAGAAAGTCGCCGCCCAGCGCAACTGGGCCGCCGGCCGCGCCCGCAACGCCAGCCTGGCCCGCCCCTTGGAGAAGGTCGAAGCCATGAGTCGTTGACACCCCGCGCCCGGGCCTCTAGCTTCGGGCGCATGTCTCGGTTGCCGTTCGAGTTGCTGCTGGCGCTGCGGTACCTGCGACCCAAGAGGACCTTCGTCTCGGTAATCACGTTGATTTCCGTGCTGGGGGTTACGCTGGGCGTCGCGGTGCTGATCATCGTCATCAGCGTCATGAGCGGCTTCGACAAGCAGTTGCGCGACAAGATTCTCGGCTTCAGCACCCACCTGAAGATCGTGCCCCGCGGCGAGACGATGAAGGATTATGCCGCCCTGGCCCGCACGGTGGCCTCCAACCGCAACGTCCGAGCGGTCGCTCCATTCATCCTGGGCCCCGTGCTGGTGCAGACCGAGCCCGCCAGCGGCCAACCCCGCGTCGGCGCGCCCTACCTGCGCGGCATTGTGGCGCTGACCGAGTCGAATATGAGCGTGCTGCCCAAGAGCATTGTGGCCGGCAAGTTCGACGTGAGTGACCGTGGGCTGCTCATCGGGACCAATTTTGCCGAGAATATGGGACTGGAAGTGGGCGACCGCGTCGAGATCGGTTCCTCCAGCGTGCTGGCGAAATGGCGGGAGAGCAGCAGGAAGCCAAACGCCTCCGCGCCCGTGCTGCCGGAGTACGAGGTTCGCGGCATCTTCGATGTCGGCTACTTCGAATACAACGTGTCGTTCATCGTCACCTCGCTGCGCGATGCACAGGACCTCTACGACCTGGATGACAGCGTGCACGGGCTGATGGTGATGCTGCACGACCCCTACCAGGCCCCGGCGGTCGAGCAGGAGTTGGCCCGAACGCTGGGGCCCAATTACCTGTTCCGCAGTTGGATGGAGGACAACGCCAGCCTGCTCGACGCGCTAATCGTCGAGAAGAACGTCATGTTCTATTTGCTTTTCTTCATCATGATCGTGGCGGCGCTGTGCATCCTGAGCGCGCTGATCACATTTGTGGTGCAGAAGACCCGCGAGATCGGGATGCTCAAGGCGCTGGGCGCCACCGACTTGCAGGTCAGCCTGATCTTCCTGAGCCAGGCTGCGCTGGTAGGCGCGATCGGCGACCTGGCGGGCTATGGACTGGGCATGCTGGCGCTGCGCTACCGCAACGAGTTCCTGCACTTCATGAACCGCATGACCGGCTTCGAGCTGTTCCCCCAATCCGTCTACGGCTTTACGGAATTGCCGGCGCTGATCTTTCGGCGGGACATCCTGCTGATCTGCGGCAGCGCCTGGATCATTTGTATCCTGGGGGGCGTCATCCCGGCCTGGCGGGCGGGCCGGCTCAAGCCGGTGGAGGCGTTGCGCTATGAGTGAGGTGCTGCTTTCGGCCACCGGCCTGCACAAGACCTACACGCTGGGCCAGCGCTCGCTGGAGGTGCTGCGGGGCGTGGACCTGGAAGTGCGCCGCGGCGAATTTCTCGCGCTGCGCGGCGCGTCCGGCGCCGGCAAGAGCACCCTGCTGCACCTGCTGGGGGGCCTCGACACGCCCAACCAGGGGCAAGTGCTGCTGGCCGGTCGCGACCTCGCCACGCTCGGGCGCCTGGACCTCGCCCGGCTGCGCAGCAAAGAGGTGGGCTTCATCTTCCAGGCCTATTACCTGCTGCCGGAACTTGATGCCCTGGAAAACGTCTGCCTCCCGGCTCGCATGGCGCGCACGCCTGCGCCTGAAGCCGAGGCCCGCGGCCGCGAATTGCTCGCGCGCGTCGGCCTCCAGGAGCGCGTCGAGCACAAACCCTACGAGCTTTCGGGCGGCGAACAGCAGCGCGTGGCCATTGCCCGCGCGATGATCAACCAGCCCGACCTCATCCTCGCCGATGAGCCCACCGGCAACCTCGACTCGCACACCGGCGAAGAGATCATCGAACTCCTCTGCGCCCTGCGCGACGAGAAGCAGACCACGCTCATCATGGCCACCCACGACGCCCGCGTCGCGGCCCGTGCCCCCAAAGTGGTGGAGTTAGTGGACGGGCAGGTCGTTGACGGCCCCGTTTGACCTGTCGTCCCGCTCCGCCACGGGCAACCAAGGAGAGCCACAAACACCGGCTTTGCGGTATTGACCCTGAATGCCTTTGCGATAGTCTTCGTCCACTTATTGCTGTGATAAAGAACGCACTGATAAATCATTTTATGGATAACAACGCTACTCTTCCGTCCGCCGCCCTGCCGCGCCGGGACTTTCTCAAGAAAACTGCCACTGCCGCCGCCGCGGTTGCCGCCACGCCTTTGTTGCGCGCGCCGGTCTATGGCCAGAATCAGGCTCCCTCGGCCAACGTCGCCGGGGCCAACAACCGCATCCAGGTCGCCGTCATCGGCGTCGGCTTCGGCATCGGCCAGAACCACCTGACCGGCATCCAGGACAAGGCCAACGAGAACAACACCGTCATCACCGCGGCGTGCGACGTGTTCAACAAGCGCCGCGATTTTGCCAAGGCCAAGGCCAACTTGAAGGATGCGGATGTGTATGTGGATTACCGCAAGCTGCTGGAGCGCAAGGACGTTGACGCGGTGCTGATCGCCACGCACGACCCCTTGCACGCGCAGATGACGCTCGATTCGCTGGACACGGGCCGGCACGTTTATTGCGAGAAGCCGCTGACGCGCTACCTGGGCGAGGCGTTCCAGGTGTATGACAAGGTGAAGGCCAGCAAGAAGGTCTTCCAGGTCGGCTCGCAGGGCTGCTCGGCCGGCGGTTATCACAAGTGCGCTGAGCTGATCAAGGCCGGCAAGATCGGCACGCTGGTCTGGGGCCAGGCGTGGTATTCGCGCAACAGTTTGAACGGCGAATGGAACTACCTGATCGAAAACGAAACCAAGGCGGAGAACATTGACTGGGAGCGCTGGCTGGGGCCCGTGAAGCAGCGCGACGCCTTCAGCGCTGAGCAGTTCCACCGCTGGCGCAAGTATTACCGCTATTGCGCCGGCCCGCTGGGCGACCTGGCACCCCACAAGGTCCACCCGGTCATGCTGGCTACCGGCAACCCCGAGTTCCCCGTGCGCGTGGTCTCGATCGGCACCCACAACGTCCACATTGATAAGAACGTGCCCGGCACTCCCGAGCGGGAGATTCCCGAGCATGCGCAATTGCTCGCCGAGTTCCCGAGCGGCTTTGTGCTGATGGTGACGTGCTGCACGGTGAACGGCTCGACGCCCGGCACCAGCCTCTTCGGCCACAAAGCCAACCTCGACATTGATGCCACGGGCGGCAAGGTCAACCTCCTGCCGCAGCGCGAGTTCGGCGACGAGATTGATCCCGAGAACTTCGCCAACCTCCAGCCCGAGGAAATTCGCGTCCACGAGAAGAACTGGTTCGACTGCATCCGCTCCGGCAAGCAGCCCAACGCGGACATCGAGCTGGCCATTCGGGTGCAGACCGTCATCTCGCTGGCCGAGATGTCCGAACGCCTGAAGGTCGCCTGCCTGTTCGACGAGAAGACCCGCAAGATCACGACCGGCAGCGGCACCGAGGTGACGCCCATTACCTACGGCACGCTGCCGCAGTCCTAAGCGGAAGTACAACGGAGGGATGGAGTAGTGGAGTAATGGAGTGGTGATTTCATCACTCCATCACCCCGTCACCCCATCACTCCATCACCCCTCCCCCATGCCCCCCGTCACGCTTGCCTGCCACGCGATGGCGACGCGGTTCGAGATTGTGTTGCACGGGGACAACGCCCCGGCGTTGCGGGCGGCGGGCGAGGAAGCGCTGCGGTTGGTCCAGGAACTGGAGGCGCGCCTGAGCCTGTTTCGCCCCACCAGCGAGATTGCCCACCTTAACGCGCGCGCTGCGCGCGAGCCTGTGCGGGTCACACCGGAGGTGTTTGCCTTGTTGCAGCAGGCGCAGAAGCTCCACGCGGAAAGCGGCGGCGCGTTTGACATCACCGTTGCCCCGCTGGTCCGGTGCTGGGGGTTCATGGGCGGCGACGGGCGCCTGCCCCGTCCCGAGGAGGTCGCTGAAGCCCGCGCGAAAGTGGGCATGGGCCTGGTGCGGTTGGACCCGGACGGCTTCACGGTGCAGTTCGCCCGCGAGGGCGTGATGCTGGACTTGGGCGCTATCGGCAAGGGATACGCTGTCGAACGGGGGGCGGAAGTGCTGCGCGAAGCGGGCGTCAGCAGCGCCCTCTTCCACGGTGGCACCAGCACCGTGCAGGCAATTGGCAGCCCTCCAGGCGAAGAATGCTGGAGGATTGCCATCGAGACTCCTTCACCCTCGCCGGACACGCCGCCGATGCTGCTGGCCACTGTGCCGCTGCGGGACGAGGCGATGTCAGTGTCCGCCGTTTGGGGAAATCACTTCCAGGTGGCCGGAAGGACGTTCGGCCACATCCTGGATCCGCGCACCGGCGAACCGGCTCAGGGCACGGTCCTGGCCGCGGTGGTCCTGCCGTCGGCCACGGAGACCGATGCCCTCTCCACGGCCCTGCTGACGCGCGGCCGCGCCGGCCACGAAGCTATCGCGGGCCTCCGCCCCGACATCCGAACGCTGGTGGTGAGTGAATCCGGCGGCAAGCTAAGCGTCGAGGCTCGGGGTATCTCGGTGCGGCCGGAGGCGTAACACCGGCCGTTCAATCTGCCGGGCCGTCAAACCCAGTTTGAAAAACCACCCTGCTGCGACTAGGTTCACAATGAGACGATATGCTTGAGGACCGTCACTATATGCGCCAGCCGGGGTTTGGTTCGCCCTGGTCGGCGACGGTGGTGTTGTTGGTGGTGAACGTGCTTGCGTTCGTCCTCCAAAACGTCCTGTACCGCTTCTCGGACTTCCCGGTCAACCGCTATCTGGCCTTGAGCGTGTTCGGGCTGGGGCGCGGTTTTGTGTGGCAGTTGCTGACATACCAGTTCCTGCACGGGGGACTGCTCCATTTGCTGCTCAACTGCTGGGCGATCTACGTCTTTGGCCGGGCGATCGAGGAAGCGATGGGCTGGCGGAGGTTCCTGGCGCTCTTCTTCGGCAGCGGCGTGATCGGCGGGCTCTTCCAGGCACTGGCGGGTGTCCTGCTGAACGGCGCCTTCGCGGCGCCGGTGGTCGGCGCGTCGGCGGGTGCCTTCGGACTGGTCGCCGCCTTTGCCACGCTGTATCCGGAGCGGCCCCTGATGCTGTTGCTGTTCTTCATCATTCCAGTGAACATGCGAGCCAAGTTCCTGTTGCTGTTCAGCGCGCTGCTGGCCGTGTTTGGGATTCTCTTCCCAGCGGACAACATTGCCCACGCCGCCCACTTGGGCGGCATGGTTACGGGCATCGTGTTCGTGAGTCTTGCCACCCGGTGGCGCTGGCATTGGCCGCGCTTCCAGCGCCGTCAACGGCCATCGCTGCGCCTGCTGGTCAAGACTCCCCGCCGGACCTCCGCGGGCTGGGGGCAAGGCAGTGCGGTCGCGGACGAGGATCTGCCGCCCGAGGAATTCCTGAGCAAAGAGGTGGACCCGATCCTGGACAAGATTTCCGCCCACGGCATCCAAAGCCTGACCGAGCGCGAGCGCCGCATCCTGGAGACCGCGCGCGAGAAAATGGGGAGGCGGTAGGCGTGGTGTGTGGTGCGTAGTCCGTGTTGCGTATTGCGTGGGCGGGGGCGTAGAACGATGCGCACGCCTCGCGCACCACGCAGCACGCACCACGCACCACCATCGCCTCCCCCGCAGCCTGCTCGACAACCCCATGCCCGCCTTCTAAGATCAGCCCATGATTCAACGTTACTCGCGCCCGGCCATGCGGGAAATCTGGAGCGAACAACGCAAGCTGGAGATCTGGCTCCAAATCGAACTGCTGGCCAGCGAAGCGCTGTGCGCCGAAAGGCTGATGCCCAGGAAGGATTTCGCGCGCATGAAGCGGCGTGCGGCTTTCAGCCTGGAGCGCTGCAAGGAGCTGGAGCGCACGCTCAACCACGACGTCATCGCCTTCACGACCAATGTCGCCGAGAACATCGGCGCGCCGGCCAGCCGCTGGCTCCACTTCGGCCTGACCAGCAGCGACATCGTGGACACCGCCTTCGCCGTGCAAATGGTGCAATCGGCGGACATCCTCATCGCCGACGTCAAGGCGCTGCGCAAAGTTGTGGCCGCCAAAGCCAAGAAGTATCGCCTCACGCCGATGATCGGGCGCAGCCACGGCATCCACGCCGAGCCGACCACCTTTGGCCTCAAGCTGGCGCTGATGTATGACGAATTCGGCCGCGCTTTGCAGCGGCTCCAGGCGGCGCGGGCGGCTGCTGCGGTGGGCAAGCTTTCCGGCGCCGTGGGCACCAGCGCGCATCTGTCACCGCGCATTGAAGCCTTCGTATGCCGGAAGCTCGGGCTCCGTCCGGCACCGATTGCCACCCAGGTGGTGCAGCGCGACCTGCACGCGGAGTTCATCGGCGCGCTGGCGCTGGTGGGCGCGAGCATCGAGCGCTGGGCCACCGAGTTCCGGCACTTGCAGCGCACCGAAGTGCTGGAGGCGGAAGAGTTCTTTGCCAAAGGCCAGAAGGGCTCCAGCGCCATGCCGCACAAGCGCAATCCCATCACGAGCGAGCGGCTCAGCGGCCTGGCGCGCGTGCTGCGCGGCAACGCCGTCGCCGCGCTGGAAAACGTCGCCTTGTGGCACGAGCGCGACATCAGCCACAGCTCCGTCGAGCGCATCATCTTCCCCGATTCCTGCACGCTGCTGGATTACATGCTCGTCACGCTGACCCGGCTGGTAGAGGGGCTGCTGGTCTATCCGGCCAACATGCGGCGCAACCTCGACCTCTCCCTTGGTTTGTGGAACTCCCAGACGGTGCTGCTGGCCCTGATCCGCAAAGGTCTCACCCGCGAGCAGGCCTACGAACTGGTCCAGCGCAACGCCATGAACACCTGGCAGGCCAAACACGCCGGCCGCGCCGACGCCGACTTCCTCCGCCAGCTTAAGGCCGACCCGGAGGTTGCCAAATACTTCAAGCGCGGCGAGCTGGAAGCCCGCTGCTCGCTGGACTTCCATTTCCGGGAAGTGAAGAACCGGTTCAAGAAGCTGGGACTCTGAGAGCCGCCCACTCCCGAACCGGCTCGGCAATCGGGGAATCCGCCGCTCTTGACTGATCCAGATCAGTTCGCGGCCGGGCCACCCTGGAAGTACTTCTTCACGATCCATTCCGGCTGCCACTCGTCCGGGGTGCGCTTCCGGCCGGTCAGATCAATCGGCGTGTAAGGTTTGCTCGTTTCAGGCACCGCGAGTGTGTCGTCCGACTTGGCCTGCCACTCCTTCATTAGCGCCAGCAGCCGCCGGGTCTGGCCGGCGAGCTCCGGCGCACCGAACAAGTTAGTGCGTTCATTCGGGTCCGCCTGCAGGTCGAACAACTGCAGGTAGCCGGCTTTAGGGTAAGCGATCAGCTTCCATCGCTCATCCCGCACGGCGCGCTGGATGTCAATGTAAGGGAGAAACACCGAGTCGCGGATCCGCTCCTTCTTCCCTTCCCACAAGGGGCGAAGGCTTTCGCCCTCGAGACCCTTCGGCCGGGCGACGCCCGTCAGCTCACAGACCGTTGGGAACACATCGAGCAGGTAGGTGAAGGCGCGTATGGACTTGCCCGCCGGAATGCCCGGCCCGGCGAAGATCAACGGGACGCGCATGCTGTGCTCGAAAACGCTCTGCTTGCCCATCAGCCCGTGGCTGCCGAGCGCCAAGCCGTTGTCGGCCGCGTAGATGATAATCGTGTTGGTGGCCTGGCCCGTCTGCTTCAGCGTCTCCAGAATGCGCCCGATCTGTCCGTCCAGGTGGGTGATCATGCCGTAGTATTCGGCCAGTTGGTCCCGGATCACGGCCTCGGTGCGGGGCCACGCCGCCAGGTTCTCGTCCCGGCATTTCAGCATGTGGCCGTTATCGAAGGGAAACTGCGGCAGGAAGTTCGGCGGCAGCGGCGGCTTGTGCTGGTAATAAAAATCCACCTGCTGGGACGGTGGCATTCGCGGGTCGTGCGGCGCCGTAAAGGCCACATAGGCGAAGAACGGCCGCTGACCGTCCTGGCTCTTGAGAAACTCGATCACCGAATCGGCAAACAGCTCGCTGGAAAACTTCTCGCCGGTGCGCTGGGCCGTCAGCTTGCCATCCGGCCCGAGGTCCCGGACCGGGACTCTCAAGTGATCGGACATCCCGCCGAACATCACCGTCTTGCCCCGTTGAAACGCCCGCAGCCAGGACTCCTCGCCGTTGTGCCATTTGCCGGTGCCAAAGCTCACATACCCGTTTTCGTGCAGGATCTCGGGCATCAACTTCGCCCCGGTCAGCTTTTTGGTGTCCACATGGAACCACGTCCGTCCGCTCATCAGCATCGCCCGGCTCGGCATGCACACCGCCCCGCTATTCCCGCCAAAGATGTAATTGCCCCGGAAGCTCACCCCCGCCTCGACCAGTTTGTCCAGGTTGGGCGTCCGGATATGCGGGTTGCCCCAGGCGGCAATGGTGTCCGCCCGCTGGTCGTCGGCGAACAGGAACAGAATATTCGGGCGCCCGGTCGAAACCGCCGCTTCCACCCGGGCGAGAACAGCAACCGACAGAAACAATTGGATGCCGGCGAAGCGAAGCGCGGCGCAAGCGGGGTGGCGTTTCATGTGCGGGAGTTTGGAAATCATAGGCGGTGATCGTTCAGTTTGCGCAGCAGCATGAACCTAGGTGAGCGAGTTAGTCAAGCCGCAGTCGCCACAGCGTAGCGGCGCTCTGACAAGCCGCCGCTACGGAAAAAAGGGCGGGGACTCGCTGGCGGCTTAGGGCCGCGCCGGGATTGCTTTGGGCGGAAAGGCGATGCTAATCTGCGCCCGGTGCTGAGAACCTTGCTTTTCTGGCTCTGCCTCGTGCCGGCCGCGCTGGCGGCGGAGAGTTGGCCGAGCGCGCTGGCCCGGATGCCGCTCGGGACCAACGTCGCCCAGCTCAACCGCACCAACTGTGTCCGCCTTATGCTGGGCGCCTTCCAGTCCAACAACGTCGTCAAGGCGCTGATCTTCATGCCCGGGGCGACGGACGAGTTCTACTTCTTCCGGCGCGCCCAGGCAGACTTGACCGAGTCCCCGGCCTCCCTCCTTACAGCCGTCCGCGCGCTGACCAACCAGACACTCATCCGCGCGACGTTCCGCCCGCCGTTGCTGCTGCTGCATACCGCCGAGGACCTGTTGGCGCCCGCCGTCACCATCAAACACCCGCCCACCGCCGACAAGCTCAAGCGAGCCTGGTTCGTGCCGCATGGGGTTTACAATGACCGCGATTGGGATTGCCTGCAGCCGATCCTCAAGTCCTCACTGCGGACCGATATGCGTCCCGTGCGGTATTCCCGCGACTCGTGGCACTTCTACCGGCACAGCTTCGCGGCCTGGAATTTGACCGGATGGGAGGCGCTGGAGGCAACCGCGCTGGCTGGCCAAACCTGTTTCACGGTGGGCCGCCGGCGGGTGGTCTTCGAGTTGGACCTGCGTCCCCGCGTGGCGCCGAAGGTGGATTGCTTCCCGCGCTGAATCGGCGCGCGTGCGTTTAAGCCGTCGCGGCCTCTTCCTTCAGGATCCAGTCGTAGCCCTTCTCCTCCAGCGCCAGCGCCAGCGTCTTGTCGCCCGTGCGCAGGATCCGGCCGTCGGCCAGCACATGCACGAAGTCCGGCACGATGTAGTTCAGCAACCGCTGGTAGTGCGTGATGACCAATTGCGCGTTGTCCGGGCCCCGCAGCTTGTTCACACCGTTGGACACGATCTTCAGCGCATCAATATCCAGCCCGGAGTCGGTCTCGTCCAACACGGCCAGCCGCGGCTCCAGCACCGCCATCTGGAAAATCTCGTTGCGCTTCTTCTCGCCGCCGGAGAAGCCTTCGTTGACCGACCGCCGCAGCAGGTCCTCGTTCAACTCCAGCAACTGGATCTTGTCCTTCACCAGCGTCAGGAACTCCATCGCGTCCAGCTCCGGCTGGCCTTTGTGCTTGCGCACCTCGTTCAACGCCGATTTAAGGAAGTAAGTGCTGTTCACGCCCGGGATTTCCACCGGGTATTGGAACGCGAGAAACAGCCCCTCCCGGGCTCGCTCTTCCGGGTCCAGCTCCAGCAGGTCCTGGCCGTTATACAGCACCCTCCCCGACCGCACCTCGTAACCCTCCCGGCCCGCCAGGATCGCCGCCAGCGTGCTCTTGCCGCTGCCATTCGGACCCATGATGGCGTGCACCTCGCCGGGATAAATCCGCAGGTTGATGCCTTTGAGAATCTGTTTGCCTTCCACCCCGGCGGTGAGGTCCTGTATTTCCAATATCGCTTGCTTCATCGTTGTCTGCTTCAGCCTGCTAGCTTCCGATTCATCTGCTCGCTGTCAAACCCTATCTCCATTCTCCCGCTCGGCCCCTTTAACCTACTTAACCCATTTAACCCATTGCCCCCGCCGCAACCTCTGCCCCCCGGCGCCTCACCCCACACTCCCCTCGAGGCTCACGCCCAACAGCTTCTGCGCTTCCACGGCGAATTCCATCGGCAGCTCGCGGAACACTTCCTTGCAGAATCCGTTCACGATCATGTTCACCGCGTCCTGCGTGGAGAGCCCCCGCTGGTTGCAGTAGAAGATCTGGTCCTCCCCGATCTTCGAGGTCGAAGCTTCGTGCTCCACCCGCGCCGTGGTGTTCTTCACCTCGAGGTAGGGGAACGTGTGCGCCCCGCACTTGTCGCCCAGCAGCAGCGAGTCGCACTGCGAGAAATTCCGCGCGTTCGCCGCGCTCTTCTGGACCTTCACCAGGCCCCGGTAGCTGTTCTGGCCGTGCCCGGCCGAGATGCCCTTGGACACAATCGTGCTGCGCGTGTTCCTGCCGATGTGCACCATCTTGGTGCCCGTGTCCGCTTGCTGGTAATTGTTCGTCACCGCCACCGAGTAGAACTCCCCCGCCGAGTTGTCGCCCAGCAAAATGCAGCTCGGGTATTTCCAGGTGATCGCCGAGCCCGTCTCCACCTGCGTCCAGCAAATCTTCGAGTTCTTCCCCTTGCACAGCCCGCGCTTGGTAACGAAGTTGTAGATGCCGCCCTTGCCGTGCTCGTCGCCCGGGTACCAGTTCTGCACCGTCGAGTACTTGATCTGCGCGTTGTCCAGCGCGATCAGCTCCACCACCGCCGCGTGCAACTGGTGCTCGTCCCGCATCGGCGCCGTGCACCCTTCCAGGTAGCTCACCGACGCCCCCTCCTCCGCCACGATCAGCGTCCGCTCGAACTGGCCCGTGTTGGCCGCGTTGATCCGGAAGTAGGTGGACAGCTCCATCGGGCAGCGCACGCCCTTGGGGATAAAGCAGAACGACCCGTCGCTGAACACCGCTGCGTTGAGCGCCGCGAAGAAGTTGTCCGTGTAGGGCACCACCATCCCCAGATACTTCCTTACCAGGTCCGGATGCTCCTGGACGGCGTCCGTGAACGAGCAGAAGATGATCCCCTTCTCCGCCAACTGCTTCTTGAACGTGGTCCCCACCGACACGCTGTCAAACACCGCGTCCACCGCCACGCCGGCCAGCCGCGCGCGCTCCTTGAGCGGGATGCCCAGCTTCTCGTAAGTCTCCAGCAGCTTCGGGTCCACCTCTTCCAGGCTGCGCGGCCCGTCGCCCTTCTTCTTCGGCGCCGAGTAATACACCGAGCCCTGGTAATCAATCGGCGGGTAATGCACATGCGGCCAGGTCGGCTCTTTCATCGTCAGCCAATGCCGGTAGGCCTTGAGCCGCCACTCCAACATGAACTCCGGCTCGTGCTTCTTCGCCGAGATGAACCGCACGATGTCCTCGTTCAACCCCGGCGGCGCCGACTCGGCCTCCACGTCCGTGACGAAGCCGTACTTATACTCCTGCTTGACCAGGCCTTCGATTGTCTCAGTTGCTGTGCTCATCTCAACTCAGTCACTCATTCAACTGCTTTAACCCTTTCAACCTCTTCCCTGCTTCCCCCCGCGCAAGCCGGACACCGCCCGTGAATGGCAATGTCATACCGCTCCGCCTGGTAGCCCGCCGGCAGAACGATACCCGTCCCCGCCGGCAGGTCCACATCGAACACGCGGTCGCACGCGTCGCAATAAAAGTGGCAGTGCTGCCGCATGTTCGGGCAGAACCGCGCCGCCCCCCGCTCCAGCGCCACCTGTCGCGCCAGCCCGCACTTCACCAGCGCGTCCAGGCAATTATAGACCGTTGCCATCGAAATCTCCGGCATCTCCCGCTTGGCCCGGATAAACACCTGTTCCGCCGTCGGATGATCCGGTTCCTGCAAGAGTACAGCATAGACGTGCTGCCGCTGGGGCGTAAAACGAAAACCGCCCCGCGCCAGCCGCTCATCTAGCCCACTATCGCCCTGAAGGTCCACCGCTCGATTCATTCCACCGGCACAATACGACCACCCCATCACTTGTCAATAGTTGGAACAATTCTAATTACAACCCCCCCAATCCCACATAGGGCGCATAGCTTCCCCCTGTAGTGCTGCAACCTGTTTAACCACTTCGCCCCTTTATTCGCGATCTCCCTTCTACAACTGCCTTCGATACTGCTTCCCTTCCCGATACAGTGCCATCCGTTCCTCAGCCTGGTGGGCGATGTCAGTCTGTCCGGCGGCCTGCGCCAGGTCACGGGCCTTGGCCGCCGCCGCCAGCGCGTCGGTGAAGCGCCCCGCCTCGGCATACGCCGCATCGAGGGTTCCCCAGCAAAGCGCCTGCTTGCCGCCGCTCAAGTCCCGCGCCCGCTCGGCCAGCCGCACGGCCTCGGCGCCGTCCCGCAGCTCGGCCTTCGGGTTGGTCGCCAGGAACCACGCCAGGTCGTTCAAGTAGAGCGGCGTGTCCGGGCTCAGCCGCACGGCTTCGCGATAGTGCCCCGCCGCCTCTCCCACCTGTCCCTGGCTGTCCAGCGCCAGCGCCAGGCGGTGATGTGTTGGCGCATCCGGCTTCGTCCGCAGCACTTCCTGGAGCTGCGCCGCCGCTTCGGCTGTCTTGCCGGCGACCAGCAGCGTCGTTCCCAGGTTGCGCCGTGCTTCGAGATCGTCCGGTTGCAGCCGGCACACCTCCGCGTATTGCGCTGCCGCCCCGGCGTAATCGCCCTTGTTGTTCAGCGCCAGCGCCAGGTTGAAATGCGCATCCGCATTGTCCGGCGCGCCGCGCACCGCCGCCTGGAAATGCGCCAGGGCCTCCTGCCCCCGGTTCTGCGCCGCCAGCAATATCCCCAGCGTCAGGTGCGACTGGGCATGCTCTGGCCGGAGCCGCAGCGCCTCCTCGTAATAGTGCTGCGCCTCCGCCAGTCGGCCCTGCTTTTCCTCCAGCAGGCCCCGGTTGTACCACACATCAGCCGTCGCCCGCCCTTGCAGCGACCGTTCCAGCAATTCCGTGGCCTCCGCCATCCGCCCCTGCTTCACGCGGCACAGCGCCAGGTTTCCCAGCGCCTCCGGGTAATTGCGCTTGATCCGCACCGCCTCCGCAAAATGCTCCTCCGCCGCCGCTGTCTGGTCCTTGTCCAGCAGCATCACGCCCAGGTTGTTATGCGCCACGAAGTTGTCGCGCGTGACCGCCAGCGCGTGCGTGAACAGGCTCGCGCTGTCGCGCCAATGACCCGTTTGCCGCCAGGTCAACGCTCCGCACGCCACCAAAGCCGCCCCCGCGCCTGCCGCCAGCCAGCCCCGGCTGCGCGGCCAGCGCCCCGCCGCGTCCGCCCCGGCCCAGACCGCCGCCACGAACAACCCAATCAGCGGCAGGTAACTATACCGGTCCGCCATGGACTGCATTCCGACCTGCACCAGCCCGATCACCGGCACCAGCGTCCCCAAGTACCAGAACCAGCCGAACGCGAACCACGGTGCCCGGCGGGCGCATCGGAGCGCCAGCGCCGTCACCCCCGCCAGCACCAGCGCCGCCACCGCCACATACCCCGCCGGCCATTCCGTCGGCGCGGGATAAAACACCGCCAGCTCTGCCGGCCATACCAGCTTGCCCACGTAACGCACGTAGGAGATGAGGGCGTTGGAAATCCGAAACTCCAGCGGCAGCGTCTCTAGCGAATTAACCGCCCCCGCCCCGCGCTGGACGACAAACGTCACCGCGCACGACGCGGCGGCCAGGGCGAAGAAGGGCAACTTCTCCAGAACCAGGCGGAGTGGTGGAGTGGTGGAGCGATGGAGTGTTGCGTGTTGCGTGTTGCGTGTTGCGTGATCCGCCTCCCCATTCTGCATTCTGCCTTCTTCCTTCTGCATTCGCCCCAGCGGCCAGTAATCGAGCAGCAGCAGCACAAAGGGCAGCGTGACGAGCATCGGCTTGCTCATCAGGCCCAGGGCGAAGCAGACCAGCGCGAAAAAGTAAAAGGCAGAAGGATGAATGCAGAATGAAGAAGTGGGCTGGGCAAAGGGTGTTCTGCATTCGGCATTCTTCCTTCTTCCTTCTGCCTTCTGCCTTCTGCCTTCCGCGTAGCGCACGTAGGCCCAGAGCGTCAGCAGGAAGAACAGCCCGCTCAGCACATCCTTGCGCTCGGCGATCCAGGCCACCGACTCGACGTGCAGCGGGTGCAGCGCGAAGAGCGCTGCCACCAGGGCGCAGGCCCAGCAAGGGTCGAGGGTCGAAGGGTGGGCGTCGAGGGTCGAGCGTCGAGGGTCGAGGGCCAAGGACGTTCGAGGTTCAAGGTTCGAGGTTCGAGGTTCAAGGTTGGCTGCGGGATGTTGGATGTTGGATGTTGGATGTTCGACATTGAATCCCCCAGCGGCCCGTCTCAGCACGAGGAACAGCAGCACCGCGTTGGCCGCATGCAGCAACAAGCTGGTCAGGTGATGCCCCGCCGGCTTCAGCCCCCAGAGCTGCACATCCAGCATGTGCGACAGCCACGTTACCGGGTGCCAATTCCCCGCATACCCGCTTTGGAAAGCCCAGACCACGCTTGGCCAGCTTAATCCTCCCAGCACGTGCGGATTGCGAGTGACGTAGTCCGGGTCATCGTAACTGACGAACCCATTGCCCGCCATCGGCGCAAACGCCGCCAGCGTCACCGCGGCCAGTGCCACGCACACCAGCACGGTGCGGCAGGTGCCGGCCTTTGGGTCGTCCACAGTTCCGGCTTGTGTCGGCTTGCTCGCTTCCATTTGCGGCGCAATACAACCACAGATGCGGCCGGATGAACACCGTTTTCCATCCTTCCGCCCGCCCCCGGGCCATCGGAGCGCCGGCATCCCGCGCGCCGGCACGATGGGGACTTTGTCACTGGCCTTGGGCCGGCATCCGGCCAGTCTGAATTGGATTTGCGCGCCTCCGGCTTCTCTTGTATAAGCGTTCGCTCTATGTGGACAAGACTGAACCGGGTGCGGCCGAGCGCCGGCGCCCAAGTGATGGCGGGCAAGCGGTTTGCGCGGTGCGGGCTTCTGCCGCTGGCTTTGCTGCTCCTGGCCGGCCTGGCCGGCGGCTGCAAGAAATCCACCCCCGCCCCCCCGCTGCTGCCGCCGCCCGTCGAAACGGTCGCCCGCGTCCATTGGCTGGGCCTGAAACAGCTCCTGGCTGAAACCAACGCCGCGTTCCTGACCAACGTCACCAGCCTGCCGGAGAGCAAGCAGCTCGCCGCCCAGACGCTCGACCGGCTGGCTCTCGGCCTCCTGGCCACCAACAATCTGCCGCCCACCACCAACCTGTTGTCGGACACCGCGTCCGCCGCCACCAACTCCCGCGCGCCGCTCACCGGCGCCGCCGCCCTGCTCCGACCGCTGCTGGCGGACCTGTTCCAAGAGGAGTCCTACCTCGAGGTGCGCCAGGCCACCAACCAGCCCGGGGACCTGGTCCTGGCCATCCGGTTGGACGACGCGCGCGGCGGTTTGTGGCAAACCAATCTCGCCGCCGTCCTCCAATCCCGCACCGGCCTCACCCCGGTCCTGGGCCAGGACAGCCGCAGTTGGCAACTGCCCATCCCCCGGCGCCCGGCGTCCATCACTTTCGGCCGCTTGTCGGGCTGGACATTGATTGGCGTGGGCCGGGAGACCAACCTGCTGATGGCGGAGCTGGCGGCGGTGATCCAGCGGGATGGCCAGCCCTTTGCCCGCCAGCCGAAGAACTTCTGGTGCTACGCGGACTTCGACCTGCGGCGCGTGGCCAGCGCCCTGGCGCTGGATTGGCCCCTGCCCGCCGGGCTGCCCAAGGTGACCCTCACCGCGATCGGCGACCGTGGCAACGTCCGCACTGTCGCTGCGCTGAACTTCCCGCAGCCGCTGCCCTTCAACGTGGAACCATGGAACATTCCCACCAACCTCGTCCACGAGCCCATCGTCAGCTTTACCGCCGTGCAGGGCCTTACCACCTGGCTGTCCGCTCTCAAGAGCTGGCAGGACCTCCAGATCGGCCCGCCGCCCGGCCAGCTCTTCTTCTGGGCCCAGAGCGGCTTGCCGTTCATGAGCTTTTGCGCCGCTGCCCTGCCCAACGGCAGCAACTGCGTCACCCGGCTCTCGGACCTGCTCGTCAACCGGGCCAATCCCTGGCTCACCAATAATGGCCTCGGCAAATTCGAGCACGCTACCAACTTCCACGGCGCCATCTGGTCGGACCTGGCCATCGTGACGCCCTTCCTCAAGTCCACCTCGCAAAACGGCGGCGACTTCGCCTTCGCCGGGATGGAGGCGGATTTGCTCACCAACCGGACGGCTCCCAAAGCGTTGTTCCACCAGGTGACGAGCATCACCAACCTGGTCGCTTATGACTGGGAGCTGACCGGGCCGCGCCTCGAACAGTGGCTGTATGTTGGCCAACTGCTCCGCTTTGCGCTGTATAAAGCCCAGATTCCCCCCAAATCCGTCAGCTTCGCCTGGCTCAGCGCCCTGGAAACCCGGCTCGGCAATTGCGGCACGGCCGTCGCCCGCACCGGCCCGGCCCAGCTCTCGCTGGTGCGCAATTCCGGGATCGGCTTGAACTCCGCCGAGCTGGACCTGCTGGCCGACTGGCTCGAATCGCCGCGGTTCCCGCGCGGGCTCAACACCCTCCTGGGCGAGCCGACGCCGCTGCCTCCGAAAAGGCCCCATCGGGCCGCTGCGCGACCGCCGACCAACTCTGTCCCCGCCGCGCGACCGCCGACCAACTCGACTCCCGCCGCGCCCCGCTAGCGCGACCGCCGGGCGGGCGCGCTGTGCGCCAGGGCGTACGACAGGTTTCTTCGGCACTGCTGAAACGTGTCATTAACACCCCGCTGAAGCGCTTGGCATTACCCACATCTGCCAGTACGTGAGTGAAGCGCAGCTTATGGCAGGACTGTTCGGGGCTCTCCTTGCCGCTTCCCATTGACCGCTGCCGTCAACCCGGCAGGGTTGCCAGACGGTAGCCGGTGGTCGGCCGGGGTGAATGGGGGCCGACCACCGGTGCGACGCGCGGAAGGTGGTGCACCCCGGAGGGGTGCCAGATGCCGCCTGCCACGTTTGGCCACTTGTCTCCTTGCCTGCTCGGCGGGTCGGGTTCTGGCATCCCTTCGGGACTATACCGAGTTAGCATTTTGCTGAGCATTTATTTATTTCTAAAAATCGGTTGCCATACGGTTGACATGTGGCATTCAATCGGTTACTATGGCAACCAATATGAAGGCACCGAAGCAGCGGTTCAAGATTCTTAAGTTCATCAACCCGCGTACGGATACCACCAGTTGGCGCGTTAGCGGCATCAGACGGAACGGGGAACGCATTCGCGAGAACTACACCGACCCCCAAGAGGCGCAATTGCGATACACGGAGCTGGAGGGCGAATACCATGCCGCCAACGGCACGGCGGCGCTGCGGGCTACCCGGCTCACTGATGAACAGGTCGCCATCGCCGAGGCGGGGTTCAAGCGGCTGGAGCGCGATCAGGACCTCCTGACCGCCATTGATCACTGGCTCAGGACGGGCAAGCCGACCGTGGTCAACGAGTCGCCCAGGCTGGATGAGGCGCTGAGGCTTTACTTCGAGTGGATGGACACCACCACAGAGTTGCGCCCGCTGACCAAGGTCCACCTGCGGAGCCGGGTGACGCATTTCGTCAAGGCGGTCCCGAATATGCGCGTTACGGATGTCATGCCGGACCATGTCGAGAAGTACCTCGCCAACCGGAACGTGTCGCCCAATACCAAGGACGCCAACTGCCGGGCGATCTCCAGCTTCTTCACCTGGTGCATGAAGGGGAAGCGGCATTGGTGCATCAATAATCCGTGTTATGCGGTCGAGATCGAGGGCACGCCGGGTGACGATGACCATGAGCCGGCGGTGCTGCCGGTCGAGGATTGCGAGCGGCTGCTCCGGGCGGCGGAGGGTTATGAGAAGGGCAAGCTGGTGCCGTATCTGGCGCTGTGCATATTCGGCGGGCTGCGGCCGTATGAGGCGGCGCGGCTGACCTGGGAGCAGGTCAACCTGGTGGACAAAGAAATCCGGCTGAAGGGGCAGCAGACCAAGACCGGAAAGGGGCGGATCGTCGAGATTTGCAGAACACTGCGGACCTGGCTCAACCGTTACAAGGGCGTTGACGAGATTTACCGCCCGGCTTTCAAGGGGGAGTTGCAGGAGGTTCGGGCCGGCGTGGGCTACGGGGAGCCGACGAAGGAGAACCCGGACGTCAAGCCCTGGGTGCCGGACGTGCTGCGGCACACGGCGATCTCGCATTACTTCCGCGCCACAGGGAGCTACGGGAGGACAGCGGAACAGTTCGGCAACTCGGAGGGGATCATCAAGAAGCATTACCAGAGCCGGGTGAGCAGCAAGGATACGAAGCGGTTCTATGCGCTGAGGCCGCTGCCGGTGAAGCCGGCCAAGGCCAAGGCAAAGCGGACGACGGCGGCGAAGCAGACGCCCAAGGCAGCGCCGGCAGCGACAAATGTGGTGCCGATGCCCGTGCGGGTGGCAGCGTAAGCAGGCAGACTACAGGGGGCGTGCGTTTTGCCTGTTGAAATGCGTTTTAGCGCGTCGGCAACGTGGCCGGTATGTCCATACCAACCGGGCCAGGAGGCCCTTCAAGACCCTTGGTATTCAAGGGTGCAGTTTGGGTTAACTGCTTACATCCCGAGCGGTGTCGTTTGACGGCTTCCCGGTTGGCCGCTCGCCGACGCGCGGCAGCGCAGGCGGGGCAGAAGCGGCGGCGCGGTTCCATTGCTTTGCCGCAGCCGGGACAGGGGCGGGTTTCAATTGCGGGGAGCTTGACTGCCAGACGGTATTGGCGGATGGCTTCCTCGAATTGCTGGCGCTGGACGGGGTCGTAGATGCTGCGGGCCATGGGCATGACGCATTCCTCGACGTACTGGCAGCGCTGGCCGGGCATGGCGAGCAGGCAGCGGGGCCTGGGGTGGCAGCGGCGGATTTGGAGATCGTCGTCAATGATGGCACCGAGGCAGCCTTTGCCGTCTTTGCGCCAGTTGGCGCAGTGGGCTTGTGCGAGTTGGAACGGTGTCACGGTTTGGCTGCCTCGATCAGCTCGGGCTCGGGTTGCGGGAAACGGGCGATCATGCGCTGCGGGTTGGTGCCCTTGCGTTTGACGCGCCATTCGTAGAGGCGGCCTTCGTCAACCAGCTCCGCGACCAGCCCGTTAATCTTGTTGAGGGCGATGCCAGCCTGGTTCGCCTTGCTGCGGAGGGCTTCCTTGGTGATGGGCTTGTCGGTGGGCACGTGCGGCATGAGGTCGTCTTTGGTGAAGTGGCGTTTGACGCCGTCCTTGTCGGCGGGGACTTCCTCTTCCAGGGCTTCACGCCAGCAGATGACGCCGGGGGCGTCGGCATGGGCGATGTACTTGGCGTAGCGGCGGGTTTCGCCGTCGTCCTCGCGCCAGTTGAGGCGAGGGCCGCGCTTACCGGCGCGCAGCTCGAAGATGCTGTGCGAGCCAACGCCACGCATGACCAGCACGGCACGAGCCCAGTTGGCCCACTCGGCGCTGCCGCTGCCGAGATAGGCGAAGTCGCCAGCCTGCCAGTTGGGTTTCTCCTGGCCGCTGGGCGGTTTGTTGGTGTGGTGGACGAGTACGCAGGCGCAACCATTGGCGTTGAGCGTGGGGTTGAGCTGGTTGCGCAGAAAACCGCCGACGTCTTTCTGTGAGTTGGCTTCGCCGCCGAGGTAGGCCAGGGCCGGATCAATCCAGAGCAGGTCGGGCTTGTGTTCCTGAACGAGCGGGACAACCCGGTGCTTGAAGAACTCGTCGCTCATGAGCGAGTCCTCGCGGCAGACGACGATGTTGGCAAAGGCCTGGCGGGCTTCCTCGTCGGTGAGGCGCAGACCAAGGCGAACACCGTCGCGCATTTCGGCGAGGTCGCCGTCGTCGTTCTCGGCCTGGATGAGCAGGGACTTGAGGGGGCGGGCAGGCTCAATGCCGAAGGCGTCGCGGCCCAGCGCCCACAGAACCATGAACTGCATGGAGAGCGAGCTCTTACCAATGCCGGTCGGGCCGACCAGCAACAGGCCGCCACCGCGGCAGAGGTAGCGGTAGCGAAGCAACTCGTTGGGATCGCCTGGTTGCGGGCGAACGAGGTCGCCCAGGGGACGCGCATTGGCCGGCGGCGGCGGAGCCGGTTGGCCGGTATCAATCTTCTTTTCCTTCGCCCAGGCCGCGGTCTTGTCGAACTGGTCGTCCCTGGCGGTGTCGGTTGTTGTAGCTGTCATGCTCAATACTGGGCCTCCGTTTGTTCACGCCGTTTCTGCGCCAGCCATTCCTGGTGGATCTCGTAGCGCGTGGGGCGGGCCTGGATCGGCGTGGTGTCCGGGTCCGGGTTGAGGTAAAGGAGTTCCTGGAGGTTGCCGCCGGTCCAGAGGTTGCGCGGCGGCTCGCACCATAGGGATGACGGTGTCCAGATGGGATCGCCGTTGTTGTCGAACCGGAGCGGCTCATCCACCCAGCGCTTGCGGACTGGCGCACCAGCGGGCGGCGGGGGTCCCGCCTGCTCGCGGTAGCAACCAGGCAGGCGCGTCAAGCGCACGGCGGTCATGCTGGCGGGGTCAGCTCCGAGGACGGTCATGAGCGGCTTGAGCAGGTGGGCTTTGGCGTTCCAGTCGTCTTTGCTTGCGGCATCCACGCGAATCAGCGCGTGGAGAGAGCGACCGCCAGAGGTGCAGATCGAGGCGATGCGGAGAGGCAGTTGGACGAGGATGGCCATCCACTCGGCGGGATCGGCCTCGTCGGATTCCAGAAGGAGGAAGCGCCAGGCGGTAACCGATTCCTCGCTGCGGCGGGAGCGTTTGCCGCCAAGGCGGGGGTTGGGATGCCACTCACCGTCAACGGGGTTGCACTGGAACCAGACGCCGTCTTTGCAGCCGTTAACGAGGTGATCGAGAGAACCAGCGTCGTAGGGCGGTGCGATGCACTCGCACACGTGGCGGCCTTGCGACTCGTACTTGTCGAAGACGAGGACGCGCTCGCCGGGCCTGAACATGCGTTGCAGGAAACTAGCTGGGGTCTGGGTCTCGGGACAGAGGGGAGAACGAGCCTTGATGAAGTCGGCGTCGATGGCGCCAGCATCGGCGGCGACGCGTTGTAGCGTGGCGGGCTCGAACTGAACTTTGCGCGGCCTGGTGATCGGCTGAGCGGGGCGGGCGAGGGCAGTTGCTACAGCAGGGTTGTAGCCAGGCTGAGAGTTGACGCCTCCTGCGAGCAGGTGTCCGAGGGAATTTCGCGGCGGTGTGGCCAGGGCGGAGTTGATCTTGCGGACCAGCTCAGCCTCGGACCAGAGGGGCTGACAGGTTTGGTTCCACTCGCGGAGCAAGTCGAGCGCGAGCTGCCCGGGCAGGGCGAAGCCATGCACAAGGACACACGCCACGCGGAAAGTGGCGTTGTGTCCGTGCTGGTGGCTGATGGCCGGCGCGCACTTGGCGAGGTACCGCCGCGCTCGCTCCAGAACGGAGGGCAACTCTCTGGGCGCCGCGAGGTTCAATTGGAGGAGTGATCAGCGGGTTGGGTGGCGACGGGCTCGCTGGCCACCGGAGGCGCTAGCCGGCAGGGCAGCGTGCGGCTTTGCAGGAACTTCTCAACAGCGCTGACCGAGTAGAAGACGGTGCCGCCGCCGCGCTTGGCGGCGGGGTTGGACTTGAAGCGCGGGATACGAGCCGCGTCAAACCATGCACGCAAGGTTTCCCGGGACGGCACGGGGTGCAGGAAGGCCGGAATGGTGGTTTGCAGCAGCCCTTCCAGCGAGGCGAGCCGCGCAGATGTGTTGTTTGATTGCATACCCCACTCGATAGCAAATCCGTAGATTGCTCTTTTTCCTCCCGTAAGGGAGGCGGGGTATGCGAAAAGCGACTCGGCGATGCTAACCGCGACGGCGCAGGGTGCAGACCGCGACGAAGCTAGAGCAGCTTGACCCGAACCGTAGCCGTACCCGGTGTGAGAAACGCGAGCATTTACGCCCTATTTATGGCTTCCTGCCGGCTGTGAAGACGATGAAGCCTCTGTGGACGGCGCGACAAGGCGTCTGCTAATGACGCTTTTTTCGGGGCTCTGCTCCTGTCAAGCCCCCGGTTTTGAGGTTTTCGGCGCCGGCCCGTCCAGAATCGCCTTCAGCACCTTCTTCTTCGGCCTGGCCCCGGTTTTCGCCTTCTTCTCGTCCCGGCGTTTGTCCCAGCCTTTGCGGGCATTAGCCGATTTGGTCTGGCTTCTTCTGTGGCCGGTCCATTGGTGATGCCATGCCAGGAACGAGGTGGCGAACTGGGTATACGCCTTGGAGTCGTAGGAGGTCTTGCGCAGCTCGGCAAATTTCCTGGTTATTTCGTCGCGGAACTTCTCGCGCAGGTTGGCGAGATCGTCGGCGTCGAACTCCCAATAGGAAGTCGCGCGGAACTCGGGCCGGATGACGAAGGAGTGTTTGAGCAACTCGGCGAGCATGTACTCTCGAATCACGACCGCTCGCTCGCCCGTACGGCCTTTCAATTTGGGCAGCAGCAGACGCTCCACCTCCTGAAACTCGACCGGGAACGCTGAGGGCTTCGGGAGGGTGTCAGACTGCTCACAGGACAATTCGTCATCCTGCGTTTCCAGGGTGCGCAGCATCTTTGTCACCTCGCGATGATCGAGCTGGATCTTCCGGCAGCTTTCCCAGTAGAGGGCCCACGCCTCGCTTACCAGTTGCTTGGGATCGAGCTTCTCCGTGCGAGCCAACCGCGCAGCCAGGTGGGCCAGTTCCAGCTCGGTTGGCCGGGGCCAGTGCTCGAAACTGGTGTCGCGATGGTCGCACGTCAGCACGAGGCCGTCGCCGTTGCCAGCCCCGTGGGCCTTTTGGTTGCCGTCCGCTGGCCTGGTTTCTTGATTCTTCATTTGTAATCTGTCCGCGGCTTTGCCCGCGCCATAGAGCCCATGCGCTTACCTGGCAAGACTCGAGCGCTATTATAGGCGGCTCTATGGGAAAACAAGAGGAGGAATCGGCGACTACGGGGCCAACGGCGCGGAAGAGGAAGCTGATGCCCGGTGGCCGGCGAAATGGGCCAGGCAGGCGCGGCGGATGGTTAGGCAAGAGTGGGGTAAGAGTAGGGTGAAAGCGAAAGGGCGGTTATACGAAAGTGGTACAGAAGTGCGGCAATTTGGCCTGGAGCCTGCCAGGGTTTGAGACTCGCACACACGGGCTTTCTGGCCGTGTGTGTCTGTCGTGCGAGTCTGGCGAGAGACTCACACACACGCCCCTATCTTATAGGGCGTGTGTGTGTGTCTCTCTCCTCGTGGCGTGGGTGTCTGTTAGGAAGGGAGGGAAGCGCCCCCTCTTGGCCTGTCTTCCTCCCCGGAATGAACGGTTGTGCGAGTCGGTGGTGTCGGGATCGGCGGTGGCTGCTGAGTGGCCGCCTGTGCGAGACGCGCACACGACCTGGATTGCCGTGTGCGTGTCTCGCCGACGGCGGCTTGCGATGGTGCCGTGCAGTGCCGGATGACTGCGGGATTGAAGGGGGTTGGATGTAAGCAGTTAAGCCTTTTGGGACCCTTGGAAATCAAGGGTTTTTAAGGGGTCGCCGATGTGGTTGGCTATGTAGGTAGCCACCGGAGTGCCGACGCGCTATATGGCGTTTTAGGAAGCCAAGGGGCAAGGCCGCGTTTGCTGGCTGGTCTGATGGAGGAGGGGGGGCAAGAGTTCGGTGAAAGTTCGGTGTTTGGCGGTGGACCAAAAGTTCCCTGAAAGTGGACCATGTTGTGCGATCGGGCATTTGGTCGAGGGTAGAGTTTGGGCCGCTAATAGGCCCTTAATCAAGCTGGACGGGCCGTAGCGGGGCTTTGAATGGCGGTTGGGGGCGGGTGGCTACCCTGGTAGCCGCCGGAATGGCGACGCGCTATATCGCGTTTTAGGGGGAAAACCGATTGGAACACGGGCGGCGGCTTGATCTGTCACCACGTGGTGACATTTTCCGATCGGCGGTGCCTGGGGCCAGTTCAAGGGCTTAGGATTCGGTGTCCGCCATGGCGGACACTTTAGGCGGCGGCCTCAGTGAGCACAATTGTGCCCACTTTGCCGGCAGACTCGGCACTTGGGGGGGCGGCTTCATCAGCCCGGCGGGGCCGGCTGGCTCAGCCTTGCCCAACTCCCGGGCGGCTCGTTCCGTGGAAAAGTCAACCGTGGTTGACATTTTGGACCTCGGGAGCGCCCAACAGCAGAGGGGCCCGCTGCTTGGGCCATCCCCCGCTTCGCTTCAGTGGTGTCGCATGCATGTGACACTTTGGGACGGGGGCCCGCCTTGACCAGGTCCCGTGTGGGGGTCTTTGTGTGCATTCGTTCAGATTTTGCGCTCGGATGTCACCAATTGGTGACACTTTGCGACCGAAGCCGTCTTGGACAGTCGCCGGCTTGGGGGTTCGGTGTCCACAATTGTGGACACATTGGGCGGAAGCGATATACCACGCCGGCACGGTCGGCCGGTTTCGCCTTTTGAGTTCAGTTGTCTCCCATGGGAGACACTTTGCGACTGGCACCGCTTTGGTCGGTTGCCAGGCTGGGGGTTGGGTTGCAATTGCAACCTTTTCGTCCGTCGGCAGGGATTCGACCACTGCCGCCATCGGGTGGAAGTTCGGTGTTCGGCAGGGGGGCCGAAAGTGGACTGGAGGTGCACTATAGTGCCGGAAGCCTGGGGAGGCCGGATGGCTCGATGCCAAGGAAGTCGCTTCCGGCAGAGGTGTCCACCATGGTGGACATTTTGGGCGGAGCGGCTTCACTAACGCTGCACAGTCGGCCCGCTCCGCCTTGCGCAGTACCCGGGCCGCTGCATCGTTGGAAAGTGTTACAATTGTAACGTTTTGGGATTGGCCGATTCGCAAGCAGAAAAAAATCCCTGACCGAAGCCAGGGATGTTTGGTTTACGCCGCCACCGGTTCGGCAACGGGTGCCGGGGTGGCTTGGGGCTGCTGGGTCTGGCGGGCGGGTTTGGTGACGCCGGCAATGAAGAGCTCGGCCAGCTTGGTGGCACTCTCCAGGGAGCGGCAGGGATAGGAGCGGACATCCTTGAAGGTGGTGAGGGTGACCACGAAGGTGAGGACGCCCCGAGCTGGATTGCGGGGAGCGATGGTGACTGACGGCGCGGTGAGGTTTTTGGTGATGTCTGTAGTGTTCATATTTTGTTTTCTTTGTTTCGGGCTTCTTTGCCCTTTCACCAACAGAGCGCGGCAGGCGTGGGCGGCCAGTGGCGGTTGCCTTCAGGAGGAACCACGTCCGGCCCCCACGCCGTTCGCCGCGCGGTGAAGGGCAAAGAAGACTGAAACAAAGAATGGTGAACACGACATCAACAAGAGCCCACGGCGGGAGAGGAGGCACCATGCGGAGAGCAAGCCGGGGCGTCCGTCGTGGTCGCTTGACAACCTGCGAGTCCGCTCCCTGCCGCTCCTTGGGGAGTGCCTCTGTTGCTGGCCTGTTCTGGAGGCGTCACCAAGTCCCGTTCGGCGCACGGGACACCATTGTCAGCGCCGGGGCCGGTGGCGGCGTGGGCGATTTGGCCAGGCCGGGGATGCTGGCGAGCGAACTTCGTACACTCCGCGAGCGAAGCGAGCCTGAGCTTTCTGCCAGGCGGCGGTGTCCAGAGGCAGCGAGCCTTTGGCGCGGGTCTGGGCCGGCGCGAGGCCCAGAAAACACGGAGGCCGGTGCAGGGTGGCGAGCCCTGCCCGGGTCCAGGGCGGGAGCCCTGGCCGCCGGAGGCGACGGCCAGGGCCGCGGCCTACGCGGCCCGGCGGAGCGGGCGGAAGTTGGCGGTGATCTCGTCAAACCACGGATGGCGCTGGATGGCCTGAGCGAGGCTGTTCATGCGAAAGTAAACGGTGCTCAAGGCGATGTCCTCGCGGTGGGCGTAGGCTCGTAGGCGGTGGAGGGTGCCAGTCTCGCCGCGCTGCCCATTCTCGCGGATGGCAAGCCAGAGGTCGTAAAGCTCCATGTCGCTGTCGGGGACCATTGCGCGGATGGCGCGGGCGGCGTCGCGGCGGGCGGCGTATTCGTCGGGGCGTAGGTGCGTAGTGTCGGGCAGGTGACTGGCGCGGATGGTGCCGGGGGTCTCGTCGTCGTGGTCGAGGTCGTCGTCATGGATGGCGCAGTCGGTGATGTGGTGCTGGTTCTGCTTGATCGCCATAAAGCTAAGAACCGCATGCGTGATTTGCTGCTGGTTGAACTGGGCCTTGCCGGACCGGTTGAAGTAGTGGGCGGATGCGCCAAGCTCTTTGCGGATGAGGTAGTCGAGGGCTTCATCAACGACAATGTCACTGGTGCCAAGGCCAAAGCGGTCGAGGGCACGGGCGACGCGGGCGCGGAGCGCGGGGCTTTGGTGGGTCTCGGTCTCGAAGGCCAGCCAGGTGTCGGTGAGGCGGGCCTTGTCAATTTCGGCATCCCATTTGCGAGGGGTGGAAGTGGAATCAGAAAGGAGAATCATATCGAAGGCGGGGCGGAGGGTGACTCCGCCCCTGTTCGGGTGGAATCAGGCGGCTTTGAGGTCGGCGGCAAAGTGGCTGCCGTATTTCTGCCGGGGGTCGGCTCCGCTGCCTTCGGTGGCGAATTGGCCGCAGGGGTGCTGCCAGCACTTGCGGGAATTATTCCAGTGAAAGCCGAACTGGGAGAGCTGGCCGCGCACGGTCTCGGCGGGCTGCCCGGGGAAGGTCACCCAAACCCACTTGCCGACAACCTCGGCGAGATCGTAGGCGGCGGGCAGCCATTGGCGGAGAAGGTCGAGGACTTTATCGGTAGCGAGGGCGCGATTTTCCTCGCGCTGCTGGAAGTTCACATACGGGAGAATCCGCGTTTCCTTTTTGGCGGCAGCCTCCGGTTGGGCTGTGCTGGTGTTTTTGTCTGTGCTCAACTGCTCGGGACGGCTCTTGAGCTCTGAAGTCTGAGATTTATTTGATTTGGTTTTCATGATGTTTTTTTTGTGCTCTGCTGCTCGGTCCGGTCTTTTCGCCCTTCACCATTGGAAGCCCGCGCATCAGGGCGGCAGGCGGGAGGAATCTACGGAGGGCACCGCCTTCGGGCCCCCTGATGAGGAAGCGGGCTGGTGAGGGGGAAAAGACCGGACCGCCGTGCAGCAGAGAGAGCACAAGCGGCAAAAACATCTGAAGACCAACTGACTGACCCTAGCGGACGGCCACCCATTTGAGTCGCCCGGATCTGTGGCCGTCCGCTTCACGCGGGCGACGGTTTTCCGTGGCTGCTTTTTTCCGCGCGCGCCTAACTGACCAAACCAGCGGAGTGAGGGGCTGGCGTGAAGGATGCAGGAGGGACTGGCGCGGTGACTGCCGGCTGGCCTTGGGGGCCGGGGAGCAGCCGAGCAGATACCGTGACAGACCCGACAGGGCTAAGGGCACAACGGGCGTTATGTAAAGTGCAGCCGCACCGGGGGTCCTGCGAAGCGGGTGCCGGTGTGGTCTCTGCTGCACTGTATATAACGGCCCGTTGTGCCTCTGCCCGGTTTGCATCCTTCATGCCAGTCCCGAACGGAGCGAAGTCGATTTGGCGCGCGCGGTTTGTTTGCCTCCGAGCCAGGGAGACGAGGTCTTGCGCCGGCCTGCTGGCTTTGCAGCAGGCGGGCGCTCCGGCTTTGTCACCAGGCGCCGGTCCAGCGAGACGATCGGTGTCTTCACCGTTCGGCTCGCTGGACGGGCGCCGGTCGAATCGGGGCGCGGGGGCCGCGCTCTTCGCACTTCTGGCCGGGAGTGTGTAGCACAGGGCCGTGGCTTGAAGGGCAACAGGGCAAGCCGTAAGGCCCAGCGCGGAACACGGACGGCCAGAGGTGCGACTGACATCCCCCCAAAGCGCCAGTCTGCCAGCCTCAGCTGGACCAGCCGTGCTGGTCCAGCCCGAGTCAGTCCGGGCTGAGCTGAGGCTGGCAGTCTGGCGCGCATTGTTTGGGTCGCGGGGGCCGCGCTGTTCTGGCTTCTGGGCGGGCAGGCTGAGGAGGAATGGGAGCAGGGACGAGTTGGCCTGCCCGACCAGAGGCCAGACTAACATTGGGGGCTAGCGCATGACCGGGCCGCAGCGGAGGCCAGCGAGCTTGCGAGCGTTTCCGGAGCCAGGACCGGTGATGCTCTGGCCGGGGTCCTCGCCTGTCTCGCCGGTTTTCACGAAGTGTAGGGCAGCGGAGTCGGAGGGAGGCATCGCGCACCGCGCTTGGGGGTAGTGCCGCCGATCTGTGTGCGCTTCGGCGGCGCGGTGGGGGGAGCGCGAGGGCGCGGGGCCGACCGGAGCGTAGCGGAGTGGAACGAAGTGAAAAGCCGGCGAGTCAGGCGCCCTGGGAGGCCGCCAAGTGCCGTGAGTTGGCGCGGTGGCTTGCCACGACCTAGCGAGCCTGCGAGCGACGGTCGAGCGCAACCCACGGCTCTTGGCGGCCGGTCCTCCGGGGTGGATTTCCTGTCCAGGGCCGCGAGGGCGCGCTGTCCGCTCCAGGTGCAGGCGCGGGCCTGGGCGCCGGAAGCGGAGCGGCTGAAGTTGCCGTTGGCGGCGGAGTGGCGCTGGCCGCCGGGTCCGCGAGGTGGCCATACGGCGAGCTGTGTTGGCCGGCGGACAGAATTGGAGCACCTACACAGCGAGCCTCGGTTGCGCCACGGAGCCGCCTTGGCCGCGTTAGCGGCGCATCGTACTATTTCCGCGCAGCGCTGACGTTCTTCGGTGCTGGCCGGGCGCGCGCGAGGAGCGTTCGATAACCCAGCGGGTCGGGATGCGCTGCCCGCGTCCGAATTGGATGGATGCTTAGTCGCGCGCGCCCGGCAGCGAGAGGGCCGCCGACAGTGACGTCCGATAACCAGTGAAGGCGGCCCGGTGACCGCAGCGGCGCCCCAGTGACGTGCCATTAGAAGCAAGGTTGAAATGCAACCAGGACATCCGACAGCCCAGACGGTCCGACGGTTGGGCGCCGGCGGGCACGAGCGACAGCATCCGCGCGCGGCGACCAGCGTTCGACAAGAGAGGGCGTACGCCGGTTGCGCGCTTCGTGGTTGTGTTGAGCGCGTAGCCGACAGCCCCCCAGGGGCTGGCGGCGGAGCGCGAACTGATGGTTCTTCGATCGCAGCGAGCTGTCTTTATTGGGGGTTGAGGTCAGGGCAGACGCATTAAAAGCCTGAGAAAGGAATAGAGAAATATTTCCTTGTACT
>CAZDOO010000015.1:0-80321 GCA_964507045.1 uncultured Verrucomicrobiota bacterium | reverse complement strand
CCTGTTTCCGGCCTTCGCGTCTTCGTGTCTTCCCTGTTCAACTGCGGCTTCAAGGGTGAATGACCGGCGCGGCTGCCGGAGGCCGAAAATGCCCGGAAATGGCCCTGATCAACCCAGGCGAAGCCCCCTGTTGGCGAAACCGAGCCCAGCCAGGCTCCAGCCGCCACCTCCGGCTCGCTCCCGGCTCTCCGCACCGTCTACACACCGTCTACACACCGTCTACACACCGTCTACACACCGTCTACTCACCGTCTACTCACCGTAGTACCTCTGCAAAGTTTGCAGAGGTACTACGGTGAGTAGACGGTGTGTAGACGGTGGGGTGAGGGATGGGGACGGTGGGGGGCATGCCTGTCCGCCGCAACCAAGCCGGCCCCGGCCGCTGGAAGGCGGGGATGGGCTGGAATGGCCGGCAAGAAGGGTGCGTAGGGGGCAACTCACACGCAAACTTGTCGGATGAACCGGAAAGCGTTAGCGTGTAAAGGTCTCGCATATGCAGATGTGAAGCGAAGATGAGAAAAGCGTTAACCGCAGTGTTGGCGGTGCTGACGGTGGCAGCCGGCGCCGCAGCCCTGGAAACGGGGCCGGGTATCTATGAAAGCCCGGTTGCCGTGGCGCCGGCGGGCCAGATTGACAAGCTCGTCCTGGCCCGGTTGTCGGAGCTGGGCCTCCGGCCCGCCCTCTGTTCGGATGCCGTATTCGTCCGGCGCGCCTACCTGGATGTCATCGGCAAGCTGCCGACCCCGAAGGAGGCCCGGGAGTTCATTCAAGATCCCGACCCGAAGCAGAACAAGCGCCGCCGCTTGATTGACCGGTTGCTGGAGCGCGATGAGTTCGCGGATTACTGGGCGATGAAATGGGGCGACATTCTGCGGATCAAGGCCGAGTTCCCCGTCAACCTTTGGCCCAATGCGGCGCAAGCCTATCACCGCTGGGTCCGGGCGGCCATCGCGGGGAACAAGCCCTACGACCAGTTCGCGCGCGAGCTGCTCACCGCCAGCGGCAGCAATTTCCGGGTCGGCCCCGTTAACTTCTACCGCGCGATCCAGAACCGCACGCCGGAAGGCATCGCATCCACCGTGGCCCTGACGTTCATGGGAACGCGGGCGGAGGCGTGGCCGACCAACCAGTTGGCGGGCATGGCGGCCTTCTTCTCACAGATCGGCTACAAGCCCACGCGCGAGTGGAAGGAAGAGGTTGTCTTCTGGGACCCGCTGAACACCTGCGCCCAGGCGACCAACGGCGTGGCCGACGCCGGCACGGCGCCGCCGACAAACACCGCGCCGCAGACCGCCACCTTCCCCAACGGAACCCGGATCACGCTGCCCCCGGACCGCGACCCGCGGGAGGTCTTTGCCGAGTGGCTGATCACGCCGAAGAATCCCTGGTTCACGCGCAACATCGCGAACCGCGTTTGGGCCTGGCTGCTGGGGCGCGGCATCATCCACGAGCCGGATGACATCCGCCCGGGCAACCCGCCCGCCAACCCCGCCCTGCTGGCGTACCTGGAGAAGGAGCTGGTCGCCAGCAACTACGACCTGAAACACCTCTACCGGCTGATACTCAACTCCCAGGCCTACCAGTTCTCCTCCGTGCCCCAAGCCGACGTGGCGAAGGCGGAGGCGAACCAGGGCAGCTATGTGCTGCGCCGGCTGGAAGCGGAGGTGCTGATTGACGCGATCAACCAGATCACCGGCTCCTCGGACCTCTACACCAGCGCCATCCCGGAGCCGTTCACCTACATCCCGGCGGACCAGCCCGCGGTGGAGGTGGCCGATGGCAGCATTACGAGCCCGTTCCTGGCGCTGTTCGGACGCTCGGCGCGGGCGACCGGCATGGAGAACGAGCGCATCAACAGAATGCTCTCCGCGCAATGGCTCCACCTGCTCAATTCCAGCCATATCCAGCGCAAGCTGGAGCAGGGCCCGAAGCTGAAGGCCATCTTCGACTCCGGCCGCAAGCCCCCCCAGATTACAGAAGATCTTTACCTGACCATTCTTTCGCGCTTCCCGACGCCGGACGAGCTTAAGGCGGTGGAGGCCTACTGCAAAACCACCCGGCCGAAGGCGGGGAAACGGCGCGAGGACTGGGTGGACATTACGTGGGCCTTGATCAACAGCCCGGAATTCCTGTATCGCCATTAGCAGCGTCGAGCGAAAGCAAAGCAGAACTATGAGCCTTGCAAGTGAAATCGCAGCCGCTGACGCCAGTCGGCGCGCCTCTCCTGCGTCAATGAAATCGGCGCTGACTGACGTCGGCGGCTGCGGCATGAGCCTGAGTTTGCCCATGTCCCGGCGCGAGGTGTTGCGCGTCGGCGTCTTCGGGCTCGCCGGGTTGTTGCTCGACCACAGCCGGGTATTGGGGGCCGGCGCTGCCCCGCCCGCCAACGCCGCCGCCGCCAGGCCGGACGCTTTCAAGGCCAAGTCCGTCATCCAGATCTTCCTGTGGGGCGGCATGTCGCACAACGACACCTGGGACCCCAAACCGGATGCCGGCTACGACTACAACGGCCAGATGAAGAACTTCCTGCCCACCAATGTCGAGGGCATCCAGGTGAGCGAGTGGTTCCCTAAGCTGGCCAAGCAGGCGGACAAGTATTCCCTCATCCGCAGCATGACGCATCGCAACAACGGGCACGAGACGGCGGCTTACCTGATGCAGACCTCGCACGCGCCCGGAGCGCGGCTGGCCTATCCGAGCGTCGGGGCGGTGTTCGCTTATTTCAGGAGCAAGAATTACAAGGGGCTGATTCCACCCTACGTGGTGCTGACGCAGCCCCAGGGGCGCTTCTCCGAGGAAGGCTTCCTCGGGCCGCGGTTCAAACCCTTCGCCACGGGCGGCGATCCCAATGCCAACCGCTTCGAGGTGGAAGGAGTGGTCGCCCGCGGCATCTCCGACGACCGGCAGAAGAGCCGACGCGACTTGCTGCAGCAGCTCAACACGATGGGCGGCGCGATGTCCTCGAACCCGCAACTGGCGGCTTCGGAAGCGGCCCGGAAACAGGCATACGACCTGATCCTGGGCGAGGGCCGCGCCGTATTCGACCTGTCGCGGGAGAAGCCGGAATTGCGCGACCGCTATGGCCGGCACACGTTCGGCCAGGACTGCCTGGCCGCCCGCCGCATGGTGGAAGCGGGCGTGCCCTACATCGTCATCAATTATCCCGGCGGCTGGGACACGCACAAAGACCACTTCCAGACCATGGGCCGGCAATGCCCGCAACTGGACCAGGGCCTGGCCACGCTGCTGGCGGACCTCAAAGATCGCGGCTTGCTGGACAGCACCCTGGTCTGGTGCTCCGGCGAGTTTGGCCGCACGCCCAAGATTGACTGGCAGCCGCCGTGGAACGGCGGACGCAACCACTATGGCAACGTCTTCACGGTCCTGGTGGCGGGCGGCGGGTTCCGAGGCGGCCAGGTGGTGGGGTCTTCCGATGCCAAGGCCGCGGAGGTCAAGGAGCGCCCGGTTTACCCGGCGGATTTGCTGGGCAGCATCTACAAGCTGGGCGGCATTGACGCCAGCGCCAGGCTGCCTCATCCCATGGGCCAGGAAGCCCATGTGCTGCCGTTGGCGGCTGAAGGCGTGAAGTCCGGCGGGCTCTTGACCGAGATCATGTAACCATCCTTCACGGATCATGCAGCCAATTCCAATTCGAGCGAGGATATCCGGCCTGGGCCTGGCCGTGGTGCTGGCCGCCACCCTTTCAGCGCAGGCGCAGACGCGGCCTTACATCGGCTATGTCTATCCCGCGGGCGGGCAGCAGGGCGCGACCTTCCCGGTCAAGCTCGGCGGTCAGGGTGTGGACGGCGTCAGCGAGGTGCTGGTCACCGGCGCCGGCGTGTCCGCCAGGGTTGTCAATTATTACCGGCGAATCGGCCCCCAGGAGATCACGCTGTTGAACGAGCAACTGAAGGATCTTAAGCAAGCCAAGCTGGGCGCTGCCGCCACGATGATGGGCTCCGAGGCTCCCATGATGGCCGCCGAGACCACCATGATGGCTTCCGACGCAACTCCGGGAAAGCAGGCGGCCGCGGCGGGGCCGGACGAGCCGGCCCGCGCGCTGGCAGACCAAATCGGGAAGCGGATTGCCGAATACTGCAACCGGCCCGCCAGTGCCGCCCTGGCCGGCCTGGTCTTCCTCGAAGTCGCCATCGCTCCCGACGCCGAGCCCGGCCAGCGGGAGCTGAGAATCCGAACCCCGCAAGGGGTGTCCAACCCGATGGTCTTTCACGTCGGCCAACTGCCCGAGTTCAGCCGCAAACCCATGCTCACCAGCAGCTACCAGGTATTGGGCAAGGAGGCGCTGGCCCTGCGCCAAAGACCGGCGGAGGAGGTCGAAAACAAGATCACCCTGCCCTGCGTCCTGAACGGCCAGGTCGCCTCCGGCGAGGTCAACCGGTATCGTTTCGCCGCCCGCCAGGGCCAGCGATTGGTCATCACCACCCGGGCGCGGCAACTCGTCCCCTACATCGCCGATGCGGTCCCCGGCTGGTTCCAGCCGGTGCTGGTGCTGCACGACGCAAACGGCAAGGAGGTCGCTTATGACGACGACTACCGGTTCAAGCCCGACCCCACCATCCTCTGCGGGATTCCCAAGGACGGCGAATACGTGCTCAGCATCTACGACAGCATCTACCGGGGGCGGGAAGACTTCGTCTATCGCATCAGCATTGGCGAACTGCCATTCATCACCAGCATCTTTCCCCTGGGGGCGCAGGCGGGCGCGCGGGCGAGCATCCGAGCCAAAGGCTGGAACCTGGCCTCGGCGGAGCTGGCACCCCCGCCGACCAATACCGCCCCGGGCATCCAACTACTGGCCGCTCGCCAACAGAAGCTCGTCTCCAACCGCGTGCCCTTTGCCTTGGACACGCTGCCGGACTGCCTCGAGACCGAACCCAACCACACCCTGAAACAGGCGCAGCGCGTCTCCCTGCCCATCATCGTCAACGGCCGCATGGACGGAACGGGCGACTGGGACGTGTTCAAGTTCAACGGCCAAGCCGGGCAAACGATTGCCGCGGAAGTCTTTGCGCGCCGGCTCGATTCCCCGCTGGACTCCGTGCTCAAGCTCACGGACGCCACCGGCAAGCTGCTGGCCTGGAACGATGACCGCGAGGACCTCGGCTCCGGCGTCAACACGCACCATGCGGACTCCTACCTCCTGGCCAAGCTGCCCGCCGACGGCGCTTACTACGTTCACCTGGGCGACACCGCCCGCAACGCCGGCATGGAATACGCCTACCGGCTGCGCGTCAGCGCGGCCCAGCCTGATTTTGCTCTGCGCGTCGCGCCTTCCAGCATCGGCCTGCGCAGCAAATCCTCCAGCACGATCAGCGTGTATGCCATCCGCAAGGATGGCTTCACCGGCCCGATCAAGGTAACGCTGAAGGACCCGCCGCCGGGTTTTACCGCCAACCCGGTCTCCCTGACCGGCACGCAGGAAGTGGTGCGGCTGACAATCAAGACCACGCTGCTCGAAACGCCGGAGCCGGTCAGCCTCACCGTTGCGGGCAGCGCCAGGATCGGGGAACGGCAGGTCGCGCATGACGCTGTGCCGGCGGAGGACCGGATGCAGGCGTTTCTGTGGCGCCACCTGGTTCCAGCCTCGCAACTGCTGGCGCTGGTCTATGACCCGACCGCCCCGCCCAAGCCCAAGCGCATCGCACCCCCGCATACCCCCCCGGCGCCCGACACCAATGCCGTCGCGTCGGCCACCAATTCCGTCCCCGGCAAACCCAAGTTCACCAAGCAACAGATTGCCGGCCGCTTGCGGGATTTAAGACTGCTCTTCGAGGAAGGGCTGCTCACAGAAGCCTTCTACGCCAGGAAAGTCGCCGAGTGCGACGCCGCGCTCTAAGACTCAATCCGCCCGGTATTCTCAGGCCCGGCCGGAAGCGTTTGCCCAGGTCCGGAGGCAGCCAATTCCGCTACCAGTTGCCTGGCTATTTCAGGCAGCCGCTGCTGGAGCAGGGGCGAGAGTTCGGTTCCCGGTTCCAGGGAACAAGGGATGATTCCAAGCAGGAAGACCTCCGCGGGGCACCGGCCGCGCAGCGAGCTGACCAGCAGCATTTCCTGCACACCCACCTGGTGGGGAGAAAGCTTCAGCGGGATGCGCTTCAGCATGAAGTCGTCCTTGCTGTAGCGGATGCACGTGCCGGGTTCGCCGGGCGTGGCGATGACATCAATGATATAAACGCGGTCGGCTTCTTCCAGCTTGTGCCCGGCCATGAGCCCCAAGGTGCCGGCGTCGAACACCTCCACGTCGGCGGGCAGCGCATAGTGCGCTTGCAGGTGGCGGATGAAATGGACGCCGAAGCCTTCGTCCGAGAGGAGCAAGTTGCCGGCGCCCAGGATCAGGGTCTTCATCCCACCTTGACCCGGGTGAGTTCCGCACCGGCCGGATCAATGGTGTGGACAGCACACGCGATGCACGGATCAAACGAGTGGACCGTGCGCAGGACTTCGAGCGGCTTGTCGGCCTGCGCCACGGGGTTGCCGACCAGCGAGGCTTCGTAAGGGCCGGCGACGCCCTTTTCGTCGCGGGGCGAGGCGTTCCAGGTGGTGGGAACGACGGCCTGATAGTTATCAATCTTGCGGCGCTTGATCACGATCCAGTGCGAGAGGCTGCCGCGCGGGGCTTCGTGGAAGCCGACGCCCTGGAACTCGCCGTCGGGAATCTCGGTGTGGTTGGCATAGGCTTTGTCGCCGCCGGCGAGGTTCGCGATAAGCTGGTCGAGGAATTCCAGCGACAGGTCGGCCATGAGGCAAGCTCTCATGCCGCGCGCCAGCACCCGGCCCATGGTGGAATGGTAATCCTTGAAGGTGAGACCCAGCTTCGTGTTGGCTTCGTCCACAAGGCGGCGAACGCGGGCGTCGCCGGCGGCATAGTTGACGAGGATCTGCGCCAGCGGGCCGACCTGGACGGGCTGGCCGGCCAGGCGGGGCGCTTTGCACCAGGTGTACTTGGCGTCGGCCTGGAAATCGGTGTATTGGGGCTCGGTGACGCCTTTCCACGGGTGGAGGGAATCCCCGCCCTCATACCAGGCGCGCGCGACCGACTCCTGGATGTTGCTAATGAGATAGTCGTCCCGGTGGTCCTTGACCGGGCGGACGTTCGGCAAGTCGCCATTGCTGATAATGCCTCCGGTCAGGCCGAAACGCGTGTTCCGGGCATCCTGCGGGAATTCGGGGACGGCCAGGTAGTTGGTGACGCCGGCGCCAATGCCGAACCATTCCCTGTAAGCGGCGGCGATCGCGAGGACGTCGGGATAATAGACCTGCTGGACGAAGTTGCGGGCCTCTTCCATGAGGCAGCGCATCAGTGCGAGGCGCTCAAGGTTGAGCGTGGCGAGGTTCTCGAGATTGATGGCCGTCGCCACGCCGCCGACGACAAGGTTCTGGATATGCGGGTTCTTGCCGCCAAGAATGGCGACGGTTTGAGCGGCCTTGCGCTGATAGTCGAACGCCTTGAGGTAGTGAGCCACCGCCATGAGGTTGGCTTCCGGCGGCAGCTTCATCGCCGGGTGCCCCCAGTAGCCCGAGGCGAAGATCCCCAGCTTGCCGCCATCCACGAACGCCTTGAGCCGGTCCTGCACCGCCTTGAACTCGGTCACGCTGTTGCCCGGCCAATCGGAAAGGCTCTGCGCAAGCTGGGCGGTCCGGGCCGGGTCGGCTTTGAGCGCGGAAACGATGTCCACCCAGTCCAGCGCCGAGAGGTGGTAGAAATGGACCAGGTGATCCTGCAGGGAGTGCTGCGCGATCATGAGGTTGCGCACGAGCTGGGCGTTGACCGGCACTTCGACCTTGAGCGCGTGCTCGACAGCGCGAATGGAGCTGATGGCATGGACGGTCGTACAGACACCGCAGAAGCGTTGCGCGTAGCTCCAGGCATCCTGCGGCTCGCGGCCCTTGAGGATTACCTCGATCCCCCGCCACATCTGGGCCGAGGACCAGGCTCGAGTGACATGGTCGGCATCCACCTCGACGTCAATTCGCAAGTGGCCTTCGATGCGGGTGACGGGATCTAATGTGATAGTGCGGGGCATGAGACGAGGTTAGAGGGAGTTAATTGAGTTAAACAGGTTAAATAGATTACGGGCGTGGGCGCGCTCAGGAAATAGGCTGGTTACGTTGGTTGGATGGGGCTCGCATTCTTGTCGATAGCCGGGTAAGGGAGGCCGCCGGGCGGGGTGGCCGGGGGCCGGGGCGTGCGGTTTGCCGCCAACATCAGCGGGTGCCGGCGCAGGCCGATACGAGGCAGAACGGGAACCATTTTGACGAGCACCTGGTAGCCGAGCAGCTCGATGGCCACGATGCCCACGCTGATCATCACTTCCGCCAGCGACGGGAAGTAGACCCAGCCCTTGCCGGGATTGAAGCCGATGAGATAGACGTTAAAGCGATACAGCGCGCCTCCCAGCACGATCAGGGCGGCGGAAGCGAAGAGCCAGCGCGGGGACTGGCGGTTCTGATTCCGGAACAGGATGAGGGAGCCAAAGCCGAGCAGGGCGAACTCCAATTGGAAGAAGCAGGAGTAGCGGTCGAAGCTCCAGGCGGCCCCCAACTGCCCGCGCCAGGCAAGGTCGCCCACAACCACCACCGCCCACAACGTCGCCAGCCAGGGGATAATTCCCGCCAGGCCGGAGAGTTGGCGGATTTCATACGGCCGGCGGAAGGCGTAGGAGGAAATCACCGATTCGAGGATGGCGATGGAGTAGCCGATATAGATGCAGTTGATCAGGAAGAAGAACGGCAGCAGGGGGGTATGCCAAAGCGGATGCAGCTTGGTGGCCGCGATCAGGAGCAGCGATCCCAGCGAAGACTGGTGCATCGTCGGCAGCGTGATGCCCAAAACAATAACGAAGATCATCCCCTTCTCCAGGCGCGGGCGCAGCCAGGCCGCCGCCGACCGAACATGCCCGATCCGGCTCTGCACCAGGGCCTTGTCCGGCGCGAAAAACGGATGCAGCCGGTCCATCACGAGCTGCAAGCGGCGCCAGCGGCTGGTTTCCATGCTGTAGAGAATGGCCGGCAGAAACTCGATGATGAGCACGAGCGAGTAGGCCATGACGCACAGCGCGACCTCGAACATGGCGGAATTGGCCTGCCACTTGGACGGGACGAAGAAATTGTAGGCGTTCCACGGCCGGCCCAGGTCCACCATGACCGAAAAGCCGGCCAGCCCGTAGCCGAACATGCTGGTCAGAACACATGACCGGATCAGCGGGTGATAGTGCATGTGGTTGTGGATATAGATCAGGATGGCCACCGCGTAGCCGCCACAGGCGATGGCGGTGCCGACGGCGACGTCGTAAGTAATCCACAGGCCCCAGGGATAGCCGTCGCTTAAATTGGAGACCGCCCCGATGCCTTTAACCGCGCGGACCAGGATGAGGACCAATCCCAGCAAGGAGAGACTGAGCAGGACGAAGAAGGACGGCGTAAGGATTCGGCCTTCCTGCTTTTGATATTCGTCGTGGGCCATCTATTATTTCTCCTTTGGCGGCACCGCGGCCTTGGGCGAATGCTTAGCATCGCTCTTCTTCAGGTTCCGGACAGCGATGAAGCAGAGCGAGGCGTAAAGCGCAACGGGGGCAATGAACCCCTTGTAAATGGTATGTTGAATCTTTTCCGAGAAGGACGCCGGAGCCTCTGACTTCAAGGTGGGCAATCCCAGCCGGTCGAACGGCAGGCCGGCCAGGTAAAGATGATTGGTGCCGCCGATCTCGTGCTCGCCGTAAATGTGCGGCACGTAGCGCTTCGGATGCTGCTGCAAGCGGGCATGCGCTTCGGCCAGCAGGTCCGCGCGCTTGCCAAACAGGATGGCGCCGGTCGGACAGGTCTCGACACACGCCGGAACCCCTTTGTCCTTCAAGTTGGTATCCCGGCACAGGTCGCATTTGACGATTTGCGGCACCGTGCGGTCCCACTGGAACTTGGGGATGTTGAACGCGCACGCGACCTGGCAGTAACGGCAGCCGATGCAAACGTCCTTGCTGTACTCAACAATGCCGGTCTCCGGATCCTTCGTCATCGCACTGACGGGGCAGACCGAAACGCAGGACGGTTTCTGGCAATGCATGCACGAGTACTTGATGTACGACCAGCCCTGCGCATCCTTGTGGAGTTTGATCAAAGTCCGGGTATTGCCGTCCAGGTCTTTCGGGGCATCCCACAAGCCGTCCTGATCAAACGGGGCCTGCTCGTAGGCAAGCCCGCCGGGGCGGGCATTGACACGTTTGCAGGCCGACATGCAGGCCTTGCAGCCGACGCACTTGGTAGCGTCATAGAGCATACCCAACTGGTTATTGTCCGGCTGGTGCTCCGGTGAGGCCACCGCCGGGGCAGCCGTCGTGACCAGGCCCGCGCCAGCCAAGCCGGCAACTTTGAAGAACTCGCGCCTACTTCGTCGGCTCATGGTGGTGGGGTTCCTCGTGGTGGGTGGGAGTGCTGTTCGGCAGCTTCTTGGCAAACATGATACCCGCGCCGATGACGGCACCGGCGGCCAGGCCGACAATGCCCGTCGTAACCGGGTCGGCCCCTTTGCCCTTTTCCTTGAGATTGGCCGGGGCGTAGCTGTCAAAAGGCGTCGGGTCGTGAATCTGGACTTTCTCGGCAATCGGCAGCTTGAAGAGGATGTCGGGCTCGGTGCAGCCGATGCAGGGATGCCCGATCGAAACGGGCCATGCCCCCACGTCGTTGAAACGCTGCACGGAGCAGTTGGCATAGGTGGCCGGGCCTTTGCAGCCCAGCTTGTAGAGGCAGTAGCCCTGGGCGTGCCCGGCATCGCCATAGGCCTGCGCAAAGCGGCCGGCATCGAAATGCGGACGCCGCTCGCAATGCTCGTGAATCTTCCGGCCATAGGCAAACTTGGGCCGGCCCAGCGCGTCCAGCTCCGGCAGGCGCTTGAAAGTGAGGTAGTAAAGGACCGTGGAGAGGAAATTATACGGGTTGGGCGGACAGCCGGGGATATTGACAATCGGCTTATCGGTAACCAAATCCCTCACGCCCACCGCCCCGGTCGGATTGACGCCCACGGACTGGATGCCGCCATAGCTCGAACAGGTGCCGATGCACAGCACGGCGGCTGCGCCCGGGACCGCCTCCCGCAGCGACTCCATCGCCGTCTTCCCGCCCACCTTGCAGAACACGCCGTTCTGGGCTGTCGGGATAGCGCCCTCGACCACCAGCAGGTACTGGCCGCGATTCGCCGCCATGCACTCGTGCAGCGACTGCTCCGCCTGGACCCCCGCGCCCGCCATCAGCGTCTCGTGGTAATCCAGCGAGATCAGGTCCAGGATGAGCGAGGAGACGGTGGGATGGCTGGAGCGGAGCAGCGACTCGGAGCAACCGGTGCACTCCTGAAAATGAAGCCAAATGACCGGTGGCCGGGCACTGCTTTGCGCGGCAGCAGCAACCCGCCCGTGCATGCTCAGCGGCAGGCCCATCATGGCCGTCGCCGTCAGGCACAGTTTAAGGAACTCCCTTCGCGGCAGTTCGGTTGGGAACTGGCCGCTGTCATGCCTGGTCATTCGACTAGCTGGCCGTAAGTCTTTCATTGTCTATAGAATCTTCGTTAATCGAGTTGCGAGATTATCTTTGCCCGTTGATCTCCAGATCCTTAGTCACCACCGCCGCGCCGTGACCCGCCGTCAGCTTCAGCGACTTCTTCGGGCACACTTCGATACAGTAGCCACACGAAATACACAACAAGCGGTCAATCGCCCACTCCTTCTTCGCGCGATTCACCACCAGCGCGCCGGTCGGGCACTTCTTGGCGCAGACGGTGCAATAGACGCAGTTGTCTTTGGTAAAGACCAAGCGTCCGCGTGAGCCAGCCAGCTCGCGCCGCGGCTCGAAGGGGTAGCGGCTCGTCGGCGGTTTGGACAGCGCCCACTTCAGTGCCAGCCGGGACATTTCAAAATAGGCCATAAGATCACCGCTCGGTACAACTGATGCACGGATCAATGGTGAGCACCAGCACCGGCACGTCCGCCAGCTCGCAGCCCTGCAGCAGCTTCACCAGCGCCGGCAGATTCGCAAACGTGGGCGTGCGCACGCGAAAGCGCTGAATGTTCTTCGTGCCGTTGGCTTTCACGCAATACGCCACCTCGCCCCGCGGCTGCTCCGTGCGCGCGATGAACTCACCGTTGGGATTGCCGGCCACCTTCACCGCGATTTCCCCCGCCGGCATCCGCGCGACCGCCTGGCGAATGAGGTTGATGGATTGGAACAGCTCCTCGCACCGGACAACGCAGCGGGCATACGAATCGCCTTCCGGGCGTGTGATCGGCTTGACCGGCAGATCCTTGAAAGCGGCATAACCCAATTGGCGCATGTCCTGGGCCACCCCGCTGGCGCGCAACGTCGGGCCCACGCAGCCAAGCTCGTAGGCATCCTGACGCGACAACACCCCCACTCCCACCAGGCGCGCTTTGACCGAGCTGTCCTGGATGAACACCTTCGTAATGTCCCGCAGGTCCTTTTCGATAAGGTCCACCTCGGCCAGCAGCTGTCTGAGTCCTTCGGCATCAATATCCCGCCGCACGCCGCCGATTTTGCAGGAGCCGAAGATGACGCGGCCGCCCGTGGTGGCCTCGATGATGTTGAGGACGCGCTCGCGCACCCGCCAGGAGTGCATGAACAGGCTCTCGAAGCCCACGGCGTCCGCCATCAGCCCCAGCCAGAGCAAGTGGCTGTGCAGCCGTGAGAGCTCGCCCCAGACAGTCCGGAGGTAGAGCGCGCGCGGCGGCACCGCAACGTTCATGATGGTCTCCACCGCCTGGCAGTAGGTTTGGCCATGAATGAAGCTGCAGATGCCGCAAATGCGCTCGGCAACATAGACGAACTCAACGTAGTCCTTCTTCTCAACGAGCTTCTCCAAACCCCGATGGATGAACCCGATCGAGGGGCGCGCCTCGACGACTTTCTCGTCTTCGACCACCAGGTCGAGGTGAATCGGTTCCGGCAGCACCGGGTGCTGCGGACCAAACGGGATGATAGTGCGGGCCATAGGCTGCGAGGACTAGGATTGCGCTGGGGGCGTTGATTGACCGGTGGTGGCCGGCTTGCCGGCGGCAGCGGCCGACGAAGGGGCCACAGGCGCTTTGGTGCTGCCGAACGGGAATGGCACCGTCGTCTGGTAGAAATGGCCATGGAAATCCACTGCCATGCCGTCCACCTGCAGGTTGAACAAGTCGTGCAGCTCGTTCTCATAGATGAACGCGCACCAGTAGATCCCGCTGATGCTCGGCACGCGGGCCGCCGCCGCGGGAAGTTGCAGGCGGAGGTTCGCCAGCCGGCTGTCGCGATCAAAGCTGTAGGTCAGCTCGACCTGGTCCGGCAGCCGCGTGGCACCGATCTGCACCAGCCGGTACCCTTCCTTGTGCATCGCGCCCGCCTTCTCCAGAAGCGCCGATACCGGTATAATCTCGAAAATCTGGTCGGTCCCGCTGCTCATTTCATGCCTTTCTCTGCGGCCGGCGCCGGCGTCCGCTCCTTTTGCAGGAACACCCAGCTGATGTTGGGCGTAAAAGGCTCAGTCCGGAAGACCTGGTAACCGCTTTTCGACAACTGGAACAGGTTGCGCTTGCTTTGATGGCCGGTCTTGGCCTCGAAGCGTTTAACGTCGGGAAATGCATTCTCAATCTCTTTCAGCAGGCGCCGGCCGATGCCCCGGCCCCGGAAATACGGATGGACAATCATCCGGCGGAGGTAGGCGGTATCCCCCACGGCAAAGCCGCGCACGGAGCCGATAATCTTGCCATTGACCACCGCTTTTATGAAGACGATCCGGTCTGCCTCGGGCCGGCCGTTTTCCGCAGCCTCCGGGGCGTGCGCCAGGACCGCCACCCGGTCGGGCGTGCGCTCGAAATCGGCTTCCAGGTCGGCCAGCGTCTGTTGCAGCGGAGGCAGACTATCGTCCCCATACAGCTCCGCCTCGCTTTGATAGGCGATCTTCTGCAAGGCAAGTATCTCCGGCGCGTCGCTCTTATCCGCGCGCAGGTAGAGGGTCTGGTCGAGGCTGTTGGCCAGGGCTTTCATCTCGCGGTGCTTCGTCTCCAGGACCGCCAGGGCTTTGACCACTCCGTCAATGATCGCCTCCGGCCGCGCGGCGCAGCCGGGCACGTAAACATCCACCGGGATGACGCTGTCCACGCCGCCCGAGACGTTGTAGCACTCACGGAAGATGCCGCCTGTGGAGGCGCAGGCGCCCACGGCAACCACGACCTTGGGTTCCGGCAACTGGTGGTAGATGTTGCGGATGACCGCCTGGCTCTGCTCGTTGACGGCGCCGGTCACCAGAAAAATGTCCGCGTGCTTCGGGTTGCCGGTGTTGATGACACCCAGGCGCTCGACATCGAAGAGGGGCGTCAAACAGGCCAGAGTTTCGATGTCACACCCGTTGCAGCTCGAGGCGTCGTAGTGGATGATCCAGGGTGATTCTTTGATGCCGCGCATGATGGTTTGCCTCTACTCTACAGGTGCCGCAGCCAGGAAAGCACCACGATGTTGCCGAAGCCCAGCACCAGCGCCACCAGCCACGCGCTCCGCAGCGCCATTTGCCACTTGAGCCGGGCAAACACATTATCCACCAGGATAACCAGCCCGAACACGGCCAGCGAGACCACCACCCCGAGCAACGGGGATGCGGCAAAGAAAAGGTATACCCAGCCCAGCAGGAACACCGTTTCATACCAGTGCGCAATCTCGATCAGCGCCAGCGCCCGCCCGGAAAACTCGGTCGTGATGCCGCGCACCAGCTCCTGGTGGGCGTGGTGCGAGCTGGAAAGGTCGAAGGGCGACTTGCGGAACTTGATTTCCAGCGTGTAAAGGAAGCCGAGAAAGACTCCCGGCAGGGCCAGCACCAGCAGCCTGGGGTGGCTGGCAATTTCATGCACGTAGAAGCTCTTGCTCACCATGTACATTCCGATGGCGGCCAACAGCACCATCGGCTCGTAAGCCATCATCTGGATCAGCTCGCGTTCCGCGCCGACAAAGCTGTAAGGAGAGCTGGCTTTATAGGCGGCCAGCACGAAGAAGATTGCCGCCAGCGTTAAGGCGAAGATCACCAGCAAGAGGTCCGACCCGGCGAAGAACAATGCCCCGGTGAAGATCACCAGCAGCAGAAAGAAGAAGATATAGAAGTTCTGCGAGCGCCGGACGACGACGTTCTCCTTCTGCCACAGCTTCATCACATCGAAAAACGGCTGGAGGATCGGCGGGCCCCGCCGCGCCTGCATCCGCGCCGAGATGCGCCGGTCCCAGCCCGCCAGCAGGCCGCCCAACAGTGGCGCTCCGACCAGGTAGAGGATGAGTCGAATCCAGGGGCTCATACGATTGGCCAAATTGCCGCGACCACCATCAGGGCCAGCAACGTTGTGGTGCTGATAACGCCCCAACGCGAAAGCCACGCCTCGCTGACGAAACCGCGCAGGTAATAATTGTTCGTCGTCACATCAATCTCCGCATTCCCGGAGCCCAGGAACCGCGTGCTGCTGTGCAGGTTCGCCCCGCCCAGGTAGGCATCCGTGACCCTGACCCAGCGCCCATAGTTGAGGAAGCTGAGCGGGAACAGCAGGATCATCACCATCATGATGGTCATAATGATCGTGTTGCCCTGGCTGATCGAGGCGCACTGCCCGTAAACCGAGATTACGTAAGGCTTGATCAGCCAGGAAGAAATGAGCGGAAACAGGAGGCAGGCCAGGAACGTGGCGGCGGACAGGCCGTACAGCGCGATGGATTCACCCAGGGCCAGTGACTGCCCGACCGATTGCCGCGGCCGCTGGACCTCGAGCAGCTTGCCGATCCACTTGACCCAGAAGAACAGCGTCGCCGCGCTGCCGAAGACGATAAAGACGGACAAAGAGGGTGCGGCATCCACCACCGCCTTGAGCACGGCCCATTTGCTGATCAACATGCCGAAGGGCGCCAGGAACATGCCCGCCATCCCGATCTGCATCATCACCGCCACCCGCGGCATGTTCAGGATCAAACCGCTCATCGCCTCGATCTCACGGCTGTGCAGGCGATGCTCGACCACCCCGACGCAGAGGAACAGCAGGCACTTGGCGACCGCGTGAAAGATGATCAGCAAGATGCCCGCCCAGACCGCCTCGTAGGTCCCGATGCCCCCGCACATCACGATCAAGCCCAGATTGGCAACCGTGGACCAGGCCAGCACCTTCTTGGCGTCGCCGGTGGTGATGGCCGCCAAGGAGCCCGCCAGGAACGTCACCGCACCCACCAGCGCCACCAACAGGCCCGCCGTCGTCCCGGTGATGACCGGCGCCATGCGCAGCACCAGGTAAACGCCCGCCTTCACCATCGTGCTGGAGTGCAGCAGCGCCGACACCGGGGTGGGGGCCACCATCGCGCCCAGCAGCCAACTGGAGAAGGGCAGTTGCGCCGATTTGGTGATGCCCGCAAAACAGAGCAGCGCCGCCGGCAGCAGCGCCAGCGAGTGCTTGGAGGTGATCAGCACCTGCAATTCGACGCTCCCGCTCCGGCGCTGGAACCAGACGATCGCCAACGCGAACGCCAGCCCGCCGGCCAGATTCATCACCAGCGCCCGCAGGGCATTCCGCCGCGCCTCCGCAGTCTGGGTGTAGCCGATTAACAGGAACGAGCAGAGCGTCGTAATCTCCCAGAACAGGAAGAGCCACAGCAGGTTGTTGCTGAAGATAATCCCGAACATCGCCCCCATGAAGACGAACAGCAGCGCAAAGAACAACGGGCGCCGATCCGCCACCTCGCGATGAGCGAGCTCGTGATACTCCCGCATGTAACCCAGCGCATACAGGCATATCCCTCCGCCCACCAAGCCGTTGATCAGAGCCATGATGATGGAGAACTTGTCCACCAGAAAGTTCTGGGACGCTGTTAGCTCCGCCCCATGCGCCCACTCCAGCCACGCCATCAGCCCCGCTTGTGCCAGCATGAGCGCCACAATGAGCGGGCGGCGAGCCCGTACGCCAACGTAAATCACATAGAGCCCCATCCCGCCTTCAATGAGCATCATCGCGACGCTCAGCCAATGATGGTTCAGCGGCAGGCCGCTTTCCCAGCCGGCTGGCAGCGGCCGCATCGCCAGCGCCAGCACTCCGCCGCACGCCAAAAGCGTGACTGCGCCCACCAGAATCTTGCGAAACCGGTCGGCCTTCAAACACAGCAGCCCCGCGCCGATGGCGATGGGGCCGAGAATCATTGCTGGAACTAAAATCACGGCTGTCGGTGGGAATTCTGAAGCCGCTCGCGGCCACTTCCCGGCGCAGCCTACGCAGAGGGCGTGCCATTCAACACCCGCCCGAAATACCCGCTTTTACGGGGCTTTCAGCTGCGTAGCGCCAGCCTGCGCTCGACGAAACTTCGCAATTGCGAACTTTCGTGCCCCCAGGATGCGAAAAACCAGTGCTCGCCACCGCAAAGAGTTGCCTTTCCGGCACCCGTATTCTATAAGACTAGGGATGTTGTTGAGCGCCGATTATAAGCCGGAATTTGACTCCCTGAGAGACCGGCTGCTCGAGTTAGCGCAGATCCGCCACGTGGACGAACTCCTGGACCGGGTTGTTTCCCTACTGGCGGAGCGGCCCCATATTGCCCTGGCCCGAATCTGGCTGGTTGATCAGGGCGACCTTTGCGCCTCCTGTCACATGGCCACCCGTTGCCCGGACCGCGCCTCCTGCCTCCACTTGGTGGCCAGCGCCGGCGCTCCCGGCTCCGATGAGCGACCCGATTGGTCGCGGGTGGACGGTGAATTTTCCCGCATCCCGCTGGGGGTTGGCAAGATCGGCCGGGTGGGTGCCAGCGGCGAGGCCATCGTGGTGAAGGACCTTGCCGAAGATCCCTCCTGGCTGCGCCGCTACCAATGGGCCGCGCGCCAGCATATCAGCGGCCTCAATATACAGCCCATAAGGTTTAAGCACGAAATCCTCGGCGTGCTGGCCATCTTCACCACCATCCCGACCCCCGAAGAGGGTCCCGTCTGGCTGCGCATCTTTGCGGATGAAATCGCCGGGGCGATTATCAATGCCCGCGCCTTCGAGGAAATCGAGCGGCTCCGGACGCATCTCGAGCTGGAGAACACCTACCTCCAGGAGGAAGTTCGCGAGGCCCAGGCTTTCGGCGACATCATCGGCCAAACGCCAGCCATCCAGCAGTTGCTCCGCCAGATCGAGCTGGTTGCGCCTACGGACGCTTCGGTGCTTATCCTGGGCGAATCCGGCACCGGCAAGGAACTCGTCGCTCGCGAAGTCCACCGCCTCAGCCGCCGGGCCGAGCACCCGCTGATTCGCGTCAACTGCGCCTCCGTGCCCCGGGAGCTCTACGAGAGCGAGTTCTTTGGCCATGTCAAAGGCGCCTTCACCGGCGCGATCAAAGACCGCGCCGGGCGCTTTGAAGCAGCCCACGGCGGCACGCTCTTTCTCGATGAGGTCGGCGAAGTCCCCTCCGGCCTCCAGAGCAAGTTCCTGCGCGTCTTGCAAGAGAAGCAGTACGAGCGCGTGGGCGAGGAAAAGACGCGCAACGTGGACGTCCGCATCATCGCCGCCTCCAATCGCGACCTTAAGAAGGACACGGAGGAGGGCCGCTTCCGCCAGGACTTTTATTACCGCCTTAACGTGTTTCCCATCGAGGTGCCGCCGCTGCGCGACCGTCAGGCGGATATCCCGCTGCTGGCGGCGCATTTCCTCCAGCAGGCCGCCCGACGCCTCCACCTCCCACTGCCCCGGTTCACCGAAGCCCATGCGCGGATGCTGCAAAGCTATGACTGGCCCGGGAACGTCCGGGAGCTGCAAAACGCCGTCGAGCGCGCCCTCATTCTCACCCAGAAGGGCGTGCTTCAATTCGACCTGTCCCAGGCTGACCTGACCACTCCGCCCCCGCCCCCGCTGCCCGGCGCCGCCGGCGCCGAACCGCCGATTATAACCGAGAGCGAACGGCTCCAGCGGGAGCGGGAGAATATGCTGGCTGCGCTCGATAGATCCGGCTGGAGGGTTCACGGCGCGCGGGGTGCCGCGGAATTGCTGGGCCTCAAGCCTACCACCCTGGTTTCGCGCATGAAGAAGTTCGGCCTGAAACGCCCGGATTCGGCCTCTGGTTAGCGGCCTTTCCCCAGCGGGTTTTACCCTGCCACGAGACAGTCATCGCGATTCCCTCCGGCCTGCTGGCCGGACGTGGAGATTGCATTAGTTCGTTACCATATCTTGTTGTGACGATAAGTCGTCAGGCGCTTCACGTCGCCTCCCGCTGCGGTTTCTGTTGGTTTTCAAGCACTTGCGGGCACCTTTCGGCATGGCACGATCCTTGTTTACCTGCCTCCAAACACACGATCTAAAGCCTATGGTACGACTTGCTTCTGTCCCCTCGGGCCTTGACGGGGCAGCTTCCGACCGCCCCCCGCTCCAGTCGTCACTGCCGCCGGACTGCAATTTTCTGCACCGGCTCGCCAATTCGCCGGCAGCCCTCCAGGCTTATGTCGCCGGTGCCGGGGCGCTGGCCCAAGGCCAGCTCACACCGCGCCAGCGCGAACTGCTGGCTCTGACGATCGCTGAAATCAATGGCGCCCGGTATTGTCTCTCCGCCCACTACGCCCTCGCCCGAAGCCTGGGCCTCAATGATGCCGAAATCCGCTCCGCACGCCGGGCGACCTCCACCGACCCGGAAACCCATGCTCTGCTGCGGTTCGCGCAAGCTGTTGCCATCCAGCGCGGCGAGATCAGCGACGCTGACCTGCAAACGCTTCAGCGAGCCGGGTTCACCGATGCCCTCATCGCTGAAATCGTCTCCAATATCGCGCTGAACATTTTCACCAACTACTTCAACTCGGTCGCCCGCACCGACATCGAGTTCCCTGTCCTCAAGCCCGGAGCCGATAAGCCCGTGCGCTCTTGATCCAGCCGCCGCCAGTGGCGTTCAAGGATAAAGGCTTCTTTGGCTGCAGCCCCCCACCCCGCCACTGAAGAACCATCTCAGTCTACACCTTGGCAGTGCTCACGTCGTGGAGGTCCACGCCGAGCTTCTTGAGGGCGTAGCCGGTCTCGCGCAGGTAATTGCCGTAGGACATCATCCAGTGGAACCCTTTCATCTCCTGGAGGAGGGCCTGGCCGTCGCCCTGCACCTTCACGTCAATCTGCGAGCGGCAGATGTCGAGGAATGGGTTGCCGACGATCTTGCCCTCAAAGCCAACCCATTGCTTGCAGTCGAAGTCCGGCACGAGGTTCGTACACACCTGGCCCAGCTTCATCTCCACCTTGGGCGCGGCGCCGTAATCGGATTCAAAGTGGGTGAGGATCTTGACGCGCTCGGGCTTCCGGCCATCCATTTTGCGCGGAGCCGTGCAATGGGCCAGCGTGACGACATTGTCGTGCGGGAAGGTCGGATCGTTGAGAAACACCGGCTTGCCGGAGATGTAGTGCAGCAGAATGCCCGAGGGGATGACCACGAAGTCCGATTCGCAGAAGGCGAGATAGCCGTCGTCATTCAGGAAGCTCAAGGGCATGCACGCTGTGGTCTCGGACATCCCCATTATCGTCCCCATGCAACCGTGAACCGTGATGGCATCCGTGTGCGCCTCGTCCATGATATCCTTCATCACCTCCGTCAGCACAAAGGCGTTGTTCATGAACGCGCGGGCCGTGTGGAGCGACACGCGCGCCTGCGCCAGGTAGCGGCCGGCGGCGGCCTCGCAGCGCTTGACCAACTGGGCGTCCTGCCGGGCGGCTTTGAGGCGCGGTTCGAGGTCCTTGTAGCTATAATCCACGATGTCCAGCTTCCAGAGGTTGCGGGCGATCTCGGGGGCTTTCCGGCCGCCGGCACCCCAGCCGCCGGCGCCGCCGATGGCCACGATGCGCTTGCCGAGCGTGTTCTTCAACCCGTGCAAGGCCCGGAACCGCCAGAGCAGCTCGTCAGGCTTGTCCACCACGACGTCGTTCAAGTCCATGCCGGTCCGGTCGAACTCGTCCACGGTCTTGCGAAGGAGATGGGGGTGCGCAATCTCATACCACAGATAGACCGGGCCGGTGTCGTGGCGCAGGAACATGAGGTTGGACTTCTGCGGTGATATGAGCTTCTGCAGGATGTCGCCTCCGCCGCCGGCGGCATAAACCAGCATCGTGTCATAATCCCCCTGGGCAGCGGCGGCAGCGTCCTTCACGTTCGCGACTGCCGCCAGCGGCAGAATCTCCAGCGCGAAGTCCGCTTTGGCCTTAAGCTTGGCCAGCTCGGCGCTGATGCGGTTCTTCTCGGCGGTCACATCCGGCTCGGTCTGAATCCCGCCCCACGAACGCCAACTGGTGTGTTCACGCCGCTGGGGCAGCGCGTAAGTCAACACCGGCTGCACCTTGAGCGGCTTCAGCGGCAGCGGGCCGCGCACCGGCAGCGCCAGGGCCGGATCAGCCGCAAAGGCGTCCAAGGCCGGAAACGCCAGCCCGGCGGCGGCCGCCGCGCCGACGCGGAAGAGGAAGTCGCGCCGGTTCCAGCCGCCTGCCGCCGCGCAGCAGCCACAATTGCAGGAGTGAGGTGTCTGATTTGAGTTCATAAGGTGTGGGGTTGGGGCACTTGAGAGCTCGAGCGAATTGTTCATGCGCATAGGACTCTGCATTGTTGGGCAGACTCTGAGGACCGTCTACGCATTCCCGGCCGCCTTGTCAAGTGTCGGGAAGAAGTGCGCCGAAAAGGTGTGATCGCGCCACAACCGGGGCATGATCCCACCCTGAGCCCGGACAGCACTGAAAGGCCGCCACCCGGCTCAGCAGTCAGCCTCTGGAGCGGCGGGCGGCGGAAACAGCCGGCCGACTACTTCATCGCGTCAAAGGTCTCTTGCAGGATTTGCCAGTCCTTAAGGCCTTTGAACCTGGCGCTGGCCTGCTGGCTGAGAGCCGCTTCCTTCGCGTTCTTGGTCGGCTTCGTGACCTTGTAGAAGACGCCGAAACAGCCGGGGAACGGCTCGCCCGCAAGCTTGTAGGCCGCCACCTCGTCGGTCACGTCATGGCCCGGGGGCACCAGGTTGAAGATACCGCCCTTGCGCGGGTTGGCGGAATCGAAGGCGCCTTCGTAGAACTCCACGCACTCGCTGAGGCACTCGATGAAACTGAAGCCGTCGTGGCTCATGGCGGCTTCCATCATCTGGAGCAGGTGATTGGGATTGGTGCTGGCGGTTCGCGCGACGAAGGTGGCGCCGGCGGCGATGGCCTGTTTCAGCGGGTTAATGGGATAATCCACCGCGCCCCGGACATCGGTCTTGCTCTTGAAGCCCAGCGGGGAAGTGGGCGAGGTCTGCTTCTTGGTCAGACCATAAACCCGGTTGTCCATCGCCACACAGGTGAACTTGATGTTCTTGCGGGCGGTGTGGGTAAAATGGTTGCCGCCGATGGAGAAGAGGTCGCCGTCGCCGCCGAAGACGAAGACGTGGAGGTCGGGGCGAGACAGGGCGATACCGCTGGCAAAGGACAGCGAGCGCCCATGGATGTAGTGCGCCCCATGGGCCTGGACGAAATACGGAAAGCGGCTGGAACAGCCAATGCCCGAAATGGTAGTGATCTTCTCCTGCAACAGCTTGCGCTTCTCGATGAGCTTGAAGAAGAGCGCGAGGACGGAGAAATCGCCGCAGCCGGGACACCAGGTCGGGTGGTCGGCAGCGATCTCCTTCCGGGTCAGCGGCTTGCGTTCGGCGCCGGGCGCGGACACCGCCACAGCGGGTTTGTCGGGCGGGGCTTCGGTTGCGGGGGCAGTCATGGTGCTAAGGCGGCGGTGGGTGATGGGTTCCGGCCGGCGCGGCTGGCGGCGATGGCGGCGCGGGCGCGTTCGAGGATTTCTCTGACTTTCCAGGTCAGGCCGTCGGTTTTGTTGATACCGCGAATCTTGGGCTCGCAATAACGCGCGCGCAACAGGCCCGCGAGCTGGCCGTAGCCGTAGAGACCTTCATCGTTCATTTCCAGGACCCGGATGGTGTTGAAGCCGGCGAAAATGTCCTCCAGTCCCGGCGGGAGCGGGTGCAAATACTTGATGTGCAGGGCGGAAACGCTGTCACCCGCCGCCCGGGCGCGATCCACCGCCTCACGGATCGGGCCCTGGGTCGAGCCCCAGCCGACAAGCAGGAGGTTGCCCTCGGCCGGACCATACACCTTCGGGGTCGGCAGCGTGGCAGCGAGGGCCTGGAGCTTCTTGCGCCGCTTGGCTGTCATCTGCAGGTGCAGCTTCGGATCGCCGGTCGGGTGGCCATACTCGTCGTGCTCGAGACCGCCGGCGATGGGATAGCGGCCGCTCAGGATGCGGGTGCCAGGCACCACGCGGGAGGTCACGCCCTCCGGCGAGGAAAGGTCATAAGGTACATGGTCGGCTACCGGCGTCAGGTGGGGCGATATGTCCTGGCAAATCCGCTCCAGGTCCGGCTCGGCAAAGGCCTCGATGCGGGTGGCAATCGCCTGGTCGCTGAGCACGAAGACCGGCACATTGTACCTGTGGGCAATGTTGACCGCCTCAATGGCGGTATAGAAACAATCCTCGACATCGGCGGGGGCCAGCACGACGCGCGGAGCGTCACCATGGCTGCCAAAACAGGCCAGGTTGAGATCCGATTGCTCGACCTGGGTCGGCAGGCCGGTGGAAGGGCCTCCGCGCTGGACGTCAATCACCACCAGCGGCACTTCGGCCATCACCGCCCAGCCGAGTGATTCCATCTTCAGCGAAATGCCCGGTCCGCTGGAGCCGGTCACGGCGACTCGGCCGGCAAAACTGGCGCCGTTGGCCATGGAGATGGCGGCAATCTCGTCTTCGCATTGGACAAAGGTGCCGCCGTACTTGGGCAGCTCGCGGCGCAGGATCTCCATCACGTCCGACCAGGGGGTGATGGGGTAGGCGGCGCCGAACCGGACGCCTGCGGCGATCAGGCCGAAGGCGATTGCCTCGTTGCCGTTCATCACCACCTGCTTGCGGCTCTTGCCGTGGCTCTCCTGGAATGCAAAGGTCTCCAAAACGCTGCCGAGCGAGTAATTGAAACCGGCCCGAAACGCCGTGAGCGCGTTGTTAATCACGCTGACATCCTTGCCGCCGAACCGCTCGCTGATCAGCGCCTCCAGTTTCGGGACGTCCAAATCGAAGATCCGGGCCACCAGGCCCAGGGCAAAGATGTTCTTCCCCTTGTCCCGGGCGGTGCCGCCAATGGCCTCAATCGTCAGGGTGGAAATCGGAACCCCCACATGATGATACACCGGCTGCCAGTCAGCCCGGGGTTCCACATGGTCGGAGTCATAGAGCACAATCCCCCCCTTCTTGAGCGAGCTGATGTTAGCTTCGTAGGAATGCTGATAGAAGGCCAGCAGCACATCCGCCTCGTCTCCCGCGCTCAACACTTCCCCCGAGCCAACGCGGACCTGGAAGATAGATGGCCCGCCGGAAATGGTGGAAGGTATTGTCATGAAGGTCATGACCTCCTGGGCGCTGCGACCCGCCAGCCGCGCCAGAAACCCGCCGATCGCCTGGATGCCGTCCTGGGAATTGCCCGCAATCCGAATGATCGCCTCCGACACCTGCGAAACCCTGGGCGCTCCACCCTCAACCTGGCCTGTTGCCGCTGGCTTGCTCATAAAACCAATCAATCAAAGCCCAACCGCACTACGCACGGTCAGCCTGCTGAACCTGAATCAGGCTCAATAAACTTTGTCATAATAGACTATCATTCTGCCCCCTGATGTCAAACCCCTAGTCCGCCACCGGCAGCCAGCCGGCTCCGCCTCAGCGCAAGGCCGCGAGTGCGTCCAGGAAATCCGCCGGCTCGGGCGCCTCGAAGCTCAGACGCTTGGCTGTTCGGGGGTGAACGAAGGCAAGCCGGTGGGCGTGCAACATCTGGCGCGGCGCGGCGTAGCCGGTCAGCTCCGAGAGGCGCAGGTTCTGCCGATTCCCATAGGTGGCGTCGCCGACCAGAGGGAAACCGAGGAATTGGAAATGGACCCGGATCTGGTGGGTTCGACCGGTGTGCAAGACGGCTTTGACCAGCGTCGCGCCGCGCAGCCGCTCCAGCACCCGGTAACCCGTCCGCGCCTCGCGCCCCCGCTCGTCGTCCACCGCCATGCGCTTGCGATGCGAGGGATGCCGCGCAATGGCGGCATGGATTTCACCCTGGTCGCGGGGCAATTCCCCGCAGAGGATCGCGTGGTAAATCTTCTCGACCTTGCGGGTGGCGAACTGGGTCGAGAGGGCGAGGTGGATTTCGTCGTTCTTGGCCACGACCAGGCAACCGCTGGTTTCCTTGTCCAGGCGGTGGACGATGCCCGGGCGGGCGACGCCGCCGATGCCGCTTAATTGGCCCGCGCAGTGGTGGAGCAGGGCGTTGACCAGGGTGTGCTCCTCGTGACCGGCGGCCGGATGCACCACCAACCCCGGCGGCTTATTGAGCACCAGCAGCGAGTCGTCCTCATACAGAATCTCCAGCGGCATTTCCTCCGGCTGGACTTCGGCCGGGCGGGGCTCGGGCCAGTGGAGGTCCACCCTTTCCCCGGCCCGCGGGGTATGCGTCGGTTTGACGGTGCGGCCATTCACCCGGATGTGGCCCTCTTCAATCAGGCGCTGAATTGCGCCCCGCGAAACGGCGGGGAACTTGCCGCGCAGGTAGCTGTCGAGCCGCCCCGACGGAAGGGAATACTCGATGGTCAGGACTTCGGTGCGAGCGGGCATGGTGAAGAATCCGAACACGGTCGGGCGGAGCCCTTCGCGCTGCTCATTTTGGCGGCGGTGTCTCGGCCAGCTTCACCGCGCGGTCGCTCCGCCAGGTGATCAGGAAGACCAGCCCGACGCCGGTGCAGATGGCACTGTCGGCCACATTGAAGGCCGGGAACCCGATTTCCGTTCCGTTGCGCTGCTGGACATAGAAGTAGATAAAGTCAATCACATGCCCGACCCACAGCCGGTCAATGAGATTCCCCACAATTCCGCCAAAGATGAGGCCGAAGGCGACCTGGCTCAAGAGCGTGCGCGAGTCAAAATGATGGCGGCTGAGAAACAACGCCAGCAGCGCGAAGATGGCAACGCCGGCCAGCAGCCCGTTGTTATCGCGAAACAGGCTCCAGGCCGCTCCGGTGTTTCCCCAATGCACGAATTTGAAGAAACCCTTGATTACCACCTTTGCCTGCGCGTAGCCGAGGAAGCGCAGCACGAGCTGCTTGGTGAACTGATCGAGGGCAATCACCAGCACGGCGATGATCGCAATGCGGCGGTTCGGCGTCCCGACCAGCGAGTTCAATGGATTCATTCCAGAGATTAGGCGCGATTTAACCGGATGCGCCGCAAAAGGACAATGGTGAAAACAAATGAAATGGCTGTTGACTTGGCCGGCTGGTCTGCTATTTATATCCCTCCTTTGATCAAGATTTGAGATGAAGACGCATTTGCCGAAAGTGAATTTGGACCAACGCAAGTGGCACGTGATAGACGCCAGCGGCGCCGTTCTGGGCCGCCTGGCGGCGCAAGTTGCCGATGTGCTGCGCGGGAAGAACAAGCCCGTCTATACCCCACACCTCGATGCCGGCGACTTTGTCGTGGTCATCAACGCCGAGAAAGTCATCCTTACCGGTAAGAAAGAGACCGCCAAGGAGTATATGACCTATTCCGGGTGGAAAGGCGGCGAGCACTACCGTTCCGTGGAGCAGGTGCGCGCGCGGCATCCGGAGAACCTCATCACCCACGCGGTGCGCGGCATGGTGCCCAAGAACCGCCTCGGCCGGGTGCTGATGACCAAGCTGAAAGTCTATAAGGGCAGCGAACACCCCCACGCCGCCCAGCAGCCCCAGCCGCTGTCTGTTGCCAAATAAACCCAGTAATCATCCACCATCAAACTTTCCTCAGGCATGTCCGACATAAAAGTTTCCGAAGTTACCGCTCAACACCACCTCGGCACCGGCCGCCGCAAGACCGCTGTGGCCCGGGTGCGCCTGGCTAATGGCACCGGCAAGATCGTGGTCAACGGCCGCCCGTTCGAGAATTATTTCCCGCTTGAATCCCAGCGCGTGGTGGTCACCCAGCCGCTGACCGTGACCGGTTCCGGCGGCAAGTTCGACGCGCAAATCACCGTCACCGGCGGCGGGCCGAACGGCCAGGCTGGCGCGGTCAGGCATGGGATCGCCCGCGCTTTGCTCACGGTGGACGCCAACCTGCGCCCCGTGCTGAAGGCCGAGGGCCTGCTGACCCGCGACTCGCGCAAGCGTGAACGCAAGAAGTACGGCCAGCCGGGCGCGCGCAAACGCTTCCAGTACAGCAAACGTTAATCGCGCTGGAAATTTCCCCGCCCCGCTGGTTCAATCCTGCGGGGCTTTTTTTATGATGAATGCCAAACCAGTAGCTATTGTTGGAGCGTCGGGGTATTCGGGCGAGGAACTCGTCCGCTTGCTCCTGTCGCATCCGCACACTGAACTCGCCGCCGTCACTTCGCGCCAATACGCCGGGCAGACGCTGGCGCAAATCTTCCCGAAGTTCGCCCATCATCCGCGGGCCAGGACGCTCCGTTTTGCCGAGCCCAAAGTCGAGCTGCTGGCCAAACAAGCGCAGATCGTCTTCCTCGCCCTGCCCCACGGCGTCGCCGCGGAATACGCCGTCCCCCTGCTCCAGCTCGGCTGCCAGGTCATTGACCTGAGCGCGGATTTCCGCGTCCGGAGCGCCGCGGTCTATAAGGATTTCTACGCGCACGAACACCCCGCGCCGGAGTTGCTAGCCCGGGCGGTTTACGGCCTGCCGGAGGTCTATCGAGCCCAAATCACCCAGGCGTCGCTGATCGCCTCGCCCGGCTGCTACCCGACCAGCATCCTGCTGCCGACGCTGCCGCTGCTCAGAGCGGGCCTGATCGAGCCCGACGGCATCATTGCCGACTCCCTGAGCGGGGTTAGCGGCGCCGGCCGGAAAGCCGAGCTGGACTACCTGTTCGTCGAGTGCAACGAAAGCGCCCGGCCCTACGGCATCCCCAAACACCGACACCTTTCGGAGATTGAGCAGGAACTCTCGATTGCGGCGGGCAAAGCAGTGACGATTCAGTTCACCCCGCACCTGATCCCGGTGAACCGCGGCATCCTCACCACGCTGTACCTGACACCCGCCGGCGCGGCCCCCGACAAGATTGCGGAGTGCTATCGGGCCGCCTATGCCAATGAGCCTTTCGTCCGGCTGCTGGAAGGCAAAGCCCTGCCCGACACCAAGAACGTCGTGCACACCAACGTGATCGAGATCGCCTGGCGCCATGACCCGCGCACAGGACGGCTCATCGTAATGAGCGCCGAGGACAACGTGGTCAAGGGCGCCGGCGGCCAGGCTATCCAGAGCATGAACCTCATGTGCGGATTCCCGGAGACAGCGGGGCTAATGTAAGCCAGCCCAGAGGCGAAACCCGCGCTGGCTAAACCCGGCGCAAACGGCTAATCCTATAACCGATTCTGACTGCTGCCATGAAAGCCAAACTGACCCCCATTCAAGGTTCCATTACCGCCCCGCGGGGCTTCCGCGCCTCGGGCGTCTTCTGTGACATCAAGCGCCTCGGCACCGGCAAGGGCTCGAACAAGGGAAAGAAGCGCGACCTGGCGCTCATTGTCTCCGAAGCCCCTGCCACCGCAGCCGGCATGTTCACTACCAACCAGGCCTGCGCCGCGCCCGTCAAGGTCTGCATTGAGCGCCTGAAGCAGGGCCGGGCCCAAGCCGTCGTCGCCAACTCCGGCAATGCCAATGCCTGCACGGGCAGGCAGGGTCTGAGAGACGCCCGCGACATGGCCCTCTTTGCCGAAGCCGCGCTCGGCTTGCCACCAGGCTCGGCATTCGTCGGCTCCACCGGCCGCATCGGCGTTACGATGCCCATGGACAACGTCCGGGCCGGCATTGTCGAAGCCGCTGTCGGGCTGGGTTCCACCGCGGCCCATGCCAACCAGGCCGCCGAGGCCATCATGACCAGCGACACGCGGTCGAAGCAGGTCGCCGTTCAGTTCAAGCTGGGCGGCAAGACCATCCGCATCGGCGGCATGTGCAAAGGCGCGGGCATGATCCAGCCCGGCATGAGCGCCAACGGCAAACGTCCGGCAGCCATGCCGCTCCATGCCACCATGCTGTGCTTCATCACAACTGACGCCGCAGTGGAATCCAAGGTACTGCAGGCTGCCCTGCACGAGGCCGTGGCCAACAGCTTCAACCGCATCACGGTGGACAGCGATATGAGCACGAATGACACCGTCCTCGTGCTGGCCAATGGCCTCGCGCGCAACCGCAAGTTCGGAACGCAATCCACCGCCTGCAGCCAGTTCAAAGCCGCCCTCAGCTACGTCTGCCTGGAGCTGGCCAAGATGATTGTGCGCGATGGCGAGGGCGTTTCACGGTTCGTCACCGTGCGCGTCAACGGAGCCAGGTCGTTCGCCGACGCCGATGCCGCCGCGCGGGCCGTGGCGAACAGCCCGCTGGTCAAGACGAGCTGGCATGGGGGCGATCCCAACTGGGGCCGCATCATCGCCGCGCTCGGCTACAGCCCCGCGACGATCGTTGAAAGCAAGGTGGATATCGGCTACAGCGCGCCCGGCAGCCGTCAGATTCTCTGGAGTCTCAAGCGCGGCCAGCCGACCGCGGCTACATTTAAAGCGCTCTGCGCCGCAGTCGCCCCCAAGGAGTTTGACCTCCACGCCAACCTCAACCTCGGGCGAGCCAGTGCTGTGATTTACGCCGCCGATCTGACCGAGGAGTACGTGGATTTCAACAAAGGCGATGTGGGCGATCCAAGCTCGCTGGGAGGATGATCGGTGAAAACTGCCGCATCCGGCTGTTGCCATCACGGTACACGAGCGCAGCCTTCAGGCTGCAGCCGCGTGAAGACAAGCATTCTCGCCTTCCTGGCGGCTGTCCTGGTGACACACAGCATGGCGGTTGCCGAAGCGCAAGTGAAGCCTTCCGCTGAAGCGAAGCTGGCCTTTGCCGCGTCCGGCACGAACGAGTTCGCCTTCGACACCGGCGTGCTAAGAGGCAAACTGCGCGCGGGGGGCAAGTCCGGAGGACTGTCTTCGGTTGTGCACCTGCCGACTGGCGTCACCTTGGATTCAAGCATGGGGCTGTTTGGCCATTACCGCGTCTTCAGCGCCAACCAACGCTACGGCACTGGGGCCTGGGATTGGCCGAGCGAGGCGAGACTGCGGCTGGACGGCAGCGTGGAAGTTTATTGGCCTTCAGCCGCAGACCGCCCCTTCGAGCTTCGCGCGGTCTATCGCTGGGCCGCGCCGGACATCCTCGACTTGGAAACCCGCGTGCAGGCCAGGACGAATCTGGCCATGTTTGAGTCCTTCCTGGCGTCCTACTTCGCGCAGGGCTTCACGAACGCCTGCGTCCTGACGCGCTCAAACGGTCGGGAAGACCTCGCGACGGCAGACCAGAATTCCGGCGTCTGGCAGGCGTTTCCGCGCGACGACAAAGCCGTGTCCATCATTCAGGATGGACGCTGGAAGTTCCCGCCCAGCCCGGTGGACTGGGTCATCCGGCCTCGTCTGGCCAAACCCATCGGCATGCGCCGCTGCCCGGCGAATGATCTGCAAGCCATAATAATGGCGCCCGCGCAGGATTGCTTCGCGGTGCTAACCCCTTTTGAGGTCGAGCCGCACCGCTCCATGTATCTTTCGCTCTTTGGGAAGGACCTGAAGGCGGGCCAGGTCGCGCAGGCGCGGGCGCGCCTGGTCATCGGGACAAACCTGTCGGGTGAGGCAATTGACAGGCTTTACCAGGACTACCTGCGGCAATGCCGGCGAGCGGATTAACGGAGTTGAATCAACACAAAGGCACACAGGTGCTAAGACGCAAAGATTTCGGCTGCTTTAACTCCTCGGTGAGTGAACCCATGCCTGTCTCCCCCTCCTCATTTACCCACCCTTTGCGTCTTTGCCTCTTGGCGTCTTTGCGTTAACGGCTATTCTTGGGATACTAACCATATGCAAAACCTCATTGCCAAAGCCCACACCCTGCTGGAAGCGCTGCCCTACATCCAGCGCTTCAGCGGCGCCACCTTCGTCGTCAAATACGGCGGCAGCTTCATGGACTCGCCGGACGCGGAGGTCCGCAACGGCGTCGCGCGGGACATTGTCTTCCTGGAGGCGGTCGAGATCAACCCCGTCGTCGTCCACGGCGGCGGCAAAGCCATCACGCGCGCCATGGAAAAGGCCGGCCTCAAGGCTGCATTCCTCCAGGGCCAGCGCGTGACCGACGAGGCCACCGCGCAGATTGCCGACCAGGTGCTCTCCCGGGAGATCAATCCCGAGATTGTGGCAACCATCGGCTCCCTGGGCGGCCTGGCCCGGGGCTTCGCCGGCACTGAGGTCTTCCGGTGCCGCAAGGCACGGGTGAAGGGCGCGGACGGCCAGGCCCTCGATCTTGGCTACGTCGGCGAGGTGATCGGCGTGAACACCGCTCCGCTGCTGGAATGCATCCGCAAAGGCATCACTCCCGTCATCAGCCCGACGGCTCGCGGCGAAGACGGCCAGGTCTACAATTGCAACGCCGACGTCGCCGCGGCCCAGGCGGCCATTGCCCTCAAAGCCCGGCGCCTGGTCTTCATGAGCGACGTGCCCGGCCTCTTGCAGAATCCGAACCAGCCCGACAGCGTCATCTCGCGCCTCAAGATTAGCGAAGTGGACAGCCTGAAACAGAAGGGCGTCATTGACAAAGGGATGATCCCCAAAGTGGACAGCGCCGTGGCCGCGATCCAGGCGGGCGTGGAGAAGGTCTCGTTTGTGGATGGCCGCGTGCCCAACAGCGTCCTGCTGGAAATCTTCACCGACGAAGGCGTCGGCACCGAAGTAGTCGGTTAGACCGCGCGAACCATCGGGATGAGCGCGTCAACGGCGCCCGAATGCAGAACAAATCCGAACGCGCTCCACCCCATTGGCTCAACCTGTTCGGCGTTCTCATTGCCTCTGGCGTCTTCGAACAAATAAGACGAGCAGCAAGCCCACGACTGCCAAAGCCGCGACAGCGATCAAAATGCCAGACTTGTCCCACTCGATAGACCAAATGAAGTCGGTGTGCCTTTGCATATTGGTGTTCATGTCGCCGAACGCTCGGCCTGAGCGGCGTGGGGCCACAGGCACCCGAATGCAGACAGGACGCGCCATCTCGCGTCCGCTCCAGACCGTTGTGCGGCCGTTCACCAACTGATCCTGAAGCTCTTGAATCCAAAGTCACTGTCCAAGTCAATCAATCCGCCCTCTCTGCCACCCCAATCCCAATCACAAGTAAAGAAGACCTCGTGGCCGTGTTTGTCATGCTCCAACCTCTGAAGGCGCACTTCACGGACACCGGCGCGCTCGACCCGTCCGTTGTCGAATCGCTGCTCTGGAACGAGCACGCGAGACCACTGGATTGCACCAGCGTCAGACCGCAGCACAAGCACGGGTGCCGACTGAGAAGCAAGCTCGTGAACCTCCAACTTGCCATGCGAGGGGACCGCCAGCACCGAGGCCGGTCGATTCGTGAGGTCGCCTGTAAACGGCAAACCAACGTAAGGCCCGCGAAGCGACGACTCCCACCCCGCACGCTGACAGGAACGAATGCCCAGCACGCTCGCTGCGATCAGTGCAACAAGAGCGGCGAGAACGATCCATGTGGTCTTCACGACGATGGACGCCGATAGGCCGAACGTTTAGCTCACCGATGGCGGCCCGCCGCTGACTCCCGAACTACCCGACAGGTCCGCCGGGCCGCCATTCGGTGGAGCGCCTTGTTGGCCCACGAGGTGACGAACCGCTAGCCCGAGGCCAAAACGCTTCGCAGCCCTATAGTAGGTCCCCTCCGCGATCAGAATCCCCCCTGCAAACATAGCAATGCTCAGAGGCACGGAAGGGAGTCCCCAGACCTCGAACAGGACAACACAAACAAACCCCAAAATGCCACCCCAAGCACCACCCAGCAGCACCGCCGTCCAGCGGCGTCTACCCATCTGGAGCTTTTCGCCGCACGCGCCGCAGCGAAGGTGCCAAGGACTGGGAGCCGAAGCAAATCGTAGGAAACGCATCGACGTCCCACAGCACGGACAGGAGAGTTCGTTCATAGCACTCGTATGTCGGGCCAACGCCGAGCATCAGCGGTGAGAGCCAGCCGCCGAGGAGGTGAGAACAGCCAGTGACCTGAACGGCTGGCTCTCATCCGCTGAATGCTGTGGTTGGGCGCTCCCCTCGTGATCGCTCTCATGGAACATTCCCGCACACAGCAAAGTAAATTCGAATCTGCTCGCTTGGCACTACGACAAATCCTTGCCCCTTCAAGTGGCGGCAAAGTGCCTTGATGGACCCGACTTTTACCTTGGTGCGATCGTCCGCCGCCGCTATGCCGCCACCACAGAGGAACGGACCAACCTCATACACCCCGGACCGGTTCTTCTGAACCCAGATATACCGAAAACCATGATCCTTCAGCGCGTCGGGCGTCGAGGCAGCGAGCCACCGCTCTCCCTCAGCTTTGATTGCGGCCGGGTTGGCTTCGGTCGGAGCGACAGAATGACAGCCGACAATTAGCACGAAGCTCCACGCCAGGAATGTCAGAACAATCAATTTCATAGTCTCACCGAGTAATCGCATGCGACGACCTATCGCCCAACCATTATTGGTTAGGAAAGTTTTCCTACTAAGCGGGTTAGGATGGACACACTGGAAATTCATTCCTAGTTTTGCTTCGTATGGGAAGGTGGTGTATGCGAGCCAGCGCAAGCGGTCAACTGGAAAGAGCCCTCCAAAGACAAGCCGGGCGGGTGAGGTTCGAGGCGGTGGTCCCCAACCCCAAACTCAAGTTGCTGGACCAAGTGCGGGAGGTGCTGCGGCTGCGACATTACTCGATCCGGACGGAGCAATCGTACTGCGACTGGATTCGGCGCTACCGAAAGTTCCATCACCTGCGGTCGCGGGAGGACTTACAACCGGCGGAAGCGAAGATGGAGTTGTTCCTGAGCGACTTGGCGGCCACGGGACACGTGGCCGTTTCCACCCAAAACCAGGCGTTCAACGCCCTGCTGTTCCGCTACCGGGAGCTGCTGCGCTGGGAGTCGGGAGGGATGAACATCGAACACTCAACATCCAACGTCGAACATCGAACACTGGGAGGAGCAGGATGAAGGCGGATTATGACCTGGAGGAGCGGCTGCTGGAATACCCCGCGAGAATCATTCGACTGGTGGAGCGGCTGGCCGGGCAGTTCGAGGTTCGAGGTTCGGCGTTGGATGTTCGACGTTCGTCTTCCAGTGGCAGGCGGCCGAGGCTCCACTGCCGCGCTTTGACGCCCCGGTAGATTGTCGCGCCGGGCGTTCTCACCACAAATCCCAACGGGATTTCATCCTTCAGCCCGGGGTTGGGCCGCCGGGGCAATCGGGGGGCGGACCTACCCCGGGAAGGCGGGCCCTGTTTGCATGCCAACCTTGAAAAGGTTGCATCCCTGGCCCTGGCACCCAAGGCGCGCAGGACTTTGATACAACCCGTTCCGGGTAGAGGTCCCTTTCGCACAGCACCCCAGGATAGGATCGTCGCCCCTCGCCCCAACGACGATCCAATCCTGGGCTGACGGAAACAATCCCTTCAGGATAGAACACTTTTACTATCGTCCTCACCTACGTCCTCGCCGCCGGAGCCCTGCAATGGGAGCGCCCCCCTCCAAAGACCAACCCTGCGCCCTCAACCCCTTCGGCCGGTGCAAGCGGCCAATGCCAAAGACCGCACACTCAACTTTCAGCCCTCAACTGAGCCAAGTTGGCACAGTGGGGTCAGGGAGGAAACCAAGCCCTGTGAACCTAAACGCCGCAGTTGGAAGTGAACAACCAAGGCGCGAAGACGCGAAGAGACCGCCGCCAGACGACAAGTTCGGAGGGTGGTTTGGCTTCACCTGCCGAGTGAAGCTCTCCGACTCTGGTTAAATGGCTGGCATTGCCCTGTTTCCGGCCTTCGCGTCTTCGTGTCTTCCCTGTTCAACTGCGGCTTCAAGGGTGAATGACCGGCGCGGCTGCCGGAGGCCGAAAATGCCCGGAAATGGCCCTGATCAACCGAGCCCAAGCCCCCTTTTGGCAAAACCGAGCCAAGCCAGGCGCCCGCCGCCACCTCCGGCTCTCCCCCGGCTCACCCCACCGTCTCCTCACCGTTACCTCACCGTAGTACCTCTGCAAGGTTTGCAGAGGTACTACGGTGAGGTAACGGTGAGGTAACGGAGGGGTAAGCCATGGGGACGGTGGGGGGCATGCCTGTCCGCCACCAACCACGCCGACCCGGGCCGCTGGAAGGTGAGTCTGCGGAAGCCTTTCCTGTTTTCCGCGGGGGCGCGCGCGCTACCCAAGGTAACTCGTCTCCCACAACCGAGGGAGTTCTTCACCAGGCTGCTACCTGCCAGTTACCCATCACACGGAGGGGCTTACAGGCTTTTGTAACATGGATTCAGGGCAAGGCTTGGATATTCATGCCCGGGGTCACCGCAATATTCGGCTTTCATCGCAGGAGACTATTGCTAATGATTTCCTGGTATCGTTTGATGTGTAGATCATGAAAGAAATGATTCCCTCACCGGCGCCCGGCGCGTGCCATGACGTGGCAGCCGTCCAGGCTCTGTTCCAGCAGTACGTGGTGCCCAGTTATGGGCGCTTCGACCTCGTGTTCAGCCACGGGTCGGGCAGCTACCTTTATGACATTACCGACCGCCGCTTTCTGGACCTGGGCCAGGGGATTGCCGTCAACACGCTGGGCCACGCGCACCCGGCGATCACCGAGGCGCTGGTCGAGCAGTCGCGCAAGCTGATCCACACCTCGAATTACTACTACCACGAGCCGCAGGGACGGCTGGCGCAGGCGCTGGTCGGCCTCATCGGCCCGGGCAAGTGCTTCTTCTGCAACAGCGGCGGCGAGGCCAACGAGGGCTTGTTCAAGCTGGCCCGCAAGTTCGGCCACGACGAGGGCCGTTTCGAGGTACTTTCCACCTTCAACTCCTTCCATGGCCGGACGCTGGCCGGCATCGCCGCCACGGGCCAGGACAAGGTTAAGAAGGGCTTCGAGCCGATGACGCCGGGCTTTCGCCAAGTGCCTTACAACGACCTCGAAGCCATGCGCGCCGCCCTGTCGCCCGCGACGGTGGCCATCCTGATCGAGGGCGTTCAGGGCGAAGGCGGCGTGATTCCGGCCACGGCGGATTACTTGCTCGGCCTGCGGCGGCTGTGCGATGAGAAGAAGCTCCTGCTGCTCATGGACGAGGTGCAATGCGGCCATTTCCGCAGCGGGCGCTTCCAGAGCTTCCAGCGCATCCTCGAAGGTGTGCCGGGAGGCGAGAGCTTCCTGCCGGACGGCGTCTCGATGGCGAAGTGCCTGGGTGGCGGGTTCCCCATCGGCGCGTTCTGGGTAAGGGCGCCTTACGCGGACTTGCTGGGCGCGGGCAGCCACGGCACCACCTACGGCGGCTCGCCGCTAGCCTGCGCGGTCGCCTTGAGAATCCTCGACGTGATCCAGCGCGAGAAGCTGGCCGACAACGTGCGCCAGGTCGGCGACCTGCTCAAGAGCGGCCTGCAACGGCTGGCCGGCAAGTATCCCACCGTCATCCAGAACGTGCGCGGCATGGGGCTGATGTTGGGCCTGGAGTTGCAGGCCAGCCTGCCCAAGCTCCCCGGCGACCCCGCCAAGAGTGTGGCGGTCCGGTTCACCAATCTCCTGCACGCGGCCGGGATGCTGGCAATCCCCGCCGGCGCGAAGACCATACGTATCCTGCCCTCCCTGAACCTCCGGCCAGCCGAAGCCGAAGAAGGGTTAAAGATACTTGAATCGGTCGTTGCTAGTCTGGCATAGTGGACATTTCCCGGTTAGGCAAGCCGCCTCGCCCGGCTATTGAACATGAAACATCTGCTGAGCATTGAAAAGCTGGCCCCTGCGGACATGGAGACCATCCTGGCCGACACGGTGAAGCTGAAGAAGGAACGCGGCAAGCATACCAAACTGCCGCTGGTGGGCCAAACCTGGGCCATGATCTTCTCCAAGTCCTCCACTCGCACCCGCGTTTCCTTCGAGGTTGGAATTCGCGAGTTAGGCGGGCAGGTCCTCTTTCTGCCGTCCAACGAGATCCAGCTTGGCCGGGGCGAACCCATCAAGGACACGGCTCGCGTGATGGGCCGCATGGTCCATGGCGCCGTGTTCCGCACCTTCGCTCAAAGCGACGTCGAGGAATTCGCGCACTACGCCCGCATCCCCACCATCAACGCTCTTACCGACCACGAGCACCCCTGCCAAATCCTGGCGGATATTTTCACCTTCCAGGAAAAGCGAGGTCCCATTCGGGGCAAGGTCGTCACTTTCATTGGCGACGGCGCGGGCAACATCGCCACTTCGCTGGTCTTTGCTGCCGACAAGGCCGGCTTCGAATTGCGCATCGCCGCGCCCAGGGCCTTCCAGCCCTCAGCCGACCTGCTCAAGCGGGCCGGAGGCAAGATCGTGCTCACCGAAGACATCCAAGCCGCCGCGGCAGGCGCTGATTTGCTCTATACGGACGTATGGGTCTCGATGGGCCGCGAAAAGGAATCTGCGGAACGCCTCCAGCAGATGAGCGGCTACCAGATCAACGCCGCCACCGTCCGGCTCGCCAAGCCCGGCGCGCTGGTGATGCACTGTCTGCCCGCCTATCGCGGCAAAGAGATTGACGAGGTTACCTTCGAGGCCCATGCCCAGACGATCTTCGACGAGGCTGAGAACCGCCTCCATGTCCAGAAAGCCATCCTGAGCTGGTTGGTCAGGTAGGGCTCGCAGTTCCCTGCAAGCCGCAGTGCGCATGGAATACGCGCCCTCCCATCAACCTCTCTGGCTGGCTTTCTTGCGAGCTTTCTTCTTGCCTTCCTTGGCCTTCTTGCCTGGACCGCCGGCAGCGGTCGGATGCTCTTTTAGAACTGCCTGAAGCTGCTTGCGCGCGGCGATGGCCGCAGAGTCGGTCGTGTCGCTGGGGACAAGGATTTCCTTGTAGGGCGCTTCCGCGAGGTCGTAGAGCTCGCCGCCATTGGTGAGCTTGAAACGCGCGTCGCGGACGAAGGACTTGCCGTTAAGTTCCACGTAGACCCATTGGCGGGGTGTGCCTTTCTGGCCCCTGATTTGTGCGGCGAAGCTGTGGCCGTCGAGCTTAACCCCCTCCGGCAGGGGCGCGCCGCCCAGTTCGGCAAACGTGACGAAGAAGTCGGTGAAGTCAACCAGGTCGTGGTTCACCTTGCCAGCGGGGGTGACGCCCGGCCAGTTGACCACCAGCGGCACCCGGCTGCCGCCTTCGAGCATAGTGCCCTTTTGCCCGCTAATGCTGCGCCCGTTGACGGTGGCCATCTCCACGCCGAACCGCGCCGTGCCGTTGTCGCCAGTGAACAATATAACGGTCTTCTCGCGCAGGTGAAGGCGATCGAGTTCAGCGAGCAGCTTGCCCACCAGCTTGTCCATGTAATCGTTGTTGTCCCGGTAAAGCTGATCCCTATTTGCACCGGGCTTGCTGTCGGGGGTGCGCAGGATGGGGCCGTGCATGTGCGACATCGGGTAATAAGCGAAGAAGGGCTCGTCTTTATGCTTGTTGATGAACTTGACCAGGAAGTCGTGCATGAGGTCGGGAAGGTATTCTCCCTCGGCCAGCTCCTTTTGCTGGCCGTTCACCGTGTAACGCTTGGTCTGTTCCGCCCAATAGCGGCCGCTGCCCTGGAAGACGAGGTACTCATCGAAGCCCCACTCGCCGGGGCCAAGGCACATCTGGCCCCACTTGCCGACGCTGGCCGTCACATAGCCCGCCTTCTTCATCACGGTCGGGATCATGACCTCGCGCGAGGGGGCGACGGCGTTGTGGCTGTTGTTATTGATGAGCCCGGTGCGGAAGGGATAGCGCCCGGTGAGGGTCTGGCACCGGGAGGGGCCGCAGAGGGGAGTCGAGTAGCAATACTCAAACCGCGTGCCGCCTTTGGCCAGCGAGTCTATCTGCGGCGTCTTGAACGGCCCGCCGCAGCAGCCGATGTTGCCCAGGCCCACATCGTCCGTGTAGATCAGGATAATGTTGGGCTTTGCCGCCGATGCTTTCTGCTGTGCACCCGCCGCCACGAAGCTGGCCAAGACGCACAGACTGAGGGTTACGATCCAGGTTCTCTTCATAATACAGGTTCTCGTATTCTGTCCAGGCAGGGCTCGCAGTCTACTGCGCGCCCTACCCAAGCGGGTTTGACGTACGTTTCTATTGCAGACGTCGTGGTTCCTCTCTTGGTTACAACCAACTTCGGAAGGGATGTCCAGGAACCGCACTGCCGGGCCTTAATCATTCGGACTCTGTGGAATCTGAGGCAGGCCACGGCGTTGCCCACCGAGCCCGGGCATCGCCTGCCAGGGTGCATTGGGATAAAGCACACGGTCGAGGTTGGACGCCCACTGACCGGCCTGCGTGCGGTCGGCCAATTCGCAGACAGCCGCTTGCATATAGAGCTGCAATGGAAATCGCGCGGGTTCGACGGCAGCAGTGATGTTGCCACGGTCGAAGGCTTTGCCAGCCGGGTTGTCGGGGAGGCGGGCTGGCCCATCCGGGTCCCGGGCAGGCTCCGCCCTGTAGGCCGGCCTCGGACCAGGCCCGCTCTTCAGAACCTGCTCCACGTAGCTCCGGTCCGGATTCAGCCGCACAAAGCGGGCCCCGGCCTGACGGAAGCCCTCCACTTGAATCAGGATGTGCCCGTGGTCGGGCGCGGCCTGCACGTGGTCGCGCTCATTGGCATAGACGATCACAGCGAGATTCGTGCAGTTGCGGACCGCGTCCGGGATGCTGGGCGCGGCGTCGCGGTATCGCCAGAACTCCCGCGACTCCGCCAGCGACGGAATGTGCCCAGGCCGTTGACCGGCCACCAGGTTACGCCGCCCGGCCTCGGCCAGGATTCGCGGGGAATACCAGGCCTTCACGCCCATGCCGGCGTCGCCGACGAAGCAATTGGCGGGGAAGTCCTTCTCGGCGGAGAAGCGGCCATCTCCATCCAGGTCGAAAAAGAGCGCCCCCTTGAGCCCGCGCGTCGGCACCGGCATCTGCTTGCCTGACATGCCGGGGGAAAGCTCGGAGGACCACGCCAGCCGGGACAGGTCGAGCACGCCGGTCTTCGGGTCGTAAGCCGGGTTCATGCCGCTGTCGCGCCCGCCCAGTTCGACGTTGGCTGCCCCTTCGCCATAGGGGGACTCCATCGAAGCATACCAGGCCAGGTCCGCGAATTCCCGCCCGTGCAGCGCCATGGCCATGCCGCAGGCGTTCCCGCCGTGGCTGGAACCGATAATGCCGCAGTTGTTCGTTAGGACAACGACACTGCGGTTCAGCTCAGTTATGCGCCGTCCATCTTTGTCAGCAATGCGGCCCTTGGCGAAAAGGATCACGTCCGCCAGTGCGCGGATACACTTGGGGCCGCGAAAGTCGTATTCCCCGCTGCTGCGCTCCTCGCCTTGTCCGCCGCCGGGAAATGCGAAGTGAATCTCCACAAAGCCCAACCCAACATATTCCGGACGCCCCAAGGCACCGCCAGCCTGCACCCCGCCGGCAACATTGATCGCCACCGGCGCGCCGTTCGTGAAGCGCGGTTGCCGGGGAAACAGCACACCAACCGCAATGCCCTCCTTGCCGCCTGCGCTGGAGGAAATGCGAGTGAAAGAACGCTGCCCTGCCGACGGAGTGAATGCCTCCCCGCCCAACTGACGCGGGCCTTGGGGAGCAGCCTGGTTGTCTTCGTCGGCTTGCGCGCCAGGCTGGCGTCGGGCGGCTGCGCTGGCAGTGCCTGGTCGCGGCGGACCGGTAACCGCCAGCAGCCACGCGCCATCCGCCAGCTTCACCGCGCCCGGGTCGGCGCCCGGCAGGCCCAACGGGCGGGCATCCACATCCCAATGCCCACCATCGCCGCTCGTCGCCGACCAGATGCCCGAGTCGCCGGTGCCGAAGAAAACCAGCCGCCCGCCGTCGCTTTGCATATTTCCCAGCCAGCGCCGGTCCCCCGCGACCTTGAGGTCCGCCACATGCTCGAAGTTAAGACCGTCCTTGCTCACGGCGTGGTAGCCGGCGCCTCCGCGCGTCGGTTGGCCCCGCTGCGGCCCCCTGGCGAACTCCCCCGCCGCGTCGTTGTCCGGGACGATCAGGTGAAACACACCCTCGTGAAGCGCGGCGGCGCAGTCAATCACCGTCCGGCCTTCCAGTCCAAACCGGACGCCTCGCTCGAACGTGTAGTGGATGCCGTCGCGCGACACCGCCGAATAGATCGCCGGGGTGCTGCGGTGGAAGTCGCGGCTGCGATTCGACGTGAAGTAGAGCCGAACTCGGCCATCCGGCAATGGCACCAGCGTGGGATCGAATGGCCGCATCAAGCCCGGCTCCATTCCTTCCACCACGATCGGTTCCGGCGCCGTCCAGCTTCGCCCTTCATCGCTGGAGTAGCGCACGGCCACACGGTCGAAGTTGCGCTCGTCATTGCCGGGAAAGTGCTGGAACGCAGCAAGTATCCGCCCGTCCTTGAGCCGCGCGAGCGTCGGCACGCCCGCGCGCTCGAATGTGGCCAGCTTCTCCGGTGCGCCGTTCGTCGCCACCCGGCACACCCGCACGTCGCTGTCCCACGGGCCGGGCCGGTTGTGATTAACCTGGCCGGGTGCGCTGAAAGGCGCAGGCGCCGATGGCTGTGCCACCGCGGCGGAGCTAAGCGCTATGAGCATGGCAACGAGAGACGACGCGGTCTTCATCGGCGCGAGCCTACACCGGCGGGTGTGGTGAAGGCAATTCTACCATGGTCATTTATCTTGATCCCGCAACCTTTCTTGCCGCACCCTGAGCACGAAGGACGCCCGCAACCCGGGCGGTGAGCTGCTTATGACGATCGAACCTGTGCCCGAGAGGATCCGCACGCTGGAACGGCCGCACCCGGCGCTGTGGACTTATTACCTTATCCGCGCCATTCTCACCGGGCCGGGGATCGTGGTTGCCCTGCCCTATCTCTACTTCCGCTATCATACGCTGCGCTACCGGTTGGACGAGGAAGGCATCCACATGAAAGTGGGCATCCTGTTTCGGCGTGAAACCAACCTCACCTACGCACGCATCCAGGACATCCACCTGCGCTCGGGCCTGCTCCAACGCTGGCTGGGGCTGGCCAACCTGCAGATTCAGACCGCTTCCGGCTCGGCGGGGCCCGAGTTGGTAATCGAGGGGTTCAAGGAATACGAGGCCATTCGCGACTTCCTTTATACCCGCATGCGGGGCTACCAGGTCCGTCCCGGCTCGTCCCGCCCGGTGGCGGAGGCGGCCCCGGCTAGTCCCGCCGTTCCGGCCACGGTGCCGACCGGCGGCGAGGCCGAGATGGTGTCGCTGCTGCTCGGTATCCGGGATGAACTGCGCCAGACGCGTAAACTGCTGGAAGCGCGAGGCCCGGCTGCGCAACCACCTTACCCCCCCGCCCATGTATAGCGCCTTCCGCCAGACCTGCGAGCGGCTGCTGCGCATCCCGCACGACCCGGTCCCGCCGCCGGGAGACGAGGGCAGCACGCGTATTTTCCGAGCCGCGCCCAACTACTACAAATACCTGCTGTTCCTTTGGGCCCTCAGGAGCGCTGCGCTGCTGTTTGTGGTTGGGTTCGGGCTCTTCATATCCATTGTGGTTCCCGTTTTCCTGCGGGCAAGAGGCGGCCACCCCGCAATGCTGTTGCTGCTGCTGCTGCCTTTGTTCGTTGTGGCGCTCGTGCTGCTGGAGTGCCTTCTTCAGCTGGCCATCGTGCGCCTGGAATACGACAAGCGGTGGTACCTGGTGACCGACCGCAGCTTGCGGGTGCGCGAAGGGGTGGTGACCGTGCGCGAAATGACGGTGAACTTCGCCAACATCCAAAACATCGCCATTTCCCAAGGGCCGGTTCAGCGCGCGCTGGGGATTGCCGACCTGCGGGTGGAGACCGCGGGCGGCGGCGGCGCCGGCAATCCGCATCACCAGCACCAGCCAATGGAGAATCTGCACATTGCCTGGTTCCGGGGAATCAACAATGCCAGCGAGGTCCGCGAGCTGATCCAGCAGCGGCTGCGTTTGCTAAAGGATTCGGGATTGGGCGACCACGAGGAATTGTCGCGCCCCGGCCCCGCCCCGCGCCCCGTGGCCGGCATTCCCGCGTCGGGCCTGCTGTTGGCCGCGCTGCGGGAGGTTCACGCGGCAGCGTGCGAACTCCAACAGGCGGCGAGCAGGGGTCAGTAAGTCCAAGAGCGCGTTTTCGAAGGGATTCTTTGTGACTGTTCATATTCTCGGCGTCAACACCGCTTACCACGAATCCTCAGCCTGCCTGCTCCGCGACGGAGAGATTGTCGCCACAGCGGAGGAAGAGCGCTTCAGCCGCATCCGCTATGGCAAGCACTCGCGGGTGGACAACCCCGACGACCTTCCCGAGCAGGCCATGGCCTGGTGCCTGAAACAGGGAGGTATTGGCTGGAAAGACCTGGCGGCAATCGGTTACTCGCTCGACCCGGAACAGCGCCGCCGGCTAAACGTCAATCTTCCCGACGCCAGGAGAATGAAGGCGGGTGAGTGGGGAACGCCGGAAGGCGAGGAGACCTATTACCGGCACAGCCTGGCGGCGCGCGACAAGCTGGTCTCCCGGGCGCCCCAGGTTCGATTCCACTTTCTACCCCACCACCTGTGCCATGCGGCTTCGGCGTTCTACGCTTCGCCCTTCGAGCAGGCCGCCGTACTGGTCATTGACGGCATCGGCGAGTTCAACTCAACCTGGCTGGGCCTGGGCCAAGGGAACCAGCTTGCCGAACTTGAGACGGCAGGCTACCCGCACTCGCTGGGCTTCGTCTGGGAGCGGATGTCCGAGTTCCTGGGCTTCGATGTGTACAGCGGCCCGGGCAAGGTGATGGGCTATGCGTGCCTCACCGACCCGATTGGCGAGTTGACTGGCGCCGACTTCCTAACGCGGATGCGGTCCATCTGCCACGAGGAGAGCGGCGGCACCTTTTTTGTTGATAACGAGGCCTTCCGCTTCCGCACAGATGACTTCTCGGGGCTGGAGCGCTTGTTCGGACCGCGCCGCGCTACGGTGGTGGACCGTTACGAGGATGCCTCAGTGGCGGCGGCGATCCAGGTGGTGACTCAGGATATCATGGTCCACCTGGCGAAGCGGCTCTATGCCCGCATCAACGCCGACCGCAAAGAGCCCATCACCGACCTGTGCCTGGCGGGCGGCGTGGCTCTGAACTGCGTGGCCAACTATGAGATCGCCGCCCGGACGCCGTTCAAGCGGATCTGGGTGCAACCTATGGCCAACGATGCGGGCACCGCGCTGGGCGCCGCTGCTTTGGCGCACTTCCAGCAGGGCGGCACAGCACGGCCACGCATGGCCCACGCGTTTTGGGGGCCGGGTTACAGCCCTGACGAAATGCAGGCATCGCTCAAGGCCCGCGGGCTGGCGTTCTCGAAGCCGGACAATGTCGCCGTGGAGGTGGCCACCCGCATCGAGCGCGGGCAAATCGTCGCCTGGTTCCAGGGGCGGCAGGAAGTGGGGCCGCGGGCACTCGGCCACCGCTCGATTGTTACCGACCCCAGCCGCTTTGACACTCGCAACCGGCTTAACGTCCGGGTGAAGTATCGCGAGTCATTCCGGCCCTTTGCCCCCAGTGTGCTGCCGGGAGGAATGGCGAAGTTCTTCGATCTGCCAGGCGAGATGTTATCCACGCGTTATATGCTTTTCGCCCTGCCCTTGCGTGAGCATCGCATGACGCAGATGATCCCGGCGGTCATCCAGGAGAACGGGTCCACCGGCAAGGCCGGCGCCCGCGTGCACGAAGTGCAGCCGGAGGTGGACCCGCTCTACGCCGAACTGATTGCCGAGTTCGAGAGGAAGACCTCGCTGCCAATGGTGCTCAACACCTCGTTCAACATCGGCGAGCCGATCGTCACGAGTCCCGATCAGGCCCTGGATACCTTCCTGAAGTCGTCCATGAACGCGCTGGCGCTGGGGCCATTTCTGGTGCCGCATCCTCAAGCCAAATGACCCGGTTGCCCAAGAATGTCGAGTGGCTCCCGGCGCAAGTCGAGGGGAGGCCGGGTTTCCGGCTGATGGTGATCCTGACCGCGCCGGGCTGTGCCTACGCCCGAACCGCCGGCGGCTGCACCAATTGCGGCTTTCCTAAAACCTTCGGTACCGGCAAACCCGTGAGCGCGGAGGACTACCGGGCCCAGGTCGAGGTCGCCCTGGCGAGAATTCCCGGGGGCATCCAGGCACCAGTCGAGGTTGATCTCTACAACTCCGGCTCCTACTTCAATCCGGAGGAGGTGCCCGAGCCGGCGCAGTCTGCGATGCTCGCGATGGCCGCCGCTCGTCCGCAAGTCGCCTCGCTGCTGGTCGAGACTCGCCCGGAGTATGTGAGCGCGGCGAGGCTCGCGCGAGCGCTGGAGGCGTGCCGGCACAAGCCGCTGGAGGTGGGCATCGGTCTGGAAAGCGCCAACCCGGAGGTCCTGAGCCGGCGCATTCGCAAGGGCTACACCTGGGAGCAATTCGCCGCCGCCGCAGCGCTGCTGGCCCGAGCGGGTGCCGGGCTGCTTGCTTATGTCCTGCTGAAACCCCTCAACACCGGTGAGCGCGAGGCGATCGAAGACTCGGTGGCAACGGCCCGAAAGGTGTTCGACCTCGGCCGCGAACTGAAATGCCCCACCCGGGTGGCGCTGGAGCCTTGCTTTGTCGCCCCGCAGACCCCGCTATACCACGCCTTCGAGCAAGGGCATTACCGGCCGCCGTGGCTGTGGTCGGTGGCTGAGGTCATCTCGCGGGTGGCGCCGCTGGGGCGGATGCTGGTCGGGCTAAGCAATGAGGGGACAAACCCCCTGCAGATGCCGCACAATTGCGAGCACTGCACAGAACGCTTTCGGCACGCGCTGGCCGTGTTCAACCAGACCCAGGACCCCACAGCGTTGCGCACGCTGTCCTGCGAGTGCCACAAGCTCTGGCTCGTGGAGGCCCAGAAGGTCTGACTTGGATGCCAGTTTGAACAGGCCGCGGAATTGACTTTTTTGGGGAAAGCCGTATTTCTGGCGGCGAGATGTTCTCCGTGGAGCCGTTCAGCGGATTGGTAGAGTTTGCACCGGGCTTTTTGCCGCGCTCGCAGATCAGCCACGTCGTGTTTGATTTCGACGGCACGCTGTCCTGGCTGCGGCATGGGTGGCCCGAGCTGATGTTTGAGGTGTTCCAGCGCTACCTGCCCAAAGCGGAAGGCGAAGCCGCCGAACGCGTCCATAAGCTGCTGATGGAGGACATCCTGGGGTTGAACGGCAAGCCCTCGATTCACCAGATGCGGCTGGGAGCGCAACGGCTGCGCGAGCGCGGAGCCCGCTCGCCCGAGCCGGAGGAGTTGCTGCGCCAATACCAGGAGCTGCTTGTGGCAATGATTCACGAGCGAACAGGGGCCATCCGGAGCGGCAAGGTGGGGCCGGAGGATTTCGTCGTGCACGGCGCGCGGGCGCTGCTGGAGGCGCTCCGCCGGCGCGGGCTCACGCTGGTCATCCTGAGCGGCACGATTGAACACGAGGTGAAGGAAGAGGCCGAGCTGCTCGACCTGGCGCGGTATTTCGGCCGCCACATCTACGGCGGCACGGCTGACGCGGCGCAGTCCTCCAAGCGGGCGGTCATTGGCCGCCTGCTGCGCGAGGAAGGGATTGCGGGCGGGCATTTACTCTCGTTCGGCGACGGGCCGGTGGAAATCGCGGTGACGAAGGAAATGGGCGGCCTGGCGGTGGGCGTCGCGAGCGACGAGGAGCAGAATGGCTCGGGGGTGCTGCAGCCGCAGAAGCGCAAGGTGCTGGCCGCGGCGGGAGCCGACGTGCTGATCCCCGATTACCGGGACGGGGCGGTCTTGATCGAGTGTATCCTGAAGCAATGAAGACATTCCCTGAACCTTTGGACCTGACAAAAGTAAAGGTGCACCCGCTGGCGGAGCGGCACAGCCTAAGCCCGCTGGAGAAGATCCTGGTTGACCCGGACCAGCCGCCGCGCGCCTGCGACCCGGCGACGCTCGCAACGGTCCGCGAGTGCGCGCAGCGCGTCGCGACGGCTCGCCAGCGCCAGGCCAGCGTCATTCTCATGTATGGCGCACACCTGATCAAAAACGGGGCGATGGCCATCGTGAACCGGCTCATTGCGCGCGGTTGGGTAACGCACCTGGCGACGAATGGGGCCGGAACAATTCACGATTGGGAACTGTCGTTTCTCGGGCGCACAGAGGAGAGCGTGCGGCAGAACGTGGCGACAGGCTCGTTCGGCACGTGGGATGAGACGGGGCGCTGCCAGCACCTGGCGCTGCTGGCCGGCGCGTTGCGCGGCGAAGGCTACGGCCGCAGCCTGGGACGGTTTATCTACGACGACGGTGTCACTTTGCCCACCACCGAGTCGCTGGAGCAATCCCTGCGCGACCGGCCCGGGGATCCGCTCGCGCCTGCCCGGGCGGAGTTGCTGCATGCGATGCTGGCCCACCGGCTGCCGGCGGGGCGAATCGCCGTGCCGCACCGGTGGAAGGAGACTTCGATCCTGGCACAGGCATTTCGGGAAAATGTGCCGTTGACGGTGCATCCCGGCATTGGCTACGACATCATCGCAACGCATCCCCTGTTCAGCGGGGCGGCGATTGGCCGGGCCGCAGCGGTGGATTTCCGGCTGTTCAGCCGCGCCGTGGAGGGCCTGGACGGGGGCGTAGTGTTGTCCGTGGGTTCGGCGATCATGGCGCCGCAGGTGTTCGAGAAAAGCCTGAGTTGTGTCAACAACCTGCGCCTGCAGGCGGGTCGCCCGGTTGTGCAAGAGCACGAGTTTTTCGTCGTGGATATTCAGGACGGCGGAAAGTGGGACTGGTCCAAAGGCGAGCCGCCCAAGACCAACCCGGCCTACTACCTGCGCTTCTGCAAGAGCTTCTCGCGCATGGGCGGCAGGATGAACTACGTCCAGTGCGACAATGTGGCGTTCCTGCACAACCTGCTTCACTTGCTGCCGGCCCAGGGCCAATGAATTCCGCGCGCTTCAATGCCATTGCCGGGCGCTACGCCGGGCTGGGGGTTGCGGTCCTGGGCGACTTCTGCCTCGACCGCTACCTGGAGATTGATCCGGCGCGGCAGGAGACCTCGCTGGAAACCGGGCTGCCGGTGCATAACGTCGCGAACGTGCGTGCCCAGGCGGGCGCTGCGGGCACGATCGTGAACAACCTGTCGGCGCTGGGCGTGGAGACAATCTTTCCGATTGGCTTCGCGGGCGAGGACGGCGAGGGCTTTGAGTTGCAGCATGCTTTGGAACGCCGTCCGGGCGTACGTTTGGAAACTTTCGTGCAGACGGTGCAACGACGGACCTTTACATACTGCAAGCCGCTGGTTGTCGCGCCCAACCAAACGCCCATCGAGCTGAACCGGTTCGACCTCAAGAACTGGACGCCCACCCCGGCGCTGCTTCAGGGATTGCTGGCGGGCCGCCTGAAGAGTGTCGGCGGGGAAATCAACGTGCTGATCATCCTGGACCAGGTGGACGTGCCGGAGACGGGCGTGGTCACTCACCGAGTACTTGAGGCCGTCAAGGACCTCGCCGGGCAGCGTCCGGGCCTGGTGATCCTCGCGGACAGCCGCCGCGGGTTGCGCGGCTTCCCGCCCGTCACTTTCAAGATGAATGCAGCGGAGCTATCAGCCCTGATGGGAACCGCCGGCGCATTGAGCTTGGAGCAGATCAAGGAAGCCGCCGCCGAACTGGCGCGCCGAAACGGGCAGCGCGTGTTTGTGACGCTGGCCGAACGCGGCATGATCGGCGCCGCACCCGGCGGCGAGGTGGAGCATGTCCCCGCCCTGCCCCTCCACGGAGAGATTGACATTGTCGGCGCCGGCGACGCGGTGACGGCGAACCTGGCGGCCGCGCTCGCGGCGGGAGCCACCCTGCGCGAGGCGCTGGAAATCGCCAATGCGGCGGCCTCGGAGGTCATTCATCAGCTCGGCACCACGGGCACGGCGGGCATTCCGCAAATCCGCGAGCGGCTGGGGCTATCATAAGTCCCAGGCGAATGAACCGGCGGGGCCAGTTCCCCCGGTTTTGGTATTGCAGGGCTGTCTGCAAAGGCGGATAGTCGGCGCGTGCCTATACCAGAGTACGTTATGCGTATCCTTCCAAAGCACACGCGCGGCCAGAAGCGAGCTGACGCATTCACCCTTATTGAACTGCTGGTGGTCATAGCCATCATCGCCATTCTGGCGGCCCTGCTACTGCCGGCCCTGGCCACAGCTAAAGAAAAGGGCAAGCGCGTGGCCTGCAAGAGCAACATGCGGCAGGCTATCATCACCGTCCACATGTACGGAATGGACTGGCAGGACAAGGTTCCTTCCGGCCGCGACAACAACGATCAATGGCACTCGTTGCGCATCTCCAGCCGGAGCTGGGCCAACCTGGTTGACTATACCAAGAACGTGAAGATCCTCGATTGCCCAAACTTCACCTTCGGCACGCAATCGCGGTCCAGCACCACCTACGGCTACCTGATCGGCTACAATTACCTTTGCGACGCCAACATGTCGGGCTGGGCAACGGACGCGCCGGAATACTGGTACTCAGCCAGGAAGACCAGCGAGTCGGGCACCAATTACGTCCTCGCTGACGCGAATCACTGGGGCGGCGGCAGCGGCACTTACCTGATTATGGCCCCGCACTGCCGGAGTGGTCCTTACAGGCCCAACGGCGCGACGTGGAGTTGGGGGAGCGGGACCGAGACACCCGAAAGCGTCGGTGCTGCCGGTGGCAACATAGGCCGGCTCGATGGGTCGGTCGCCTGGGTGAACATCAGGCACCTGCGGAAGCGCTACGCTTCGGGCTCGTACATCATGTACTACGGCCTCTGGTGACGTTTGGCGCCACCCTCGCTTGCCGGAACCTCCCGCGGCGGGAGAGCGGCAATGTGTCGCCCCTGCCTCCGGCCGTGTGTGTTTACTCCCCGCGATAGACGCACCTTGCGGTGCAGGTCTCAGCCACCACCACCTCGGTTAAGAGGGGCAGCTTGGGTTTGAGCTTCTTCCAAATCCAGACGGCGACGTTCTCGCTGGTCGGGTTCTCCAAGCCGGGGATGTCGTTCAGGTAGAAGTGGTCGAGCCGCTTCCAGATCGGGTTGAAAGCCTGCGAGATGTCGGCGTAATCCATCAGCCAACCCAGCCGGGGGTCGCAGTTGCCGGCAACGACAATCTCGACCTTGAAGCTATGGCCGTGCAACCGCCGGCATTTGTGCGACTTTGGCAGGCGCGGCAGCAAATGCGCCGCCTCAAACTGAAAGGTCTTGCGTAGTTCCATCCTCAGGTAACTCTTGTAACTCATTCAACTCCTTTAACTCCTTTAACTCCTCAACTTCCCTGCCCGCGCTCCCAATCCGTCCACGTCACCAGATCGCCCAGCGCGGGCCGGCCATCATGCCGCCAAAGCAGCGGCGGTTCCTGCATCCGGCCGAGAGGGCAAACCCGGGACACTCCCCAGCGCGCCAGCTCTGTCGCCAGTGCCTGGGCTTTGTCTTCGGGAGCCGCCAAGCCGACTGTCGAGACCTGCCCCCGCACACTATCGGCACTTTGCAAGGCCTCGGTCAAATCCTTCACGCCCTTGACGTAGATGAACCGGTTGAGGCATGAGAGCTGAAAGCACGGGTCCGCTTCATACACCACCGTCCAGGCCGTGGAGCCCCGGCTGCACCAGTGGCGCGTCTCGGGGGAATGCGCGGCGCGAACTTCGTAGAAAGCGCGCCGGGAAGTGATGGCGGCGGCGGCCTCCACAGGCAGCTCGCCGCGCGGCTCGGTTTCCTCGCGCCGCTCCAGCTCCTCGGCCAGCAGCTCCGCAAACTGCTCGGGCGTCACGGCGCCGCCGTGCTCGGCATAAATGACGTGCGGGGAGAGGCATCCCTGCTGGTTCCAAGCCGTCACATCGGCGGCGGCCTGGCCGGCTGTCCGCCGCGCATGGAGGCCGGTTAACGCTCCCGCCGTCACATAGGCGAAACTGACCCGGTGGCCGTAAGCCAGGAACCGGGCCTTGGCGGGCACCCGCTGGCGGATCGCCGCCAGCGTTTCATCCGTGCCGGTGGCGGTGACACAATCCGCCTCGTCGAAGAGGCCCTGCTCCAGATCGTGCCGTCCTCCGCGCCACTCGGCCACTTCGAGGCACGCGCCCAGCTTGGGTTCCACCTCGTAAAGCGAATGCGCAAACAAGCGCGGCAGCAGGGCGCCGCCGCTGGCGCACTTCACAAATTGCGCCGAGCGCACCAGCACGCCCAGCACCATTGCCGAAAGCGCGGGGCTGGGCAGGTTGCCGGCGGCGATGTGGACCAGCAGCTCCGGCGCGCAGGCCAGGGCCGCGCGGTGCGACACCGTCTCCGCCTCGCCGGCCACCATCTCGTCCAGGCGCCGGGCGTGGCCCAGGTCCTGTTCCAGGAGCACGTGGAAGTGCTCGGGGGTCAGGGTCTTGAAGAACGCGTCCAGCCCGCGGACCAGTGTGGCGCGGGAAAAGCCGGTTGCCGCCGGGCCTTGTTCGAGGGCAAGCTGGCGGAACGGGTAATCCGGCTCCCGCCAGCGCCGCGCCACGTTGCTCAGGACCTGCACCAGGCTCTGGGTGGACCGGTGCGCCAGGTAGCGTTCCCGGTTGCGCTTCAGCGTCTGGCAGGCTTCGCCAATCATCGCCGGGCTTAACGTCGCCTCGGGCGGCAGGTCGGCCAGGAAGTAATTGGGCAAACTCATGTCAGCAGCGGCATCGAGCCGTCTCGTTTCGCCTCGGGCGGCGGCCCTTCGCGCCGTTGTATCGCCCCCAGGCACAGCAATCCAGAGAGCGATACCAATATCAGGGCAGCAACCGTCGCGTAAATGGGGAAGTAGGCGCTGACCGAGTGCGCCGCCTCGCCGAGGTGCTTCACTTTGGCGCCGACCATCCAATGGGACAGGTTGCCGATCACGCCCCCGGCCATGACGAACACGCCAAACACCCGGCCGCGCACGGCGTCCGGCACCGCATCCATTAGCGCCGCCTCGGTCATCGGATAACTGGCCAGGAAGAAAAAGCCGTAAACGACCAGCACCGGCATGATCCACGCCTGCGGCACGTGGGGGAAGATGGCCACCAGCACAGCGGCAACCACCAGCGCAAACGCAATCCAGCGCTTGCGACCGCTGTCGCTCAGGTGGCCGAAAAGCGGATTGCTGATCGTGGCCGCGATATAGATGACGCTCAAGGCGAGCCCCGTCGCCTGCGGGCTGTAGTGATGCGCCTGCTGCAGGAACAGCGAACTCAGGCTGCCCATGCTCGCCCCCGCGAAATCGCGGATGCTGAAGAGGAGGCAATACGCGAAAAAGAAGAACCACAGCGCGGGCGTGGCAAACATCCGGCCGGACGGCACCGTCTTCCGCTCGGCCGCCGGCCCGGGCTGCTCCTCATCCGCCAGCCAGCAGAACAGCACGGCCATCACAATGCCCAGGATGCCCAGTTCAAGCACCGGCCGGCGCCACGCGCCCGGACCCAGCACCGGCTCCAACATACCCGCGCGCCAGCCCGCATAAAGCGGTCCCACAAAGAAACCTGCCCCGGCCCCGATGCCGACCAGGCCCAGCGCCTTGCCCGTCCGGCCCGGGAACAGGCGCGTCACCATGGCCGTGGCGGCGGGGTGATAACAACTGCTGCCGATGCCGGCCACCACCACGGCGACCAGCGCCCAGCGGTAATTGGGCGCCAGCCCCAGCGCCGCAAACGCCACCCCGTTGAGCGCCAGCCCTATGCCGAGCAGCTTCTTGCGACTCATCCGGTCCGCCAGCATGCCGACGGGATAGCTCGGCCCGAAACAGGCTGCCAGCATCACCGTCATCAAGAGCGTCACCTGGCTGACGCTGGCAAGCTGGAGGTCCTTCTGCATCAGCAGGTAGAGCGGCATCAGCGCCACCTGATACAGATGCGTGAACGCATGCAGCACACCCGTCAGCCACAGGGTGCGGGTGCGGTGTTGTGCGTGTTCGTCAGGGTTCATCTGGAAATCTTACACCGCCATGAGCGAGCACCCGCGCGGCTCGACCGCCGCGGCACGGCCCGCGAACGCAAAACCATCGCCGCGACGGATTCCCAGATCCTCGGTTTGAATTGCCTGCACCGAATGAACATTGGCCAGGTCGAACACACGGATCAAACCGGTCTCCCCCTCGCCCACTTCCGCGCCGGTCTCAGGGGAAATGATCTGCACCCGCGCCCAGGGAGGGAAACGGAAGGTGCGTGTTGCGTGTTGCGTATTGCGCGAGCGGCTCAAAGCGCAGTCATACGCCTGCGAGCTAAGTTCGCTCATGCCGTATTCGCAGACGATGTGACCCGGGGCAATGCCAAGGCGCTGCGAGACAAGTGCGTGCAGAGCCGTTTTCGACAGAGCGCGCGAGCGGCCCTTGTAGCCGCCGGTTTCCATCGCACACGAACCCGCTGGAAGCTCACAATGCAACCCTCGCCCGGCCAGACCATCCAGCAAGTGCACAAATGAAAACGCCGTGCCAAGCAGGAGCGCGGGTTGCGCGTCTGTCCTGGCCTGCTGCATGCGCTGGAGCGCTGCGTCCACGTCCAGCATCCAGGCGCCGGCCTCCGCAACCTTCCCCACAAAAGGTGCTGCACCCGGCGCCAGTTCGCGCCGGATGACCTCAAACATGTGGACCAGCGAAGAGTGCGGGGCCTGCGCCGGCGGCGGGGTGAGGACGACCCATTGGCAATCGGCCATGGGCCATCGGCAACAAGCCCGGAACCACGCCAGCAGCGACGCCTCGTAGAGCTCCCGCGATGCGGCATTATGAAAATGCCGGCTCGGCCGGTGCCCCGTCGTGCCGCTGGAACAAAACATCGTTGTCCGCTCTCCGACCGGCAGGCACGAAAGCTCCAGTTCCTTGAATGCCGACGTGGGCACGGCGGGTATGGCAGTCCAGTCCGCCACGCTCCCGGGCTGCGCGCCGCGCGCTTCGCAGAACCGGCGATAGGGCGCGTTCTGCGCAAATTGAAGGGCGAAAAGCTCGAGCGCCAGCTCTTCGAAGACCACCCACTCTTTCGGAACGCCTGCCGGCTCGTTCGAGAAAGCCCGGATGAGCCGGCGCAGACGCGCGGCAAAACTTGCTAACTCGCTGGTGGAACTCATGCGGTTTTGATTTAGCCAGGCTGGTTTTCCGCCACAGCCTGCCTGCCATATATAGCCGCCAACCACGTTAACCGCAAGCGCAGTCTGCCGCCCGGCACCCTTACGTCCTTGGACGCGTCTCACTTTCCTGCAAGGGGAGGAGGCGCGCCGACATTCTTGTCGGCCTTCGAGCCAACACCTGGCCGGGCCGACTGGATTACAGGCGTTTGTTACAGGCCGAACTGCGCGCCGCACCCCTTGATGGCCGGGGCCGGCTCCCGGTCCGGCTGGCCCCAAAGGCCGGCAACCTCCCGATCCGGGGCCGATTCCGCTCCGCCCTGGCCTACCTCACCGTCACCTCACCGTTACCCCTCCCTAGCACCTCTCATAAATTATGAGAGGTGCTAGGGAGGGGTAACGGCGAGGTGACGGTGAGGAGACGGTGGGGGGCTGGTGCAGGGCTGGGATCAACTCGCCGACACCAAACCGCAAGCAGCCACTTAACGTCCCCGCGAACCGCTTTTGCGGCTTTACCAACCAGCGATGGACTGGCACAACATCGGCAAAACTCAATGCGAACCATCCGCCCCTTGCTCATAAGTGCCGCACTATTGGCTGGCGCAGGCTGCACCCCAACGCGCCCGGCGCCCGACCGGGCGGCCACTGCTCCCCCCCGCGCCGGCGCTCCGCTGCCAGTTTTGCCCGGAAAGAAAGCCGACGGCTCAGTCCTGCTGCACAACCAGTGGTCGCTGCAACCAGCAGGGAGGCAAGTCGAGGTGGGAGACTACCCGATCAACGTGGCAGTGCATCCCGGCGGACGGTTTGCCGCCGTGCTGCACAGCGGCTACAGCGAGCACGAACTCGCCGTCGTGGACCTCGCATCGGCCACAATCGTCGCGCACACCGGCCTGCGTGAGGCCTTCTACGGGCTGGAGTTCTCGCAGGATGGCCGGCAGCTCTTCTGCAGCGGAGCGGGAGACGAAGTGGTGCATGCCTTTGACTTCCGGCAGGGCAGCCTGACCAATCATCACCAGATCAAGGTGCGGGACGCCAAGCTGCGCGGCATCCCGGCCGGCCTGGCGGTGGACGGGAACGCGAAGCGGCTGTTCGTCGCCAATCTCTGGGCGGATCGCGTCACGCGCATCGGGCTGTCGCCGCACACCGCGCCGGCAGACATTGTGGTGGGAACCAACGCGACGCCGTTCTGGATGGAGCCGGTCATGGCCCCGGAGAGCCTCGAAGACACCCCGGCACAGAAACGCGAGGAGATGTCGGGCTACCAGACAAGAGCGGACGCGACGTTCCCCTACGCGTGCCGGCTGGATGAGCAGAGCGGGCGTCTCTACGTAAGCCTCTGGGCGCAGGCGACAGTGGCGGTGATTGATCTGCGGTCGGAACAGGTCGTTCAACGCTGGCCGACGCAAGAGCATCCGTGCGAAATGGCGCTCACCCGCTCGGGCAAGCTGCTCTATGTGGCCAACTCCTGCCAGAATACGGTCACCGTGCTGGATACGGAGTCCGGCAAAGCCCTCGAAACAGTCTGGGCGGCGCTCTACCCGCAGGCTCCGCCCGGTTCGACGCCCAACAGTCTCGCCTTGTCACCGGATGAGCGGACGCTCTTTGTGGCGAACGCCAACAACAACACCGTGGCAGTGTTTGACGTCAGCGTCCGGAGCCACAGCCGGTCGCTGGGTTTCATTCCCGTAGGCTGGTATCCCACCTCGGTGCGGGTCACGCCGGACGGCAAACATCTGCTGGTCGCCAATGGCAAGGGCCTGATCCCGAAGGCCAACCCGCTTGGGCCGCAGCCGGGCGTGAACAACTACCACACCAATCCCAAGATTGAATACGTCGGCGGGCTCTTCAAAGGCACGCTGAGCATCATTGATCTGCCGTCGCGGGAGAAGTTCGAGGCGCAGCTCGCCACCTGGACCGCCCAGGCTTATCACTGCAGCCCCCTCAAGCCGGATGCCTCCGTCGTCGCGGCACACCCAGCCGGCAATCCTATCCCCCAGAAACCTGGCGACCCGAGTCCGATCAAGTATTGCATCTACATCATCAAGGAGAACCGCACCTACGACCAGGTGCTCGGCGACATGAAAGAGGGCAACGGCGACGCGAAGCTCTGCCTCTTCCCGGAACGGGTCACACCCAACCTGCACCGCATGGCCCGGCAATTCGTGCTGCTGGACAACTTTTACGCCGATGCCGATGTCAGCGCCGCGGGACACGAGTGGAGCATGGGGGCTTACTCGTCGGATTTTGTCGAGAAGATGTGGCGGCTGAACTACGGGCACAACCGCACGAAGAAATACCCCTTCCCGGCGGAAGGCTATTTCACCGCCGCCGTTCCCGCCGGCGGCTACCTTTGGGACCGCGCGCTGGAAGCGGGGGTGAGCTACCGGATTTACGGCGAGTTCGTGAATGTCTTCGTCCCCACCAACTCCCCGACCTGGGGGCGTCTCAAGGCGATGCAGGGGCACATTGACGAATGGTATCGCCCCTGGGACCTGGCCTACCCGGACGAACTGCGCGCCCAGCGCCTCATTTCAGAAATCAAACGCATGGAAGGCGAGGGAGACATGCCGCGCCTGCAGATTGTGCGCCTGCCCAACGACCACACCCACGGCGCCACGCCCGGCTGGTGGACACCCACGGCCTATGTCGCCAGAAACGACCTGGCGCTGGCCCAGATACTTGAAGCAGTTTCCCACTCCAAGTTCTGGCCGCAGACGGCGGTGTTCGTCGTCGAGGATGACGCGCAGGACGGTCCTGACCATGTGGACGCGCACCGCACGACGGCCTTCGTTTTCAGCCCCTACGCCAAACACGGCGCAGTGGACTCAACGATGTATTCCACATGCAGCATGCTCCGCACCATCGAACTCATCCTCGGCCTCAAACCGATGTCACAACACGACGCGGCTGCGGTGCCGATGTACGGCTCGTTCCAGGCGGCGCCCGACTTCACCCCTTACCAGGCGGTGCCGGCGAACGTGGACTTGAATGAGCAGAACGGCGCCCGCGCCTGGGGCGGGCAGCTCAAGATGAACTTCGCCCGGGAAGACGCCGTGGATGACCGCTTGCTCAGCGAAGTAGTCTGGCGCTCGGTGCGCGGAGCGGACAACCCGATGCCGGCGCCCGTGCGCGCAGCCTTCGTGTTCGAGCAGCGGGCGGAGAAGGATGAGGACTGAGAGACTGTATGCCCCCCGTAACACTCATAACTCACTGATAAGTTTTCCAAGAAGCGGCGCGAACTGAGCCTCTTGCCATGAAACGCCTCGCTCTGCCATTACTCTTTGCCGGTTTGGCGCTGTTGCTCTGCGGCTGGTGCTGGGGGCACTGGCACCTTTACGCTTGGAAAGGCAACCTTGAATACACTCCCGTTTGCACAGAGGAGATACCGAGGCCATTCGAGCAGGAGTTCCAGAATTACGTCATGGACCAGTGGCCATTTGTCCTCGTGATCGGAGCAGCTCTGACAGTTCTCGCTGCTGCGTGGTTGATCGGCGATTATCGGGCGCGGTGCCGAGAGAGTGCTAGCGATTCCTGTGAACATCGCCAATGAGTGTAGAGGCGTTGTGAGAACGGTTGGCTTGAAGAAACGTCTTGCCGTGGCCTTGGCCTGGGCTGGCTTGGCCGCGTTTGGGGGAGCTGTCGCTGGCTATTTCGACGCGTGGGTTGATCATCGCTGGGACGCGGGGGATGGTCCTTGGGACGGCCCGTGGTACGACGTGTGCGCGTTTCCCGGGGTGCCGGGCGAACTTATCGTACAGCATGTTTTTTGGCACCGAGAAGGCTGGGGGGCGAGCGAGGCTTGGCTGTATCGCCGCAGAATAGCCTTCTGGAATGCCGCAGTATGGGCGGTCCCGGCGGCTGCGATAGCCTTCAGCTTCATCGGCCTCAAGAAACGCCTTGCCGTGGCCCTAGCTTCGGTTGGGTTAGCCGCACTGATCGGGGCTGCCGCAGGCTTTTTCGGTGCCTGGATTGATCATGCGAGGGAGATGTCGAATGACCCCGAGAGCAGGTGGTACGATATCGTTTTGCTCCCAGGACTCCCGGGCCACCTTCTTGCACAGCAGGTTGTGCTGGACGGAGCCGATTGGCAGGGCGGTGAAGCTTGGCTGTGCCGCCGCCAAATCGTCTTCTGGAACGCGACAGTATGGGCCGTCCCGGCGGTGGCAGTAGCCTTCGGCTTCCTTTGCTTCGCTCCAGGGAGCAGAGCGAGCAAGCCCTGACGTAGTCCTCCCAGTCGCCGGCCCACACCACAATACCGCGTGGTCGCTGAAGTTGATTGCGCTCCGGGTAGGCTTGAATACCTGATGGCTACTGAAGCAGCGAGAGAGAAGTGAAGTGCCGTTGGGATGAAAAAATGATCCTTCGCCGAGCGCCGCTGGCGTGAGGCCCCACGACAAGTATGACTGAAATGCTCATCGCGTGTTTAGCGAGCATTGCTTTTGAATTGTTGGCTAAGGAGGCAGACTTCACTGGCGAAGCTTCGCTACCGCTTTCGTCATTTCGCTTAAATGCGTGTCGGCATCGGGCGCGTCGGTCACGTGCGCGATCTTGCCGTCCAGCCCGATGAGAAAGCTGACACGCCGCGCCATGTCCCGGCCGGTGATCCTGACGCCGTAGGCGTCGGCGATCTTGCCGTCGGCATCCGCTAGCAGGGGGAAGTTCAGCTTGTACTTGGCGATGAACTTCTGGTGGCTGTCGGCTGAATCAAAGCTCACGCCGATGACCTCGACGCTGTCCTTCTTCAAGTCGGCCATGCGGTCGCGGAAGCCACACGCTTCCTTGGTACAACCGGGGGTGTCGTCCTTGGGATAGAAATAGAGCAGCACCACTTTCTTGCCGAGCACCTCGGCCAGCTTCCAAGTCTTACCATCCTGATCTTTTCCTTCGACGCGCGGCGCCGCTGCGCCCGCTTTGGGCATCTCTGCCGCGCTGGCGGTGTAAAGGGCAACCCCGGTCAGGCAAACGGTGGCCAGTATCGGCAGCACTTCAAACAAGCAAGTTCTCATGGAGGCACCTTCGCCGCCACGGGCCGTTTTGGCAAGTGGGCAAAGCAGCGCGAGCCTATTGCGATGTGGCTGACCGGACAGCAGGACGGCGACGGAGCTTGTTCTGCAACAACAACCGCCAGACCATGATCAGCGCCTCGCTGATGATGTGGCCGGACATCTTGGAGTGGCCTTGAAACCGCTCGGTAAAGATGATCGGCACCTCCACCACCCGCAGGCCCTGCCGCCAAAGCCGGTGCGTCATCTCGATCTGGAAGCTGTAGCCGTTGGAGTGGACCTCGTCGAGCTTGCTGGCCTCCAGCGCGCGGCGCCGGAAACACTTGTAGCCACCCGTCGGGTCCGTAAGCGGCATGCCGGTAATGACCCGCACATACGTCGCGGCGCCCTTGCTGAGCATCAGCCGGCTCAATGGCCAGTTGATGATGCGGATGCCATTCATGTAGCGCGAGCCCAGCACCAGGTCGGCGTTCTGGGCCGCCTCCAGAAACATCGGGATGTCGTCCGGGTTATGGGAGAAGTCGCCGTCCAGCTCGAAGACGAACTCGTAGCCGCGCTCCAGGGCCCACTTGAAGCCGGCGATGTAGGCCCGGCCCAGGCCGCTCTTCTCGGTGCGATGCAGGACGTGGATGGACGGGTGTTTGGCCGCCAGCTCGTCGGCCAGCTTGCCGGTGCCGTCCGGCGAGTTGTCATCCACCACCAGCAGGTCCACAGGCACGGGCAGGGCGAGAAGCCGTTGCGCCAGCGGGAGAAGGTTCTCCCGCTCATTGTAGGTCGGCACAACGACGAGGGTCTTGTTCATGCAATAGCAGCCCGAAGATAGATAGGCGACCTAGCCGATGAAGACAAGCGAGAATTCTGGCCTCTCCGCGGCAGCCAGAGGTTCGTGCTCGCATGTCCCCCATGACCGTGCCATTCTGTCCTCATGCCATATCGTCCACCCAGGTCCAAAAAGGCTGAACCCAAACCGGGAGAACTGGAGGCCCGCCAATCGCGCGCCAATCAACTCGCAGATCAGCGCCGCCGGGAGATGGCGACCCGCTCCACTTTGTCCCGGCTGCGCAACCGGAAATCAGATTTAAAGTGAGCCCGACGATTCTGGATAATGGCTCCGGGCGGCTGGTGCGGTGATGGAAACTAACGCCAGCCCCTTGTTGGATTGGTTGCTGCGGAAGCATCCCGATACGCCGCGGAACCGCGCCAAGCAATGGATCGTGGCCGGGCGCGTTAGCGTTAAGGGGGTGGTCATTCGCAAACCCCATCAGCTTATCGCCGACCCCGGCGAGGCGCTCGATCTGCACGCACGCCACGCCACCACCCTGGACTGCGGTCCCGGCTGGCAGATTCATCCGCGCGTCTCGTTGCTCTACCTGGACTCAGCCCTCGCCATCGTCAACAAGGGCCCCGGCCTCATCTCGGTGCCGGCGTCGGAGGGCGACCTTTCGGCGCTAAGCATCCTCGCCGATTTCCTGGCGGGCAAGCTCAAGGCCCGGGACCGCGGCGTCGCCGGAAAGTCATTGCCGCCCGCCTATCGCCGGCTGCAACCCTTGCCGGTTCATCGCCTGGACCAATACACCAGCGGCGTCTTTTGCATGGCCACGAACCCGGTGGCGCGCCAGCACCTGATCGAGCAGCTCAAGGCCCACACCATGAAGCGGGAATATGTCGCCTTTGTGGAAGGCCGGTCCAGCACTCCCAAAGGAACCTGGCGGCAATGGCTCCAGTTGAGCCGGGACGAACTGCGTCAGCATGTCCTTTCCGAGACCAGCGCACGGGCCGCCGGCTCCGAGGCTCGCGAGGCCATTACTCACTACGAAGTCATCGCCGAGTATCCGCTGGTCGGCGGCCAGTGCTTCGTCACCAAGCTGCGGCTGCGGCTGGAGACAGGCCGCAAGCATCAAATCCGCGCGCAGGCGGCCAATGCCGGGCTGCCCCTGGTCGGCGACCGCACCTACAACCCGGCCATGCGCGGACCGTCCCCTCCGAACACGCGCATAGATTTCCCGCGCCAGGCCCTGCACGCCGAAGTCCTCACCCTCGAGCATCCGGACCGGCCCGGCACGCGCCTGAGCTGGACAGCAGCGTTGCCCAAGGACCTGCGCCAGCTTGAAGCCGCCTTGCGTTCCGGGCGGCTCTAAGCGGTAATCTTCACGCGCATGAATGTTACCGGACCGGCTCTATTGACCGCCAACGACCTCGCCCTGGCTTACGGTCACCAGCGATTGCTCGAAGCCGTCACGCTGTCGGTGGCCCCGGGCGAGAAGGTCGGGCTGCTGGGCCGGAACGGTTGCGGCAAGACCAGCCTGTTGCGCATTTTAGCCGGCCATCATGATGCGGATGCCGGCGAAGTGGCGCGGCGGCGCGGATTACGCATCGGGTACTTGCCGCAGGAGTTCGAGCTGGATGGCAAGCTCACTGTGCGACAGAACATCGAGGCGGGCGCGGCAGACCTCATGGAGTGGCTGCGGCGCTATGAATCGGGACACGGCACGGACGGCGAGCTGGCGCTGCTGCTGAACCGGATTGATAGCGCGGACGGCTGGAAGTTGCAGGCCCGCATCAATGCGAGCGCTTCCGCCCTGGCCGCGCCGCCGTTGGACACACTGGTGGGACCGCTGTCCGGCGGCGAGAAGCGCCGGGTGGCACTGTGCCGCGCTTTGGTCGCCCAGCCGGACTTGCTGCTGTTGGACGAGCCCACGAACCACCTGGACGCCGAATCCATTCTGTGGCTGGAGGAGTTCCTCCGCGAGTTCCCCGGCGCGGTCATCTTTGTCACGCACGACCGCTATTTCCTGGATGTGATTGCCACGCGGATCATTGAGCTGGCGGACGGGCGATGCTTTTCGCATCCGGGGAACTATACCGCCTACCTGGAGTCCAAAGCCATCCGGCAGCAGATTGCCGAGCAAGCTGAGCGGCGGCGGCAGCGGTTCCTGCGCGAGGAACTGGATTGGGTGCGCGCGGGCGTCCGGGCCCAGCGCTCCAAGCCGCGGCATCGGCTCGAATCTTTCTACCAGGTCAAGGGCCTCGAAGCGCCGCCCGAAGAACGGGAGATGGACCTGCTCATTCCGCCGCCGCCCGCCCTGGGGAACCACGCCATCCAGTTGAGCCACGCCGGGGCGAAGGTCGGCGAACGCGAGCGGGAACGCTGGCTCTTCCGCGGCCTGACGCTCGCGCTCAAGCCGGGGCAATGCACGGGGATCGTCGGCCGCAACGGCGTCGGCAAGACCACGCTGCTGCGCATCTGCCTCGGCGAGCGTCAGCTCGACGAAGGCACGGTCAAAATCGGGTTACGGGTAGTCTTCAACTATATTGACCAGGCCCGGATGCAGCTCAACGGCGCCGGCACGGTGCTGGAGGAGATAGCGAACGGGAACGAGACGGTGCTCTTCGGCGAACAACGGTTAAGCGCGCGCTCGTATCTGCGCCGCTTCCTGTTCTCGGATGAGCGGGTGAACGAGCCGGTCGCCCAGCTCTCCGGCGGCGAGCGCGCCCGGCTGATGCTGGCCAAGGTGCTCCGGCGCGGCGGCAACGTGCTGATCCTGGATGAACCAACCAACGATTTGGACTTGCCCAGCTTGCGCATGCTGGAGGAAGCGCTGGCCGACTTCGACGGCACCGTGCTGGTTGTCAGCCACGACCGCTATTTCCTGGACCGCATCTGCGACCAGATTGTGGCCTTTGAGGACGGCGGCCTATTTGTCCAACCGGGCAACTATTCGTATTATCTGGAGAAAAAGAAGGAGCGGGAGGCCAACCGCGCAGCTTGGGCCAGCATCGCCCAGCCTGTCACACGAAAGCCGGAGATCGTCAGCGCGCCCAGCCCGACGCGCCCGGGTAAACTCACCTTCAAAGAAAAGCGTGAGCTGGACGGGATGGAAGCGGCGATTGCCGCTGCGGAAACTCGCGTTCACGAACTGGAGACCACCTTGAATGATCCCGAATTCCATGCCACCCGCTCGCGGGAGGCTCATGGGCTGATCGCGGAGTTGGAAGCCGCCCGGGCCGAGGTGGCACGGCTATTTGACCGCTGGCAGGAATTGACAGTCCGCGCTTCCGCCATGCGACCTCCGCCCACCTGACTCAGGGACGGCCGCTAACTTGGTCAGAAGCCGGCGGCGGACGCGCGCGGCGGCGCAGCCGGCGGAGATGTTCCCGGTGGGCACGTCGCGGCCCCATCAGCGCCTGGCGCGGTTTCACGGCCCGCCGGCTTGTTGAGCCGATGCTGCTTCAGCTCGGCATAAATGGATTGCGCCAGGCCCGACTTCTGAAAGCCAATCACCTTCGTTCCCTTCACCCCGAAGAACTGCTCCAGTTCCGCCGACGTGTAGTGTTGCACGACCGGGTAGTGGGCAAAATCCGACAGCACCTCCGCACGGCTCGGCTCCGACAGGTCTTGCGTAACCAACACGAAGTGCAACCGGCTCTTGTTGCGCCGCAACGTGTCGCGTCCGACCAACAGATTGCGCGACCGCATCACAAAGGGAAACAGCCGTTCCACCGGTTTGGCTGGAGCTTGCTTCTTCATCACGCCACTTTCGCCTTGGCTCTGCGGCCCTTGATTTGAGCCCGGTTCAGCTTCGAGAGGATGCTGCTGGCGTGTTCGGCAGCCACATCAACAAACAGGTGCCGCTCCCGGAGGTCTACCGCGCCGACGACTTTCCGGGGCAGACCCGTCTCCCCAAGGATGGTGGCGACGACGTCGCCTTCGGAGACGCCCATTCTCGCGCCCACATTGAGGAACAGGCGCGTCTGCCCATCCGGCGTCCGGCGACTGGCTTTCGGTGGTCGGGGCGGGACCGGTTGGACGGTCCGGGGGGCTTCCGGCATTGGGGGTGCAACCTCTGGACCAGTGGGTTTAGCTGGGCTGGGGTGCTCCTTCCCCGGCGCCGGCGCTGCAATCCTCTGCCGCTGGGGCTCCAGAGAACGCTCCCGCCGGAGGAAAGACTCCTCGCGCTGGCGTGGCGACCGCTGCTCAAAGCGACTATGACGGCTTTCCTCAGCCCTCGGCGCGCGTCTTTCGTAGCGGGGGCGTCCCGCTCCCTTCTCTTCCGGCTCCCAAGACTCCCGCCGAGCCCGGGGGTGGGGGGCCTCCCTTTCCCACGACTCGCGCACGCGCCCCGCTTCCTCGCGCCCGGCTTTGGCCGGGGACGCGCCCTCACCGCCCTGCAAATGATGGAGCAGCGCGGAAGCAATGTCGGTCGAGCTGAAGCCCTCTTCGAGCAAGCGCTCGACGAGCTCATCCTGCCGCTTGAAGTCGCCGCGCTTCAGGGTCGCGCGCACCTTGTCGAGCACCGCGTTGGTGCGAGCCTCTTCCACCTGGCCGGCGGTGGGCGCGATGGCGCGGTGGATCTTGGTGTTCACATAGCGCTCGATCTGGCGGATTTGAAACACCTCGCGCCCCGAGGCAAACGAGATCGCCCGCCCGCTGCGCCCCTGGCGGCCGGTCCGGCCGATGCGGTGCACGTAATCCTCGCCGTCATAAGGCAGGTCGTAGTTGAAGACCACCTCGATGTTCTCCACATCAATGCCGCGCGCCGCCACATCGGTGGCGACGAGGAATTCGATGCCCGACTTGCGGAACCGGTTCATCACGCGGTCGCGCATCGTCTGGGTCATTTCCCCGTGAAGCCGGTCGGCGGAGTAGCCCTGCGCGTTCAAATGCTCCACCAGGTCATCCACCATGCGGCGGGTGTTGCAGAAGATAAGGCCCAGCTTGAAGTCGTGAATGTCAATGAGGCGCGTCAGCAAGTCCACCTTGTAGCGGCGGTCCACTTCATAGAAGACCTGCTCGACGGTCGGCACCGTCATTGCCTTTTGCTCAATGCGAATGCTCTGCGGCGCGCGCGAGTATTTCTCAATTAACTGCTGGATCGGGCGCGGGACGGTCGCCGAGAAGAAGACCGTCTGCCGCTCTTTGGGCGTCCCCTGGAGAATCAGCTCCATGTCGTCGCGGAAACCCATGTTAAGCATCACGTCCACCTCATCCAACACGACCATCTTCACCGAGTTAAGCCGGAGCGTGCCGCGGCGCATGTGGTCCATGACCCGGCCCGGCGTGCCGATGACAATATGCGCGCCCTGGCGCAGCCCGAAAAGCTGGCGGTCGTAGGATTGGCCGCCATAGACCGGCAAGGCATGGAGGCCGCGCTTGAAGAGCGCCAGTTTGTGAACCTCCTCCGCGACCTGCACGGCCAGCTCGCGGGTCGGGCAAAGGATCAGCACCTGCGTGGTGCGCTCTTCCACCACGACCCTCTCGATCGCCGGCGCCCCAAACGCGACCGTCTTCCCGGAGCCGGTCTGCGATTGGCCCACGGCGTCCTTGCCTTGCAGCAGCACGGGAATCGCCGCGGCCTGGATAGGCGCTGCCTGCTCAAACCCGAGCTTGTCAATGGCCTTCAGCAGTTCGCTCGAAAGCCCCAGTTCAGAGAATAGTTTAGTCGTCACAGAGATAAATGCTACCCCGCGACAACAAGATAGCGCAGCCGGGTGTAAAATGAGAGGAAATTCTCAGGCTTAGCTGTTGCCCAGCTGCACGGTCAAAAAGCTTCCACTTTTTGGGCGGTGGATTAGCATGGCGGCATGCCGTCATTCGATATCGTCAGCCAGGTGAACTCGATGGAAGTCGAGAACGCCGTGAACATCGCCCGGAAGGAACTGGCCAACCGCTTTGACTTCAAAGGGAGCAAGGCGGAGATCGTGTTGGATAAGAACGAGATCAAGCTATCCGCTGAGAACCCGTTCAAGCTGAAGGCGCTGGCGGAGATCATGATCGGCAAGATTGCCAAGCGCAACATCAGCCTCAAGAGCGTCGAGCAGTGCGAGCCGGAGGTGTCATCGCTGGGCCACTCGCGGCAGGTGATCAAAATCAAGCAGGGCCTCGCGACGGAGGTGGCCAAACAGGTCACCGGCTTCATCCGCGAGTCAAAGTTCAAAGTGACGACGCAGATTCAAGAGCAGCAGGTCCGCGTGACCGGCAAGAGCCGGGACGATCTGCAGGCGGTGATCGCCGCCGTGCGGGCAAAGGACTTCCCGGTGGCGCTCCAGTTCACGAACTACCGCGATTAGGTTTGCCCCGAAGCAGGCGCGTGAGCGGCTCCAAAGACATTCCCACGGCTGGCGGGCAGGGATTTGGCCATAATCCTTTTGCCGGCTTGTCCAGCGAGGGGCTCCCGCCGGCACCCGAAAGTGCGCCGGCAGATTCCGGGCAGGGACTGCAAACCAGGCCGGCGCGGAAGCATCGTGGCCGCGTGGATATCATCCGGCAGACGGCCGGGCGCGGCGGCAAGACGGTGACGGTGGTGAAGGGCTTTGTCGGCATCGGCCTGCCGGAGAAGGAGCAACTGGCCCAGGCGATGCAGAAGGCCTGCGGCGCGGGCGGCACCGTGAAGAACGGCCAGATCGAGATTCAGGGGGACAAGCGCGCGGAGGTGGCCCGCATCCTGAGCGAGGCCAACTTCCGGCCCGTCTTCGCGGGCGGGTAGTCCGGCGCTTTTTGAGTCCCAAATGGCCGCCGAGGGCGGGCGAATTCGACTCGCGGTTGCCCTGGGAAAGGCTGGCGGAAGACTTGCGGTTTGCGCTAGGCTTCCGGCCGGGGACTTGCTAGGTTCGTGACGCTGCGAATCTTCACATGAGGGTTTTCGCCGGGGATTTGAGACCCGGCAGACGCAGGTTATTGTTGTTGGACACGATGGCCCTGATGGAAGGGGCGTTGGAAGATTGACTGTTAATTATGACCGAAATCAGACTGAAGAAGGGCGAATCGGTAGAGAAAGCCATTCGCCGGCTTAAGAAGAAACTGGACCGCGAGCAAACCTTGCAGCAGTTCCGGATGCGTCGGCGCTTTGAGAAGCCCAGCGCCAAGAAACGCCGCAAGGAGAAGGCGGCCCGGTTCGCCGCGATGTTGAAGGCGAGGTACGCTGATGACTGATCCCTGGGGCTCTGACTCCAATTCGGCGGGCCGCGGCATGCGGTCACCGGGTCGGAAAGGGCCAAAAGGCAAGCCGGCCCGGCATAAAGGCAGGGGCAGCCGGAAGCGAAGCCCTGAGCCCTTGCTGGGGCAACCGGTTGCGGATTCGGCAGGCGGGGTGCCCTGCCAGCTCTGCGGCTACCCGGTTGACCCCAAACGCCTGCATTTTCATATGGTAAGGTTTCACGGCGCTGCGTTCCGCTCCCCCCGCCCTTAGCGCTGTCGGCTCACGCCGCAACTCACCGCAGCGTCGCTCCGGTGACTACTTGGCAAGCCGTTGTCTATAATTGCCAGTCATTGCCTAAGCTCGAATCCCCGCAGCCATAGCCCGGCCCGCAATCCAACCGGTGGTCCAAGCGGCTTGGAAATTGAATCCGCCGGTTAGCCCATCAATGTCCAGCAGTTCGCCGCCCAAATGGAGCCCCGGACAGCGCCGGCTCTCCATGGTCTTGAAATTCACCTCGTTTAGTCGCACCCCGCCGCAGGTGACAAACTCATCCTGGTTGAGACTTCGTCCCGCCACCGGCAGTTCCATGCCGATGATCTGTTCGATGAGCTGATGCCGAGCGGACCGCGACAGGTCGGCCCAGCGCGTTTCGCGGGCAATGCCAGCGGCCCGCGCCAGGCGTTCCCAGAGCCGGGCGGGCAGCGGCGGCAAGGGAGTATTAACCACGAATCGCGCGGGTTGTGCCGCGCGGCGGGATCCCAGTTGCGCCACGATCGCTTCGCGCGCCAGGTGCGGCAGCCAGTTGACCCGCAGCAGGAATCGGTAATCCGCCGTGTGCAGCGCCCGCGCTCCCCAGGCGGAAAGCCGGAGAATGGCCGGCCCGCTCAAGCCCGTGTGCGTGACGAGCAAGCCGCCCCGCTCGCGCAAGCTGTGGCCAGGGAGGGAGACTTCCGCGGACTCGATGGTAACCCCCGCCAGCTCGCGCAGCCACGGAACGGCAACCTGGAACGTGAAGAGCGAGGGGACAGGCGGTTCGAGCGTGTGGCCGAGTGAGACCGCCAATCGCCCTCCCGCGGCGGCACGGCAACCGCCAGTAGCCAGCATCAGCCGCTCGCCCTCGATCGTCTCCCCGCCAGTCAGCGCCAGCGTGAAGCCGCCCGCCGCTTGCCGGGCAACTCCCTCCGCGCCACGATTTGCGAGCAACTCCACGCCCGCCTCCTGAGCCGAGCGCAGAAAACACTCCAGGATCGTCTGCGAGGAGTCGCTGACCGGGAACACGCGCCCGTCCGCCTCGGTCTTGAGCCTCACGCCCCGGGCTTCAAACCACGCGATGGTGTCCCGGGGCTGAAAGACCGTGAAGGGCCCGAGCAACGCGGCTCCGCCGCGCGGATAATGGCGGCTCAACTCCCGGCTGTCGAAACAGGCATGGGTGACATTGCAGCGCCCACCGCCGGAAATCCGCACCTTGGAGAGGAACTGCGGGCTCTGTTCGAGCACGGTGATCCTGGCTCCCGGCGCAGCTTCCGCGCAGACAATGGCGGCGAACACCCCGGCGGCGCCACCGCCGGCGACCACGACATGTCGCCGGCTCATTCAGACAACGCGCGCACGGTATAGCCGCCGGATTTCTCGTCCGCCTCCAGCTTGAGCAGGCCGCGCTTCTGCGCCTCCAGGAGCAGGTCGTTGAAGGAACGGAATCCGTAGGCGCGCTCGTTGAAGCCGGGGTTGCGGCGCTTGATCGCCTGCTTGATCATCGAGCCCCAAATCGGCTCATCCGCCTCGCGTTCCTGGCTGATGGCTTCCAGCGTTTCCACCACCTGGTCCAAGGCCTTTTCCAGCGAGGGGCCTTGGTTTTCGCCGGCTGCGGGCTTCGCGGCCGCGGTGCTCGCCGCAGTGCGCCGCCGCGCCCGGGCCGGCTCCGCGCGGACCAAGTCGTCGTAATAGATGAACTCGTCGCAATTCCCGATGAACAGGTCGGAGGTGGAATTCTTCACGCCCACGCCGATGACCGTCTTGTTGTTCTCGCGCAGCTTGCTAACCAGCGGCGAGAAGTCCGAGTCGCCGCTGATGATGACGAAGGTATCCACGTGGCCTTTGGTGTAACAGAGGTCCAGCGCATCCACCACCATCCGGATGTCGGCGGAGTTCTTGCCGGATTGCCGCACATGGGGAATCTCGATGAGCTCGAAGGCAGCCTCGTGCAGGTCGCGCTTGAACGTCTTGTAACGGTCGAAGTCGCAGTAGGCTTTCTTGACGACGATGTGCCCTTTGAGCAGCAAGCGTTCGAGCACTTTCTGAATATTGAATGTCGGGTAATGGGCATCGAGGGCGCCGAGCGCGATGTTCTCCAGGTCCAAGTACACCGCCATGGTCGTGTTGGGAGCTTGCGCGTTCATAATCTTTGTAATCCAGGTCGGCCACAGGTTCCCTCACGACGCTGACTGAAGCGAGATAAAAGCGGCGTGGGAAAGCTGGGGTTTTGTCCTTGCGCCTTCGCGTCGCCTGGGCGGGGTTGGCAGGCTGGTTGGCCGGAGCTCGCTGCAGACCGCAAACCAACCCTTCTGGAGGGCCGGCAAACCGCTTGTCCGCGGCTATCCCCTGCCCCTTCGGGCGTGGCGCTTCGGCGACCGATACGGAGTGCTGTTGCCCATCCAACCCGCGATTGGCTTCACCGGCGATCCAATTCCCGCGCCACTTCCTTGAGCATCGCCTGAATCGGGATGTGCTGGGGGCAGAGCTCTTCGCATTGGCCGCATTCCTGGCAGTGCGAAGCCCGCTGTTCTTCCTTCAGGATGTGGAAATAGAAGAAGTTGGCGGCCTCGCCGTCCCGGTAAATCGCGAGGTTGTTCAGTTGCTCAAAGTTGGCGGGGATGGCGACGCCGCTGGGGCAAGGCAGGCAGTAACCGCAACCGGTGCAGTTCACCCGGGTCCTCGCCTGGTAGATGGCCTTGGCCTCCTGGATCAGCGCCAGTTCCTCGCGGGTGAGAGTGTTGGCTTGCCCGTCAGCGGCAATTCTTATGTTCTCCTCCACCTGCGCCGGCTCGGTCATGCCGCTCAGCACCACGCTCACGCCCGGATGGTTCCAAACGAACCGCAGCCCCCATTCCACCGGCGTCCGCTTGACCGGGGCCCGGTCCCAGACCGCGCGCACCTCCGCCGGGATTCGCGCCGTCAACCCGCCGCCGCGCAAGGGCTCCATAACGATCACTCCCAGCCCCTTGCCCGCCGAATATTCCAGTCCGGCGCGGCCCGCCTGGTAATCCTCATCCATGAAATTGTATTGAATCTGGCAGAACGACCAGTCGTAGGCGTCCACGATCGGCTTGAAGGCGGGAGCCTCATCGTGGAAGGAAAAGCCGGCGCGTTGGATCCGCCCGTCGGCAATCGCCGTGTCCAGGAACTCGGTGATGCCGAGCCCGCTGAGGCGCTTCCAGAGTTCCCCCGTCAGGCTGTGCACGAGGTAGAAATCAATGCGATCGGTCTGCAACCGTTCGAGCTGCTGGTTCAGAAAGCGGTCCATGTCTGCCCGGCTCTGCACAAACCAACTGGGCAGCTTGGTCGCCAGATGCACCTCCGGCCGCCGCTTCTTCAAGGCCCTGCCCAGAAACACCTCGCTCCTGCCCGCCCCAAACGGCACCTCGGCGTGGTAGACGTAGGCCGTGTCGAAGTAATTCACCCCGTGGCGGATGGCGTAGTCCACCATGGCCTGGGCCTTGTCCTCGTCAATGAGGTGAGTCTTGCCTTCCTTGATCGGCAGGCGCATACAGCCGAATCCCAGAATCGAAACCCGTGGGCCGGTCTTGCCAGCTGGTCGGTACAGCATACGAGGCTGCCAGCATAGCCGCCCGCGCCGGCACTTCAACCGCGAAGTTGTGCCCCCGCATTTTCGCCTTGGACTTGTCGAGTCGCCGCCTACACTGGGACGCGTAATGCGAGCAAATGATCAGGTTTCCCGCCGCGAATTCATCGCCTCCACCTCTGTCCTGCTGGCCGCCAGCCAACTCGGGGTGACGCAGACCACCGACAGCCAAGCCGACCAGCTCGCGCTCAATGGCGGCACCAAAGCCGTCGCCCGGCCGGCGCCCAAACCGGTGCGCTGGGGCGAGCCGGAGCGGCAACAACTCGCCGCCGCCGTCAAGCAGGATTCCCTCTACTACTGGAGAAACCAGCAGACGAAACTGCTCACGGAACGCTTCCAGGCCATCTACGGGCACAAATACGTGCAGCCCTGCTCTTCGGGCAGCGCGGCCCTGCATATCGCCGTGGCCGCCGCCGGCATCGCGCCCGGCGACGAGGTCATCACGTCGGGCATCACCGATATTGGGACCGTGATCGGCGTGCTGTTCCAGCAGGCCGTGCCGGTGTTTGCCGACTTGGAGCCGCAGACCGGCTGCCTCGACCCGGCGGATGTCGAGCGCAAGATCACCCCTAAGACCCGGGCCATCATCGCCGTCCATCTCGCCGGCAACCCGTGCCGGCTGGCCGAGCTGAAGGAAATCGCCGATAAGCACATCCTGATCCTCATCGAGGATTGCGCCCAGGCGTGGGGCGCGCTCTACCGGGGCAAGCCGATCACCAGCGGGGGGCAAATTAGCTGCTTCTCCTTGCAGGATACCAAGCACATTGCCTGCGGCGACGGCGGGGTGGTGACCACCAGCGAAGAGCGGTTCGGCCCGCTGCTGATTAAGTTCGGCGACAAGGGCACCAACCGCCTCAATCCCACAGATTCCGCCACGGCCCTGGCCGCCAATTACCGCATCACCGAGCTGCAAGCGGCGTTTGTGGCGGCGCAACTCACGCGCCTGGAGGGCATCGCCGCGCAGCGCGCCAAGCTAGGGAACCTGCTCACCGCGGAGCTGGAAGGCATTCCCGGCATCCGGACGCACAAGGTGCGCCCGGACGACCGCTGCGTGTATTGGTTCTACCTGGCGCGCCTGGTGCCGGAGAAACTGCGCTGCGACCGCGCCACCTTCGTCAAGGCCCTGGTCGCCGAGGGTGCCGGCTGTCTGGCAGGCTATATCCCGGTGCCGGTTTATGGCATGCCGATGTTCCAGCACCATTCCTTCTTCGCCGGGCATTGGCCCGTCAAGGAGTGCGGCTTGACCAAAATGGATTACACCCAGGTGAAGTGCCCCGAGACCGAAGCCATCCTGGCGACGTGCCTGCGGTTCGGGATCAACGAGGCAATGGACGAGGACTATATCCGCTCGGTCGCCAAGGCCGTGCGGAAAGTGGCGAAGCACTACGCGGCCTGAAGCACAGCAACCGCCCGACCCCAGACTTTATGAACAACACCAGCAAGCGAAGCACCCCAACCCCCATGCAAACCGCGTTTTCGGCTATCGGCCTTCGGTTCTCGTCCTTTCTTCGGCCTTCGACCCTCGGACTTTGGACTTGTCCATCGCTCCTCGCTCTCTGCCTGGCCGCTGGCTGCCTTCTGGCAAGCGGCGCCGCCGGGGCCACACCGGTAAAGATCATCTTCGACACGGACATCGGCAACGACGTGGACGACGTGCTGGCGCTGTCAGTAATCCACGCCCTGGAGACGCGGGGCGAGTGCGAGCTGCTGGCGGTCACCATCACGAAGCCCGACGAGCTGGCCGGGCCGTTCGTGGATGCCATGAACACATTCTACGGCCGAACACGGATCCCCATCGGCTACACGCATGCCGGGTTGACGAACGGGCCGAGCAAATTCCTACCGCTCGCCGAGGTCAAAGATAACGGCAAACTCCGCTACCCGCATCGGCTCAAACGCAGTTCCGACGCGCCGGAAGCCACGGCGTTGTTGCGCAAGATTCTGAGCCGCCAGCCCGACCGCTCCGTCGTGCTGGTGCAGGTGGGCTATTTCTCCAACCTTGCCGCGCTGCTCGACACGCCGGGCGATGCGCTCTCGCCGCTTAACGGGCGCGACCTGGTGCGGCAGAAGGTGAAACTGCTCTCGGTCATGGCCGGGTCGTTCCGGACCACGCACCACGACTGCGAATACAACGTGATCATGGACCTGCCCGCCGCCAAGCGGCTCGTCCCGATCTGGCCCACGCCAATTATCTGGAGCGGATTCGAGATTGGGATCGCCGTCCCCTACCCGGCTGCAAGCATTGAGCAGGATTTCGGCTACGTCCCCCACCATCCCGCCCCGGAAGCCTACCGCCTCTACCGGCCGCCCCCGCACGCGCGACCCACGTGGGACCTCACGAGCGTGCTGTACGCCGTCCGGCCTGACCATGGGTATTTCGACCTCTCCCCGCCCGGCCAGGTAACGGTCGAAGCGGACGGCTTCACGCGCTTCACATCCGCGACTGAAGGCCGCGACCGCTACCTGGTTCTCGGCAAAGCCCAAACCGTGCGGGTCAAAGAAGCCCTCGTCCAGCTCGCCAGCCAACCGCCGTGCAAGTGAAGAGCGTGCAACCAGAACCCTGCCGGCAGCGTCGGCAGAAGGGGGCCGCGCGGGCCTGGCCCGGATTGGGCCGCGCTGGTTACGGAAAAGGGGCAAAGACTACAGGAAGAATACAGGACAACTACAGGAACAATCCAGACACTCACCGGGCTCGCAGGTTCTTGACGCGCCAACCTCCCACCCTGCCCGCCAGGTGATTGCGAGGATGCCGCGTGAATAGACCCGTCCGGAATCGAGTCCATTGACTATGACAGGCGATGCGATAAGGCAAAGCCTGCCGTAGCAGGCCATGAGAAACTGGATTCTATGCGGATTGCATCTACCGTTGGTCGCGGCGGCCCTGCTTCTCGCGGGCTGCAGCTCGCAGCAGACGTCAGGTCAGGAGACGAACACCGCAGCCAGCCTCACTCCTGAAGCGCCCGTGATCGGCGACCAGGCCCCGGCCGATGCGGACACCCTCATGGAGGATCCCACAACCCAGTCGGACCTCGCCGACGCCGCTGTAACCCCAATTTCCACAAGCAAACCCTTGCCCTCAAACCTCAAGCTCAGCGGGCCGGTCGCCGAAGTGATCAAGCTCGCGGAGTCGAGCACCGAGGAGGGCGTGATGCTGGCCTTCGTCACCAACTCAATGGCTCCTTTCAACCTCGGCGTCGAAGAAATCATCTACGTGAACGACGTAGGTGTGCCGGCTTCGGTCGTGACCGCGATGATTCAGCGCGATCAGGCACTAAAAGAACTGTCCGCCAATGCGGCGCCAGCGCCGGTCCCCCCTGCGCCGAGCGACCCTGGACTCTATGCGCCGCAGCCGGCCGAAACCTCCACCCCGCCCGAGATCGCCCCGGAGGCAGCTCCACCGCCGGCAGAGGTGGCCGATTATCCGGTCTTTTATGACTCATTGGCGCCGTACGGCACCTGGGTAAACGTCGCGGGCTATGGGCCTTGCTGGCAGCCCACGGTGGTCATTGCCAACCCGGGCTGGCGGCCGTACTGCGATGGTGGCCGCTGGCTCTACAGTGATTGCGGGTGGTACTGGCTCTCGGGTTACTCCTGGGGCTGGGCGCCATTCCATTATGGCCGCTGGTTCCAGCACCATCGCATGGGCTGGTGCTGGGCGCCGGACAGGGTTTGGGGCCCCTCCTGGGTCACCTGGAGACACAGTGGCACCCATTGCGGCTGGGCGCCATTGCCCCCGCGAACCTCGTTCAGCGTCGGAGCCGGGCTCACCTACCGCGGCCACCCGGTCGGCAGCGCCTGCGGTTTCGGTCTGGGGGCCCAATCCTTCACGTTCGTTGAAGCCAGCCATTTCCGCGACCGGCACCTGAACCGGCACGCCTTGCCGCCTCAGCATGCTGATCGGATCTTCAAAGACGCCCCGCCGTCCACGAGCATCATCAGCAGCGGCAGCCGCGTCATCAACCATGGAATTCCGCCTTCGCGGATAGCGCAAGCCACGCATACAGAGGTCCGCCAGGTTGCCATCCACCCCGTGAATCGTGCCGCTGAACGAGGCATTCGCGGCGAACGGTTCGAGGGCAATGGGCGCACGCTGTCAGTTTTCCGCCCGCAGTTTCCATCCTCGGCCGGGACAAGGCCGGGATCGCGCGGGCGCCCGCAGTCCGAAGCCCGGGGCGGTGGCGGCGCACCGGCGGCCACATTCACCGCACAGCAAGGAGCGCCTGCCCCGAGACCCCAAGCCGCCGGGAGCGCGATGATCGCCCGGCCAAACGCCTCAGCCTCGTCTCTCAGCACGCCCCAACGCCCAGCCGCGTTCACTCCGACCACCGGCACAACCCGCCCTGCTCCCGCCGCGCCGACCGCCCGCGACTCCGGCCGCGATACCGCCACGAAAGCAGCACAGCCGCTCATTCTGCGCGGACCGGACCGGGCTAACCAAGGCGCCGCAAGCAGCAGCGCCTTTCACGGGAGTGCTCCGCGCCAAACGCCGGCGTTCCCCAGCCGGCGGGAAACTAGTCCGCAACCGACCGTCAGCCAAACCTCCGCGCGCACCGTCGAGGCTTCGCGGTCCCAATCGGCATTCTCCCAACGAGAGGCAGTTCAGCGGCCGCAGCCCGTAACACCGTCGGCCTTGTCAACCCCTGCCCGTTCGGACTCGTCTCGCTCCACCTCACGTGCTGCCGCCGCGCCAGTGCGCAGCGAACCTCAGCGATCATTTACCGTCCCAAGTTCCCCGGTGCCGGCTCAGGCGCCCCGCAGCACCACCACGCCAGCCTTCACGGCGCCGCGCAGCACCCCCGCGCCAGTTGCCGCTCCGGCGCGCAGCACGCCAAGTCCGTCTTTCACGCCAGCCCCCGGCACGCCCCGGCCGTCTTTCACGCCGCCACCGCCGCGCTCATTCTCCCCGCCCGCAGCTTCTTCTGCCCCGTCGGCACCAGCAGTTACATCCCGTCCGACAGCCCCCGCGCCCTCGGCCCCGGCTGCGTCCGCGTCCAGATCATCGGGCGGCTCATCCTCCGGGAGAAGAAGCCGGTAGGATTCCGCCCGCCCCGTTTTCTGCTTTTGCCGTCCCGGGGCTGCTGGCATTATCGCGTTGATGGGCATTACCCCACAGCAGTTCCGGCAAATGCAGGAGCGCCTTGGCAATCCAAAGCGCGCCGCCAGGCCGGCATTCGAGCCGACCGCCCCGCTCGGCACTAAAGTCCACCTGGTTATTCTCGGCCTGGACCCTTCGCTGCGGGGCACTGGTTACGGCGTGATCAAGCTGGCCAAACCCTGCCCACAAACCCTGGCGCAGGGCGTCATTTCCTGCCCGGCCGGCTGGGAACGTTCCCGCTGCCTGGTGCAAATCGGGCGGACCTTGCGCGATGTGCTCCGGCAACACCAGCCCACGGTATGCGCCGTCGAAGGGCTGTTCTACGCGCAAAACCTGCAGACGGCGCTCATCATGGGCGAAGCGCGCGGCGCGGCGCTGGCGACCGTCGCCGAGTCCGGTTTGGAGATTTATGAACTCGCCCCGCGCAAGGTGAAACAAGCCATTGTGGGTTTTGGCGCGGCACAAAAGCTGGCCGTGGCCAAAATGGTTCAGCGCATGTTGCGCCTGCCCGAAACGCCCGCTCCCGACGCAGCCGACGCCCTGGCGCTGGCGCTGGCGTTTGTCAACGAGCAAGGGCGCTACAGCTTTCAAACCGCCAAACGAGTATGATTACCTTCCTCCACGGTAAACTGGTCGAATCCCTGCCCACCCAGGTGACGGTAGATGTCAACGGCGTCGGCTACGAGGCTCTAATTCCTCTTTCATCCTATGACAAGCTCCCGGCGCCCGGTCAGGAGGTGAAGCTGCTCACCCATTTGGCGGTGCGGGAAGACGCGCACGTGCTCTACGGCTTCATGAGCGCCGCCGAGCGCGATCTGTTCCGCCTGCTCATCAACACCGTCAGCGGGATCGGCCCCAAGATCGCCCTCAACGTGCTGAGCGGCATGAGCGCGACGGCCTTTCGCGGCGCGGTAGCCAACGGAGACGTGAAATCGCTGTCGCAAATCTCCGGCGTCGGCCGGAAGACCGCCGAGCGCATTGTGGTCGAACTTAGAGACAAGATCGGAGCCGCTGGCGCCTGGGAAGCCGCCAGCGCCCAGCGCGCCCTCTCCCCCGAGGATCAGAAAACCAACGACGCCGTGTTGGCCCTGATGGCGCTGGGTTTCAAGCAGCTCGACGCGCACGATGCGGTGCGCAAAGTCCAAAGCTCGCTCGGCCCCCAGGCCACCGTGGAAGACCTAGTCCGCGCCTGCTTGAAAAAGGGAGCCTGATGGCTGTGGCCGTTCCCCCATCTCAACCTCGCAGTTCGCGGCGGCTAATCCGCAAACGCAAGTCCAGCGGCATCGTTGTGCCTCATGCGCCGCGCTGGTACCAACGGCTGGGAGCCTGGCTGGTCTCCACGTTGGTGCGCGTGGTTTCCGCAACTTTGCGCTACCAGTGGACGGACCGCTCCGGCCACTTCGACCGTGGCTCCGCCGGCCCGGCCATCTACTGCACGTGGCACAACCGCCTGGCGCTTTCCATGACGGAGTATTACGGCTACCCCAAGAAGCACAATCACACGCCCGGTCTGGCGGCGATGGTCAGCGCCAGCAAAGACGGCGCATTTCTCGCCGCCATCCTCGAATGCTTCGGTGTGCAACCGGTGCGCGGCTCGACCAGCCGGCGCGGCCCTCAAGCCCTGATCGAACTCAACGGTTGGGCGGAGCGCGGCTACGACCTGGCCATTACGCCCGACGGGCCGCGCGGGCCGCGCTATGTCGTCCAACCGGGCATCATCAGCCTGGCTCAGGTGACCGGTTTGCCGATTATTCCCGCCTCCCACTTCCTGGGCTGGAAGATTCGGCTTAAGAGCTGGGATCGCTTCCAGATTCCCCTGCCGCTCTCGCGCTGCGAAATGGTGTTCGGGCCGCCAATGCATGTGCCCCGCCAGGCCTCGGACGCCGAGCGCGAAGCCCTCCGGCAGCAACTCGAACGGACCCTGAAAGACATATCGCGGGACTGATTTCAGATGAAGAACATTGTCTATTTCGACCTGGAAACGCAGAAGTCCGCCGAAGAAGTCGGTGGCTGGGACAATATCAGCCGCATGGGCATGAGCGTCGGCGTCATCTATAGCACCGCCGACGGCGCTTACCATATCTACAGCGAGAAACAGGTCAGCGATCTCATCAAGGCCCTCCAGCGGGCGGACCTGGTGGTCGGCTTCAATAACCTGCGCTTCGATTACGAGGTGCTGCACGGTTATACCTCATTTGATCTGCGCCAATTGCCCACGCTGGACATGCTGGTCCAGCTGGCGGACACCTTGCGCCACCGGCTCTCCCTGGATGCCATTGCCACGGCCACGTTTGGCGTGGAGAAGACCGCCGAAGGTTTGCAGGCTATCCAGTGGTACAAGGAGGGCAAGCTGCTCGAAATTGCGGAGTATTGCTGCTACGACGTGAAGATCACCCGCATGGTGCACGAATACGGCGTGCAACACCACCAACTCCATTACCATAACCGCTTCGGCAAGAAGATGACCGTGCCGGTAAGCTGGTAAATCAGCCTTGCGGTTGGGGGACAGAGGATTCAGGCGCGATATGGCGGACCACGCCGAGCTTGCCGATCAGCACATAAACCAGCAGCAGGGCGATGGGATAAAGCACGGCACAAGCGATGAAGACCGGCGTAAAACCATAAGCGTCCACTACGTGGCCCGTCGTCAGCATGGCCAGCGCGCCCATCCAGGAGCCGAGCGCGCCGCCCAGGCCGGTCACGGTGGCAATCGCAGTTCGCGGGAACACCTCCGCCGGGAGCGTGATGTTGCTCCAGCCGCCATGGCAGAACGTCATGCCGGCCACCAACAGCAAGGCCAGGTGGGGAGAGGCGGCCCGCGTCACGGAAAAGAGGCAGACCAATAGCGTGGCCGTCATCAGGATCATCGTGCCCTTGCGCGCCCGGTCCAGCTCCCAGCCGCGCGCGATGAGCAAGCGCGGGATGAGCCCCCCGCAGAGGTTGCCCACGGCCGCCGCCGCGTAGGGTATCCACAGAAACATCCCGACCTTCTGCAGGTCGAAGTGGTATTGCTTTTGGAAATAAAGCGGAATCCAGAACAGCAGGAAGTAGCTGATGGGGTCGGTCAAGGCGCGCACCAGGACGCAGCCCCACGTCTCGCGCATCCGCAGCAGTTGCGCAAACCTCGGCGGACGCAGCCTCTCGAGTTCCCCGTGTTGCCCGTCCAGGATAAGCTGGCGTTCCGCGTCGGACAAGAGGGGGTGGCTTACAGGCTGCCGGTAGAACAGCATCCACGGCACCAACCAAAGGAAGCCGAGGGCGCCGGTGGCAAAGAATGCCGCTTTCCAACCCCACTGCATGGCGATCACAGAGACGATCGGCGCCGCGGCCACCGAGCCAAGCGCGGTGCCGGCATTGAAAATGCCGATCGCCAGCGCCCGGTCGCGCATCGGGAACCATTCCCCCACCGCCTTCACTCCGCCGGTAAAGCTGCCGGGCTCGAAGGCGCCCAACAAGAACCGGAAGCAGGAGAACTGTCCGACGCTGGTGGCGAACATATGCAGCATGTTCGCCAGGGACCAGCCCGAGATAAAGAGCATGAACCCGCGCCGGGTGCCGATGTAATCCATGATCCGCCCGCTCACGGCGTACATCACGCCATAGCTGGCGAGAAACCAGGCGTTGATCGCGCCGTAGCTGGCGTTGGTCAGGTGCAACTCCTGCTTGATGGTCCCGATCAGGACCGAAAGCGTCTGCCGGTCCAGGTAGTTCAGGGCCGAAGCCATGCAAAGCAGGAAAGCTATGTACCAGCGGAGCCCTTTGATCTTCATCCTCTTGCCAAGCCGTTGGTCTGGAGGGACTGATTGAAGGAAAACACAGAGCCGGCAAAGGCGGTGATCCGCGTGTCCGCCTCTGAGACCGCTCGGGCGCGGCCCGCAGGGCCATGGGCCCAGGCGGCTGCATGGCCCAGCGTCCCGATTACCACGAAACACAGAATCTGTCTCATGCCGAGGGTTACATTGTGCCAGCGCTCATCGCGATGTTTCAGTCTTCCCAAGTGTGTAACCGCCCTGACCCACCAAGCGCAACTTCAAACTCTGCCTGCCCGGGCGAACAGGCGCATCTCACCCTCCTGCCAGGGAAGGGGCCAGGCGCCGACATTCTGGTCGGCCTTCGGGTCAACTCCGGGCCGAGCCGACAGGAATACAGGCGTTTGTTACAGGCCGGGATGCGCGCCGCACCCCTTGAGGGCCGGATTCGGCTCGCGGTCCGGCTGGCCCAAGAGCCCAGTAACATCCCGATCCGGGTCAGATTCCGCTCCCCCTTGGCCTACCTCACCGTCACCTCACCGTCACCTCACCGTTACCCCTCCCTAGCACCTCTCATAAATTATGAGA
>CAZDOO010000014.1:0-80866 GCA_964507045.1 uncultured Verrucomicrobiota bacterium | reverse complement strand
GCGTGCTTGCGCACCCAGCGAATTGCGGATTTGGCATCCGCGACGCACTGCGGCGGTTTGACGCCCTGCCGCGAGGCGACCCGGTAGTCGGCCGTGATCGCCACCATGCCGCGCGAGGCAAAGTAACGACACTGCTGCTCAAACTGCTGGGGCGAGCCGGTGGTCCAACCGCCGCCGAAGAAGAAGACGATTGCCGGGCAGCGGTTGGTAGCAGCGTGGCTCCCTGGGGTGAAGATATAGAGCTGGAGGTTGGTCTGGCCGAGGGTCTTGTAAGTCTCGGCGCGCGCTTCCGGCAGGATCGGAGGATAGGTGCGGGGACCCGCCGTCTGCGCGGGACCCCTCCCCGTGCCCCAGGCCAAAGGCACCGACAATGCCAGGGCCAGCCCGGCCCATTGAAGGAGGCTCCCGCGGGAGGATTGGCCATTTCGAGGCAGTGCAACACTCATATTCGCCAGCCAGAGTCGAGTCAGATCGTGGCGAAGTCAAGAATGCCTTGAAATCGTTTGGGGATTGAGGTGCGCGGCGGGGGCGGTTATGCTCCTGCACAGACGTCATGACATTCGCCGAAAGCAAGACGGGGCCTGGCCGGCCACAAACTGTTTGCCAGGCATTCCGCGCAACCTCTCCCACCCGATCGCGTCTCAGGCTGGTTCCCGGCGCAGTTCTGCTGTGTGGCTTGCTGGTTTCCTGCGGCAGCAAGACCGAACTGCTCCCAGCGCCTCCAGCCCCGCAGACCAATGCGGCGCCTTCGGCCGCAGTCTCTCCGGAGCTAACGAAGCTGGTGGGCAAATGGGAGCGGCCGGACGGCGGCTACGTCCTCGAAATCAAGAGCGTGGATTCCAGCGGCAAGGCGGACGTCGCCTACTATAATCCCAACCCGATCAACGTCTCCCGCGCCGTTGCCTGGCGCGAAAAGGGGACGAGCAAGATTGTCGTCGAACTGAACGACACGGGCTATCCCGGCTGCACCTATACGCTGGAACACAACCCGCAAAGCGACCAGTTGTTCGGGCAGTATTTCCAGGCCGCCCAACAAGAGACCTACGAAATCGTGTTCTCCCGCCTGCAATAAACTTCTTTAGCCCCCCGCCAACGGACTGAATGCTATGCCAAACACAACTCCTATGAAGCCAATCACCCGCCGGGAATTCACCCGCACGCTCGCCGCGGTCAGCACGGTCGCGGCCATGTCCTCCTTCCGCATTCTCGGCGCCAACGACCGGGTGCGGCTTGGCTTCATCGGCGTGGGCAACCGCGGCGACCAGGTGCTGGATGCTTTTCTCAAGCAGACCGACGCCGAGGTCGTCGCCGTGTGCGACGTCTACGAGCCTTACCTCGACTTTGCCGCCCGGAAGATCGGCACCAGTCCCAAGCGGTTCAAGGATTACCGCAAGCTGCTCGAACTGAAGGACGTGGACGCGGTGGTGATCTCCACACCGGATCACTGGCACGCCTTGCAGACCATTCACGCCTGCCAGGCGGGGAAGGATGTGTACGTGGAGAAGCCCGTCTCTCTGCGCGTCGCCGAAGGGCGCGCGATGGTGGAAGCGGTGAAACACCACGGGCGCGTTTGCCAATCCGGCTTGGTCCGCCGTTCTTCGGCCATGTACCGCGAGGTGGCGGAGTATGTGCAGGGGGGCGGGCTGGGCAAGGTGACTGCGGCCCGCTGTTTCCATACGCAGAACGAGTGGCCGAAGGGCATTGGCAATCCGCCCGACAGCGAGCCCCCCGCCGGCATGGACTGGGAAGCCTGGGTGGGGCCGGCGCCCAAGGTGTCCTATAATCGGAATCGCGGGCTCTACCAGTTCCGCTGGTTCTACCCCTTTAGCGGCGGGCAGATCGCCAACATGGGCGTCCATTACCTCGATGTGATTCACTGGGCGCTCGGGCAGACGGCGCCGCTGGCGGTGACGGCCATGGGGGGCAAATACGCGGTGCCGGACAACCGCGAGATACCGGACACGATGGAAGCGCTGTGGCATTACCCGGGCGACACGCTCGTCACCTTCACGCAGTTTAATGCCAACGGCGCCAACGCGTCAGCCAAGCCCTGCGAGATCGAGTTTCGCGGCACCAAGGGTACCCTCTACGTAAGGTCCAACGGCTGGGAGGTGGTGCCGGAAAATATCACCCCGAACGAGTTCCCGCAGCGCACCCCGCTTGATCGCAATATCGAGCGCGGCTGGCGCAAGGGCGAAGCGCCGATGATCGAACCCGCAAAGGGAAGCGGGCGGACCGACAACGCCGATCATGCCCGCAACTTCCTCGACTGCGTCAGGAGCCGGGCGGCCTGCAACTCCGATCTGGAAAGCGCCCATCGCAGCACCAGCAGCTCCCTCATCGCCAACATCGCTCTGCAGACCAAGGCCTGCCTGGAATGGGACGCCCAGGCCGAGAAGTTCACCAACAACACCGCCGCCAACAAGCTCCTGCGCTACGATTACCGCCCGCCGCTCAAGTCGCCGGTTTAGGCGGTTTCATTTCGCCTCCATCGCAATGACCCAGTTCGCTCGCACCGTTACCGGACCCAGCAGGCCGGACGGAACCAGCGGCGAATCTTTGGCATAGTATTTCCAGGTAGTGAAGGTGAGGCGGCGCGGCTCGGGACGAGGCTGGCCCTTGAGCAGCCACTCCGGCCAGGCGGGAAGGCGGCCGCTCTTCCAGCTCCCATCGGGCGTGCAGTCATCGGGATACTGCTCGTCGCCGATGAGCCGGTTGGGCCAGAGGTTGGTGACTTTCACTTCGAGTTGATTGCGGCCCGGCTTCAGCGCCTTAGTCACCTCTATCGCGTATGGCGGTTTCCACAACACGCCCAAGTCCTTGCCGTTGAGCCGCGCCTCGGCCATCACTTTCACCTCGCCCAGGTCAAGGGTGTAGTGCTGCCGTCCGGCGGGAGGCGTCCACTCGAACTCGGTCTGATAGGTGGCGGTGCCGGAGAAATAGCGGATACCCGGATCGGCGTGCTTTGACCAGTCAGCCAGTTCAGGAAACTGTGCCTGCGGCGGGGCGCCACGCCCGGGCTGGAACTGCACGGTCCAGGGTCCGCTGACCGTGCGAGCCGCGGGATGATCCGGGTCCACCAGCGTTTCCTTCGCACCGTCGCCATATACCACGGCGTAGCGGCCTGGTTCACGACTGAGCGTTGTTACCTTGCCGCCCTCGATCCAGAAGTCCGGCAGCGGCGCGGGCGTTTGCCGCTCGGCCCCAAAGAGAACCGCACCGTCACGCGCCACCTCGACGATTTGGCGGGCGGGGCTCGCCTGCTGCCGGAAGACCACGAACACCGAGCCCGCCGGGTCGAAGCGCAAGGGCAGTTGAGTGCCCTGCGCGGTGGCTCGGAACACAGCCGGTTGGCGGATGTCACCCGTCGCGGGATCCCACAGTTCCGGCTGCAGGCCCTTCACGCGGAAAGTGCCCATGGCCTGCACCTCGCGATGCTGCGGATTGGCTACGAAGTAGATTTCGCTCCCGCCTGCGCGGCGGTGAATCCAATTCATGCCTGCGGTGGGCATCAGCCCCGGCTCCTCCGCGCCCCGGCGCAGGCCGCGGCCTTGCGTCACCGACATAATCGCTTCTTCCGTCATGGGAGGGTCAGCTACAAAGCCGAAATCCGAGCCTCCCGCCAATTGATCCAGCACCTCGCCGATGGGCCGGCCCCAGACCACCCGACCCGCGCCCAGCTTATGCTCCTTGATCTTTACGCCGTCGCAGTCGGCCCACAGTTCCTTCGCCAGGGCGCGCACCTCTTCGTCGCACCGCGGGTAATGTTGCAAGCTTGGCGAGCGCTCGGGTCTCGGGCCAGTCACGACCGCGCCAGCCCGGACCAGGTCGCGCAGCTTGCGCACCAACTTCGGGGTCAGGGCGTCGTCCTCAGGCATCTGCAACAGCCGGTAGCTCATCCCGCTGGCGGTCACAAGCCGACCGGCCTCCACCCTCAACTCTCCGAGCAGCGCCCGGTCGGAGATGTAATCGTAGTTATAGCCGGGCGGGACTGGCTCGTACCGGCCTGGCAGAGCGGCCGTCCCTGGTCGCTGACCGTGATTCTCGCCCTCGGTGACCAAGCGGCAGACATCGGCCACGAATTGCCCCTCCTGCAACAAGGCTTGGCAGCGCGCCAGGTATTGCATGTAGGCCGCGCCCGGCTCCCACCACGTCTGCTGGCGGTCCACGTGCCAGCCGTAGCCCGCAAAGCTCATCCCCGGCGCCAGGTCCGGCCACGGATTCAGCGCGGTGCGGTGGAAGACGAAACGGTTGATGCCTTCGCAGAAGGCCCAGTCGCCAATCGTCTTTACCGAGTACGGATGTTCGGTGAATTGGTCGCTTTCCGGCCAGGAGGTGAAGCTTTCCGCGCCGACGATCGACTTGCCGTGCACATGCCCCACCGAGGCCATCAGCCGCGGTGACAGCAGGTGCCACGCGCCCCAGCGCACGATCCAGAACTCCGCCATCGGTACGTCGGCCTCGGCCCCGAAGGTCAGCGGATCAATGAATCCCGCGGTGCCGTAGGCCTCGATGGAGAGCTGCAGACCGCGGCGGTGCGCGAGTTTGCGCAGGGCTCCGGCATAAGCTTCGTTATTGAGTTCGGCGCTCGTCCGCTTGTAGTCCTGCCGGAAGCGTTTGGTTTCTTCGGCGCTTCCGACGCTGGTGCCGGGCGTCGCCACGTTGACCAGCCAGGGCGTCAGATCATAGCCGCGGCGCGCGCGGAATTCCTGAGCCATGCGGGGTGTCCAGTTCTGGGAGCCCACCTCCCAACTGTCTATGTGGGTGCTCGTGAAGACCTTGCCCGCCTGCGGTCCGGCCTCCTCGGCCAGTTTGGCGATGAAGGCATCGAAATGGTGCCGCATGGCTTCCGCGCTGAACTTGTCACATTCCAGCCCTTGCCCGCTCAGAGGCGAGGGCTTGTTCTTCGCGCCCGTCGTGGTGCAACCCAGCCGCATCACTTGCCACTGGCCCGCCGGCGCATCCCACACCAATGTGCCCGCGGCGTTTATCTTGCCAGTCAGGTCGAGTATCTGCTCCTTGGGAACGCTCTCGCGCCGACCCTTGGCTGCGCTTGGATACGCCAGCACCTTGACGTCGCGATAGTATCCAAGCAGCGCCTTGGGTTGGGGCAGCACGCCCTCGAAATGCTGTGGGCCACTCACGGTCACATTGGTGGCCGTCAGCTTTTGCATCGAGAGTTCCGGCGTCACCCACGGCCCGCCGCTGCCGCACCAGCCGGCGTCGTTGTTCATGTTCACTTCCAGCCCCAGACGCCCCGCCTCGGCCACGACGTGTTGGAACATCTCCCGCCATTCCGGGCTTGCGAATGCGACCGGCCCGTCTGGCGCCATCGAGTTGGTGTTGGCCACTTCCATGATCAGCACGCCGCCAATTCCCACTCGCGCCATTGCTTCCAGGTCAGCCGTTATGCCCGCCTTGGTGATATTGCCGTTGATCCAGAACCAGTATGCCCACGGCCGGGCCGACTTGGGCGGATGCCGAAAGGCAGCTTCCAGTCCGCCTCGGGCGCCGGGGGCCACGGCGAACGCAAAGGTGGCTATCGTCAAGGCCGCCATGGCGCCTGCTTTGCGGAGGGTCATTCTGCTGGAGTTCATGTGCCTGTATCTCAGCAATTTGCTTTCCCGGCAAGCTCTGTGCGCGATAAAAGTACTGTCCGTTTCAGCTTCATTTTACCCGGTGCAGGTCTGCAAACGTGGTGCCGGGGCCACAAGTCCTGCTCCGCATTCCGGCCGGGGTATCATCGGTACGCCCCTGTGCGCGGGGGGTCCGGAGTCGTGCTAGCGGGAGAGGAACACTTTGAGTGCCTGGCTTGACAGGGCGCGGGGAGAGTGTTACTCGTGAGGGCACTTATGGATGTGCTGCTGCTGTCCCGGATTCAGTTCGCGCTGACCAGCGCCTTCCATTACCTGTATCCGCCGCTGAGCATCGGGCTGGGGCTCATGCTGGTTCTCATCGAGGCGGTGTGGCTCAAGACCCGCAACCCCCTTTACCACCAGATGGCGCGATTCTGGACGCGGGTCTTCGCGCTGACGTTCGCCATTGGCGTGGCGACGGGCATCGTGCTGGAGTTCGAGTTTGGCACGAACTGGGCGACGTATTCGCGCTATGTGGGCGACGTGTTCGGCAGCGCGCTGGCGGCGGAGGGCATCTTCGCGTTCTTCCTGGAATCGGGCTTCCTCGCGGTGCTGCTGTTCGGCTGGGACCGCGTCCGCCCCGGGGTCCATTTCTTCGCCACGTGCATGGTGTGCCTGGGGGCGCATTTCAGCGCGATCTGGATTGTGGTGGCGAACTCGTGGATGCAGACGCCGGCGGGATTTCACATTGTGGGGCAAGGCTTGCAAGCGCGGGCGGAGATCACGGATTTCTGGCAACTGGTGTTCAATCCGTCATCCATGGACCGGCTGCTGCACGTGCTGTGCGGGGCGTGGCAGGCGGGGGCGTTCCTGGTGGTGAGCGTCAGCGCGTGGTATTTGTTGAAGAAGCGTCACGCGGAGTTTGCCCGGGCGTCGCTGCGGGTCGGGCTGGCGGTTGGGCTGGCGGCCTCCCTGCTGCAACTGGTCAGCGGGCACAGCAGCGCGGCGGGGGTGGCCCGGAACCAGCCGGCGAAGCTGGCCGCTTTCGAGGGACTCTACGACACGATGCCCCATGCGCCGCTGACGCTTTGGGGCTGGGTGGACGAGAAGGCGGAGACGGTCCGCGGCGGGGTGGCGATTCCCGGGATGCTCAGCTATCTGACGTATGGGGATGCGGGCAAACCGGTGCAGGGTCTCCGCGAGTTCAAGCCGGAAGACCGCCCGCCGGTGAACTTGTCCTTCCAGTTCTATCACCTCATGGTGGCAGCAGGCTTTGGCATGATTGCCGTAGCGGGGCTGGGTTTCCTCTACTTCTGGCGGGGGTCGCTCTTCGAGAAGCGCTGGCTGCTGTGGCTGCTGACGTTCTCGGTGCTGGGGCCGCAAATCGCCAACCAGACCGGGTGGTTCGCCGCCGAGGTCGGGCGGCAGCCGTGGATCGTTTACGGCCTGCTGCGGACCTCGGACGCGTTGTCGGCGGTCGTGAAGGCCAACGCGGTGCTGACTTCGATTGTGCTCTTTAGCCTGGTCTATGCGCTGCTTTTCGCGGTGTTCATCTATCTGCTCAACGACAAGATACAGCACGGGCCGGATGCGGCGGACCTGACGCCGGGGGGCAAACTGGCGATGCCGCCGCGCGCGAGTCGGATGAGCTCAGCGGGTTAAATTGGTCAAATGAGTTAATTGAGTCAAATGGGTTGCGAGAATTACATAGGTTTACGCGGGGTATGAGCCTCGAATGTCTTAATCTTAACGCCATCTGGTTCGTCCTCATCGGGGTGCTGTTCACGGGCTATGCCATGCTCGATGGCTTCGATCTGGGGGTGGGAGCGCTGCACCTTTTCACCAAGACGGATGATGACCGGCGGGTGATGCTCAACGCCATCGGGCCGGTTTGGGATGGCAATGAAGTGTGGCTGGTGACGGGCGGCGGCGCCTTGTTCGCGGCGTTCCCGAACGTGTATGCGACGGTGTTCTCCGGTTTCTATCTGGCGTTCGTGTTGCTGCTGGTGGCGCTGATTTTCCGCGCGGTGGCCATCGAGTTCCGCAGCAAGCAGCCCATGCGCTGGTGGCGGCAGATGTGGGATATCGGCTTCAGCGCCGGGAGCATCCTGTCCAGCCTGCTGATCGGGGTGGCGATGGGCAACATCGCGTGGGGCATCCCGATTGATGCCCGGGGCGAATTCGCCGGCACGTTCTGGAGCCTGCTGGGCCCTTACCCGCTGCTGCTGGGAATCACGACTGTGGCCCTCTTCACAATGCACGGCGCCATCTACGCGCTGATGAAGACCGAGGGGGCGCTGCATGACAACCTGCGCGGGTGGATCAACAACTGCGTCATCTGCTTCATCATCTGCTATGCGGTGACGACGATGGCGACGCTGATTTACGTGCCGCACATGGCGGCCCGGGTGCGGGCCAACCCGTGGCTGTTCAGCATCGCGGTGGCCAACATGCTGGCCATCGCCAACATCCCGCGCGAGATTCACCTGGGCCGGGACTGGCGGGCGTTTCTCTCCTCCTGCGCGGCGATGGCCACCCTGATGGGGCTCTTTGGGCTGGAGATGTTTCCCAACCTGGTCTTGAGCAACCCGGTCACGGCGCACAGCCTGACCATCTACAACGCGGCCTCGTCGCCCAAGACGCTGAGCATCATGCTGATAATTGCGGCCATCGGCGTGCCGATTGTGCTGGCCTACACGGCAAGCATCTACTGGATTTTCCGGGGCAAAGTGCGGCTCGGCCGGATGAGCTACTAGCGGAGGCTAAGCGGCCGGCTTCCGGCCGGCCTTGTATTCCGCCAGGACGGCGAAGAACCGGTTCGCATCCGGGTCAAGCGGGTTGAGCAGCAACCGCTGTTTCATGCGGAGCGTCTCCAACTCCGTGGCGTCTTCCTGCTCGGCCACATAGTAGAGCGGCTTGCCGTTGTCGCCGTAGATCGCGTAGCAATACCAGTTCATCAGGAACGGCTGGCCGCTCTTGCGGTAATTCCAGGTCTGGCCGTGAAAGACTTCCCGGTTGAGGAGTTTGGCCTTGAGGGTGCGCAGCAGGCCCCGGTCGGTGTGCTTGCCCTGCAAAATGCGCGGGGTCTTGCCGCGGATGTCGGCGCGGTCATACCCGGTGATTCTCATCCAGGCGCGGTTGACGTAGAGGATGCGGGGGCCGCCGGGGCCGTCCAGGGTCACGTCCGTGACCATGATTCCCCGGTGCAGATTCTCCAGGACGATCAGCCAATCAAACTTCAGTTGCATAGTATTCGTTCCGTGCGGCTGCCGTCATTTAGGCAAGCTCGCTGTCAATCATAGCGCACTTTGCCGTTGACGCCAACTGAAGGCCGAATGGCGGCTACTTCAGGTCAATCTCGATCAGGCTGAGGCGGCGGGGGGACTTTAGGTAGGCAAAGATGAGTTCCAGGCCGTGATAGCGGCCGTTCCAGACGCTGCCGCCGGCGCTGGGCGGTTGCAGGTTCAGCTCCTTGATGGCCGTCAACGCGGCGGAATCCATGTCGGGACCGATGGCCCGGTCTTCCATCTTCAGCAAGCCGGCAAACGGGGCGGTGGTGCCGTGGGTGCCGCCGGTGGCTTCGCAATCCAGGACGATGCTGTTCGTGCCGCCGCCGGGCTGCGAGTAAACCAGCACTCCGTGCTGGTCAAAGGCATAAACCATCGTGCCGGTCACCATGACCTGGTTCGTTCGGGTGGGGGCGCCCAGCAGGCCGGTCACCACGGGCAGAAGCTCATCCCGGGTCACGAGGCGGCCGCCGATGTGCAAGCCGTCCGGCTTCAACTCCAGCGCCAGGGCGGGGAGGGGACTGGTCCCGGTGGCTGGGGCGACCTGGGCTGGCGCCCGGGGAGGGGCGGGTTGGGCTGTTCCCGCGGGGCCCGGTGCCGCTGGCGAGCTGATTCCTCCCTTGCCGCGCAGGAAAAGGGTAATTCCAATAACAAGCAAGGCCAGGCCAACCAGAACCGCGAGCAGTGGCCAAAGGCGCTTGGGTTGTTTTCGGTCGTGTCTGGCCGGTGGCGCCTCCGGCTTGCTGGGAGCCTTGGCTGCCGGGGGGGGCGCGGCTCCATCTTCGCGCGCCGGGGGTGCGGTGCGCCCGCTGCGGGAGCGCCGCCGGAAACCAAACTCTGCCGGGGCGGGGGATTGGGCGGTGACCTTCCTGCCGCTGCGCAGGTCATCCACGAGCTGGGCGGCCATGCTCGCTTCAACGCCGCGATGGACGAGCGCCCGGATGATCTCCTCGTCAGGATGCTGACTGTCCCTCAGCCGCTTGGCCAGCTCGATATCGGACTGCAATATGTCGTGCGTCATACCTGCTGCGAGCTGTTCTACAGGCAAACGCGTCCCGGTTCAAGCCGACAATCGCGAGGCGGCGGGGAGGCCGGGCGTATGAATGAAGGAGCGTGGACATTCCTGTCCGCTCGTCCCGCCCACAATCCGGCAGGCGGGCAAGAATGTCCGCGCTCCTTCCTGGGCTTCATACCTGCGCCCTGGGGGCGAGGTGTGGCGGCTGGCTATGGCGTAAGCGGGTTCAATACTGCCGTTTCCCGGGCACCAGGCCGACGCGATGCTTGGCCAGCTCCTGCTGGAGGTCGGCGATGACCTCGGGGTGATCGGCGGCGATGTCAAAGCGTTCGCCCGGGTCGTTCGGCAGGTGGAACAGCAACGGCGGATCGTGCTTTTCGGGCGTGTCCTTGCCGTAGCCTGAGAAGGTGGTGAAGTGGGCCTTGTAGGGGCCCTTGCGGATGGCATAGACCTCGTCGCCGTTGTAGTAGATCACCAGGTGACGCTGGCTGGCGCCCTTGCCCCGGAGCAGCGGGGTCAGGTCCACGCCGTCAATGATGCGGTCGGAGGGAACGGGGACTTTGGCCAGGGTTAGGGCGGTGGTGAACAGGTCCATCGAGCACGCCAGTTCGCGATTGACGGTGCCGGCCTTGATTTTGCCCGGCCACCAGGCGATGCCCGGCTCGCGCATGCCGCCCTCCCAGGTGCTGCCTTTGCCGCCTTGCAAGAGGCCGGCGCAACCGCCGACGCGGTCTTTGATCAACCACGGGCCGTTGTCGCTGGTGAAGAAGACCAGGGTGTTCTTGTCCAAGCCCTGCTGGCGCAACGTGTCCAGCACCTGGCCGACGCTCCAATCCAGCTCCTCGACCACATCTCCATACAAGCCGCGCGGGCTGGTCTGCTGAAACTGCGGCGAGGCGAAGAGCGGAATGTGCGGGTAGGTGTGTGCGAAGTAGAGGAAGAACGGCCCTTTTCGGTGCTGCTGGATGAACCGCACCGCTTCCGCGGTGTAGCGTTTGGTGAGCGTGTGCAGGTCGGTCGGCTGCTCGATGATCTGGTCGTTGCGCATCAGGGCGGCGTTCCACCACTCGACCTGGGGGTTGAGGCTGGACGAAGCGTTCCTGGGGATGCCGCGCGCGGGCTCCATGTCGTTGGACCAGCGCAAGCCGTAGAAAGCGTCGAAGCCGTGGCTGGTGGGCAGGTTCTGCGGGTAGTGGCCCAGGTGCCACTTGCCGATGGCCTGTGTCGCATAACCCCCGGTCTTGAGGGCGCGGGCGATCGTGATTTCCTCCGGCGGCAGGCCGCCGGGAGAATTCTTATTCTGCACGCGGTGCTGGAGATCGCCGGACATGCCGCTGCGGATGGGCAGCCGGCCGGTGAGCAGAGCGGCGCGGCTGGGCGTGCAGACGGTGGCCGCCACGTAGAAGTCCGTGAAGCGCATCCCCTCGGCGGCCATGCGGTCGAGGTTCGGCGTGCGGATGCTCGGGTGGCCGTAGCAGCCCAGATCGCCGTAGCCCAAATCGTCGGCGAGGATGATGACGATGTTGGGCAGCTTCTCGGCCCGGACCGGAGCGGGCGCGCCGGCCAGGAGGGCGATGGTACCAGCAAGGAGGAGATTCAACTTGTTCATGGTCATAAGTGCATCAACAGGTTCGACTTGGATAGTGGCTGGGCAAACGGAGAACTCGCATTAACTCTGCGCCGGTCGGAACTGGGCCCGACTCCCGGCGGCTCAATCGTCCGCGCTGGCGCTCTTCTGCTTCTTCTTCTTGCCTTTCTTGGCCGGGGCTGCCTGGCCCGCATCGGTATTCTTGGCGGGCATCGGCGCTTTGACCGTCTGGCGCCAGGCGGTCAAGCGCGCGTGCAGTTCGTTGGCTTTGCCGGGCAGCTTCGCCGCGAGGTTGTTGGTCTGGCCAAGGTCGTCGCGCAGGTTATACAGCTCGATGCGGCCATCCTCGAAGAACTCCTGCAGTTTCCAGTCGCCGCTGCGAATGGCGCCGGCGGGCGTGGTGCGCCACGAGCCCGCGCCCGCGCCGAGGTAGCCCGGGAAGTGCCAGAAGATGGCGTCGCGGTCCAGCGTGGCCTGGCCGCCGCTGGTCAGCAGCTTGAGGTAGCTGATGCCGTCCAGCGTGTAGTTGGGCGGCCGTTGGGCGCCGACCACCTCGAGCAGCGTGGGATATAGGTCCACGCTGTTGACGGGTTGATCGCAAACCGTGCCCGGAGGAATGTGGCCGGGCCAGCGAAAGACGTAGGGCACCCGGATGCCGCCCTCGTAAAGCATGCCTTTGCCGCCACGCAATGGCGTGTTGTCGGTCACATCGCCGGCGGTCTTGATGCCCTCGCGCACGTAGCCGCCGACGCCGCCGTTATCGCTGGAGAAAATGACCAGCGTGTTGTCCGCGAGCTTAAGTTCGTCCAGGAGCGCGAGGATGCGGCCGACGCTCTCGTCCACGCTGGCAATCATCGCGGCGTAGGTGGGGTTGTTATGGCCGCCGACGGGTGATTTGGGCTTGAACTTCGCGATCAGGTTGTCTTTGGCCTGGAGCGGCTTGTGCACGGCATAATGCGGCAGGTACAGGAAGAACGGTCCTTCCTTGTGCCGCCGGATGAAGTCCACGGCTTTGTCCGTCAGGAAGTCGGCCAGGTAGGCGCCCTTGGGATACTCGACCGGCGGTTGGGTGACGAAGTCGAAATGCACCCCGGCGCTGACAATAGCCTCGTCGAACCCGCGTTGGCTCGGGTGATGCGGCCCGCCATCGCCGAGATGCCACTTGCCGAACATGGCCGTGGCGTAGCCGGCCTTCTTCAACGACTGCGCCAGGGTGATCTTGTCCAGCGGCAGTTGGGTGACATTGTCTACGGGCCGGAGCGGGCGGCTGCGCCAGTCGAAACGCTCGATGCTGCCGACGGTGTAAACGCCGGTGCGGGGGCCGTATTGGCCGCTCAGGAGCGCGGCCCGGGTGGGGGCGCAGTTCGGGCCGCAGGTGTAGCCGCTGGTGAACCGGATGCCGCTCGCGGCCATGCGATCAATGTTGGGCGTCTCGTAATACTTGCTGCCGAAACAGCCCACGTCAGTGTAGCCGAGATCGTCGGCTAGGATGAATACGATGTTCGGGCGTTGCGAAGCAGCTTGCGCCCCGCCGAAGGCCGCGGCCCAGAGCAGCAGCACCAGCAGGGCGCGAAGATAATGCGGCCGGCGTGGCGGCGCCTTGGCAGAGCGTTGCTGAGTTGGTTCCCGAAAAAAGGAGGCGCTCTGGCGAGCCGCCGCTGCGAGAGTAAGCTTCATCATAGCGCTACCACTTATAGCGGGATCTGTCCGCAAGGGAAGCCCGGATGTTCCCCCCTATGGGACTAAACGCCGGTGGGGCGGCGCCCGCGCTTGGCGGCGCCGGGTTGACAGCGCTTCGGAGGCGGGGTTAACTGCGCGCTATGAAGTTCTTCTTTGCGACTGGGTTTCTGGCACTGGCGGCTTTCGGCGCGCTCGCGGCGGGCGGGGTGGACTGGCCCCGCTGGCGGGGGCCGGACCTGAACGGCATTTCGCCGGAGAAAGGCTGGCAGGCGCAGTGGCCTGCCGCGGGGCCGAAGCAGCTTTGGAAGGCAGCGGTCGGCACCGGTTTCGCTTCGTTCTCGGTCAAGGGCGGGCGCGTCTATACGATGGGCAATGCCGCCGACACCGACCGGGTTTTCTGCCTGGACGCCAACACGGGGAAGGTGATCTGGGAATACTCCTACGCCTGCCCGCTCGATCCGAAGAACTTTGAAGGCGGGCCGTGCGCTACGCCGACGGTGGCCGATGGCCGCGTCTATACCCACAGCCGAAAGGGAGACGTGTTCTGCCTGGACGAGCTGAAGGGCACAGTGATCTGGTCAAAGAACCTGAACCGGGAATTAGGGCTGGCGATACCCACGTGGGGCTGCGCCGGTTCTGTCCTGATTGAGGGGAACCTGGCGGTGCTCAACATGGGCAGCGCCGGGGTGGCGCTGGACAAGCAGTCGGGCAAGGTCGTTTGGGTTTCGGCCAAGAGCGTCGGCGCCTATGCCACCCCCGTTCCGTTGACGATCGGTCAGGACCGGTTTCTCGCCATCCTGTCCCGCCAATCACTGGAGGTGGTGAAGCCCGGCGACGGGCGGGTGCTCTGGAGTTATCCCTGGAAGACGGAATATGATGTCAACGCCGCCGACCCGATTGTGGCCGGCGACAAGGTGTTCCTCTCATCCGGCTACAATCACGGCGGCGTCCTGCTGAAAGTGTCGGCCCAGGGGGCGGCGAAGGTTTGGGAGAACAAGAACATCCGCAATCACTTCAACACCTGCGTGTTGTGGCAGGGGCATCTTTACGGCCCCGACGACGGCGGGTTGCGTTGCGTCGCGTTCGACACCGGGGAGTTGAAGTGGACTTACCGTGAGTTTGGCAAAGGCTCGCTCATGGCCGCCGACGGGAAGCTGGTGGCGTTGAGCGAGAAGGGGGAGCTGATCATTGTCCAAGCCGCGCCCGCCGGGTTCCAGCCGATCTCGCGCGCGCAGGTGCTCAAGGGGAAATGCTGGACTATGCCGGTCCTGTCCAACGGCCACATCTACTGCCGCAACGCGGTTGGCGACGTGGTGTGCGTGGATGTGAGCGGCCAATAGCGTGCTCGTGCTCTGGACAAGGCTCCCGGGCAAGCGGATCTTGTGTTCGAGTGGAAACGCCGCCAAAAATCAGCGAGGTGCCCGCCAAAGCGGTGACGGTTGAGGTCTTGCCTCCCCTGGCGGCCCCTCCAGCGGTGACCGGGACAGCCGCCGGCGGACCTCCGATTCACGCCTTGTCAGCGTTGATCCTGGTTGCGGTGGACACTCTCTGGGCCATATTCGACTGGATGCCCGCGGACTGGATCGTGGCGATCCCGTCCTGCTTTGCGGCGGTGTTCGTGCCGACCTTCCTGATTCAGCGGCATCTCAAGCAAGATGCCGCAGGCCGTGCGCTGACTTTCGCCACCATCCTGGCTGTGCTGGCCGCCATCCCCACCTTCGTCACCGGAACGCCCGTCGGTCTGGGCCTGCTGGCCTGGACCGGTCTGGGCAAGCTGCTGGGCAAGGCGCCGCCGAAATAGCCGGCGGGCGCTTATTCAATAATCTTCAGAACGTACTTGGGAGAAAGGGCGCTGCCGTTGCCGGGTGCACCCATTCGGTTGTACTGATAATCCAGCTTGTAGCGGTATTCGACGCTGCTCGCTCCGGGCGGCACCGGAACCAGGCCTTCCCAACGGTTGGACATGAGCGGCGTGGGACGCATCTGGCAGACCTCCCTGCCGACCAGGATCTGGGGCTGGATGCTTTGCCATCGCAGCGTTTGCTGGCGGCTATTCAAGGAGACTTCGACCGGGTAGAGGTTGTTGGGGTTGCGTTTCTGCTCGAGGGGCGTGAGATTCGTGAGCTGGCTGGCACAACCGGCCAGCAGCAGCGACAGAAGCAATACCGGCAGAGATTTCTTTAACATGGCCCGCAGACTGGCAAACAAATGAGGGCTTGTAAAGGTGGTTTTTGCCGGGCGCGACTGTGCGGGATTGGCCCCGGTCAGATCTTGCGCTTGAAGACTTCGCTGGGGTCGGCAAGGTTGAGTTCGGACAAATCGAGGCCGGCGCCCGGGTTGCGCTCCTGGGCGATCTGAAGCTGGAGAGCGATGCGCTTGACGGCGGGGGCGGCGAAATATTTGACGGCGCCGACGCTCACCTGGGCTTTGAAGACCACGAGCAGCAGGCAGTTCTCATCCACGCAGGCAACGAGCATGCTGAACTTCTCGCCTTGCTGGTAGACGCTGTTGAAGTTGGTTTCGTGAACCAGGCCGGCGATGGTCTGGTTGGCCATGTAGGCGCCGGAAGCCAGCGCGGCGATGGTGGTAAGGTCGAACTGCCGCTCGTCCCCCTGGCTGGTAATGAGGAAGCCGCCCTTGTCAATGATCAGCGCGGTGGTGGCGTCGCTCTTCTCGAGCAATTCGCGCAGCTCGGCCCCGAGGCGTTCGATGTCTTCCTCGATGAGTTGGGGTAGGGAGGCCATGTCATGCGTACTGTGGAGCTTGCTGGCTGATGAACTTGTGGAGCAACATGCGGGTGATCATGTTGAGGGCTTCAAAGACGCCTTCGCACTTGTGCGCCGTGGCGGTAAAGGAAGGCACTTGGATGTCGCGGTTGTTCAGCAGAAACTCCATATACTCCACCGGCGCGACATTCGGGAGGTCGCGCTTGTTGTACTGGAGGACGTAGGGAATCTCGGGGAGCTTGAGCCGCAGGGTCTTGAGGTTGTCTTCCAGGTTGGCGAAGCTTTCCACATTCTCAGCCATCTTCTCATACTGCGAGTCGGCGACGAAGACGATGCCATCCACACCGCGCAGGACGAGCTGGCGGGTGGTGTTGTAGATGACCTGGCCGGGAACGGTGTAGAGCTGGAACTTGGTCTTGAAGCCCTTGATGGACATGGCCTCGATGGGCAGGAAGTCGAAGAAGAGGGTGCGGTCGGAGCTGGTGGCCAGCGAGACGAGTTTGCCCTTGTTCCCGGCGGCGGTCTGGACGTGGTCGTGGACCTGGACCAGGTTGGTAGTCTTGCCCCCCATGGCAGGGCCGTAATAGACGATCTTAACCTGCAGTTCTTTGGTAGCTTGATTGATGATGGCCATAAAGTTATTTGGGTTTGTGGTCAAGTTCGGCGGCGAGGGCTGCCAGTTGTGCCGTGGGCAGCGGTTCGCCGGTGCGGCCGAAGGCCGCAAAGAAGATGGCGTTCACGCGGAAAATCTTCCAGGGGACATTGCCGACGGTAAAGTTGACATTGTTGAGCTCGCCCATCCGCAGTTCCTTGGTGCATTGGGAGACTTTGCCGAAGATCTGGGGCAGGAAAGCGGCGAGGGTGTCGCCATTGATCTCGGGTGCCAGCCGGCTGGCGACCATCAAGCCGTCGGGCAGGGCAATGAGCACCCCCGCTACCCCGTCCAGCGCCGCCGCGCGGGAGACCACTTCGTTCGGGGTGGCGTACTTGGCGACAAATTTGGTGCCCGGGGTGGGGCCGTGCCCCGCCTCGCTCGCTCGGATCCGTGCGGTGTCGGAGGTATCGTCCCAAACATAGTAGTTTGTATCCTCCTGCTTGGCGGGTGCGGTGCTGGCGGCGGAGGTCACCAGGGTGCTGCCGGCCGCCGGCTTGGGGAAGCCGAAGAACAGATCGGGAATATCGTCATCAATGGCGACCCTTCTTTGCGCAGAGGCCGCCTCTTTCTGCCGGGCCAGGAAGAGCGGGGCGACCACCTTCAACGGCAGCTCCAGCACGGTGCTGTCATGAGCGGAGACGCTCGGCAAAGGCGCCGGCTTGATCCAAGAGCGCAAGGTCTTCCAGGTAAAGGCGACACGGCCTTGTTTGAGGGCGCGCTCGACGACTTCGGCCGGCAGCATCACCTTGGCGTCCACCAGGTTAAGTTGCACGAGTTCCTGGCGGACGGCTTCGGGCCAACCTTCGGCCAGCGAGGTCACGCCGACCAACAGCGGGCTGGAGTCGGCGGTGCTACGGTCGGGCGCAGCCGCCGGAGTCGCCGCGGCAGGCGCCGGTCGGCTGTTCGGTTCGTGCAGCGTCTGGGCGGCGGTCATCATCGCGGGCACGACGGGCGGTTGCGCCGTCGGCGGTGTGGGTGCGGGCGCAAATGTAATCCCGCTGCGGGCTGGCGGCGCCATCGGTCCGGCAGCGGGCGCCGCAACCGGGCGCGTGGTCCGCGCCGAGCCCGGTGCCGAGACACTGGGGGGCTTCGCCGGACCGACTGAGAAGATTACGCTCTGGCTGCGCGGGTCGAAGGGGCTGGCGATATCCGCCGGTACTTCCACCTGCTTTTGCACGCGCCGGCGGGTGATCAGCGCTGGATTTAGCCGGGACAGAATCTCGCCCAGGGGCAGCGGTATCATCACGCGATCCCGGTCGTCTTCCCGGGTGAACAGGTCGGGCACAGCCTGGCGTAGTTCGCCGAAAGAGATTTGCACCATCCCGCTCGACAGTTGAGCCAGAATCTTCTCCAGCGGGATCGAGAAAGTCAGCGCACCTACATTCGTCTGCATGAGCCGGGGCTGCAATTCCAGGGGCAGCGCGGCCACGACGGCCTGCAGGGGCAACTCGACACCCTTGCCGTTGTGATAGTTGGGACTTCTTGGAGACGGGGCCGCCTCGGTTTGGCGAGCCATAACAATACTGCGGCTGGCCGCTGGAGCCGCTGTCGAAGCAGCCGTCGGCGCCGGCCTCAGTTCAGCCGTGGGGGCGGGGCTGACCGCCGGCGGGTTCCGGAAAAGTCTCCGCAGAGGGCTAAGAATGTTGAAGTTCATCGAGTGAGTCAGCGCGCTGGTGTCTTGGAGATTATTTCAACCCTGGCGCAAATCGAGGCGTTCAAAGGCTCGCGCGCCGGCGTGATACCGGTCCGTGGCCAAAGTATGTCGGGCGACAGGTCGCCCCGAGCGCTCGTTTGCGTACGATTCATTGTCTTGTTGCGGTTGAACTGCTTCTGGTGCCGTTTTGCGCAGGATTTGTGCCATGACCGGCATAACCGAACGGGGACCGCGCTTTGCCTGTAGTGGGGGAGTGAGTTCGACCGCGGGGGTGCCGCCCTCGCCAGGTAACCGCTAGCGAGACTTGTCTCATCACTGGACGAGTTGTCCCATTGCTGCGTGCATTGGGGCGGCTGGCGGGCGTTTCGGGTTCGCTTTCACCGGCGCAACCCTTTGTATCTCGGGCACGAAGCGCGCAATTCCATAAATCTTCACCATTCGCCCCAATGGGGAATAACCCTTGCTGCGTATGCGGGCAAATACACCTGGTTTTCAGGCTTGAGTTTGCGCCCATGGCGGCATAGCGATTAACGCAGGAAGTAATGGAAAGACGCCCAAAGATTCTGCTGACGGACGATGATCCGGACTTGCTGGATATGTACCAGGCAATTCTGGCGCAGTTGCCCAGCCGGCCGGAGATTCACATGTCTGCCTCGGGCGCGCGCACGCTGGCGATGCTGGAAGCCGAGCCGTTCCAGTTGCTGATTTGCGATCTGAAGATGCCAATGATGGACGGCTTGCAGGTGCTGGCAATTGTGCGGCGCAAGTATCCGGAAATGCGCACGGTGGCCCTGACCGCCGAAGTGGACGAGCAGTACCGTTCCCGCGCCTACGCCTTGGGGGTGGACCTCTTCTGGCATAAGCCGGCCACCGAGCAGGAGACCAAGATGTTCCTGGAATGCATCGAGTCGCTCCTCGGGCGCGAGACCGAAGCCGGCTTCCGCGGCGTCCAACACAAGAGCCTCATGGATATCATCCAGTTGGAATGCATTTCGCAGAGCTCCGCCGTGCTGCGCATCACCAACGGCCCGCTCAGCGGGAAGATCTGGATCCAGGCTGGCGAACTGATTGATGCCGAGGCGGCCGACTTGGACGGGGAGCCGGCCTTTCAGAAGATTCTTTCCTGGAGAGCTGGCAACTTCGAAACGCTGCCGGACGAGCCCGGCCGGCCCCGGAAGATTCTCAAGCCCTACAATGCGCTGCTCCTGGAATCCGCCCAGGCGCTGGATGAACTGCGCGGCGGCGTCACCCCAGACGGGGCGCTGCAAATCCCCGCTTCGCCGCTCGCGCAGGTGTCGCAGATCGAAGGCGTCGAGTTTGCGCTGATGCTCAACGCCGACCCGGCTGGCGGCCAGATGGCCCGCGGCCTGGAGAATCCCGAACGCATGGCGGCCTGGGCGCGCCAGAGCCTTGAACGATTCCGCTCGCTGGGGGATCGGCTGGGCGCGGGAGCCCTGGAACGGCTCGAGGGCTTTGGCCCGCAACGTCATGTCACGCTGGCCGGCCAGGAGCAAACGGATTACTGCATTGGCTGGAGGCATACGCTGGCCCCGGACGAAGTCCGGGACCGGATGAAGAAAGTGTTGGCGCTATGGGTCTCTTGAGTCTCTTTGCCAGACCCGCGCCCACCTTGTTGCGTCTGCCGTCGGGCAGTTTCACCGTGGACCGCGAGGGCGCGGTGCTCATGGGCACCCTGCCTTCGAGCTTTCCGGCCAGCGTTGTTAAAGATATCGCCCAGCAGGTCCGCGCTGTATTCAATGACGCCGCCGCGGCGCAATTGCCCCTCGCCGAGTTGATCATCCACTATCCGAGCCTGAAGATTACCGCCCGCGAATTGCGGGGCGGCGCCATCATCTTTCTTTCCCCCAAAGCGCCCTCCTCACCGATGAGCCAAAGCTAATCTTACCAGCCTATGAGCAATCAAAAATTGGACGAACTCGTTGACCAGGTGGAGAACTACATTGAATGCTGGAAGCAGTTCAACAACTTCGTCAACCTGGCGCGCGGCAAGAAATTCAGCCAGGAAGAGGACAGCCAGTTCCTCGAAACCAAGAGCGTCCTGATCCAGCAACTGGAACTCATCCTGGCGGCAGTCGAAGTGCCTTCCCCAACCCGGGAGGAAATCCACGCCCTGATCACGGATGCCCCATCCTTGCGCTCCCTCAGCGATCTGAATGAAGGCGCGCTCCGCAACCTGGAAAGCCAGTGGCACCGGATCTACATCGGCTGGCACGCCATTCTCGGCCAGCTCAAGGTCCGCCAGCGCGGCGAAGCGTCCAAGTCCGGCATCGGCGGCGTCTTCGGCAAGAAGAAGAAATAGCCCCGGCATTTCAGGCTTGTCTTTGGCCGACATTTAGCGTCTAACCCAGCAATGCCAGACTGGATTGCGGTTATTCTGCTCGGGATTATCGAAGGGATCACCGAGTTCCTGCCGATTTCCTCCACCGGCCATCTACTGGTGGTTGAGCGCTGGCTGCATATCCGCCAGAGCGACCTCTTTAATATCGTCATCCAATCCGGTGCCGTGCTGGCGGTAATCCCTCTCTTTCATCGGCGCTTCCACCAGTTCCTCTTCCGCTGGCGCGAGCCGGCGACGCAGGCCTACGCGGCGAAGCTGGCGCTGGCCTTCGTGCTGACCGGTGGCTTGGGTTTCATCCTCGAAAAGCGCGGGTTCAAACTCCCCGAGCAGCTCATCCCGGTAGCCTGGGCGCTGCTGATCGGCGGCATCGGCTTCGTCGCCGTCGAAGCCTGGCTGCGTGGCCGGACGCTCAATGACCAGGTAACCTGGACCATGGCCATCGCCGTCGGGCTCGGCCAGATTCTGGCGGCCATCTTCCCCGGCGCTTCCCGCTCGGGCACCACCATCCTGCTTTGCCTGCTGCTCGGCCTGGCGCGGCCCGCGGCCACCGAGTTCTGCTTCCTCGTCGGCATCCCGACCATGCTGGCGGCGGGCGGCTTGAAAATCTTCAAGGCGCTGCATCACCCGCCGCCCGGCGCGACGGCGGAACATTGGGGCATGGTGCTGCTCGGCTTCCTCGTCTCCGCCGTCGTCTCCTTCATCGCGGTGAAATGGCTGCTGCGTTACGTGCAGACGCACACGTTCACCGCCTTCGGCTGGTACCGGATCGGCCTCGCCGTCCTGATCGCGATCGGGCTGATGGCCGGCTGGAGTTGAGGCGCCAGAGGGGGCGCGCTCAGCCGCTCCCGGCTAGGGCGCGGGAATAAAAACCTTCTGCCCCACCTTCAAACGCTCCGGCTTGAGTCCGGGGTTGGCGGCCACAATCTGGCTTACGGTGACCTTGATGTTCTTTTCCCGGTAAGCCTGCACGATGGCATCCAGCGTGTCGCCGGACTTGACGACGTATTCAAAGCCCTTGTCGGGCACCGCCGCGCCCGAGGTGGCAGGAGTATCCTTCGGTGGCTTGATGCGCACGGGCTTTTGGGACGGCTTCACCGGCGCCTCCAGCACCTGGCGCAGCTTCAGCAGTTCCGCGTGCGTCTTTTCGGCGTCGTCCAGCCGCTTGCGGTCCACTTCCTTCACGGCCTCGGCTAGGCGGTTCAAGTCCTCCTGCCGGGCATTGCTGGTATTGGGCTTGGCCGACTGCTCGCGCAGCGCCTCAAGGTCCTTGGCCAGGTCGGCCAGTTGCTTCTTCAACACCTCCTGCCCCGCCGTCAGGTCCTCGATGCGACCGCTCAGCTTGTTCAGACGCTCTTCCGTCGCTGCGTCCTGCGCCCGCAAAACGGGAGGCGCGCACAGCGCCAGTGCCACTAACAGAAAGGAAATTCGTTTCATGCGCCGACAATAGGAAGCCTGTCCGCGAAGTTCAAGGGGCAAAGCGCGCCGTGCCGCCGGGGCGCCCCACCCTCAGACCGGCCGCTCGTAAAGCCGGTAGGTCTTATACACGCGCCCGCCGATGGCCTCCAGCACCCGGCACATCTGCAAATTGTCCTCCAGGATCCACGACGCTTCGGACTCGGTCACGCCCGCGGCGATGCCCACCTTGAGCCCCTCGATCAGCAGGGCCGACTCCAGCCCTTTGGAGCGGTATTTCTCTTTCATGCCCAGCGTGATGACCCGCGTCCGCGGCGGGCATTTCCAGCCCAGCAGGTAGGGAATGAACCCCAGCAGCTTCGGCGTGAGCAACCGTCCCTGCAACGGCTGGAGCGCCACGTTGTAGTCCGGCAACGCCAGCAGGAAGCCGACCGGCTCGCTGCCCGCCTCGGCCAGCCAGACCAGCCCCTCCATCAGCAGCGGCTTGAGACGCGCGGCCATGAAGTCCACCTCGGCGTCCGTCATCGGCACGAAGCCCCAGTTGTCCTCCCACGCGGCGTTATAGACTTCCTTCACCTTGACCAAGTCCTGCTGCAACGTCTTCCGCTTTACGGCCCGGAAGACGAGCTCGGGATTGCGCGCCTTGATCTTGCCGGCAATACGGCCCAGGCGGTCCATGGGGATCTTCGCCAGGTCCATGTGGAACGCCAGCAGGTCCTTGGTCTTGCGAAAGCCCGCGGCCTCTACCAGCGGCACGTAGTAGCGCGGGTTGTAGGTCATCATGAAGACCGGCGGCGAATCGAACCCTTCGACCAGCAAGCCGCACTCATCATTGGTGGTCGGGTTCATCGGTCCCAGCAGGCGCTGCAAGCCCGCCTGCCGCGTCCAGCCGGTCACCGTCTCGAACAACCGGCGGCTCACCGCGGCGTCCTCCACCGTCTCGAAGAAGCCGAAGAAGGCCGCCGGGTCCCTGGTGACGCGGTTGTGGTTATGATCAATGATGCCGGCGATGCGGCCCACGTCCCGCCCGCCCCGCGTCGCCACCCAAAGCTGCATCACGGCGTGCTCGAATAGCGGGTTGGCATCGGTGAACACCTTCTTCAGGTCCATCAGCAGCGGCGCAACCCAGTTCGGATCGCCGTCATAGATACCGTAGCTGACCTTGAGAAACCGCATCACATCCCGCGGGCTGCGGGACAACGGAACAATTGTAATATCGCTGCTCATGCTCGACGCATCTGCAGAGTGGGGCAAGCCGGTGCGGCGGTCAACCCGGCAAGGCGGCTCGGGCGGCGTGCCAGCGCATCGGGATACGGTTACACTCATTTGATACAAGGCCTGCGCGTTTCATTCAGTCCGGCGCCTGCTTCTGCGCAGAGAACTTGAGTCCTCGGGCTTCCTTGCCTAGATTCAAGCCATCATGAGCACACCTTTGAACGAGCAGGTGCAAGCGACGGCCGGGTGGATTCGCCAGCTGCGCGAGGAGATTGGCCGGGTCATTGTCGGCCAGGAGCAACTGGTGGACCGGCTGCTGGTCGGCTTGCTGGCCAACGGCCACGTCCTGCTTGAAGGCGTGCCCGGCCTCGCCAAGACGATGTCCGTCCGCACGCTGGCCGCCGCCATACACGCCTCCTTCCATCGCATCCAGTTCACGCCCGACCTGCTGCCGGCCGACATCATCGGCACGCTGATTTACAATCCCCAGGATGGCAAGTATCACGCCACCAAAGGCCCGGTGTTCGCCAATTTCGTCCTCGCCGACGAAATCAACCGCGCTCCCGCCAAGGTGCAATCGGCCCTGCTCGAAACCATGCAGGAGCGGCAGGTGACGCTGGGCGGCGAAACCATGCCGCTGCCGACGCCCTTCCTCGTGCTGGCGACCGAAAACCCGATTGACCAGGAAGGCACCTACCCGCTCCCCGAAGCGCAGGTGGACCGGTTCATGTTCAAGGTGCTGCTCGATTACCCGTCCTTCGCGGAGGAGCGCAAGATCCTTGACCGCATGGCCTTCACCGCGCCCGAGACGCAAGTGCAGCCGGTCATCCCGCTGGAGGAAATCTTCCAGACGCGCAAGCTGGTGGATCAGATCCACGTGGACGAGAAGGTGCGGGATTACGTGGTGCACCTGGTGTTCGCCACCCGCAAGCCGGAGCAATACCAGCTCGACCTGAAGCATTTCATCCAGTTCGGCGCCTCGCCGCGGGCGACCATCTACCTCACGCTCGCGGCCAAAGCCTGGGCGCTGCTGCAAGGCCGCGCCTATGTCACCCCCGAGGACGTCAAGAGCATCGGCCCCGACGTGTTGCGGCACCGGATCATCCTCACCTACGAGGCCGAGGCGCAAGCCGTGACCACCGATGCCATCATCAAGAAGATCTTCAACGCCGTGCCCGTGCCATGAGAGGAAAGCCGAAGCCCGAAATCCGAAGCCCGAAGGAAGGCCGAAACCCAAAGTCCGAAAGCGGTAGGGCACTGCTGGCTCCTGCGGTCTGGTGTTTCAGGCCTCGGATTACGGCCTTCGGCATTCTTTCGGGCTTCGGGCTTCGGCCTTCGGATTTCGGACGTTTGCAGACATGACCATCTCCGAACTGCTTGAAAGCGTCCGCCGCGTAGAGGTGCGCACCAACCGCCTCGTGAACGACACAATGGTGGGGGCCTATCTCAGCCACTTCAAAGGCCGCGGCATGGACTTCGAGGAGCTGCGCGAGTACATCCCCGGCGACGAGGTCCGCGACATTGACTGGAACGTCACCTATCGCATGGGCCGCCCGTTCGTGAAGCGCTACCGCGAGGAGCGCGAGCTGGCGATGGTGCTGGCCGTGGACATCTCGGCCTCCTCGGCGTTTGGCTCCCTGCGCCGCACCAAACGCCAGTTTGCCGCCGAGATCGCCGGCACGCTGGCCATCTCCGCCGCGCGCAGCAGCGACAAGGTCGCGTTGCTGCTGTTCACCGACCAGGTTGAGCTGTTCCTGCCCCCGCGCAAAGGGCGGCGCCATATCCTGCGCCTCATCCGCGAGATGCTCTCCTTCGAGCCCCGGCACCGCGGCACCCACATCCCCGGCGTGCTCGCCTTCCTGAACCGCGTCCTGCACCGCCGCTCGATTGTGTTCCTGCTCACCGATTTCCTGCACAGCTTCGGCCCCGCCGTCGCCCTGCCCGGCACGGGTCGCGATACCTTGCAGGAAATCGGCCTCACCAACGCCCGCCACGACCTGGTTTGCGTCCACCTGCATGACCCGCGCGAAAGCACTCTGCCCGCCGCCGGGTTGCTGACGATCGAGGACGCCGAGACCGGGGAACTGCTGGAGCTGGACTCCAGCCGCGCTACCGTCCGTGCGAAGTTCGCCGATACCAACGCGGAGCGCCTCGCGGACCTGGACCGCGCCCTGCGCCGCGCCGGAGTGGACACGCTGCGCTTCAGCACCGCCGAGTCCTTTGCGCAAACGCTGCAAGCCTTCTTCGAAACCCGCCGCGGAAGGAGAAGAGGGTGAAGATGGGAATGAAGAAGGAAGAAGGAAGAAGGAAGAAGGTGCTGGCCGCACCCCACCGCCTGTCTCTATCTGGTCTTCGTTCCCGTTCCCTGGTCCTTCTCTATTCTTCGTTCTTCATTCTTCATTCTTCATTCCCTGTCCTCGCCGCCGCCACCAACACTCCGGGCCTGGAGGATATCCCGCCCCTGCGCCCGCCCCATGCCGAGCTGCCGCCGGCCTTCTGGGAGCAGTACGGCTTCGGCGTCATCGCGTCCGGGGTGCTCGTGCTGGCGCTGGCGGGCGTGGCCGCCTGGTATCTCCTGCGCCCCCGGCCGCCGCTCAGCGTGCCGCCGGAGGTGCAAGCCCGCCAGGCGCTCGAACACCTGCGCCGGCAGCCGGAAGACGGCCGGCTGCTGAGCCGCGTCTCGCAAGTGCTGCGTCATTATGTCACCGCGGCCTTCGAGCTGCCGCCCGAAGAGCTGACGACGGCTGAATTCTGCCGCGCTATGGCCAGCCATGCCCCCATCGGCCCCGAGCTCGCGGGAGCGCTCAGCGACTTCCTGCGCCAGTGTGACCAGCGCAAGTTCTCCCCGCCGGCGCCCGCCCCGCCGCTCAGCGCAGTGCCGCAAGCGCTGAAGCTTATCGAGTTGGCGGATGCTCGCCGCGCCCAGTTGCGCCAAGCCGCTCAAGCCCAGCCCGCCACCGGCAAAGCCGCGACCTGAGCCCATGACCGGCAACCTGGAATTCCAATATCCCTGGCTGCTCGGCCTGCTGGCCCTGCTGCCGATCTACGCCTTCCTGCGCGGGCGCAGCGGCAAGCTCGCCGCCTTGCGCTTCCCCAGCGCCGACATCGCCCGCGCCGCCGGCGCCACGGCGCGCGCCGCCGCCGGCCGCCTGCTCGTCTTCTTGCGCCTCCTCACCGTCGCCTTGTGCATCGTCGCCCTGGCCGGCCCCCGCTTCGCTAACGACCACACCGAGACCCAGGCCAGCGGCGTTGACATCCTGCTCGTGCTCGATCTGTCGTGGTCCATGATGGCGCTGGACATGGGCGCCCCGAGCGAGCGGGTCTCGCGTTTCGACATCGCCTCGCAAGTGCTCGAGGACTTCATCCGCAAACGCGCCAACGACCGCCTGGGGCTGATCGTCTTCTCCGCCGTGCCGTATCTCGCCAGCCCGCTGACGCTCAACCACCACTGGCTCATCGAGAACCTCCACCGCCTGCACGTGGGCCTCATCCGCGACCTGGGCACCGCCATCGGCGACGCCACCGCCGCCGGCGCCAAGCGCCTCAAGAGCCTCAAGGACAGCAAAAGCCGCATCATCATTCTCCTGACCGATGGGGATAACAACAAGGGCGAGATTGATCCCGTGCCCGCCGCGCAGCTCGCCGCCGCGCTGGGCGTGAAAGTCTATACCATCGGCATCGGCATTGAGCAGCCCTGCATGTTGCCGCTGTTCGACCCGAGCACCGGCAAGCTGGAGCTGGACGCCAACGGCAACATCCGGCCGGGCATGACCTTGCAGCCCGCCAACTATGATGTCCTGGGCAAGATGTCCGCGCTCTCCCGCGGCAAGTTCTACCGCGCCACCAACCGCCGCGAGCTGCAGCGCATCTACAACGAGATTGACCACCTGGAGAAGACCGAGATCAAGCTCCGGCGCTTCACCACCTACCGGCCGCTCTACCATTGGCCCCTGCTGGCGGCCTGTGGCCTGCTGGCCCTGGAGCTGATCCTGGCCAACACGCGCCTGCGGAGGATACCGTGATGGACTTCAGCAACCCGCATTTCGCCGAGCCGCGCTGGCTCTGGCTGGCCGTGCTGGCCCCGCTGCTGCTGGCCGCCCTCCAACGCTACTCGGCTTGGGCGCGGCGCCGGCAGCTCGCGCAGCTCGCCGCCCCGGAGTTCGTCGCCGAGCTGACCCGCTCCCACAGCCCCGCCCGCCGCGCGCTCAAGCACGCTTTGCTCCTCCTGGCCGTGGCGGGCGCCGGCCTCGCCCTGGCGCGGCCCCAGTGGGGGGAGCAAGCCGAGATCAGCCACCTCTACGGCCAGGACACCCTCTTCATCCTCGACTGCTCGCGCAGCATGCTGGCGGGCGACGTCGCCCCCAGCCGCTTGCAGCGCGCCAAGCTGGCCATCCTCGACTACGTGCAACACCGCGGGCATGGCCGCGTCGGGCTCGTCGCTTGCGCTGGCCAGGCCTTCCTCCAATGCCCCTTGACCTTCGACTACGGCGCCTTCCAGGACGCGCTCACGGCCATTGACGACAAGACCATCCCGGTGCCCGGCACGGACCTCGGCCGCGCGCTCGACGAAGCTTGCCGCGCCATGGACAAGACCCAGCGGCCCAAGCTGTGCGTGCTCTTCAGCGACGGCGAGGACCTCGAAAAGGGCGGCGTCCGCGCTGCCCAAACGCTGGCGAAGCAAGGGCTCGTGGTCTTTACGCTGGGCGTCGGCACCGCGGCAGGCACGGAGATTCAAGTCCTGAACGAGCAAGGCAAGCCGGACCTCGAGCGCGACAGCCGCGGCGAATTCGTCCGCAGCCGGCTCGACGAAGCGACTCTGCGCGGCATCGCCCAGGCGACTCATGGCGCCTACTACCCGCTCGGCCCGCTGGGCGAAGGCCTGGCCAAAGTCCGGCTCGCGCTCGACTCGGCCAGCTTCGGCCCCGGTTCGGCCCCGGCGCGCAAACTGGGTGTGGATCGCTTTCACTGGCCGCTCGCGGGCGTGCTGGTCCTGCTCGTGGCCGAATCTTTGATTGGCACCCGGCGCCGCCTGCGCGACAGTGTCTCCTGACCGGTGTATGAAGCCGTCTTTGACAACCACCTTCGCCCCGCAGCCCGGAGACCACGCCCCACGCCCCACGCATCACGCACTACGCCCCAGCGCTTCCTGTCTCCTGGTCACATTGGCCCTGACGGCTCTGGCTGCCTCCGAATCGCCGCCGCCCGCCACCCCGCGGGAGTTCTTCAATGCCGGCACGCGGCAGTTGGGCGCGGGCAAGCTGCGCGAGGCGGAGACTTCGCTGGAGACCGCCCTCGCCAGCCAGAACGAACGCCTCCAGCCGCCCGCCTTGTACAACCTCGGCCTCGTCCGGTTCGGGCAGGGCGTCGAGCAACTGAAGAAGAGCCCCGCCGCCAAGCCCGCCGTCACTCGCGGCCAATCGGCCACCGCGCAGGCTGACGCCGCCATCGGCCAGGCGGACGAGGCGCTGGCCGGCAACGACGTGCAGCGCTTGGTCGCCGCCTACCTGCGCGGCCGCGGCGCGCGCAAGGAGCTGCGGGCCGCCACCCAGGCGGTCCAGCGCGCCCTCAAGGCGCATGGCGCGGTCCTGGCCCGCTGGGAGCGCGCCGCGGGCGATTTCAAAAGCGCCGCCGAGCTGAACCCCGCCGACGCCGACGCCCGGCACAATGCCGACGTTGTGGATCGCTGCATCGCCCGGCTCGTGGACAGCCTGCGCGAGCTGCAGCAGTGCTGCAACGGCATGGACGGCAAGCAGCAGCAACTGGGCGAGGCGATGAAGAAGCTCAAGGGCCGCATCCCCGCTCCCAACATGCCGCCCGGCGCGGAGGGCGACGAGGAGGAGGAAGAGGAACAACCCCTGGGGCCCAAACCGGGCCAGGAGGAAGGCCCTTCGAAGGATGGCCAGGAAATGCAGTTGTCCCCGGAACAAGCGGGCTGGCTCCTCGATGCGTACAAGCTCGATACCGAACGCCGGCTGCCCATGGGTCAAGGCCCTGCCGCCGAACCGCGCGATCGCTCGCGGCCCACCTGGTAGTCGCCGCCTCAAATGCGCTCATGTGCCTCGGAAACATCCAACCACCAACATCGAACGTCCCACATCCAATGAACGCCCCCCGCATAGCCTTTGGATGTTCGAGGTTGCTGGTTGGATGTTGGATGTTCTGCGCGGCTGTCTCTGCCCAGCCCACCGGCGCTCCGCCGCGTGACCCGCTGATGTCCCTCATGATCTCGCAGCCCAAGCTCGAGGTTCCGGCGGTGACCACGGCCACCGCCGCCTTCGACCCGCCGATTGTCCGCCCGGGCCAGCAGTCCTTCCTCCGCGTTGCCTTCAATGCCCTTGAAGAGTCCATCGAATGGCCCACCAACCTCGCGGGCCCGCCCCAGCTCGAACTGCGCCCCGGCGCCCACGGCCAACTGCTGCAGATCATCGGTGCCCATTTCGAGCCCCGCGCCGCCTTCAACACCCGCGTCCGCGCCGCCAGCACCGGCTCCTTCACCGTGCCGGCGTTCGTGGTCAAGGTGGACGGCAAACCGGTCACTGTGCCGGCGGCGCGCCTGACGGTCGTCGCCGCGCCGCCCGCCGTGGCGTCGCCCGCCGCGCAGCTCATTCTCGACCTGCCTGCCACGAACCTGTTCGTCGGCCAGGCGGTGACGGCTCGCTTGCTCCTGCCGGCGGCGGCCGGGGGCGTGGTGCAGGGCCTGGGCCAGCCGCAATTCAGCGGACAGGGCTTCCTGGTGGACCTCGCCGCTCCCCGTCAGCGCTTCGAAATGATGCCGCACCACGGGGCCAACGTGCCCGTCTTCATCTACGAGACCACCCTCACGCCGCTCACTACCGGCAAGCTCTCTGTCCTCGGGCAAGGGTTCACGGCGGGCAACCGTTTCTCCGGCCCGATTGTGATCAGCGGCCAGGTTACCATCCCGGGCGGTCCGCCCCAATATACGCTGCTCGAATCCGAACCGATCGAACTGGATGTGCGGCCCCTGCCGCGCGAAGGCGAATTGCCGGGCTTCACCGGCGCCATCGGCCGCTTCGACGTCGGCCCGCCTTGCCTGGTCACCAATGTCCTGCGCGTCGGCGACCCGGTCAAGCTCACCGTGACCATCACCAACCGCGGCGACGCCCCGCTGGCCCGGCTGGTTCCCCCGCCGGCGCCCCGGGCGCGCGACTGGCAGGTTTTCGGCTCCGCCGACTTCGCGCCCGCCCAACCCGTCGCGTCGCCGCCGAACGAGCCCCAGGGCGTGGTGACCTTCACCTTCACCCTGGTCCCGCTCAACGAAGCCGCGCAGACCACGCCTCCCATCCCTTTCAGTTGCTACGATCCCAGGGCCGGCCGTTACGCTGACCTCACGATCCCCCCGGTCCCCGTCATTATCACCCCCGGCGCGATTCGGGGCGACTTCGCCAGCCTGGTGCAAGCCGGCTCGCTGGGCGGTCAACCGGAGCCCGAGCTTGTCCTCAGCGGCCTGGCCGCCACGCCCGGCCGGACGGCGGCGAGCCTGGTGCCGCCGCAACAGCAGGCGTGGTTTCCCCTGGCGCACCTGGCCCCGGCGGCCGTCTTCCTCGGGCTGCTGAGCTGGGACCGCCGCCGCCGTTACCTGGCAGCGCACCCGGACGTGGTCCTGCGCCGGCGCGCCCGGCGCGCGCTGCGCCGCCAGCGGCGCATCCTGCGCCAGGCGGCGCGGACGGCGGATGCGCCCCGTTTCGCCGCGGCGGCCGTCAGCGCCATGCGCGCCGCCTGCGCCCCGCATTACCCGGCGGAACCCAGCGCGCTGGTCGGCGGCGATGTGCTGCCGCTGCTGCCCGAGCCCGAGCGCTCCGGCCGCGCCGGCGAGGTCGTGCGCCGCTTCTTCGCCGTGACCGATGCCAGCTCGTTCAGCACCGCCGGCGCCAGCGCCGCCGAATTGCTCCCCTTGCAGCCCGACCTGGAGCGCGTCCTCGAACAACTGGAGGCGAGACTATGAATCCTCCCTCCCCCGCTCCTCGCCGTGAATCCCAGCAACATCCAACATCCAACCTCGAACGCCCAACATCCAATGCGCGCCCACTGCAAGGCCCTTGGATGCCCGATGTTGGATCTTGGATCTTGGATGTTGAATGTTGGATGTTGGTTGTTGGATGTTGGGTGTTGGATGTTCTCCGTCTCCGGCTCTGGGTCTCCATGCGCGAACAAGCTTGCCCGAGAGACTCTCACCCCTCGGGCCCCGCCTTTCGGACTTCGGCCCTCGACCTTCGGTCTTCCTTCGGTCTTCGGCCTTCGGTCTTCGGATTTCTGCTTCCTATACTCCTCCTGGCATCCCTGGGCAGCCTCTCCGCGGCTTCGGCGGATGCCCTTTTCCGGACCGGTGCGACTGCTTACCATGGAGGCGACTACCCCGGCGCTGCCGCGGCCTTTCGCGAATCCGTCGCCCTTGAACCTTCCTCCGGCGCGCTGCAGAACCTCGGCAACGCTGAGTGGCAAAGCCGCCAGCCGGGCGCGGCCATCCTCGCCTGGGAACAGGCCCTGTGGCTGGATCCGTTCAACCAATCGGCGCGGCAGAACCTCCGCTTCGCGCGCAAGACCGCCCAGCTCGAAGCGCCCGAGCTGACGTGGTATGAAGTCGTCTCCACCTGGCTGCCCGTCAACTGGTGGGCCTGGATCGCCGGGGTCAGCTTCTGGCTGGCCGTTGGCATGGCCACCCTGCCCGGCATTCTGCGGCAGCGCAAGGCAACCTGGCACCAGGCCGTCGCCGCCCTCGGGCTGATGGTCTTCCTGCTCAGCGTGCCCGCGCAAATCGGCGTCCACACCCGCTCCCGAATCGGCTTTATCCTGCAAAAGGACACGCCCCTGCGCCTGACGCCCACGCTCGAAGCCCAGGCTGTGACGCGCCTGGCTGCCGGCGAGCCGGCCCGCTGGGTCCGCGCCCGCGGCAATTATGTCCTCATCCGCACCAGCCGCACCCGCGGCTGGGTCGAGCGGGAGCAACTCGGCCTGATCTGCCCCAGGCCGAGCGCGCGCGGCGGCTGAGCGGCGCGTTTCCTGGCACTGCCACCCCCTCACCAACGAGGAATTCGTCAATTCTTTCGGGATTGGCCGGTCCGGGCGGCCCGGAATGCGGGTCAGGCTCAGACCCGGACAATACCCCCTCTCTACTGGCTCACCTCACCGTATCCTCACCGTATCCTCACCGTAGTACCTCTGCAAAGTTTGCAGAGGTACTACGGTGAGGATACGGTGTGTATACGGTGAGAATACGGCGGTGCGCTGGTGCCAGGAGCAGGCCACCCAGACCATTCTGGCCCAGGCCGAACTCCTCTGCGCCGACTGGGCCGCCTGACCTGCTTTCGCCCGGCTTCGGCGTGGCTTGGAATTGAAAGGACGGCTTGTTACCCCAGTAACACGTTTTGTGGACCTATACAGGGTGAGATGAAAGCAAGAAGCAATCCGACTTGCCGGAAGGATCAGATCCGCCGAGTGTGCCAGGTGGCAGCTCCCGGGGGGGCGTAACCCTGCTCCAACTGAGCCGCCATGATTCGGGCTTCCCGGCAAGTTGCTTAATGTTCCCTTAATCTGGCTTGGTATATCCTGACCTTCAGTATGAGAACCTACATTAAATCATTCGTGACCGGCGCGCTGGGAACGGCCGCCTGGTTGGTTGTCGGAACAGGCAATGCTCAGCCGCAGGATCGTCCACAGCCGGGGAACTTTGATCCGCAGCAAATGCGCCAGCGCATGGCGGAGCGTATGCGCGAGCAGCTCGAGGTGAAAGATGACGTCGAATGGAAAGCCATCTCGGAGCGCATTGATAAAGTCATGGAAGCCCGCCGAAGTGCCGGCGCGGGCGGCGGTCCGGGCGGATTCGGCGGTCCGGGAGGCCGGGGCGGCCAAGGTGGTTCGGGCGGACCTCCTCCCGAGGGCGGGCAGGGGGGGCCGGATAGCTTTGGTCCGCCTCCGGGAGATGCTCCAGGTGCCTCCGGCCAGTCCTCAGGCAATGCCCAAAGATCGGGCGGGATGCGGAATGGTCCCGGTGGGCCCGGCGGGTTAGGCCGCGAAGCCAGTCCTGAGTTGGAAGCCCTGCGCAAGGCAATCGAGAACCAAGCCCCGGCAGCCGAGATCAAATCCAAACTCGCCGCGTTAAGAGCCGCCCGCAAAGCCAAGGAAGCCGAGTTGGAGAAAGCCCAGGACGAACTGCGCCAGATTCTCTCCACCCGGCAGGAAGCCGTGGCGGTGACGCTCGGCTTGCTGAAATAGCGGAGAACCACTCTTGCAGGCTGGGCGCTCTTCACCCGGCGTCCAGCCGCCCGTATTTCCGGAGATCAGGCCAGAGGGCGGCCACCGCCAGCACCACCAGAAGGGTGCCGATCCCGCCGGAGACGACGGAAACCACTGGGCCGAGCCAGTAGGCGACCGATGAGGTAGAGCGCCACGTCCCGATTCCGCAGCACGGCGTAGGGATCGTGCGCGGCGGGTTCGGACGCGGTCGCGGTCTTCGTCATCATCGGTGCCGAAGATAATCGCTTGCCTGGAAGAAGGGGAATTCTTTTGAGCGAGGGCGCTCCGCGGCGCGTTTAGTGCTTTGAGAATATCCGCGAACCTGTATGCTTCGCCCCGGTCTCCTTCGGATCGGTCGGGCTTGGGAAAGATGGAGCGGCTGCTTTGTGGCGGCCCCGGCTGTTCCTGGAAACCACCGACGCATTGGGTTGTGCACTATTATGCGGAAGGCGAAGTCTGGAAAGCGAACTCGAAGAACCCGGAGACGGGTTCGTGCTCTGGCACCGAAGCCTGTCACCCCAATCGTCCAGCCTGCCCGCCTGCGCCAAGGTCGCCCGCGCCGGGCCCGACGCGCCCAGGCGTCCCGGCCAAGCGCTTCTCTGGCCGACGCCCAGCAGTCGCTGGGTTCGATTACGAGCCAGGCGGGCTTGGACCTGACCCAGAAGGTCAAAGACCTATTGCGCCTCGCCAAGGAACAGGGCCACCTGACGCATGACGATCTCAACGATGCCCTGCCCGACGAGATTGCCACCCCGGCCGATCTGGATCAGGTGCTTACCAAACTGCGTGCGCTGGAGATTGAGATCATTGATGCCGCTGAGGTGGACCGCGGACGGCAGAACGAGGCGGACGATCAGGATGAAACGGGCCGCTACGACCTGCTGGACGACCCGGTCCGGATGTACCTGCGCCAAATGGGCAGGGTGCCGTTGCTGACGCGCGAGCAGGAAGTCGAGATCTGCAAGCACATCGAGGCTGCCGAACAGGATGCATGCCGGATCCTGCATGGTTTCGGTTTCGCCGCCAAAGAATACCTGGCGCTGGCCGATAAATTGCTCGCCGTGCCGCCAAAGGAGCGGTTCGACCGCGTCATCGTGGACAAAGTCGCCGGCGATCGCCCCCGCCATCTGAAGTGCTTGCGCCGGCTGATTAAGCGGGTGCGCGCGCTGGATTGGCAGGCGGATGGAAAGTTCGCCGCCTGGCAGACGGCGAGGCAGAAGACCAAACGCGCGCGTCTGCTCTATCAGCTCCGGCGGTTCGACCGGAAGCTCGAGGCCAGCTTTCCGCGGTTTCGCTACAAGCAGAAGGTAATAGATGAGATGGTGCTGGTGAGCGAGAACATCCGGGACAAGATCCAGGCCGGCTTGCGGGCCATCGAGACCCTGGAGGCGCAGCGCAAGTCCGTCGCCCAACAGGCCGTTATCCAGTCCGAGAAGGCCAAGCTCCGCACCCTCGAGCGGTTTGTGCGCCTGCCGCACGCGGAGTACCTCAAGGCCTGCAGCCAGTTGAGCCATGCCACGGCCCGCGCGCAGGAAGCCAAACGGCAGATGGTCGAAGCCAACTTGCGCCTGGTCATTTCGATTGCCAAGAAATACACCAACCGCGGCCAGTCCTTCCTGGACCTGATCCAGGAGGGCAACGTCGGCTTGATGAAGGGGGTGGAGAAGTTCGAGTACCGGCGCGGCTACAAGTTCTCCACCTATGCCACCTGGTGGATTCGCCAGGCCATCACCCGCTGCATCGCCGACCAGGCCCGCACCATCCGCATCCCGGTCCACATGATCGAGATCATCAACAAGCTCTGGCGCGCCCAGAAACTGCTCATGCAGGAGCTGGGGCACGAGGCGACCACCGAGGAGCTGGCCGACGCCATGGAGATGTCGGTCGAGCGCGTCCGCGCGGTCTTAAAGATGGCCCAGCAGCCCGTCTCCATGCAGTCGCCCGTGGGCGACGCCGATGAAACGCACTTCGGCGATCTGATCGAAGACAAGACGGCCGAGAACCCCAGCGAGGTCACCAGCTTCAACCTGTTGCGGGGCAGGCTTGGCGAGGTGCTGCACGGCCTGACCGAGCGCGAGCGCCGGATCCTGGAGCTCCGCTATGGCTTGAATGACGGCTTTCCGCGCACGCTTGAGGAGGTCGGCCGCCAATACGAGGTGACACGCGAGCGCATCCGCCAGATCGAGGCCAAGGCCCTGCGCAAACTCCGCCACCCTACCCGCAAATGCAAACTCGAAGGTTTCCTCGAATCTACCACGGCCATGCCACGCCGTTCCTAGCCGGATGCAAATCGTTGTTCTGGATGGATTCACCTTGAACCCGGGCGACCTGAGTTGGGCGGAACTGAAAGCCCTCGGGCGTTGCGAGGTTTATGATCGGACCCCGCCGGCCCAACTGCTCCCTCGCGCCGCCGGGGCTGAAATCCTGCTGACCAACAAGACCCTGCTCGCCGGTGCCGACCTGCCAAAGCTGCCCCGGCTCAAATATATCGGCGTGCTCGCGACCGGCACCAACGTCGTGGACCTCGCTGCCGCCCGCGCTCGCGGCATCCCGGTGACCAATGTGCCCACCTACGGCACAAAGTCCGTGGCGCAAATGACTTTCGCGCTGCTCCTCGAACTGGCCCACCACGTTGGCCACCACGCCCAGACCGTCCGCGAGGGCCGCTGGACCCGCAACACCGACTTCTGCTATTGGGATTTTCCGCTCATTGAGCTGGAGGGACTCACCCTCGGGATTGTGGGCTTTGGCCGCATTGGCCGGGCGGTGGCCGACCTGGCCGCAGCCTTTGGGCTCAAGGTGCTCGCCTGCGACCCCGCTGCCGGGGCTGCTCCGCCCTTCGTTTGCCTGGTCGAGCCCGACACCCTGTTCCGCCAAAGCGACATTGTGAGCCTGCATTGTCCGCTCACGCCGCAAACCGCCAACCTCGTTAATGCCCGCCGCCTGGCGCTGATGAAGCCGACCGCGCTCCTGCTCAACACCAGCCGCGGCCCGCTGGTGGACGAGCCGGCCTTGGCCGAGGCCCTGAACTCCGGCCGGCTCGCCGGCGCCGCTTTGGATGTTCTTGCCGTCGAACCTCCGCCCGCCGGCAATCCGCTGTTCACCGCCCGCAACTGCATCATCACGCCCCACCTGGCCTGGGCCACCCGCGCCGCCCGCGCGCGCCTGATGCAGATCGCGGTCGAGAACGTCCGTGCCTTCCTCCAGGGCAAACCGCAGAACGTGGTGAACTGACTGGAAATCGTTCTGCAATCGGCTACTCTCTGCCAGATGAACATTCTGGATGAACTCCAATGGCGCGGTTTGCTGACCGACTGCACGGACGCACCGGAACTGGCCAGGCGCGTCAGCGCCGGCCCGATCACCGTGTATTGCGGCTTTGACCCGACCGCCGACAGCCTGCATGTCGGCCACCTGGTGCCCCTGCTGGCGCTGCGCCGGTTTCAACTCCACGGTCACCATCCCCTGCCGCTGGCCGGCGGAGCCACCGGCTCTATTGGCGATCCCAGCGGCAAGACCCAGGAGCGGCAACTGCTCACGAAGGAAGTCCTTGCCAACAACATCGCCAAGGTGAAGCAGCAGCTCCGCCGCCTGCTCGACTTCGACACGCCGGCCAATCCCGCCCGCCTGCTTGACAACTCCACTTGGACCGCCCCGATCAGCTTCCTCGACTTTCTGCGCGACATCGGCAAGCACTTTTCCGTCAACCAGATGGTCGCCAAGGAAAGTGTTCGCGCCCGCATGGAAGACCGCGAGGCGGGCATCAGCTACACCGAGTTCAGCTACATGCTCCTCCAGGCGTTCGACTTCTTCGTCCTTTGCCGGGACCACAACTGCGAGCTGCAGATCGGCGGCAGCGACCAATGGGGCAACATCACCGCGGGGATTGATCTCACGCGCAAGAAGCTCGGTCGCACGGTCTATGGCCTTACCCTGCCGCTGATCACCAACGCCGATGGCTCCAAGTTCGGCAAGACCGCCGCCGGCGCCGTGTGGCTTGACCCCGCCCGGACCAGCGTCTACCGGTTCTACCAGTTTTGGATTCGCACCGACGACCGCGACGTGGTCCGTTACCTGAAGTACTTCACCTTCCTCAGCCAGGACGAAATCGCCGCGCTGGAAAAGCAACATGCCGAAAACCCGGGCGCCCGCATTGCCCACAAGGCGCTGGCCCGGGCCATCACCGACCTGTTCCACGGCCCGGCGGCCACGGCCGAGGCGATGCGCGCCAGCGAGATCCTGTTCGGCGGCGACCTCGCCGGCGTCTCGGAAACCACCTTCAACGAGATCGTGGGCGAGGTGCCCACGAAGGAAATCGGCAGCGCCGAACTCGACGGCGCGGGCAAGCCGCTCGTCGAACTCCTGGTGCACGGCGGCCTCTGCCCTTCCAAGGGCCAGGCGCGCAAGGATATCGAAGGCGGCGGTGTTTACATGAACAACCAGCGCGAAGGGAGTTTCCAGCGCGCGGTCACAGCCAAGGATTTGCTATTCGGCAAGCACCTGCTTCTGCGCAAAGGCAAGCGCAACTACGTGGTGGTGACGGCGAAGTGAGCCGGGATCCATGACGCTCTATAACCTTTTCCCGCTTCTGGCCGGGCCGTTTCCCCGGTGGAGCGAGCACTTCACCCGGGCCGCGGCGATGGGCTTCGACTGGGTGTACGTCAACCCGATTCAGCAGCCAGGCGCCTCGCGCAGCCTCTACTCGATCGCCGACTACTTCCGCTTCAACCCGGCGCTGCTGGACCCGCAGAGCGCTGCGCCGCCCGAAGCTCAGGTGCGGCAAATGATCGCGCAGGCCCGTACCGCGGGCTTGAAGCTGATGATTGACCTGGTCATCAACCACAGCGCGATTGACTCCGGCCTGACACGCGAACACCCGGAATGGTTTGTTCGCGAGCCGGGTGGGCAGATCGCCAACTCCTTCTGCCAGCATAACGGCGAGAAGGTGGTCTGGAAGGACTTGGCCCAATTCGATCACCGGCACACGCGCGATCCGGAAGGGCTCTACCGCTATTGCCTGAGCGTGGTCGAGCATCTGCTGGCGCTTGGCTTTGAAGGGTTTCGCTGCGACGCTGCCTATCAGGTCCCGCGCGACTTCTGGCATCGGCTGATCCGCGACGTGCAGGCCCGGCATCCCCACACCTGTTTTGTCGCCGAAACGCTCGGTTGCTCTGCCGACCAGACACTCGACACCGCGCGCGCCGGCTTTGATTACGTCTTCAACAGCTCCAAATGGTGGGACTTCCAGAGTTGGTGGCTGATTGAGCAATACAACCTCATCCGCGAGACCACGCGCTCCATCAGCTTTCCCGAGAGCCACGACACGCCGCGCCTGTGCGAGGAATTGAACGGCAACCTGCACGGGCTCAAGCAGCGTTACCTCTTTGCCGCCCTGTTTTCCGCCGGGGTCATGATGCCGCTGGGCTTCGAGCGCGGCTTCCGCAAGCCCCTGCATGTGATCCACACTACCCCGGCGGACTGGGAAAAGACGGACGTGGACCTGGCCCCCTATATCGCGAAGGTGAACGCGATCAAGAAGGGCCACGCCGTCTTTCATGAGGAGAGCCTGACCAGTGTTTTCCCCTGCGAGAATCCAAATATCCTGCTAATGTGGAAGGCCTCCGTGAAGCACAAGGACGAGGCGCTGCTGATTCTAAACAAGGACCCACACCAGCATCAGGAGTTCCACACGGACCATTTCCGCCACTTCGTCCAGGCGGGGGCCCCGCTGCGCGACGTGTCCCCGGAATACCCGCTGGAATACATCCACGAGCCCTTCCATTACGCGCTGCGCCCCGGCCAGGGCATTGTGCTCGTGACCACGCGCGTCTGACACCGCTGCGCGGCAGCCGTTCGAGTTGCAGGAGCCGGCGCGCGCTCAACCGGAAGCGCGAGAAATGCCGGCTTGACCGGTACTCCTCTCATCAAGAAGCTGTGCGGCCGAAGCAAACTCTGAAGACAATGAAGCTATTGAATACTTTGATCGTCGGGCTGTTGGTGCTGCTATGCGCACAACCGGCCGTTGCGGCCGCTGCGACCAGGACCAGCGCTAAAGCCCCGTCGCCTGCCAAATCAACAGGCCGGAAGCCGATCTCGCGGGACCCTTGGCTGGGGGCCATTGTCCTGGACGCCGCGACCGGCAAGGTCCTGTATGAAGATCAGGCCGATGTGAAAGGTTACCCGGCAAGTGTTCTGAAACTCATGGATTTGCTAATCATCCTGGAGAAGATCGAGCAGAAGCAGCTATCGTTTCAGGACCAGGTGCCGGTCAGTGCCAAGGCCTCCAAGACCGGCGGCTCGCAAGTCTGGCTGGCCGAGAAGGAGTCGTTCCCCGTGGACGAGATGCTATACGCGCTGATGGTTCAATCTGCCAACGACGCGGCGGTGGCTCTCGCCGAGAAGGTCGCGGGAAGCACTGACGGATTCATCGAACTCATGAACCGACGAGCTAGAGAACTTGGCATGGCCAGCACGGTATTTCACTCCGTCCACGGCCTGCCGCCCGCGGCGGGCCAGGAGCATGATGTCACCACCGCCCGGGACCTGTCGCTCCTTTGCCGTGAATTGCTCAAGCACCGTGACACCTTGCGCTACACCTCGACCCGCGAGCACCCGTTCCGACCGAATGTTCCCGGGAGAACGGTCCAGATGCGCACGCACAACCATCTGCTCGGCCACGTTGAAGGGTGTGATGGACTAAAGACAGGCTACATTGCGCAATCGGGCTACTCCATCGCAGTTACCGCGGCTCGCCGCGGCCAGCGGGTGATTGTGGTCGTGCTCGACAGCACCAGCATCAAGGTGCGTGATGCGAAGGCAGCGGAATTGGTGGCCAAGGGCTTTGCCGCGTTGCCCGCAACGGATCAGGGAGCCGCGTCGCCGGCTGCCCCACCGGCGGCAGCGCCGGTCAAAGGCCCAAAGAAGTAGTCATCCTGGCGTTTTTCCTTGCAGCAGGGGGCGCCTATCCTTGGGACGGGCGCTCATTTGGGCCATGCTGTTCATGAAGGTGATTCTCACTTGGTTGTCGTCAAAGTTGCAGGTCACCGTGTCGTGGTGGGGGGTCTCGTAGTAACGAAAGACGATCACGAACGTCTTTGGGTCCACCCACGTTCCACTGGCTGCGAGCTTGGACTTTGTCCCTTGAGGTGGTGCGCCGCCGGAAATCAATCTCGGTGGAGTGCCCGGCAGCGCGGTTTCGCCAAGACGCCATTGTCCAACGCCGCACTCAATGGCGTGCGCAGTTTGGCGGTCGCTCAATTTGAAGACGCAGGCATCTCCGTGAAACCCGAAGCTTGCTCTTTCCAGGCCTAATTCGTTGCCGTCGAGCTTGAAGACTTTGTGGGAGATGCGGCTCGCCCAAGGCGAGGAAGCTTGACCTTGCGGAGGGGGCAGGACCAGGGAACCGAGCGTTTGCCGCAACCGGGACTCTGAGCGCCGGTCGCGGGGCAAGGGTGTTGGTTTCATTGCCGGCAACAGGTGCTCCCAGACCAGATCCAGCTCGCCTTGCATGTCGCTGGTCTCGGCGGTAATTGCAAGCACCGCTTCCTGCTCCGGCATTACGACCATGAGCTGCCCGAAAGCGCCGTCACCGCGGAAAGCATTATGTCGGCAGCGCCAGAACTGGTAGCAGTAGCCCTGCAACCAGTCGTTTTGGCCGATCGGTCGCACCGGCTGGCCGGGTGCCGGCTGCTGGATTTTGAATGTGGTCGCCTCCGTTACCCATTGGGCGGGAAGTATCTGCCGGCCCTGCCAGACGCCCTGCTGCAAGTATAACTGGCCAAACTTGGCGAGGCCTTCCGTTGGAATACTCAGGCCCCAGCCCCCAACGTTGATGCCGCGCGGGCACGTTTCCCACTGGGCACCCCGAATGCCGAGCGGTTGGAACAGCCGGGGCCGCAGGTAATCGTAAATCCTCTGTCCCGTTACTTGCTGCACGATAGCCGACAGCATGTAAGTGGCGCCGCTGTTGTAGAGGAACCGGGTTCCCGGCGGGTTGGGGATGGGCCAGGCCAGGAAGGCCTTGATCCAGTCCGCCTCCTCCACCATTGATGACGTCGGCTCCTTCGCGTGGCCGACGGACATGGTCAGCAAATCCTTCACGCGCAAAGCCGCGAGGTGTTCGCTGACGGTTTGGGGCAGGTCCTTGGGGAAGAAGGACACCACTGGGTCATCCACTCGGAGCCGGTTTTTCGCTACGGCGAATCCCACCGCCGTGGAAGTGAAGCTCTTGCTCAAGGAATACAGCGTGTGGTTGAACTGCGGGCCATAAGGCGTCCACCACCCCTCGGCAACCACCCGGCCATGCCGCACCAGCATGAAGCTGTGCATTTCGTGTTTGCTATGTCGGAGCGCATCAAGAAACGCCAGGATGCCCGCCGAGGATACCCCCTCCGCCTCCGGCGTGCTGCGCGGAAGCTTGCTCGAGCCGTCCGCTTGGGGGGCTGTCTGGCACCCGGGCACCAGCGACAGCAGACCCACGCCAGCCGCGCCGACCCCGACCTGTTTGAGAAACGCCCTGCGATTCAGTGTCATGCCTTCAGCATTTCGCGATCGCGATCCAAAATACAAGCCCAAGCGCGACACATTCCGGCGCAGGTCCCCGGGGTTGCGGGCTGGAGCCAACGCGCTTTCGGCCGTTCGGAGCCGACTTGGTCTTTACTCCTGTCCGGGCAGGTAATCACTTCTGACTGGCGAGAACACTTCAACTGCCACCGAGTCCTCAAGGATGTCTGCGCTATGCTCGACTCCTCCGGGGATACACCAGCTATCGCCGCTTTGCGCCTCGTAATGCTCAGTCCCAATGAGCAGCCGCATACGACCCACTACCAAGTAGCCGGTTTGCTCGTGGACATGGGAATGGCGAGGCAGGATAGCGCCTTTGCGCAGCCGAAACTCGGTCATCACCGTGTTTTCGCCGAAAACCAATGTTTTCCGCTCAATCCCGTCCGCGACGGGACAGCGCCCGTGATTGCTTCGTTGTGCGAACATGGTTGATGATAACAACCCCGTTCTAGGAAATCAGTTTGGCCAGCGCATACGCAACCCCGGCGGCCAGCCCTCCAACCAGTATCGTTTGCAGGGCGCTCCTGATCCCGGAGACGCCCGTGAACTTCCCCTTTGCGAAGCCGAACACCCCCAGCGCCACCAGCGTGAACACGACGGAGAAGCAAAAGGCGGTCCTAATGTTGTGGCAGGCGATATACGGGGCGAGTGGAATGATCCCCCCCACGATGTAGGATGCCGCAATCGTTACTGCACTCTGTAGCGCCCGCTTCGGATCGGGTTCCTCCAGGCCCAACTCGAAGCGCATCATGAAGTCCCGCCATGCCTTCGGTTTGGTGCGCAAGCCCTCGACAACCGGGCGGTAATCAGCATCCGCCAGCCCGTACTGACGGAAGAACTCAGCTACTTCCTCCGCCTCGGCTTCCGGCTTTTCGCGGATTTCGGCTTCTTCCCTTGCCAGCTCGCTATGGTAGTGCTCCGCCTCGCTCCGGGCGGCCAGGTAACCGCCAAGGCCCATCGCGATCGAGCCGGCGGCGATCTCCGCAAAGCCCGCAGTGACAACAATGTGGGCCGCGCTGATAGCCCCTGAGATGCCTGCCGCCAGCGCGAATGGCACGGTCAGGCCGTCCGACATGCCGATTACTATGTCCTTGACCGTCTCGCCGCCTCGAAAGTGTTCTTCCCGGTGATATAACGTGTGCATATGGGGTCGGGTCAATTACTCGCGCGATTCCTCAGTAGTACCAGACAACTGTGAAATCAGCCACCCTACAATTCGATGCCGTTGTCGGGAGGCTTAACCAATTCGGGTTGGCACCACGATGCAACGGCCTTGCCTGCATCTCAAGTCATGAGAGGAAGCCTGCCGTTTCAAAGCAGGATGAACACAACTCCAGAATACCCCTCCGGCGGGGTGGGGTCGGGCATACTTTTTGGGGGTCAATACAGGGTTAAAATTTGGCAAGATTGGTGGAGCCGGGGCGGTCATTCAGGCTTAGAAACAAAGCGCCGGTTACGTGCTGCATAAGTATTATTCATAAATGTTGTTTGTAGCTTCAGCAGTAACTCGGATAGATAAGAAAGCAATGCCTTATGTCTGTATCTCGCCGAAGCTTCCTGAAGTATTGCACGCTGTCCGCAGGTGTGCTGGGTCTGGACGCGCTCAAATTGCGCCTGCTAAGTGAGGCTCTCGCCAATCCGAGCGCACCATCGGTCATCTGGCTCAACGGCAGTTCCTGTACCGGTTGCTCGGTCTCGTTCCTAAACCGGATTTCAGATGTGCCGGGACAACCGGCGGATGTGGTGGACGTTGTGGGTAATGCCATCAACCTTGTCTTCCATCCCACCATCATGAGCGCAGCGGGTGAGACCGCTGTTTCGGCCCTCAAGCAAGCCTATAACAAGGGCGGTTATGTTCTGGTGCTCGAAGGGGCTGTGCCGACCGCTTACGACGGACATGCCTGCGTTGTCTGGAAATATGCCGGGCAGGATGTCACCTATCAGCAGGCGGTTCAGGAGCTAACGGCTCGGGCGCTCGTCACCGTTTGCGTTGGCACTTGCGCCAGCTTCGGCGGCATCCCCGCTTCGGGGTCAAATCCCACTGGAGCGATGGGCGTTCATCAGTTCACTGGCCGAGCTACGATCAATATCTCAGGTTGCCCGGCCAATCCGGATTGGGTGGTCTGGGCCATCGTCCAGTTGCTGCTCGGCAACCCTGTTCCGCTCGATGCCGACGGGCGCCCCACGGCGCTCTATTCGACCGGCTTTGATGGCTCGCCGGAAGTCCCGGTGATTCACAACAAGTGTCCCCGCAATCCCAATTTTACGAGCACGCCGCTCGCTCTGAATTTTGGCGAGGATGGGCATTGCCTGCAGAATCTCGGGTGCCGCGGTCCGTTCGCCAAGTCCCGCTGTCAGGCCGCGTGGAACGGTATCGGTGGCGTCTCTCCGCCTGGGGCGCATCCCGGCCATTGGTGCATCGGTGTCAACGCGCCCTGCCACGGCTGTGTCGAAAAGACCTTCCCGGGGCCGGAGCCTTTCCACGAGCCCTATACCCAATAGCCGGCCCATCACTAGACGCCGCGCTCCGCAGACCTCAAGAAGCCAATACCGCCTATGCCAGTCATTACTGCCGCTATTGATCCCATCACACGCATCGAGGGCCACCTCAAGGTCGAGGTTAAGATAGACACCGTCAATGGCGTCCAGCAGGTCGTGGACGCCTTTGCTACGGGCACGCTCTACCGGGGTTTTGAGAAACTCCTGGAAGGTCGTGCGCCCCGCGATGCGACCCTCATCACCTCGCGTATCTGCGGCGTCTGCCCCACTTCGCATGCAATGGCCGCGGCCCTGGCGTTGGACGCCGCCTACAATGTTAGCGGTGACACCCCGGCGCGCACCGCCTCGCGTTTGCTGCGCAACCTGGTCCACGGCGCCTGCTACCTCGAGTCCGCTATCCTGCATTTCTACCTGCTGTCCCTGCCCGACTTTATCCCGGGGCTGCCGATGGCACCCTGGCTGCCAGGCTGCGATGTCGGGCGGCGGTTCGATCCGGGCACGCTGAGCCGCTTCACCGCCAACTTTCTCGCCGCGGTTGCCGCGCGCCGCAATGCCCATGAGATGGGAGCGATTTACGGTGGCAAACTGCCACACACGCCCGCCTTCCTTGGCGGCGGGTTCACCGCGATTCCCAAGGCGGACGACAACAACGCCTTTGGGAAATACTTGGCCGATCTGGTTGCCTTCATCGAGACGAAGTACATCCCGGATGCTGAGCTATTAGCCAATCTCTACAGCGAGTATTTTCTGCTGGGCAAAGGTTATGGGAATCTCCTGGCCTTTGGTGTATTCGAGTTGGACAACTCTGCCGCACCGACGCTGCTGCTCAAGCGCGGGCGGTTGGTGAGCGGGAATGCGACGGTCCAAACGGTGGATGTCGCTCAGATCACGGAACAGATTCGCTACTCGTGGTACAGTGGCCCGGACGCTAACCCAGCCGTGGCAGACACGGTGGGTCAGTACCCCAAGAGTGGCGCCTACTCGTGGCTTAAAGCGCCGCGCTACGGAGGGGTGCCCTACGAGGCGGGCCCGCTGGCACGTATGGTCGTCAACGGTGACTATCCCAACAACATCTCGGTCATGGACCGGCACCTGGCCCGGGCCCGCGAGGCGCTCAAGATTGCCCGGGCCATGCAAGGCTGGCTTAGTTCCTTAACCCCGGGCCAAACCGCCTACACCAACCAACCCAAGCCGATCACCGCCACGAGCCAGGGTCTGACCGAGGCCCCGCGCGGCGCCTTGGGCCACTGGCTGCAAGTCAACGACAGTGTGATCTCCAAATACCAAGTCGTTACCCCCACTTGCTGGAACGTGTCGCCCAAGGACAGCACCAGCCAGCGCGGCCCGCTGGAGCAGGCCCTCATCGGCCTGCCAGTTGCCAACGTTGACAAGCCCATCGAAGTGCTGCGGGTGGTTCATTCCTACGATCCGTGCCTGGATTGCGCCACCCATGTCACCCGTGCCGAGCCTGGGGCTGAGGTTTTTGCCCTCGGCACACTCTCCGACTAATCCCAACCTTAAATCCACGCGCCACGCATCTGATGCACTGCTCACCACGAATTCTCATTGCCGGGCTGGGTAACGAACTGCTCTCGGATGACGGGGTTGGCGTTCATGCGGTTCGCGCGTTGGAGCAAGTCCCGATCCCCGACGTGATCCTGGCAGATATCGGTACCGCAGTGCTGCACGGCTTGCACTTCCTGGAAACAGCCGACCACGTTCTGGCCATTGACGCGGCCAGGGGCGGACAGCCCCCAGGCACGGTGTATCTCTTTGAAGCCGCCGAAAATGCGGAAGCGTTGTCGCTGGTGTCAATTCACGCGATGGGTTTGCGTGAAGCGGCTCGGTTCCTGATGGCCGGCCGGCCGGCTCCCCGGATCACGATCCTGGGCGTTGAGCCCGAGTCGCTCGCCTGCGGAATGAAATTGTCCGCCCCCGTACGCGCGGCGCTGCCGGGGGTGATTTCGTTGGCGCGCAAGACGGTCGCACGCTGGCAGAATGTTGCCCGCCATTCAACATTAGCCACGCAGCCGGGACCGTCCGTCGCCTGCCCAAGCCTCAACCCAATCACAGCTTAATCGCACCAGCGAGAATCTTATGATCAACTCTCCAAGATTCGTATCCACTATGAGAACCACCCTGGGGGCGGCCTGTGCCATGTTGCTTTGCGCGGGATTCACCGGAACTCTTCGCGCCCAGACGGACGGTTCCGTCACCTTCAATTACCAACTCTATCAGGACAGCGGCAGCTACGCGCCCAAACACGTCGTGGCGGTTTGGGTTACGACATCCTCCGGCACTTTCATCAAGACGCTGCGGAAAGACGGGAGCGGATGGAGTGGCACCGGCACCAAGCACCTGAATCAGTGGCAGTCGGCGCGGAGCAGCAGCCAGTTCATTGATGGCTATAGCGGCGCGACCATCACAACCTACAATGCCACCACGGTCACTTGGAACTGCCGCAATACCAACAACGTGCTCGTGGCCGATGGCACCTATAAGTTCTGGGTCGAGTTCACCGAGGACAACGGACAGGGCCCCTACACCGCCGGCGGGCTCGCCTGGACCAAGGGCAGCAACGTGTACAGCAACAACTACGCGGACCAGACTTACATCAAGGGCCTTAAGGTCGTCTTCACTCCCACGGTCACGCCACACGACCTCGCCGTGCTAAGCATTTCCCCCAGCGCCGTGCCGACCAATGCCACCTCCACTATCCGTGTCGCCGTCACGAACAAGACGACCACAGCGGAGAGCTTTTCCGTGCTGCTCAGCAATCTCACGACCGCCACGTTGATTGGCACCCAGCCGATTGGTTCGCTGGCCGGCAAGACGCTTACCAACGTTCCGTTCTCCTGGAACACCGCCGGCCTGGAGGGCCCCTATGCCTTCCAAGCCACTGCTGGACCGGTTGTCGGAGAGACTTCCACCAACGACAACACTGTCAGCGGTACGGTGTTGGTGCAGTACATCCCGCATGACCTCGCGGTCATCCGTGTCACGCCGTCCCTGGTCCAGGCTCACACCAACGCAACCATGACCGTGACCGTCACCAACAAAGCCACTTCGACCGAGACGTTCTCCGTTGTACTGAGCAACCTCACCACCCGCAGCCTGATCGGCACTCAACTGGTCACTTCCCTGGCGGGTGGCGGCGTGACCAACGTCGCCCTGGTTTGGAGCACGCCCAGTGTTTCGAGCAATTATCTCGTGCAAGCCACCGCCGGGCCGGTTGCCTCCGAGAACATCACTGACGACAACGTCTTCAGCGCCACTGTCACTGTGCGGCCAATGTGGCACGATCTGGCCATCCTCGGCACGACGATGCGCGCGCTCGTGCTGGAACAGAATACCAACCTGGCCAACGCCCCCGGTTGGCAGACCTCCCTCTACAGCATCAACGACGACGGGACCAACCAAAGTGTCACGGTCGCAGCACCTGTACCGGCGCCCCTGTTTTTCCGGCTCAGGTCAGTCAGCCAAGGCGCGACAGCGTCCGCTTTGACCGTGCGGCGCAATGGGGCCGGCATCCTCGTCTCCTGGCCCTCCGCCTTCTCCGCATTCGTGACGCCCGACACGACCAACTTCGTCTCCATTCTCGTGACGAACAAAGGCGATTTCACCGATTCCTTTGCCGTGCTGTTGTTTGATGACACGGATGCCCGGCTGATCGGCTCCAATATGGTCAGCAGCGTTGCTGTTGCCACCGCGACCAACCTGACCGTCACGTGGCTGACCACCAACAGCCTCTACGGCTACCATACGCTCCGGGCGGTGGTCAATGCTGTCTCGGGCGAAACCAACCTGCTCAACAACACCAACTTCGTGAGCACAGTCGTAGCCAATGGCTGGGCCACCAACACCTTCATCGCCAAAGCCGGCGTCTGGCGATATAGCGACGAGGGCCTCGACCTCTCTTTCACTCCCTGGCGCGCTCCCGGCTACTATGACTCGGTCTGGAAACAGGGTGCCGCGCCGCTGGGTTACAGCGAGAGCGGCCGGTTGACCAATCTCACCACCTTTCTGAGTTGGGGCTCCGCCTCGACCAATAAGAACCCGACCAGCTATTTCCGCCAGGCCTTCAATGCCGATGTTCTGCCTTCGTCGCTCACACTCAACGTCCGATGCGTGGATGGCGTGGCGCTTTATCTGAACGGTGCGGAGTTGGCGCGCTTCAACATGTCCACCGGTGCCATGGCTTTCACTAATCTGGCCGCCAGCGCCGTTGTTGGGCCTGATCAATACACCTACTTTACCTCCAATGTTGTGCCGACCAATCTGGTCTTGGGACAGAATGTGCTGGCCGCCGAGGTGCACCGTGCGGACCTGACGGGCTCGGATCTTGCGTTCGATATGGAGATGCTTGGTGCGGTGCCGCAGTTTCCCTTCACGCACAGCGTGGATGCGCTGGAGCTGACCCCCGTCGGTGATGTGATTGCTGGTGACAAAATGTCCCTGACCGTGACTCTGACAAACCGCGGCAACGCCACCGAGACCGTGTTGGTTCTCTTGAAGAACAACGCCACCGGCCAGATTCTGGGCTCTCAGACGATTACCGAGGTGCATCCGGGCGATTGGCCTGCGGTCACTCTTGAATGGGCAACGCTTGGTGCGTCCGGCGGCACCAACCAACTTGTCGCCTATACCGTAGTAAGCGGTGTCACCAACCTTGCCGGCGCGTTCACAAATACCGCGGTTGTCTCGGGCTCCGGCTTTGGCCTCAACGCGGCCAATGCCGCCGCCGCCATCGGTGGCCGGTGCGCGGCAGTTGCCACTTACGGCGACCTCCTGCTGGTCGGCGCCGGCGCCACGCTTGAAGTGTGGGACCGTTCGAGCCCGGTTGCACCCGTGAAGCAGGCTGCCCTCCGCCTGCCTGGCCCCATCGAAGGGATCGCCGCCAGCGGTTCCTATGCTTTTGCAGCCTGTGGTTCCGCCGGTGTGCAGTTTGTAGATCTTGCTGCTCCCGCTCGCCCGGTCCAGCGCGCCACCTTCAATACCTCCGGTCATGCCTGCGCCGTGGCCCTAAGCGGCACGCACCTCTACGTCGCTGACGGCGTTGCCGGTATCCGGGTTGTTAATGTCGCCAATCCAGCCTCCCCATCGCTTGCCGGTGCCTTCCACACCGCGGGCCCCGCGCGGGCCGTCACCATCTCTGGCGCCACGGCTTACGTGCTGGACGAGCATCAGGGGCTGTTGGTCCTGGATATCTCCAATCCAGGCGCACCCTCGCTGATGGGATCCTATGCCGGCGTCAGCGCCGGCCAGTCGTTAGCTGTTTCCGGCCCCAGGGCCTGCATCGTGGATGGCAACAATCACTTTCTCGTCGTGGATGTCTCCAGCCCCGCAACCCCGGTGCTAACCGGTTCATTGCTGTTGGACAATACTGTAGGCCAGGCAGTGCTCCAAGACGGCTCGACCGCCTACGTCGCCGCAGGCGGAAGCGGCCTCCTTGTGATAGACGTCTCCACCCCGGCGGCTCCGATGCTCGTCTCCACGATCCTCATGCCCGGGGAGGCTACTGCCCTGGCCCTTGCCAGCTCGAAGTTGTATGTGGCAGACGGCTTGGCGGGCTTCCAGATCTTCGATCTTGCATCGCCCGGCTTTCCGGCTCTCCGGTCGGACTTCCTGACTGTGCTGCGTGCGGCTGACATAATCTCCACCAACGACCTCGCTTACGTGGCCGCCGGAGAGAACGGTCTGCACATCTACTCCTTAACCAACCTTTGGTCGCCCAGGCTTATCAGCCGTTGTGTCGGTGTGACCAACGCCCGGGCCATTGCTCTTTCCGGCACTACCGCCTATGTCGGCGACGGTCAATACGGCCTCAAGATTATCAACGTGGCCGACCCCGCCGCGCCGGTCCTGCTCGGCTCCTACACCAACGCCAGCATGGGCAGCATTCGCAATGTCGGCGCCTCTGGCTCCCTGGCCGTTATCAGCGATGGCCGCACGTTATTGCTGGTGGATGCTTCCACGCCTGCCAACCCGTCGTTGGTGGGCACGTATTCGTCCACCAATTTTGTCTTTTCTCTCGCCGCGGCCAACAGCAAAGCCTATCTCGCCACGAGCTTTGGCTTAGTCATACTGAACATGATTCCCAACGCATTTACTGTCGCCGGCAGCTATTACAATGCTTTTCCAGCCACTGGTATCTCTGTCTCTGGCACCAATGCCTACGTCGCTTATGGCACCCGAGTCTGGCGAGTTTTTGATGTGTCGAACCCGTCCTCGCCCAGAGTCGTTACATCGTCGAGCGCCCAGGGGCCCGTCTTCGATCTCGCTGTCGCCGGCACCAACGTTACCCTGGTCACTGCCACTAACATCGCGGCCGTGATGGACGTCAGCGTTCCCCTGACACCGGTTCGGACCCGTTCCTTCGGTCCGCTGGTGCGCTCCGTTCGCCTGACCGCCACTGCCAATCTGACCCTGGTGGCCGAAGACGAGGTCGGCCTGACTCTCTTTGCCAATTCCGAGGACCTCGACGGCGATGGCTTGCCGGACTGGTGGGAGCAGCAGATCATTGCGGCCAGTTCCGCCACCAATGGCCCCATCCACTCCATTGCGGAGGTGCTTCCAAACGATGATTTCGACGGCGACGGCGCGTCCAACTACGCCGAGTATCTCGCCGGAACCTCCCCGGTTGACTTGCACTCGGCCTTCATGATGGTGGCACAGCCCTCGACCAACAGCACCAGCTTCAACATCAAATGGTACAGTGTCGCTGGCAAGACCTACACCATTTACAAGTCCACCGATCTCAAGGCTGGCTTCAGCATCTTCATGGACAACATTGCCGCCACGCCGCCCCTCAACGCCCAGCCTGACAGCACTACCAATCACGCGGCTTTCTACATCATTGGCGTTCGCTAGCCAGAGACGCCTGGCACCGCCCGTCAGTATCCAGGACAAAGCGGCACGTCATGCCCTGACGCTGGCCGGCGGGGCCGGTACCTGGATGACAAGGCTGGATGCTCAGGTTACGCTGTAATGAGAGACGCATGAGAATGCACATCACGGGGACAGCGCTCTGGCTCCTGGTGCTGGGCGGGTTGTCCACCTCCCGAGCGCCGAGCGCCGATTTGCCCCTTGCAACTTGGGAGGGCCAGTCGATGGGCTGCACCTACATCGTGAAGATCGTGGACGCTTCCCTTTCCCCGCGGCGGATTGAGAGGCTGAAGACCGAGGTGGACCAGCGCCTCAAGGAAGTCAACCGCCAGATGTCTCATTACCAGCCGGACAGCGACCTGTCCCGCTTCAACCGCGCCCCTGCCAACGTGCCCCTCAAAGTCTCGCCTGAGTTTGCCAGCGTCGCCCGGCAGGCTCTTGAACTCAACGGCGCCTCCGAGGGGGCGTTTGACCCCACGCTGGGGCCGGTCATTGATGTCTGGGGATTTGGCCCCATGACCGATGTTCATGCGGTTCCCTCCGAGGTTAAGCTCCGCGAAGCGATGCAGAATACCGGCTGCTGGCACCTCTCGGTCACAGCCAACGATGAGCTGGTCAAGGACATTCCGGACCTTCGCCTCAATCTGAGCTCTTTGGTAAAGGGCTTCGGTTCCGACGAAATGGGCCGGCGGCTGCGTGCGCACGGCTTGACCAACTTTTACGTGGCCATTGGCGGCGATGTCTTTACGAGCGGCCACAATGCCAGGGGCCAGAAATGGCAGGTGGGCATTTCCGCTCCCGTGCTCGACTGGGCTCACGGCGACCCGGTGGCTGCGGTTCTCGCCTTGTCCAACCAGGCCGTCTCCACTTCGGGTGATAACGAGAAATTCTTCCTGGACGCTCAGGGCCGCCGGTGGGGCCATATCTTCAACCCGAAGACTGGCCACCCCGTGCAGCATAACCTCGCCAGTGTTTCGGTGGTGGCCGGTACTTGTATGTGTTCCAGCTCCTTGGCCACAACACTTTTCGTCCTCGGTCCGGAGGCCGGACTCCGTTTCATTGAGTCCCGGACCAATGCGGCCGCACTATTCATTGTGCGGGAGCCTGATGGCAAGATGCGGCCAATTCTCAGTTCCCGATTTGCGGCCATGACGCGCTACCAGCCCTGAACGAGTTGCTCGCCGGCCTGCCTTCCAGCCGCATCCGTCGAGCGAGGGGGGAGATGCCCACGGCACGCGGTGATGCAACCAGCACTAAGTCTGCCTGGGTTGGCAGCCATCTGATGCAAATTGGGAGCCGTGAGAGTAGTAGCACGAGGAAACTCGTCTTCAACCATGGTTGTGGTGTCAAAACCTCTTGGAGCGTGCGGAGAAGAGCTAACTTAATGGCGCACCCATCAGGAGTTGAACCTGAAACCTTCTGATCCGTAGTCAGATGCTCTATCCAATTGAGCTATGGGTGCGACCAAGGCTGCCAAGCTCTAACTGGATACACTCTGCCAGATTGCGGGCCAATGGCAAGTTGATTTGGGAGGATTGGCCGGGGCCAAGCGCGGATTGATGCAATTGATGTTGGGCGCAGTTTTATCAATTGGCGCTTCGACCAAGGGGTGCGGTAGACTGCCGCCGGAAATCAGGCAACGCGGTATTAACACCATACTTTGATCTGACTATGCGCCAGCCGGAGTTACCTGTGGGCTCAAACGAATCTGACCAGCCGCTCTTGCGCGGGTTCTGGAGTCTGATCGCGACGCAGTTTGAGGGGGCGTTCAACGACAACGCCCTCAAGATGGTGGTGACGTTTGTGGGGTTAAACATGGCGTTGTCGCAAGGGCTGCACGACGCGCTGGTGCCGCTGACGGCGGGGTTGTTTTCGCTGCCGTTCATCCTGTTTTCCATGACGGGCGGCTTTCTGGCGGATCGGTTCAGCAAGCGGACGGTGACGATCGGGGTGAAGCTGCTGGAAATCCTGATCATGGCGTTTGCGACGCTGGGTTTACTGCTGCGCAGCCTGCCGCTGGGGCTGGCGGCTATTTTCCTGATGGGGCTGCACAGCGCTATTTTCGGGCCATCGAAGTACGGGCTGCTGCCGGAGCTGCTGCCGGAGCGCCGGCTCTCGTGGGGCAACGGCATCTTGGAGTTGGGCACATTCCTGGCGATCATAACGGGCATGGCGGCCGGGGCGGTGCTCTACAAGAGCTTCGAGGGACGGCAAGCGTGGTCGGGGGGGGTGTTGATCGGGCTGGCGGTGATCGGGTTGACCTTCAGCCTCGGCATTTCGCGGGTGCCGGCTGCGAACCCGCGGAAGCAGTTCCGGGCCAACTTTCTCGGGGACCTCTGGCAGCAGATACAGGTGATGCGCCGGGACAAGGTGCTGTGGCTGGCGTGTCTGGGGAATGTTTACTTCTGGTTCATCGGCCAATTGCTGCAGCAGGGGGTGATTGATTACGGGGAGAACGTGCTGCGGATTGGCGAAGTGCGCACGACCTACCTGCTGGCGGCACTGGCGATTGGCATCGGGCTGGGCAGCTTTGCGGCGGGCTACTTGTCGGGTGGCAAGATCGAGTATGGTTTGGTGCCGCTGGGTTCGCTGGGGCTCACGGTGTTTGCGGCGGTGCTCTGGCATCCGGCGCTGAGCTTCGGGCAGATTCTGGGCACCGTGGGCGCGTTGGGGTTCTTTGGCGGGTTCTTCATCGTGCCGATTTCCGCGATCCTGCAGCATCGGCCCGATAAGCGAGACAAAGGGGTAATGCTGGCAGCGGCTAATTTGTTGTCCTCGGCGGGGCTGTTTGTGGCGGCGGGGGTTTATTGGGTGATGGCCGTGGGGCTGCATCTCGGGCCGCGCGGGGTGTTCGCGATGGGCGCGGTGATGACGCTGGGGGCGACGGTGTATGTGGTCTGGTTGCTGCCGGATGCGTTCCTGCGGTTCGTGCTGTGGCTGCTGACGCACACGGTCTACCGCATCCGGGTGGATGGCCGCGCCAACATTCCGGGCAAGGGCGGCGCGCTGTTTGTGTGCAATCATCTTTCGCTCGTGGACGCGCTGTTGCTGCTGGCGTGCACGGACCGGCAGGTGCGCTTCATCATGTTCAAGGGCATCTACGAGCAGCCGTGGGTGAAGCCGTTTGCGCGCATCCTGCGCGCCATACCGATTTCCTCAGAGCTGCGCCCGCGGGAGATGCTCCAGGCCTTGCGCACGGCGAGCGAGGCGATCCAGAACGGGGAGGTGGTTTGCATCTTTGCCGAGGGCCAGATCACGCGCATCGGGCACCTGCTGCCCTTCCGGCGCGGGTTCGAGCGCATCATGAAGGATGTGGAAGCGCCGATCATCCCGGTGGCGCTGGACGGGGTGTGGGGGAGCATCTTCAGCTTCGAGAAGGGGCGATTCCTCTGGAAGCTGCCGCGGCGGATTCCTCACCGGGTGACGGTGAACTTTGGGCAGCCGCTGCCGCATACGGCCACGCCCTTCGCGGTGCGGGAGCGCGTGCAGGAGCTTATGGCCGAGGCGTGGGAGCATCGCAAACCGCACATGCGGCCGCTGCACCGCGCATTTGTGCGGACGGCCCGGAGGCATCCGTTCCGGTTTGCCATGGGCGACGCGCAATCCTCCAGGGTGAGCTTCGCTTCCGCGCTCATGCGGACGGTGTTCCTGGCGCGGCGGCTCAGAAAGGCGTGGGCCGGCCAGGCGATGGTGGGGCTGCTGTTGCCGCCGTCCGTGCCGGGCGCGCTGGTGAACTTCGCCGCGCTGCTGATGGGCAAGGTGCCGGTGAACCTGAACTACACCGTGTCCGAGGAAACGCTGGCTGCCTGCATCCGGCAGTGCGGGGTCAAGACGGTGCTGACCTCACGGGCCTTCCTGGAGAAGGTGAAGCTCAAGGTGCCGGGGGAGACGGTTTTCCTGGAGGAGCTGGCCGCCCGGCCGGGCTTTGGCGAGAAGCTTTGCGCGCTGCTCAGCGCGTGGTTGCTGCCGGTGGGCTGGCTGGAGCGCTCGCTGGGGCGGGACAAGAAGGCGGCGCTGGACGACCTGGCGACGGTCATCTTCTCCAGTGGCAGCACGGGCGATCCGAAGGGCGTCATGCTCAGCCATTACAATATCGGCTCCAACATCGGGCAGCTCGAACAGGTATTCAGCTTGCATCGGGGTGACGGCTTTGTGGGCGTCCTGCCCTTCTTCCATTCCTTTGGTTTCACCGGCACGCTTTGCCTGCCGGCGGTGCTGGGCGTGGGGGTGGCCTACCATCCCAACCCGCTGGACGCCAAAGCCATCGGCCCGCTGATCAACCAGCATACCCTGACATTCCTCTTGGCAACGCCGACGTTCCTGCAGCTCTACATGCGCGGCTGCTCGCCTGAGGATTTCGGCAGCCTGCGCGTCGTGATGACAGCCGCCGAGAAGTTGCCTGAGCGGCTGGCCACCGCGTTCGAGGAGCAATTCGGCATTCGCCCGCTCGAAGGCTATGGTTGCACCGAATGCTCCCCGGCCGTGGCCGTGAACACTCACGACTTCCGCGCCGCCGGTTTCCGCCAGATCGGGGCCAAGCGCGGCAAGATCGGCCACCCCCTCCCCGGCATGAGCGTGCGTATCGTGGACCCGCAGACCTCCGCGCCGCTGCCGCTGGGCCAGCCCGGCCTGTTGCTTGTGCGCGGCCCCAACGTCATGCAGGGCTACCTTGGCCGCCCGGAAACGACCGCGGAAGTGTTGCACGACGGCTGGTATGTCACGGGCGACATCGCCGCCATTGACGAAGACGGCTTCCTGCAGATTACCGATCGGCTGAGCCGCTTCAGCAAGATCGGAGGCGAGATGGTGCCGCATCTCAAGATCGAGGAGAAGCTGCACGAGCTGGCGGGTGTGACCGAGCAGACGTTCGTGGTAGCCGGGGTGCCGGATGAGAAGAAAGGCGAGCGGCTGGTAGTGTTGCACAAGCTGGCGCCGGCACAGTTGCCACTGTGCCTGGAGCGGTTGGCGGAGTGCGACTTGCCCAACCTCTGGAAGCCGCGCGCGGACCAGTTCTTCCACCTGGACGCCTTGCCCTACCTGGGCACCGGCAAGCTCGACCTGCGCAAGGCGCGCGAGCTGGCCACCGCCCGAAGCGCAGAGGCTGGCTGAAGTTGAAGCTGGTTGCAGGAGCGTGCTCTTGTCCCGACGCGGCACGAAGGTTCCCTGCCGAAGGAACAGCAGGCCTTTCCCCGTCCCCAGCCTGGCGCTGGCGCGGAAATCACTCTCTGATTCTCTTCGCCAGGTCGGTAGGCAGAAGCCTTCGGAGTTTCGGATGTGCTTCAACTAGCCGCATGATGTCCAGCAAGTCTTTCTGGCGTTTGCTGGCGCGGCGTTCCGGGTCCTGCCAGGCGAGAATTTTTCCCCGCAACGTGTCGGGCAAACTCGCCACGCGCATAAGAATGCCGTGGATGTCCGCCGGCACGGAGCGCGCGGGGAATTCGCGGTAGGCTTCTTCCGTGCTGATTTGCACGGATACTGCCGACCGGCCTTTGAGGTTGACCGACCATTGAAATTTTCTGGCGACAAAGCCCGCCGCGCGCAGCGCCTTCACCGCTTCAGGAATGCGCTCGGCGGCGATGACCACGTCCACGTCCGCCGTCGCCATCGGTTCCTTGGCCCAATGGTTGACCGCCAAGCCGCCGATCATGCACCACGGGATTTCACGGCGTTCCAGCGTTCCGACGAGCAGTGCAACGTCGCCTCCGCCGCCCGCTGTCTGCCAATCGTAGAATTGCCTTAGGGTCATACCTGAATTTTAGGCGAGGGGATGCTATGGGCAAGCTGCAACTCGTCCGCCACTTGGCGCTAATGCGGGCGCTTGCGCCTGACGAAGCTGGTCCAATGCGACTGGGCGAACCTCTGGAAGCCGCGCGCGGACCAGTTCTTCCAGATTGACGCCTTGCCGTATCTCGGCACCGGCAAGCTCGACCTGCGCAAGGCGCGCGAGCTGGCCGCCGCCCGGAGCGCCGCGCAAACCTGACAAGGGGGCGCAAGCTTGGGCCGGGCCCGGTCACGGGGCGCGGCCCGCGGGAGTCGTCTTGCTTTGGCGCGTCCGGCAGAGAGCCAGCTTGCGTTGCGCAGCGGTGTCGTCGGGTTTCAAGCGGAGCACTTGGAGGTACTGCAGTTCGGCGGCGGCGTAGTTGCCCAGTTCGAAAAGAGCGTTGCCCAGGTTGTAATGGGCGTCGGCATTCTGCGGTTCAAGGCGCACGACCTCGGCAAAATGGCGCTCAGCCGCCGGGAATTGGCCCTGCTGTGCCAATGCGACCGCCAGGTCGCTATGCGCCCGCGGAGACTCCGGATGCAGCCGCGCCGCCTCTGCATACTGGTGCAGGGCTTCGGTCTTTTTGCCCGCCTGTTTAAGAGCGAGGGCAAGGTTCAGCAGCGCATCCAGGTAACTGGGCCGAGCCTGCAACGCGCCGCGATAAGAGGCGATGGCTTCGTCGAGTTTGCCTTGCCGGAAAAGCAGATTGCCGAGGCTGTTGTGCGCTTCCGCAAAGGCGGGACGCGACCGGAGTGCGGTCCGGTGATGCTCGATGGCCTCGTCCGCCTGCCCCCGGTTGGCCAGCAACACACCGAGGTTGTAGTGGGCGTCCGCGTAGTCGGGCTGAAGTTCAATGGCCGTGCGGTAGTGCCTCAGTGCGCCGTCAATGTTGCCTTCGCGCGCGAAGACATTGGCCAGGTTGTAATGGGTCCCGGCGAAATCAGGCCGGATGCGCAGGGTTTCCTCGTAATGGCGCCTGGCGGCTTCATGCCGCCCGGACAGATCGAGCACGTTCCCCAGGTTGTTATGCGCGATGTAGTTGTTATCAGTGACCACCAAAGCGCGCTGGAAGAGGCTTTCACTGGCTTTCCAGTGCGACAGTTGGAAGCGGGTGCCAAGCGCGAGCAGGGCGCTGACGCACACGGCCGATGCCTGGAGCGGTCTCCGCCACGAGGGGCGGGCGGCGGCGAGCTCTGTTGCCGCCCATACGACGCCGATGAAGATGCCAACCAAAGGCAGGTAGGTGTAGCGATCCGCCCGCGCATGATCTCCAACCTGCACCAGCCCGATCACCGGCACCAGCGTGCCCAGGTACCACAACCAGCCCATAACCAGGTACGCGCGCCTGGAGAGAAAAACCACCACTGACACGGCAAGCAGCACCATGAGAGCCGCCATCACCTTTGCCCCCGACGAGTGCAACGGGTGCGGGTAGAAGACGGCCAGCTCAAGCGGCCAGATCGTCTGCCACAAATAGCTGGCGTAGGCAACTGCCGCGTTTGCCGCGCGTTCCCCAAGGGGGAGACGGGTCATCGAGGCCAGACTGCCGCCGCTCTTCTGTGCCAGGAAAGCCACGACGCACGAAATCAGAGACAGCCCGAAGAACGGCGCCTTTTCCAAGACGAGCTTTTGCCACAGTCGAAGCCGGCCGCTGCCCCCGGATTCCGCACTCCGCACGCCGCATTCCGCACTCCTCTCAAGCGGCCAGAAATCGAGCAGCAACAGCAAGAAAGGCAGGGTGACCAGCATCGGTTTGGCCAGCAGACTCAGAATGAAAGCGAGGAGGGTGAGCGTGTAGCGCTTCCAGCCCGGGCGTTCGGCATAGAATCCATAGGTTAGCAAGGCGAGGAGGCCGAAGAACGTGCTCAGGACATCCTTCCTTTCCGACACCCAGGCCACCGACTCCACATGAAGCGGGTGCCAGGCAAACAGCGCCGCCACCAGGGCGCTGGGCCAAAGCGCGCCGGTCATTCGGCGCAAGAGCGCAAATAACAGCAGCGTGTTCGCCAGGTGCAGAAATACGTTGGTCAGGTGATGTCCCCCGGGGGTCAGGCCGTATAACTCGCAATCCAGCATGTGGGAAAGCCAGGTCAAGGGATGCCAGTTGCTCGCGTAGGTGGTCTGAAATGCCCAGAACACCCCTTTCACGGTCAATCCCGCCTGAACAATCGGGTTCTTGGTAACGTAGTCCGTATCGTCGAAATTGAGGAACTCGTAGCGGTGGACCGGCCAGTAGAGCAGCAGCGTGATCAGGACCAAGGCTGCAGCTACCAGGATACTTCGCTTGTCAGTTGTGAAATTCATCAGCAATCAAACCCGCGATGCAGGCAGCAACCACCGCCTGCGCGGGCCAGATTCACGTCACGGCACTCCTCCCGTTGGGGCGGCGCCGGCCTGGCGCGCCCGGCAGAGGGCGAGCTTCCGACGCGCGGCTTCATCCGCGGGATTAAGGGTGAGCACCTCGGCGTAATGAACTGCGGCGGCCGCGTCTTGGCCCAGATCGAAGAGTGCGTTCCCGAGGTTGTAATGCGCGTTGGCATTCTGCGGTTCGAGGGCGACAACCTTTTCAAAATGCCCCAAGGCTTCGGCGGGCTTGCCTTGTTTTGCCAGGAGCACACCCAGGTTGCTGTGGGCGTGGGCACAGTCAGGGCTGATTCGGAGCGCTTCAGCGTATTGCTCCGCGGCCTGGCGCGGCTCTCCCCGTTGCTCCAGAGCGCTGCCCAGGTTGATCAAGGCGTCGAGATACGCGGGCTGGAGGCTGAGCGCGGTTTGATAAGAACTGATCGCCTCGTCCAGTTTGCCCTGCCGCAAGAGCAGCCAACCCAGTTGACCATGCGCTTCGGCGGCATTGGGCTTGCGCTGCACGGCCGCCACAGCATGCGCGAAAGCCTCGTCCATCCGGCCCTGTTGGCCGAGCGCCACGCTGTAGTTGTAATGGTAGTCGCCGTCCTGCGGATTAAGTTGAACCGCCGCCGCGTAGTGGGGGAGAGCAGCCGCGGGTTCTCCCAGTCCGGCCAGGGTGCAGGCCAGGTTGAAATGGGCGTGCGGGTTATTCGGGAATTGGCGCAGCGCGGCCCGATAGTAAGCGGCGGCCTGCCGGGGTTTGCCCAACCTGGCGCAGTTGTTGCCATAGCTGTAGAGCAGTTGCGGCAGCGTGGGATTAAGCTTGAGCGCTTCCCGGAAGTGCCGTTCCGCCTCCGCAGGGCGGCCGGCGTCCGCGAGGGCGCAGGCGAGGTTCAGGTGTGCCGGGTAACTCCGGTGGGTGACGGTCAGCGCGTGTTCAAAAAGGGCGATGCTGTTCTGCCAGTGTCGCAATTGGCCTGCGGTGGTGATCAGGCAGGCGGCCAGGACCGCCGCGGTGAGGCAGATCATGACCGGTTGAGCATGGCGACGGTGCTGTAACGCCTCCCCGAGCCACCAGACCAACCCGAGGAACACCCCAATCAAGGGCCAGTAGGTGTAACGGTCCGCCATGGACTGCTCCCCCACCTGCACGATCCCGATCACGGGGACCAATGTGCCCAGGAACCAGAACCAGCCGGTCAGAAGATAAGGCCGGCGTGGTTGTGCGCGAACGACCAGCACCGCGATTGCCGCCGCCAACAAGGCGGCGCCGGCGACCTGGGGCCACGGCCAGACAACCGGGTGCGGATAGAATACGGCCAGCTTTTCCGGCCAGAGCGTTTTCCCAAGATACCTCGCGACCGCGACCGCGGCATTGGTCAGCCGCGCAAAGAGGGGAATGGTCTCTTCGGAGACAACCGCCCCGCTTCGGCTCTGGGCCGAGTAGGTGATGATGGACGAGATGGCCGAAAGGACGAAGAAGGGCCATTTCTCCGTAGCCAGCCGCCCCACCTGCCGTCCCCAGCGCCGCCAGTCACACTTCGGGCAGTCTGCTGAGTTCGAGTTAAATGCCGCGATGCGATTCAGTGGCCAGTAATCCAGCAACAGCAACAGGAAAGGCAAGGTCACCAGCATCGGCTTGCTCATCAGGCTCAAGGCGAATGCCGTCAGGCTCAATCCATAAGCCGCTCTGGCCCCGGGACGCTGGTTCCTGGCCTGCTCCACATGTTGAGCATAGGCCAGCAGGGCCAGGAGGCCAAAGAAGGTGCTCAGCAAATCTTTGCGTTCGGCAACCCACGCCACCGACTCGACGTGCAGCGGATGCCACGCAAACAACGCGGCGACCAGAGCGCTGCTCCACACGCGGCCGCTCATCTTCCTCAAAACGGCAAACAGCAGCAGCACGTTGGCCGCATGAAACAGCCAGTTGCTGAGGTGATGGCCCGCCGGCCTCAAGCCATAGAGCTCGCAGTCGAACATGTGCGAGAGCCAGGTCACCGGATGCCAGTTGCTGGCGGCAACAGCGGTAAAGGCCAGGCCAACGCCGCGCCACGTCAATCCCGCTGTGACGAAAGGGTTCTTGGTGATGTAGCGGTCGTCGTCGTAGTTGACGAACTCGAAGCGGTGGACCGGCCAGTAAAGCAGCAGCGTGATCAGGACCAAGGCTGCGGCTACCAGGGTGCTTCGCTTGTTAGGTGTGAAACTCATCAGCAAGGAGCTGCCGGATGCAGCAATCGGAGCAGAATCGGGAGGCATTCACGTCACGGCACTCCTCCCGTTGGCGCGGCGGCGGCCTGGCGCGCCCGGCAAAGGGCGAGCTTGCGACGCGCGGCTTCATCCGCAGGACTAAGGGTGAGAACCTCGGCGTAATGAACTGCGGCGGCGGCGTATTGGCCCAGATCGAAGAGTGCGTTTCCCAGGTTGTAATGGGCATTGGCATTTTGTGGTTCGAGGGAGACGACCTTCTGAAAGTGGCCAACGGCTTCGGCGGGCTTGCCCTGTTTTGCCAGGAGCACCCCCAGGTTGCTGCGAACATGGGCGGAATCGGGGGCCAGTTGCAGCGCCGCGCGGTAATGCGCTTCGGCCTCCGCCGGTTTGCCCACCAACTCCAGAAGGCAGGCCCAGTTGAGATGCGCGTTGGCAAAGTCCGGTTTGAACTTCAGCGCCAGTGTGAAATGCGCCACGGCGCGCTGGAAATCCTCCGAACGCATCAGCCGCTCCTGGAGCTCGCGATGCTCGCGGAGCGAATCCGGCTTGAGCTGGAGTGATTCGGACAGGCGCATCGGGTCCGGGGGCCAATGTGGCTGCGCGGCTACTTCTGTCTGCAAGGCCGAGGGCAGCGAAGCCAGCACCGCCCCCTCGGCGAGTTTCGCGTAGGTGTTGGCGAGGTTGTAATGCGCCAGGGCGTAGTCCGGCACAGCGATCAGCGCGTTTGCGAGGTGATTCCGGGCGGCGGCATAGTCACCCTCTTGAAACAGAGTGACCGCCAGGTTGTTGTGGGCTACGTGGTTTCCACTCGTGACGGCCAGAGCCCGCTCAAACAACGTTCGTTCATCACGCCAGTAGCGCAATTGGAACGAGGTAGCCACCAGACTGCCCGCCAAAACTGCGGTCGCCGCTGTGGCCGCAACAAGGCGCCGTCCGCGGCGTGGTCCGAGTAGATCACCCGCGCCCCAGACGACGGCAATGAAAAGTCCGATGAGCGGCAGGTAACTGTAGCGGTCCGCCATCGCTTGGTCGCCCACCTGCACCAAGCCGATCACGGGGATCAGCGTGCCGAGAAACCAGAACCAGCCGGTCAGCAAGTAAGGCCGGCACCGCGCCTGCCAAAGCGCCAGGCAGGTCAGAGTCGCCAACGCGCAAACACAGAACAAGACCTTGAACAGCGGCAGGCTGCCCGGATAGGGGTAGAACACAGCCAGGTCGCACGGCCAGACAGTCTTCACCATGTAGGTGACATACGAAACGAACGCGTTGGCGAAACGCGCCGCAATCGGGATGCGTTCGATGGAGGCGATGGCTTCTCCCTTGCCCTGAGCCCAGACGGTAATCACGCAGCCTACTGCGCTCAGGATAAAGAAGGGCAGCTTCTCTCTCGTGAGGCGAAGCACGGAGATCACCAGATCGCGGAGGCGCGACGACAGCAGCCCCGCTTCGGGCATCTGGATTCTTTCCAGAGGCCAGAAATCCAGCAGCAGCAGGACAAACGGTAGCGTTACCACCATCGGCTTGCTCATCAGGCCCAGGGTGAAGAAAAGGAGCGAGAGGGTGTAGAAGAGCGAGGCCTGCCGCGTGTTGCGTGTTGCGTGCTGCGCTTTGCCGGCGGTTGTGTCGTCCGTTCGGCATTCTGCATAGCGGCTATACGCCCACAACGTCAGCATCCAGAACAAAGCGCTCAGAACATCCTTCCGCTCGGCAACCCAGGCGACGGATTCCACATGCAATGGGTGCCACGCGAACAACGCCGCCACCACCGCACTCCGCCAGACCGCCTCGGTCATGCGCCGGAGCAAAAGGAACAGCAACCCCGTATTGGCGGTGTGGAGGAGAAGGTTCACGAGGTGGTGCCAGCCCGGTCGCAGCCCGAACAACTGGCAGTCGAGCATGTGCGACAGCCAGGTCAACGGATGCCAGTTGCTGGCGGCGACAGTGGTAGCGGCCAGGTAAACGCCGCGCCACGTCAATCCCGGGGAGACAAAGGTGTTCTTGGCGACATAGCGATCATCGTCGTAGTTGAGAAACTCGAAGTTGACGACCGGGTAGAACAACGCCAGTGTCAACGAGCCCAGGACCAAAAGGATTATCCAATCACGCCGCACGGTGATTGCCATAGGGTAGCCGCTGCCTGGCAGCCAGGCACACAAAAAAAGAGCCACCCGGAGGACGGGTGGCTAGATACTTCAAGAACTACTGCCGTGGCTTACTTGCGTCGGCGCCACGCGGCAAAGAGCCCGAGGCCGCCGAGAAGGACAAGAACACCAGAGGTCGGTTCGGGGATCATGACGACTACGTTGTCAATAAGCCCGAAAAGCAGCGCGGGTGAGTTAGGATCAGTCGAGACAGTCGAGTTAATATCGTACTGGTTGAAGAGAATGTTCCCCCCGCCCAATGTCCCGGCGGTGGTCGTGTTCACCGTAGCGATAAGCAGACCGTCAATGCTATAGGTAACAATGTTCCCGTCCTTCACAATCTCCACATCCCGCCACGCCCAAGCCGGAGCGCCGGCCGCGGTCGCCCCGGTTTGCTGCGTGTAAAGGGCCACTTGGGCGGCAGGGGCACTGGCGCCGCCAAAACCAGCGTAATAGGCATGCGCACTGTTTCTAACGCCAGTGACAGTGCCTGCTGCGAAAACGCCACTCGAATCCGTGTAGCCGCTTTGCGCCGCAGGAGCGTAGGCACGATAATCAACGGAGCTGCCACCCTCTCCGGTCACGCCAAAATTAATGCTGTCGATCACGCCACCGGCGATCTGGGATGAGGTGCCGGCGGTCCCAATACCAGCCCCGGTAACTTGGGTGGAACCACTGCCTCCTCCGGGAGCCGGCCCGTTGAAATTGAGCCACATGTCAAAACTGAGCTTATAGTAGTCGCCGGTAAAGCTTTGGCCGATCGGCGACACGCTCACTCCTCCGGGGAAAGTTGCCGTGCTCCCGTATTGGTTTGCGCGCAGCCGCAGCCCAATTGTCGTCGCGCCCGAGTTGGGTGCTGCGGGAATCCCGACTGTGCTGTAGTCAAAATAGAAATTCGCGTCCGAGCCCGTGCCCAGAGTTTTCACCGTCCAGTTCGCCGTCGGATCAACGTCGAAATTTTCGGAGTAGACAGTAATCGGTGCCTGTGCCGATGCTGTAGCGCCGCACAATGCCAATCCGAGACCAAAAATGAAGGGGAATTGCAGATTAGTTCTCATAAACACATTTCCTAGGCTTGCTAAGTTTTGTGCACTTTATCGGCATCTCCCGCCAGTTGTCAACAAGAAAGATACTAAAGTTTTGACAAGGAGCGGGGCGGCTCGATACTTCAATAGCTACTGCTGCGGCATATTTGCGCCGGCGCCGCGCGAGATAAAATCCAGCGGCTCCCAGGAGCAAACAGAGCACCCGTGACAACCGCAATGCCTACAGCTTCAAGTATTCGGCCCGAATCTCCCTGGTGCCGCAGTGCAGGATGGCCACGGAGCGTTCGAGGCCGAAGCGCGGTTTGCCGGCGTAGCCCGGGTTGAAGAAGAGCGTGCCGCCCAGGATCCGGCAGAAGGGCTTATGGGTGTGGCCAAAGACTACCACGTCGGGGTGTTCGTGTGCCAGGCGGGTCTTGAGCGGGTCACTGGGCGCGGCGGGGTTTACGCTGTGCTGGACGAGGCATTTGCGGCCGGCCAGCACGACAATCTCGGTTAGCCGGTAGTGGAAGCCCGGATCGTCGGTATTGCCCGCGACGGCGGTCACCGGGGCGATCTGTTCGAGTTCCAGCAGGAGGGCTGGCTGGCCAATGTCGCCTGCGTGGAGGATGTGGTCCACACCCGCGAACAGGCGCGGGATGCGGCTGTCCAGATGGTTGTGGGTGTCGGAGAGGACGCCGATCTTCATGGTGCGTGGTGCGTGGTGCGTGTTTGCCTATTGACGCAGCGCGCCAGCCGAACGAAACACGCACCACGCGTCACGCACCACTCCGCTCACGCCTTCCCTTCCTCCGGCGCTTCCTCGCCTTGTGGCTCCTCGGCGGTCTCCGGCTCCTTTTCTTCCGCCGGTTCAGGGGCTTCGGTGAGCTTGAGGGCGCCGGCAAACAGGCCGGTGAACAAGCCGCCGCTCATCAGGGTATTGCGGAAAAATTCGAGCGTTGGCGGAAACCCGCTCCTGCCAACGGTTAGGGCCTTAATCCAGCCGGCCAGGTCTTTGGTGTATTCGGCGTCGAACAGCCACGAAGCGGTATTGGTGAGCAGGTAGAAGAGGATCGCGCCGAGGATGCCGCCCGCGAGCAATCCCAGGAAGCGCGAGCGGTGATTGAACCGCGTGCCCAGCAGGATGAGGAAAGCGTAGGCGACGTAGTTGACCAACTGCATCGCGCTGAAGGAGTGGTAATAAACATCCAGGGCGATGTCGGTGACGACCAGCGTTCCCAGCGGCAGCCACCACTTAACGTGGCGCGGGAAGAAGGCGCCGGCGCAAAAGGCCAGGCCGTAGAAGGCGCTGAAGTTGGGCGGGAATAGCCCCGGCCAGCGCGATAGCGCCGCGACGAGCATGAAAATATAAGGCAGGCTCTTATGCCACTTTCCGTTCACATCGCCGAGCATACGACGTGGCGCCCGGATGACAAGTCAGCATCCGGCGCCTAACGGCGCGCCCGCGGTTTGCCCGGCAGCGTGACTTTGGGGGGGCGGCCGCGCCGGCCCTTCTGCCAGGGGCGGCTGCCTAGCCGTTGCTGTTGTCGAACCCGGTCGGCAAGGTGGCAGGAGTCGCAGAGAACGGCGTAGTGGATCCGCTTGGATCCGCAGCGGGCGCATCGCCCCTGGGCAATCTGCTTCACTTGCCAGCGGTACTGGCGGGAGGTTTGCTTCTTCATCTATGCCTAACAATGGCAGAAACCGGCGGTGTAGTCAAGTGTCAAATAGAAATAGGGCCGGCGCCTGCCGCTCCGGCTCGGGGAGGCGCTACACGTCGCAAATCCGGATGGCCTGTTTCAGCGAAGCCAGCGGGTCGGGGCCTTTGGGGACGAACTCCTGGCCCACAAAGCCCTGGTAGCCGGTGGCCACGATCGCTTTCATGATGGCGGGATAGTTGAGTTCCTGGGTGTCATCAATTTCGTTTCGGCCGGGGACGCCGCCGGTGTGATAGTGGCCGATGTATGGGTGGTGCTCGCGGATGGTGGCAATGACATCCCCTTCCATGATCTGCATGTGGTAGATGTCATAGAGCAGCTTGAGGCGTTCCGAGCCGACGCGCTTGCAGACTTCGACGCCCCACGCGGTGTGGTCGGCCATGTAGTCCTGGTGGTCGCGCTTGCTGTTCAGCAGTTCCAGGATGACGGTGACGTGGTGCTTTTCTGCAATCGGCATCAGCCGTTTCAGCCCCTGGACGCAATTCTGCAGCCCTTCCTCATTATTCATGCCGTTGCGGTTGCCGGAGAAGGTAATGATGTTGGGGAAGCCTGCCTCGGCCACCTTGGGAATGGCCTTCGTGAACTTGGGCAGCAGGTCGTCGTGGTGCTCCACGCGGTTCCAGCCGTAGGGGATGCTGTCCGGGCCGTTGCACATGGCGCAGGTGAGGCCGGCCTGCTTGACCGCCGGCCACTGGTCCTCGCCGAGCAACTCGACGGATTCGAGGCCGAGCTGGCGGCATTCGCGGCAGAAATCACCGAAGGTCATCCTGGCCGGCTTGCCCTTGCCGCGGTTGAAAAGGCTGCTGTAGCACCAGGCGGAAACGGAGTGGCGGATGTGCCCTTTGAGCCCGGCATGGCCGGCGTCATCGGCGGCGTCGAGTTGATAAGACAGACCCGTGGCTGCGGACAGAGCCGCCGTGCCGCCCGCGATTCGGCGCAGCGCTGAACGGCGAGAGAGGTTCGGATTCATGGGGGCTACCCTACAGCGGCGAGACCTCGGAGGACAAGAAATGTTGGTTGGCAAGCGCCGACAAGACCGGCCAGTTGGACGATTGCATGAGTAAGTGATACCTAGCCCGCCGCGTAGTGGCACGCGGCCTACCGGATTTCCTCGGAATTCGATACGCATTGTAGGCTTGGCACCCTCACCGGGCGGGTTTATTAAAGGACTGCCATGGAAATCATGCACTCAAGCCAATCCCTCCGTAGTACATCCGTTATACCTCCATCCTACCTCCATTATACCTCCATCCTACCTCCATTATACCTCCATCCTACCTCCATCTATAGATGGAGGTAGGATGGAGGTATAATGGAGGTAGGATGGAGGTGCAATGGAGGGAGAAGCTTGAGGCGACGGCGGTAGCGGCTGCCGGTGTCGCGCGAGCAGCCCACTCCAGTATTAGCTGCCGCGGCAACTAATGGTTGATTGCAGTATTTAGCAACCCGTTGAAAACCGCCGGAACGCTGCGTGGGGGCACGCGGCCTGCAAACCTTGGGTAGGCCGCGTGCCTCCATGCGGCGGGCTAGGTATCGCGTATTTGTGCAATCAAGCGCTAGGAGCAACGGTGTAACTACGGTGTTGCCGCGGCGTCAGGCTTGACTGTGTTGACTGTGGGCCGGTAATTGGGCCTGGCTTTCCAGTTGCTGCGGTGGCACGTCGGTTCGGAAGGCTTGGGGCGTCGGGGTTTATTCGCCGGCAGCGGCGTATCAGGTCGCTTCGCGTTCGACCAGGCGGGCAAGTGGCAGGCGGGTGGGGGAGTTTGTCCGGCGACACGGGGGCGAATGGTGCCCGATGGTTATACTGGATGGAGCGCAAAAAAGGTTTATCAATTGCCAATCCACGCACAGCGCAACGGATGGCCGGGGCTATCTTAAGCCACGGGAATGGACGGGGGGTTTTGCACCTGAACATCAGTGCCGAACGTCACACCGGTCCCGCTAAGCGATATGATTGCAACGCTTTCAAATAAGAAGAAGAACCGGCTGCCCAGGATTCTGGAGCACGCCAGCGGCGACAAGCGCTTCAAGATTCTTGAGGCGCACATGAAGAAGCATCAGTTCAAGCAGGATGCGCTGATTGAAGTGCTGCACAAGGCGCAGGAGCTGTTTGGCTACCTGGAGGACGACCTGCTGCTGTTCATTGCCTACCGGCTGAAACTGCCCACCAGTCGCGTGTACGGCGTCGCCACGTTCTATCATTTCTTTACGCTCAAGCCCAAAGGCAAGCATACTTGCGTCGTGTGCATGGGGACGGCCTGCTATGTCCGAGGGGCGGATAAAGTGCTGGCTGCCATTGAGGACAGCGCAAAGATCAAGGCGGGCGAGACCACGCCGGACGGCGAACTCTCGCTGCTCACGGCGCGGTGCATTGGCGCGTGCGGCATCGCTCCGGCGGTAGTCTATGACGGGACGGTCACGCCGCGGCAGACGCCCGAGCAGGCCCTGGCAAAAGTGAAAGGATGGATTGGCCATGGTAATTGACGATCTAATCGAAATTGCAGAGAAGGAACGCGCGGCGCGCAAGAAGCATGTCATCCGCTGCTGCATGGCGGCGGGCTGCATGTCGTCCGACTCCAAAGGCGTCAAGGAAGCGCTGGACAAGGCGGTCAAGGAAGCCGGCCTGGAAGACCAGGTCGAGGTGCGCGGCGTTGGCTGCATGAAGTTGTGCTGCCAGGGCCCGCTGGTGCAAGTGGACACGCACGAGCCGGGGAGGAATGTCGAGGTGCTCACCGAGGGCCAGGGCCCGCTTTACCTGAAGGTCACCCCGGAAACCGCACCTTCGGTGGTGGGCACGCTCAAGGGCGGCAAGACCCAAGTGCAGCAGGGCGACCCGAAGAGTCCTTTCTTCACCGAGCAGTTACCGATCGTGCTGGCCAATAGCGGCATCGTGGACCCCGAGCGCATCGAGTCCTACATCGCGGCGGAGGGTTATCAGGCGCTGCACGACGTGCTGCGCGAGATGACGCCCAAAGAAGTCGTGGACACGATGATCAAGAGCGGTCTGCGCGGGCGCGGCGGGGCGGGGTATCCGACCGGCCTCAAGTGGGCCACCGTCGCCAAGACGGCGAGCCAGCAGAAGCACATTATCTGCAACGCGGATGAGGGTGATCCCGGCGCGTTCATGGACCGCAGCGTGCTGGAGAGCGATCCGCACAGCGTGCTGGAAGGCATGGCAATCGCGGCTTACGCGGTGGGCGCAAACCAGGGCTTCATTTACGTGCGCGCGGAGTATCCGCTGGCCATCAGCCGCCTGCAGACGGCGATCAAGCAGGCCAAGCAACAAGGCCTGCTGGGCAGCGGCATCTTCGAATCGCCCTTCAACTTCAACATTGACCTGCGCATCGGCGCGGGGGCGTTCGTTTGCGGCGAAGAGACGGCGCTGATGGCGTCGGTCGAAGGCAAGCGCGGCACCCCGCGGCCACGCCCGCCGTTCCCGGCGGAAAGCGGTCTCTGGGCCTGCCCGACGCTGATTAACAACGTCGAGACGTTTGCGAACGTGGCGCCGATCATTCGCAAGGGCGCGGACTGGTTCGCCGCCATCGGCACCGAGAAGAGCAAGGGCACAAAAGTATTTGCCTTGGCCGGCAAGATCACGAACACGGGGCTGATTGAAGTGCCGATGGGCACGCCCCTGCGGAAGATTGTCGAGACCATGGGCGGGGGCGCGCCGGACGGCGGCAAGATCAAAGCGGTGCAGACGGGCGGCCCGTCGGGGGGCTGCATCCCGGCGGACGCGCTCGATACGCCGGTGGACTACGATTCATTGACCAAGCTCGGCTCAATCATGGGGTCGGGCGGCATGATCGTGATGGACGAGACCACGCAGATGGTGGACGTGGCTCGGTTCTTCATGGAGTTCTGCATGGATGAGTCGTGCGGCAAGTGCATCCCTTGCCGGGCGGGCACGGTGCAGATGCATGGGCTCCTGACCAAGATCCTGGAGCGCAAAGGCACTGCGCGCGACCTGCAGAAGCTGGAAGAACTTTGCGACATGGTGCGGAGCACGAGCCTGTGCGGCCTTGGCCAGACCGCGCCCAACCCGGTGTTGAGCACCCTTCGATTCTTCCGCAAGGAATACACCGACTTGCTCAAAGCAGATGTTCACGGCGGGCCCAATGGGAACGGCCACGCAACCAAGCCGGCGCCGGCCCCGAAAGCCTGACCCGCACAATAGAGCTAACCTATGGCTGCCAAAACTTTAACGATTAACGGGAAACAGGTCAGCGTTGATGAGAGCGCGACCATCCTGGATGCCGCGCAGGAAGCGGGCATCACCATTCCGACGCTCTGCCACCTGGAGGGCGTGTATGATGTCGGCGCCTGCCGGCTTTGCCTGGTGGAAGTGGCCGGCATCTCGAAGCTGCTCCCCGCCTGCACGACCAAGGTGAGCGAGGGCATGGACATCAAGACGGACACGGAGCGGCTGCAAAAGTATCGGCGGATGACGCTGGAGTTGTTGTTTGCGGAGCGGAATCACGTCTGCGCGGTGTGTGTGGCCAACAGCCATTGCGAACTGCAGGCGCTGGCCTACAACCAGGGCATGGATCACGTGCGCTACGATTACCGCTTCCCTAAATGGGAAGTGGACAACACGCATCCGCTGTTCGGAATGGATCACAACCGGTGCATCCTTTGCGGCCGATGCGTGCGCGTCTGCTGGCACATCGAAGGCGCCGGCACCAAGAACGTTTCCGGCCGCGGCAGCCGGGCCCAGATTATCACCGACCTCAACCAGCCCTGGGGCGCCTCGGACACCTGCACGAAATGCGGCAAGTGTGTCATGTCCTGTCCCACCGGCGCTCTGTTCAACAAGGGTTCGACCGTGGCCGAGATGGAGCGCGACCGCACCAAGCTCGAGTTTATCGTCACGGCGCGCGAGAAGAAGCAATGGATCGCAGACTAAGTATGGTAGCAAAGCACGCAATCGAAGCAAAGCAGGACGCGGGCAAGCCGGCGCTGCTGCGCCTGGCCACAGTCTGGTTTGGCGGCTGTTCCGGCTGCCACATGTCGTTCCTGGACCTGGATGAGTTTCTCGTCGAACTGGCTGGGAAAGTGGAACTGGTGTACAGCCCCGTCATTGACGTGAAGGAATACCCCGGGAATGTGGACGTGTGCCTGATCGAGGGCGCCATCTGCAACGAAGATAACCTGGAGCTGCTCCGCAAGATTCGGGAGCGCACCAAGGTTCTCGTTTCCTTCGGCGACTGCGCGGTGACGGCCAACGTCCCGGCTATTCGCAACCAGCTTGGCCTGGGAAACGCCGAGAGTGTCTTGCAGCGCGCCTATATCGAATGCGCCCAGACCAACCCGAGCCTGCCCAACGAACCTGGTATCGTCCCGCCGCTCCTGCCACGGGTGATGCCCGTGCACGAGGTGGTGCACGTGGACTATTTTCTGCCCGGCTGCCCGCCGCCGGCCGACCGCATCAAGGCCCTGCTCGTGCAGGTGCTCGAAGGCGTCGAGCCGAAGCTTGAAGGCCGCCAGCTCAAATTCGGATAGTTATGGCTCAACGTATTGTTATTGACCCCGTGACCCGCATTGAGGGCCACGCCAAGATCAGCATCTTCCTGGACGACGCCGGCAATGTCTCGGATGCCGAGTTCCACGTCGTCGAGTTCCGCGGCTTCGAGAAGTTCTGCGAGGGGCGGCCCTACAGCGAGATGCCCGGCATCACCCCGCGCATCTGCGGCATTTGCCCGGTGAGCCATCTGCTGGCCTCCGCCAAAGCCGGCGACGCCATCATGGCCGTCAACATCCCGCCGGCGGCGGACAAGCTGCGCCGCTTGATGAACCTCGGCCAGATCATCCAGAGCCACGCCCTGAGCTTCTTCCACCTGAGCGCGCCCGATTTTCTGCTCGGCTGGGACACGTCTCCGGCCCAGCGCAATGTATTCGGCCTGATCGCCTCGAATGCCGACCTGGCCCGCGCCGGCATCCGGCTGCGCCAGTTTGGACAAGAGATCATTCAGATTTTGGGCGGCCAGAAGATTCATCCGGCCTGGGCCGTGCCCGGCGGCGTGCGCAGCCCCCTTACCGAGGAAGGCCGCACGCGCATTCGCGCCTGGCTGCCTGAAGCCTACGCCACGACCAAGATTGCCTTCGACCTGTTCAAGAAGACGCTGGAAACCCACAAGACGGAAGTCCAGATCTACGGCAACTTTCCGTCCCTGTTCATGGGGCTGGTGGACCCGGATGGCGGCTGGGAACATCACGGCGGCAAACTCCGCTTCACTGACAGCAGCGGCAGCATTATCGCCGATCAGCTCGATCCGCAGAAGTACTACGAGTATATCAGCGAATCGGTGCAGAACTCGTCTTATCTCAAATCCCCATACTATTCGCCCTTGGGCTTTCCGGACGGCATGTATCGCGTTGGGCCGCTGGCCCGGCTCAATGTGGCCGAGCAAATGGGCACGCCCAAGGCGGATGTGGAATTGAAGAAGTTCAAGAAGCTGACACGCGGGCGCAATGCCGTGACGTCGTCTTTCCATTATCATTACGCGCGGCTGATTGAGATCCTGACCTCCATCGAGCGCGTGGAAGCATACCTGGATGACACCGACCTGCTCAGCGAAGACCTGCGCGCCGACGCCGGCATCAACAGCCTCCGCGGCGTGGGCGTGAGCGAGGCCCCCCGGGGCACGCTCTTCCATGATTACACCGTGGACCGCGATGGCCTGCTTAAGAAGGTCAACCTCATTGTCGCCACCGGCCAGAACAACCTGGCGATGAACCAGACCGTGGCCCAGATCGCGCGCCATTACGTGCGCGGCAATAAGATTGCCGAGCCGATGCTCAATCGGGTCGAGCACGGCATCCGCTGTTACGACCCTTGCCTGAGCTGCTCCACGCACGCTGTGGGGCAGATGCCCATGCACGTTCAGCTCATCGGCCCCGGCGGCACCGTCCTGGACGAAGTCGCCCGCGGCTGATCTGGCCGGCTATCACCGGTCGAACAACGAAGCCGGGAAGGTGCAAAGCAAAGAGAAGAGGGCTTGAGGCACTGGTTAATCCGCCTCGACGGCGCGGTTGGAGCCAGACCTGCATCTGCGACTGCGGAAGACCCGAATCCTTGGTTGCGGAGGATTGGCATCACAGCACAGGCTGGTCGCCTGTTCTCGATAGGGTTCTGCGCGTCGGGGCTCAAGCTGCTCCAGGTCGCCGGACAATTTGGAGCCCGCGATGCAGCCGCCGAGTTCACGGGAGTATGGTGCGATAAAACGCAGGGTTGTGAGGGGGCGTGTCTGTGAACCAGATTGCGCCGGTGTTGTTTCCGCCCAACGGCAGCGCATTGGTCGCCACGCCAGCCCAACGCACCAGATTGCTCGAACGCTGCAACACATAGTCGTAGCCCAGAACACCGGTGAAACCCAACTCGACACTCGAGTCACTGCTGCTGGTAATGCTGGTGAAACCGGCCGGATTCACCACGCTGATGGTGATGTTAGCCGTCCGAACCCCGCCCCGTCCGTCGGTCACGGTGTAAGTGAAACTGTCGTTGGCATTACTGGTCGCACTCGTGCTGGGCCCGTAGCTAATGCAAGCGGCGTCATTCGTGATCGTCGCCCCCTGCCCGCTGGCACCCACGCCTTGCAGCGCCAAACTGTTGCCGTCCGCGTCGGCGGCGAAGCCGGCCAGCAGATTGGTGATGCTGATTTTCAACGTCGTGCCTTTCACCCGCAGATAGCTGGCGTTCATGACAGTTGGCGCGCGATTGACTACGAGGCTGCCATTCACCGTGAGGTTGCCCAGCCACCAGTTCAAGTTTGTAGTCGGCAACGGCGGCAGATTTGTCGCGCTGAAGCTCCCGTGATAACTGGCCGCGTTGAACAGGGTGAACACTTCCCCGCCCGTCAGCGCCGGGCCGATGTTTGTCACTGTCAAGGTGCCGCCGTTGGTCATGGGTTTGGCCACCACGACCAACTGGTCGCTGGTGAGCGGACTGTTGGTCTGGTTGACCTCCATGCGTAGCGTGCCTTGGAGAGCCGGGGAGTTGCTGAACGTGAGCGTGCCGATGGAACGGCCGGGGGCAACTGTCGCTCCGCTGGCCACGGTTACCGTGCCGGTCACGGAACCATTGCCGGTGAGCGTCTGACCGCTTAACAGGCGGAAGCCGCTGACGATGCCCGCAACGTCCAGTGTTGCGCCACCCGCCACGGTGATGACCGGGCTATTGGAAATCAAAGAGGTCGCGCCGGCGGGAGCCGTCAATGCCAGGGTGCCATTGGATATCGTCGTGTTTCCTGTGTAGGTGTTCGTGCCGGAGAGTGTTAACCTGCCCGCGCCCAGCTTGGTCGTGCCAACGGCACCCGAAAGCGCGCCCGAAAGTGCGAGGGTCGTTCCATCCGCCAAGCTGAAGTCCGTATTGGTTGCCAAAGAAATGGGAAGGGCGATGCCATGGCTGCCCATTTGCACGTCAATCAATCCTGTGCCCGTGTCCGGCTCGACGCGCAAGGTGCCACCGCCGGAAACCGTGTAGGAGGCGGAGTTGCGGAAGCGCAGTCCTTTCACCCGATAACTTTCTTTGGGCACAGAGATCGAGTCCACTGCAAACCCGCGGGTGGGGTTGGTGTGCACCAGCGGATCGAATCGGAGCCGGGTGATCACCTGTCCGTCCCAGCCGGCATTGCCGGCCATCGGGAACACAAAATCCTGAAACGCGCCGTTGTTGGTGTAGGACTGGGCTATTCTGCGCGCGGAAGCGAAAGCATCCGCCAACGCCGTTCCCCAGTAGAAATACACCGTGCAGTTGGCATCCGCCCGCAGCCGGATTCGCACTTCAGGAACGGTGGAGCCATAGAAGAAACGGTCGGTCCGGTAGATCTGCACCGTGCTGCTGGTGTCGTTGGCGGTGCCCTGCAACAGACCGGCACTGGCGACGGTGTTCGAGGCATTGGCGACCACCCACGCTTCCTTGTTTCCGTCCGTGTTGAAACTCCAGGTTTGCGTGGCGGGGGGAACATTGACCGTGGCGGCATTGGTCACGGCGCTGCCGAACACGGCAATTTCTTTTGTGGTGTCTGGACGGCCCCAGTAATACCAGTTCAGCAGGTCGGACCAGTCGCCCGAGTTGGAGCGTGCCCAGGAACATTCTCCGGCGGGCGGTTGTTTTGCATTGATCTGGCTCGCGTTGAAGGCCACCGGCGACGCATTGGTTGTCTCAACAAAATTGCCCAGGGCGTCAAAGTGAAGAATGCGCCCGCCGGTTTCCCGAACATACACCTCTCCGGCGGCGGTGGTTCCAATGCCATTCGGCGCATTCAGCGGCGCGCCGGCGAAGGAATTGCCGAGTGTGAAACTGCCCAGCGGCGCGTCCTGATAGTCCGTGCGCTCGTAACGCAGCACCTGATTGCCGCTGATCTTCAGGTATTGATCCGGAGCCAGATTCCGAAAGTCGTTCAGCCGGTGAAAGGTGAGCACATTGGAATCATGTCCGCGCGTCGGGTCATCTCCGGTTTGAATCTTGAAAGCGGTGCGTGCGGCCACAACCATATCGGAGCCATCGAAATCAAAGTTCAGGTAGCCGAAGCCGTCATGGCTGGCATCCGGCGAATAGATGAAGATTCTTTCCACCTTCCAGTTCAAGAGGTCGCGCGACGTGAGCACGGCGGCCGTGTTGCGAATCATATTGTAGGCGATGCCGGAATTGGCGTCGGCCGGCAGAACCGGATTGCTCAACACGAAGAATTGGCCCGAACCCGCATCATAGGCGGCGCCGAATTTCTTCTCGGCGCCCGGCAGCGCCGCAAAGTTGTTCGTCGCATCAAACGTGACGCTGCCGGCCAGGCTGACGCGGGATACCGCCGTATAAGGATTGTCGGTAATCTTGGGCAGGATGAAGACTCCCAGGTCCGGAGAAGCCACGATCTGCCCTTCGCCGACGAATGCGGTGCCGGTAAGCCAATTGGTATTTGAGGCTGGGAATCCGCTGGTGTTCCGCCAGGAGGCGGCCACCAGCAGATTGGAATTAACCGGGGCGGAAAGATCCGACGTGCCGGTGGCGCACCACAGACGGTTGCTCCACACCAGGGGGTTGTTCGGCGTGGCCGGCCCGCCCAGATCAAACTGGGTGATGTCCGGCCAGGCGGTGCCGTTGTTCGTTGACCGCATCAGGACGGCGGGCTTGCCATCGGTATCATCGTTGGCTCCCAAGAGATACAAGCTGCCATCCAGAACGAACAGGCTGCCGCGCAAAATGCCGCTGAAAGTTCCCAGCGAAGTCCAGTTGGTGCCCTTGTTGGTGGAACGATATACCGTGGTTTGTCCGGACGTGTCCGAGCCGGAGTCCCATCCGGCCAGCGCATGGGACGCGATGTAATCGCCGTTGGCGAGAACGATAATCTCCGGGTCGGAAATGAAGATGTCAGGGGGGGTATGAAACAAAGAATAATTCAATGGTTGATAGTCAATCATCACACCCGGCCCGGTGTAACTTACCGCCGGCAACGGCAGCGGCAGCCCGGTGAGTAGAAGCAATGCGGACCATAGAACTACCCCGCTGCTCTTCATTCTTTGAGGAATGGCGGGCGCTGGTTCAGAACTCAGAAATGATGAGTGCACCGGCGGGTTTCATAAATCAACCACGGCAAGAAGGACAGTGAAAAGTGGTATCCGATTGCCGCCGCCCTCCGGACCGTATAGAACTGGCGCATGAAATGTTTGTCGGCGCCGTTATTTGCATCTGGCGGCTGCCCGGCCCAGTCTGTTGCCTGGCCGGCGCCGGTCTGGACCGGCGGATGATGCCCCGGAAGATTGCTGATGAGTGAGCAGAACATGAATTCCCGCTTGCGCCTAATCGGCCTTGCCACACAGGTTATTCTGTGTCTCTTGATATGGCTCTGCGCGTCAGTGCCCCTGCTTTCCCTTGCCGCCGAGCCAGCTTGGGACAAGAAAGGGGATTACCAGCTCTTTGCCCGGACAAACCTGGTCGCCTGGTGCATCGTGCCGTTTGACGCCAAGGCGCGCGGGCCGGAGGAGCGCGCCGCAATGCTCGAAAAGCTGGGGTTCAAGCTGTTCGCCTACGATTACCGCGCGAATCACATCCCGACGTTTGATGCCGAAATGGAGGCGCTTGGGCGCCATCACGTCCGGCTGCTGGCGTGGTGGTTCCCCTGGGAGCTGAACGACGAAGCCCGGCTGATCCTGGACGTGCTCCGGCGTCACCATCTGCGCGGCGTTCAGCTTTGGGTTAGCGGCGGGGGCCAACCGACGAAGAACGAAGCGGAGCAGAAGGCGCGCGTCGAGGCCGAAGCGGCGCGCATTCGCCCCATCGCCGAGGCTGCCGCCAAAATGGGCTGCCCGGTTGCCCTCTATAATCATGGAGCCTGGTTTGGCGAACCGGAGAACCAAATCGCCATCATTGAGTTCCTTAAGACGCAAGGCTGCACCAATATTGGGATCGTCTATAACCAGCACCACGGCCACGAACACCTCGACCGCTTCCCGGAGTTGCTCGGCAAGATGAAGCCCTATTTGCTGGCGCTCAATCTCAACGGCATGACTCACGATGGAGCGAAGCTCGGCAAACAGATATTGCCACTGGGGCAGGGCGAGTTCGATCTGAAGCTGCTGCGCTTAATATTGGACAGCGGCTGGCAGGGACCTGTCGGCATTCTAAACCACACCGATCAAGACGCCCAAGCGCGACTGCAGGACAACCTTGATGGACTTGACTGGCTGGTCGCTCAGATCGAGGGCCGACCCGTCGGTCCCAAGCCCAGCCCGCGTTCCTGGTGAATCCCTAGCATGGCACTCGAACAACAAGACGTACTGGAGGGCCTCCTCGTTATCGGCTATGGCAACACGCTGCGCCGCGACGATGGGGTGGGACCCAAGGTGGCGGAGGCGGTGGCGGCGCTGGCCCTGCCGGGGGTGCGAACACTGGCTTGCCCGCTGCTGACGCCCGAATTGGCGGAGGCGGTTTCACGGGTCGGCGTGGTGATTTTTGTGGATGCGGCGGTGGATGCGCCGCGGGAGGTGCAAATGCGCAAGCTGGAGCCGGCGGCCAGCTCACAGATCATGGCCCATGCAGCGAGCCCGGCCACCTTATTGGCCCTGGCGCGGGATGTTTTTGGCCACGTGCCCGAGGCGTGGTGGCTGACCATCCCCGTCGAGGACCTTGGCATTGGAGAGGCGCTTTCGCCACAGGCCCAGCATGGGTTTGAGCGGGCGATGTATGAGGTCAAGCGGTGTGCCGCTGGCCATTCACCGCCCGGCGTTGGTTAGTCCTGAGTTACACAAGTTGAAGGGTTGCCCCGCCTGGAAGATTTGCCCGCACCGCCAGCCCCCGGGAGTCTTCGTGCGCCGCAAAGCCGACTGCAAGTCGGCTCTGTGCTTATCCCTGGACCCGCCCGCCCCCGAGACAATCCTGTTCAAACGCCCCGCCCTTGATTAGAGTCTCAACCAGCATGGGTTCGGACGCTGAAGCTGAGTTGCTTGCGCGCTGCCGCCGGGGTGAGGCGGGAGCCTGGGACGAACTGTTCGACCGGCACTACGCGGCGGCGGGGCGCTTTATCTTCCAGCTTGGGCATGAGCTGTCGCGCGAGGACGTGGAGGAGATTTGCCAGGAGGTGTTCCTGTCCGTTATCCGCAACCTCGGCTCCTTCTACGGCGGCAGCCAGTTCCAGACCTGGCTGTTTCGCATTGCCGCCAACAAGGCCCGCGATTACCGCGAGCGCCAGCGCGCAGCCAAGCGCGGCGGTGGCCAAGCTCCCCTTTCGTTGCAGGCCGAAGACCCCGAGAGCGGCCGGGTGGTTGACCCGCCGGGCAGTGGTCCGGCACCCGACCTCGCGCTGCTGAACGCCGAGCAAGCCATGCTGGTGCACCAGGCCCTTGACCAGCTCGACGAACCCTGCCGCGAGATCATCCAATTGCGCTATTTTGGTGACTTGAGCTACGACGAACTCAGCCGCTCCTTGGATCTCAACCCCAAGACAGTCAGCTCGCGCCTGAGCAAGTGCCTGGATCGCCTGGAAGGGATTATGCGGAAGATATTTGCGCGGGGAAACCCCGCCGTTTCTCCGTCTAACTGATAGCTGATATGGCCAACGAACCGGAACGCCCGATGGAGATGCTGCTGCGCGCCGCGGCGAAGAAGCGCCGCGACGAGGCCGGCGCGCCGTTCGAGCTGCACCCTGCCGACCGACGCCTGCTGCAAGGCGAAGTTGCGCGGCAGTTTGCTTCGGCGCGGCGCGAGCCCCGCTCGTGGCATGAGGTCCTTGGGCAACTGTGGCCGCGTTTCGCCTGGGCCTTCGCCATCCTGGGCATCCTGGGCGTGGCGGTTTGGTGCCTGCTGCCTGTGTCTAGTCGGAACGCGCAGACGGCCCTGTTGGCCAGGAAGGATATGAAGGCGGCGGTGCCTGCTGCGGCGTCAGCCACTCCTCCTTCCGCCCAGGAATCGCTGGGAGCGCCCGCGGCTGGCGGCCGGGCAAGCGCACCGTCAGAGATGCCGGTGCTCACCATGGCTGAACCTGCCACCGCACCGCAACTCGTGGCCAGGGATAGCTCTGCCGCGAAGTCTGAAAGTGTTGTCCGGGAGAAACGGCCACTGGCCGCCTCGGCCCCGCTCGCAGACCGGCGGAAGGCCGCCACGGGACCGGGCATGGTTTCCGGCAGCCTCTCTGCGCCGCCACCTGCCAGCTCTGCAAACAAGGCCTCCCGGCAGCAAGACGAATTCGCCTCCACCGCGGTCGCTGGCAGGCCGGACACGCCAACTTCACCTGGGCCCGGTGTCGAAGCGCCCGGCATGTCTCCCGCGGCGGTGGAGGATAAAGCTACAAGCCTGGCAACCAAAGAGTCTGATTCTGCCGGTGCGGCCCACAGATACTTTGCCGCCGCCGCGTCGGACGGCCGTCCAGCATCTGCTGTGGCCACAGCAGAGGGTTTGTCCGTTCCCGCCGCGAAGACCCTGAGGAACATCCAGAGCCCCGGAGTTGTCCAGCGCTTTGTCCAGGCGGCACCGGGCACCGCTGCCAAGACCCCGCTTGCTTACAAGGCCAAGCCCGCGCAACCCGTGCTGGCCTCCTTCCAGGTTGAGCAGGCCGACAGCGAACTGCGGATTACTGATGGCGATGGTTCGGTGTATGCCGGCTACGTGCAGGCAGTTGATGCAGTTCAGCGCGCCCGCTTGGCCAAAGCGACGGGCGGGGCGATCGAACAAGGCACCGTGGCCAACCGCGACTTGGAGCCGCTTGCCCCGCAAAACTACTTCTTCCGCGTTGTCGGCACGAACCGGACCCTGCGCAAGCAAGTGGTGTTTACCGGCAACCTCATTGCCATCACCAACTCGACCCAATTGCCGTCGGCG
>CAZDOO010000013.1:0-80990 GCA_964507045.1 uncultured Verrucomicrobiota bacterium | reverse complement strand
AACGGTCAGTGGCTCACCCTCTGGAACTGACTCACCACTTTTAATCACACCCGCGCCGCGACACGCCGGCCTACTTCCACCTTTTCAACCCCTTGGGGGTAACGTAGCTTGGAAGACTGCTCTTAGCGCACATGCCGAGTGTTTATATCAAGACTTACGGGTGCCAGATGAACGAGCGCGACAGCGAGGCGGTTGCCGCGCAGCTCGTGGCCAAGGGCTATTCCCTCGCGGCGAGCGAGGCTGCCGCCGACGTCATCCTGCTCAACACGTGCAGCGTGCGGGATCAGGCCGAGCAGAAGGCGCTGCGCAAGATGGAGAACCTGGTGGCCGAGACGCGCCGCCGCCGGCCCAACGTGGTGCTCGGGTTTATGGGCTGCGTCGCCCAGAGCCGGGGCCGGGAGCTGATTGACCGGCTGCCGGACGTGGACCTGGTGGTGGGCACGCAGAAGGCCCATCGCACAGCGGAGTATCTGGATGAGGTCTTGTCCGGGAAGCGCGGCCAGGTGGTGGAGGTGGCGGAAGAGCCGGGGAGCGAGGGGGCCATTCGGGAGCATCTGCTCGACGGCAAGGGCCGGAAATCCGTCACCGCGTTTGTGAACATCATGCAGGGGTGCAACCAGTATTGCACGTTCTGCATTGTGCCCTACACCCGCGGGGAGGAGCGCAGCCGGACGATTCCGGACATAGTGGCCGAGTGCCGCGAGCTGGTGGCGCAGGGCGTGAGGGAGATCACCCTGCTGGGGCAGATCGTCACGAGCTACGGGCGGGGCGCGATGGCGGTGCGGGAGGGCAAGTCGCCGTTTGTGCAACTGCTCGAGGCGGTGGCTGCCGTTGAGGGACTGGAACGCATCCGCTTCACCTCGCCGCACCCGAAGGGCTACGGCGACGACCTGGTCGAGGCCTATGGGCGCCTCGGCAAACTGGCCGAAAGCGCGCATATCCCGGTTCAAAGCGGCAGCGACCGGGTGTTGAAGCTGATGCACCGCGGCTACACGCGCGAACGGTTCCTGGGCATCATCGAGAAGCTGCGCCACGTGAAGCCGGGCATCGGTGTCAGCACGGATTTCATTGCCGGGTTCCCGGGCGAGACGGAAGAGGACTTTGAGCAGACGCTCTCGATCGTGCGTGAAGTCGGGTTCGACCAGGCCTTCGTCTTTAAGTATTCACCGCGGCGGGACACGCCGGCGGCGGACATGCCGGGGCAGGTGGGCCAGGCGGTGAAGGAAGAGCGCAACGAGCGCCTGCTGGCGGCGGTGAATGAGTCGGGCGCGCGCCAGCACCAGAAGTTCGTGGGCCGGCGGGTGCAGATTCTGGTCGAGGGGCCGAGCAAGAAGAACCCTTCGCGCATGACGGGCCGGACGCGCTGCAACAAGATCGTCGTGGTGGATGACGCGGCGCGTCACTGCGGCCAGCTCGTGGACGTGAACATCAGTCGCGCCGGCACGTTCACGCTCTACGGGGCAGTGGATGAAGCGCGGTAAGATCGGTTGCCGGGGAACATCGCGGCTTGCGTCAGTTCCTTCGATCTTCCATCCTCCCGCCTGCGATTACTGAAATGACATTGAAGCTTTCCACTTTAAGCATCCTGCTTGGCCTGGGTGTGGGTCTGCCGCAAATCTACGGCATGGTCCGGCCCGCCGCATTCGCCGCGGCGGTCCGGAAGTTCCCGCGCTCCCTGCCGTGGGGCATCGCCTTGATGGTATTGGGCACGATTTGGTTCCTGTGGAATCTGAGCCTGGAGTCCATCGCCGATTTCTCGCAGTACAAGACCCACTTGTTGGCCGGGTTTGCCGCCGTGGGTCTGGGCACCTGCATCTTCGTGCAGGATTTTCTGGCAGTGCGCGGGCTGGCGGTCGTCCTGCTGTTGCTGGCCAAACTGATGGTGGATACGGGCCGTCCCGCGCTGTCGCAGACGCACTGGGTGCTGGTGATTCAGACGTGGGCGTATGTGTTGGTGGTGGCGGGCATCTGGCTGACTGTATCCCCGTGGCGTCTGCGGGATTTCCTGGCTTGGGGCACGGCCAATGAGACGCGCATAAAGGTGGGTTGCGGCCTGCGCCTGGCGTTCGGCTTGTTCGTGGTGGCGCTGGGGCTGACGGTGTTCAGGTCGGCGACATAGCTTGGCCGCAAGAAGCGCCCGCATGAACTCCTTGCAGGGCAAGATGCTGGTGATCCGTGGCGGGGCGATCGGTGATTTCATTCTCACCCTGCCGGCGATCGCCTCTCTGCGGCGGCAGTTTCCGGCGGTGCACCTGGAAGTCCTGGGCTATCCGCATATCGCCCAACTGGCCCTGGCCGGTGGTTTGGTCAATCGGGTCCAGTCTATCGAAGCGCGCGCGCTCGCCGGCTTCTTCGCCCGCGGAGGCCAATTGTCACCGGACCTCGCAGATTACTTCTCCGAGTTCGACGTGATCGTTTCCTACTTGTACGATCCGGATGGCATTTTCAGGACCAATGTCGGACTGTGCACGGGTGCCGAGTTTATCACCGGACCGCACCGGGCCGATGAGAAAGCCGGGCTTCACGCTGCCAAAGTGTATCTTCAGCCGCTCGAACGTCTCGCCATTTTCGATGCCGACACGGTTCCCCGCCTGTCGTTCGGGCCTTGCCCCTCGGCTCTCGGCGCCCTGGCCCTCCATCCCGGCAGCGGCAGCGAGCGCAAGAACTGGCCCGAAGCCAAATGGGCCGAGTTGCTGCAATCTCTGGCGAATTCTACCGACTTCGACCTGCTGCTCGTGGGCGGCGAAGCCGAGGGCGACCGGTTGCAGCGGCTGGCTGGCGAGCTGCCTCCCGCGCGCACGCGTGTGGCCCAAAGTCTCCCGCTGGCGGAACTGGCGCAGCGGTTGGCGGGGTGTCGCGCGTTCATTGGCCATGATTCGGGCATCTCGCACCTCGCGGCGGCGGTGGGGCTGCCGGGGGTGGTCTTGTGGGGGGAGACCGCAGTGGAAATCTGGCGGCCGCCGAGTGAGAAGGTGCTTGTGCTCCGCCATCCCGAGGGCCTGAGCCGGCTGCCGGTAGAGGCCGTCCTGAGGCAATTGCGAGATCTGGAGCGGATGGGGAATTGTGCCGGGCAAAGGAATTGCTCCTAGCGGCTCTCGGCGGGGCAGGACGGTTCGCGCCCGATTGCCCATAGACAAAGCAGCGGTAATTGTCCTAGCCTTGCCTGACTTTGGGACAGTGAGACACGCTGCGGGTGATGGACGGAGTGAGTCCGGTTGGCGCGCGAGGCGGTTGGCGGCGGACGGCAGCAGATGAAACGAATTCTGGTCATAGACGACGAAGTCTGGTTGCGAGAGATGGTGCGCATGGCGCTCCAGCAACGGGGCTATGAGGTGATCGAAGCCGACAACGGCATGACCGGCGCCGAGGCGGCGCGCAGGGAATTGCCCGATCTGATCCTGTGCGACGTAAACATGGAGAAGATGGACGGTTATCTGACGCTGTCCGCGCTCCGCAGCGAGCCAGCTACCGCGGGCATCCCATTTATCCTGATGACGGGCCTGGCGGACAATGCGGGCATGCGCCGCGGCATGGAACTGGGGGCGGATGATTACCTGCCCAAGCCGTTCGCGATTGAGGGGCTCTACGCCGCAGTGGAGGCGCGACTTAAGAAAGCCGAAGCCCTGCGCCAGGAAGCGGAGAAGAAGCTGTCCGATTTGCGCGACAACATCAGCCTGATGCTGCCGCACGAATTGCGCACGCCCCTGAACGGCATCCTCGCTTATGGCGAAATCCTGGCCGCCGAGGCCGGCACGCTGTCCGCCGGCGAAATTGCCGAGATGGGCCAGGCAATCCACGACTCCGGCAAACGACTCGAGCGGCTGATTGAGAACTTCCTTATATACGCGCAGATCGAATTGCTGAGCGCGGATGCGCATAAGATCAACGCTCTCCGCCAGAAGCAAACACAGTTTCCGGCGAAGCTGATCGCGGAGCACGCCCGGAGCCAGGCGCAGGCGGCCAACCGGCTGGATGATCTGGTGCTGGCTCTCGCCGACCTGGCGATGCCGATCTCTGAAGACTACCTCGCCAAGATAGCGGACGAGCTGGTTCAGAATGCGTTCAAGTTCTCCGAACGCGGCCGGCCGGTGAGCGTGACACTTTCGGCGCTGCCCAACGGCGTCATGCTATCGGTTACGGACCAGGGCCGTGGTTTCTCCACCGAGCACATTACCCGGGTGGGTGCTTATATGCAGTTCGACCGCAAGATCCAGGAGCAACAGGGACTGGGTCTGGGGCTGATGATTGCCAAGCGCCTAACGGAGCTGCATGGGGGCACGCTGTCCATTCAGAGCGAACGCGGTGCCGCCACAACCGTCGCGGTGAGGCTGCCGCAAGTGGCGGCGAGTTGAGGCCGCCGCAGTGGCCGGAGAGCTACTGTGGCCAGAGGCTCACGTTGTGCCGGGCTAGTGCGCGCAGGATCAGGTTGGGCAGCCAGTGCAGCAGCAGGAAGATCAGCATGACGCCCACGACCGGTGCGAAATCGAACCGGGCCAGGTGCAGCGGCAGCCGGCGCAGCGGCGCCAGGAGCTGGCGGGCGGTGGCGCCGATGAAATCCCACACAGCATTGTTTCCCAAATACACGTAACTGGCAACCAGGTGCGCAAAGAGGAATCCCGGCAGCAGGTATTGAAGGCTCAGGTAGAGCGCCGTGGCCACGAGCAGGCTTTGTTGCACCAGGTGCGCATTGGTCGAGACATGATTGGTAATCTCGAGCCGTACCAGAAGCGGATGCAGGAGGATCCAAAGGCCGGCGGTCAGCACGAACGGCAGCAGCACCTGCACCGGCCCCGGCCAGCGCGCCGCCGGGCCAAGATGCAGCCAAAGCAATTTTAGCACCGGACCGGGCGCGGAGCTGCGCCGGTTGATGACGGCCAGAGCCAGCAGCCAGAAATAGCAGATAATCAGGACGCGGAGGAAGCTAAGCAGGGAGAAGAGCAGGATGGGGATCAGGTCTTGGGGGAGAAGACTAATGCGGAAAACCAGCACGACAAAGAACAAGTTAAGCTTGGGGGTCCAGTCCGCTTCGGCGCCGATCTGCCAATAGAGCACGCCGCGCAGCAGCAGCAGCGCGGCCAAAGCGACGAGAAGCTGCCAGCCCTTCAAACGCCGCGGTTCGGCGCGCCGCAGGGTGCCGATGAGGGTTGCCGGCATCGTCTTGGCCAGCAGGTCGAAGCGGGTGGAGCGCCAGCTCAGCCAAAGCAGAATCCCCGCCAGGTTCAATATGAAATCAATCAGGCCCATCTGAATGTCTTACGCGTTGCGTGTTCCGTGGGGCAGAACTTGGGCCTTTTCAGGCCATAACGCAACACGCAACACGCGCCGCTTTCACATCATCTGCAACAATGTCTCCGCCATTTCAGAGGGCGTCGCGGCCACGCCAATTCCGGCCTCCTTGAACGCGGTGATTTTGGCCGCCGCGGTGCCTTTGCCCCCGCTGACGATGGCGCCCGCGTGTCCCATGCGTCGCCCGGGGGGGGCGGTCGCGCCCGCGATGAAGCCGGCGACCGGCTTGCGGCAATGGCTCCGAATCCAAGCGGCGGCTTCCTCTTCCGCCAAGCCGCCGATTTCGCCGATCATAATGATGCCGTGCGTTTCGGGATCGGCGTCGAACAGCTTGATTACGTCCAGGTGCGAGGTGCCGTTTACGGGGTCGCCGCCGATGCCGACGCAGGTGGATTGGCCGACGCCGCGGCAGGTGAGCTGCCACACCGCTTCGTAGGTCAACGTGCCGCTGCGCGAGACCACGCCGATGTGACCTGGCTGGTGAATATAGCCGGGCGAAATGCCGATGCGGCACCCGCCCCGGGAGTCCTTGTCGGGGCCCGGCGTGACAATGCCGGGGCAATTCGGGCCAATGAGGCGGGTCTTCCCGCCTTCCATCACGCGCTTCACCTTGACCATATCCCTGACCGGGATGCCTTCCGTAATGCAGACGACGAGATCGAGCCCCGCGCGCGCGCCTTCAAGAATCGCATCGGCGGCAAAGGCTGGTGGCACAAAAACCGCCGAGGCGGTCGCGCCGGTCTGCTTCACGGCCTCGGCCACAGTGTCAAAGATGGGGACCTTATTCTCGAAGAATTGTCCGCCTTTGCCCGGCGTCACGCCGGCAACGACCTGGGTTCCGTAGGCGAGGCTAAGCAGCGCGTGCCGTCCGCCAAAGCTGCCCGTAATGCCTTGCACCAGGACCTTTGTGTCGGGCTTAACGAGGATGGACATAGGCAATTTGCGCTAAGACTGCCTCACGGCCTGCACCACCTTCTGCGCCGCGTCGGCCATCGAGTCGCCGCGGATGATAGTGAGGCCGGATTGGGCGAGGGTCTGCTTGCCGGCCTCGGCGTTGTTTCCTTCCAGTCGAACCACCAGGGGAAGCTTCAGGCCGGTTGCCTTTACCGCCGCGACAATGCCGGTGGCGATGACGTTGCAATCCATGATGCCGCCAAAGATGTTTACGAGGATGCCCTTGACCTTCGTGTCCTGCAGAATGATGCGGAAGGCCGCCGAGACCTGTTCGTGAGTGGCGCCGCCGCCGACGTCGAGGAAATTTGCCGGGCGACCGCCAAAGTGCTGGATGATGTCCATCGTCGCCATAGCCAGACCGGCGCCGTTGACGAGGCACGCAATACTGCCGTCGAGCTGAATGTAATTCAGGCTGAACCGGCTGGCTTCGACTTCCAGCGGCGCTTCCTCGGCCAGGTCCCGCATGGCTTGGAGGTTCGGGTGACGGTAAAGCGCATTGTCATCGAGTGAGAGCTTTGCATCCACGGCCATGAGAGCTGCCTTGCCCTCGCGGGTGCGAATGATGCAGAGGGGGTTGATTTCCAGCAGCGAGGCGTCGCATTCCCACCACGTGGTGTAAACGCCCAGCAGCAGTTTCACCGCCTGGCTGATCAGATCGCCCGTCAACCCAAGCGCGGCCGCCAGATTGCGGGCCTGGTAGGGCATCAGCCCTATGGCCGGGTCAACTGATTCCTTAACAATCTTCTCCGGGGTTCGGATCGCGACTTCCTCGATGTCCATTCCGCCCTCAGTGCTGGCCATCACCACGGGGCGGGATAACGAGCGGTCCAGCAGCACCGCGAGATAAAGTTCCTTCCGGATGTCTGGGGCGACGGAGATAATCAGCTTGCTGACCAGACGGCCCTCGGGGCCGGTTTGCCTGGTGACCAGCACATTGCCGAGCATGGCTCTGGCTGCCGCCGACACCTCCTCGGCGGTCTTGTAGAGCCTGACGCCGCCCTGAAATCCGTTCTGGAAGGTGCCCCGGCCCCGGCCGCCGGCATGGATCTGAGACTTGACCGCGATAAGATTGGCGCCGTTGGCAAGAAACTGCGCGGCGATTTGCCCGGCTGCATCCGGCGTGTCACAGACTGCCCACGGCGCCTGGGCGACCTGGAACTGGTCCAACAGCTCTCGGGCCTGATACTCGTGAAGGTTCATGGCCGACAGATGGCGGATCCCCGGGGGCGCTGATCAGGTTGAGGGGGCTCGCCAGAACTCATTTTCGCTCTTTGATAGGCGTATAATGGTTGAGGGCAGGCCCGGTGTAAATCTGACGCGGCCGATAGATACGGGTGTGGCCTTCCATGACCTCTTTGTAGTTGGCAATCCAGCCCGGCATGCGCCCGATGGCAAAGACCACTGTGAACATTTCGATTGGGATGCCGATGGCGCGCATGATAATGCCGCTGTAGAAGTCCACATTGGGGTAGAGCTTGCGCTCGATGAAATAGGAATCGCGCAGCGCGGTTTCTTCGAGGTGCTTGGCAATATCGAGCAACGGGTCGCTGTGATTGAGCCGGCCCAGCACGTCGTCGCACGCCTTCTTGATAATCTTGGCCCGCGGATCATAGTTCTTATAGATCCGGTGGCCGAAACCCATCAGGCGTTTGCCGCTGCTCTTGTCCTTGGCCGCGGCAATGAACTTGGAACCGTCGTCGCCCGACTTGTGAATGGCCTGGAGCATCTCCAGCACGGCCTGGTTGGCGCCGCCGTGCAACGGGCCCCACAGTGAGCAAACGCCAGCCGCGGCGCTGGCGAACAGGTTGGCGTTGCTGGAAGCCGCCATCCGCACCGTGGCCGTCGAGCAGTTTTGCTCGTGGTCGGCGTGCAGCAAAAAGAGCAAGTCCAGCGCTCGGACCACCTCCGGTTTCAGCTCGTAATCCTTGTTCGGCAGGGAGAACATCATGTGCAGGAAGTTCGCCGTATACTTGAGGTCGGGCTTGGGATAAATGGCCGGCAGCCCGCGCGACTTCCGATAGGCAAATGCCGCAATTGTCCGCACCTTGGACAACAGTCTCGCGGCCTGGACAATAAAGCTGTCGCGCTGTTGCTCGGTAAGCAGCTCGGGATGGAAGCAGCTTGCGGCATTGATCATCGCCGAGAGGATCGCCATCGGGTGGGCATGGGCCGGGAACCCCTCGAAGTGGTGCTTCATGGCCTCGTCCAGCAGCTCGTTGTCGGTCAGCAGGTCCGAGAAGTGCCGCAGTTCCGGGCTGCTCGGCAGATGACCCATGATGATCAGGTGCGCAACCTCAATGAAGGTGGACTTTTCGGCCAGTTCTTCAATGGGAATGCCGCGGTAGCGCAAGATCCCCTGTTCCCCGTCAATAAACGTGATCTGACTCTGGCAGGAGCCCGTGTTCGCGTAGCCCTCGTCCAGCGTGATACAGCCGGTTTGGTTGCGCAGCGTCGAGATATCCACCGCTCGTTCACCTTCGCTTCCGGTGATGATGGGGAGCGTGTAGTTCTTTCCATCCAGTGTCAGTAGGGCGGTCTTGTCCATAAATAACTTTCGCTAAAGGTAATGCAACAGTAGTACAGGGTTAACTGTCGAGGCAACCCTAAACCATCCGCTTGCGTTCCCGGCAATATAGCACCGGCAGGCAAATTCCGTTGACGTGGGGCACCCCCGGGGGGACAACTGGGGCCGGCAAACTCATCTCATGAGCAAGTTTAATTTCATCCTCCTCAAGATCGTGCGCTGGAGCGGCTGGCCGCTGCTGCCCTTGATCCTGCTGTTCCTGCTGACCGGCTACATCATGGATGGCCGCTACGGCCTGAGCCGGGTTCTGGACGAGAAGTCCGCCCTGACGCTGCACCGCCTGCTGCACGTGCCGTTAATTGTTCTGGCGCTGGCGCATAGCCTGCCGGCGGCGTATCTTGCCCTGCAGCGATGGGGTTGGATCAACCGTCGCGAAGAGCCGTGAGCCGGAATGCCCAAAGTCCGAAGTCCGAAGAAAGGCCCGGTGCCGAAATCCGAAGGCCGGCGGTGCGGGCTTGTTCGCGCCGGGCGGCCATCGGGCTCGGCGCCGCCGGCGTCGCGAGTCTGGCGGGAGCGGCCTCGCTGTTCGATTTCTTCTCCCGGTGGCGGGAGGGTGAGGCGCCGGCGGACATTTTCAAGGGCGATGCCCCGAAAGGTGAGCTCTGGGAGCAATGGCGCAAGCGCGGCTGGGTAAAGGAGGCTTCGCACTACCTTAAGCTTGGCCGCAATGTCCAATGCAAGGTTTGCCCGAACAACTGCCTGCTTTCCCCCGGGGACCGCAGCCATTGCCGCAACAAGGTCAACTGCGACGGCACGCTTTACACGCTGGCCTATGCCAATCCCTGCACCTTCCATGTTGACCCGGTCGAAAAGAAGCCGCTGTTTCACTTTCTGCCGGGCAGCCGCACCTTTTCCCTGGCGACATCCGGCTGCGTCTTCCGCTGCCTCAACTGCCAGAACTGGGAGATTTCCCAGAAGAAGCCGGAGGAGACCAAGGACGCGCGGGGACCGGAGCTGCGCGTGCGTCCGCCCCTGCCCGCCGGATTCTCGCTCGAGCAGATGGCGCGCCTGAGCCTGTTCCCGAGCGATGCTGCGGCAATTGCTGAAGCCCTGGGCTGTCCTTCGGTTTCCTACACCTATTCCGAGCCGACGGCCTTCTACGAATACACCTTTGACACTTGCAAGGCGGTCCGCGAGCGCAAGCTCAAGAACATCGTGGTGAGCTGCGGCTCAATCGAGGACCGTGCGGCCCGGGACCTGTATCAACATGTGGATGCCGCCCATGTAGACCTGAAAGGCTTCGACCAGGACATCTATACCAAGCTCAACTCCGGCAAGCTCCAGCCCATCCTTAACACGTTGAAGACTCTGAAAGAGCTGGGCGTATGGGGCGAGATTATCAACCTGGTGGTGCCAACCTACACGGACGACCTGGGCACCATCCGGCGCATGTGCGCCTGGATTGTCCGGCAGCTGGGGCCGGACCAGCCGCTGCACTTCTCTCGCTTCCATCCCCAGCACAAGCTGGCCTACCTTACGCCGACGCCGGTCGAGACGCTGGTGAAGGCGCGCGACGCCGCCCGCAGCGAAGGCTTGCGCTACGTTTATATCGGCAACGTGCCCGGCTTGGAAGGCGCCGAGACAACCTGGTGCCCCAACTGCAAGCAGGCCGTCGTCGAGCGCGACATCTATGCCGTTACCGCCGTGCACCTGGCCGATGGCAAATGTCAATCTTGCGGCACCAGGATCGCGGGCGTCTGGGCATAAACTTATGAGCAGTTGCTTCTTGCGCGCCCGCAGGTGCTGAGCGCTGCGCGGGTGAACGGATCCCTTGCTGATCTGCGGGGCAACTCGAACGGCCCGCATGGCGCACGGGGCCCATTTCCGGGACAAATGGCCGAGGAGACACTTGTTACAGCGGGGGGCGGGTGGGACCTATCCCTGCTGTCGCTCGACCTCGCCACAGGCTCACTGCGCGCTCCCCTTGGCCCGGTTAACGGCCCCTTCAACAATCCGCCTGTCCGTATCAGTCCAGGTGGCGAGGTTCTGGTTTGCTGACTGACTGATACTGATAGCGCCAAAGCCTTTGCCGCCTTCACCGCCTACCTCAGCATGGGGCCCGGCCGCTCGGTCACCAAAGTCGCTGCCAAGCTCGACGCCCACCGCAGCCTCATCCAAGAACAGGTCACGGTTTGACTTTGAGGCCGGCGGCCTTCGCCAGGGCTGCTTGACGGGTATCGAAGGTGAGGAATTCCGTGGCGCCAAGCGCGACCGCCATGCCCACATGCAGGAGGTCGAAGCTGCGCACGCCAAGGGTCTCAGTGTGCGCGGCGGCAAGGGTTTCGGCCTCTTGAAAGGCATGGGTCCAGGGGATCGCGGTGTGGGCGAGGATGCTCTCCGCCAGGTCGGCATCAATCGCGTGAAAGGCTTCCTTGCGTTGTTCGGCGGTGATCTCTCCCCGGAAGACACGCAGACGAACGGCGTTGCGCAACTCGTGCCGGTGGAGCGGGGTAAACGGCAGAGCCTCTGTGGCACGTTGCATCCAAGTCAGGGCCTTGGTCGAGTCAACGTGCGGAGTGTAAACGCGGGCGAGAAAGCTGGTATCGGCGTAGGCTGGCATTTCGGGATTCGAGTGTTAAGGGTTGCCGGTCAAGGGCTGGCCGCTTCACCCGACCTTGCCTGCTTGCAGGGGGGGGCGGCGCGCAGGTCAATAGGGGCGGGAGTCGCGTTCCTCCACGATAGCGTCACCCCTGAGGATGGTATCCCCGTAGATGCGCTTGAGTCGCGCGAGAAAATCGGGGCGCTTTCGTGCCCTGGACGGTCTTGGTGCTGGGGGCGGGGAAAGCAACGCGATGATTCGGCCGCGTTTGCTGATGCCAACCGCTTCGCCTTCTTCAACCCAGTTGAGGACACTTCCAAAGTCGTGCCGCAGTTGTCGAACGGTAGCCGTTTTCATGTACAACAAGAATGTTACACTTCTTCCAAGACGTCAACGCTGCATCTGAGCTGGAAGTGACAATCCAGGCAGACGACACGTCGGCCACCAGGGAACTGAACTGATAAGAAATTGCTTTTTTGGTGGCCGCATTTACTCAGCGCTGCGCGGGTGAGGGAGAATTGGTTTTGGGTCTCACCAGGCATGGGGCGAGCTTATCGGGGGGCGTGGCCGGTGGTCAATAGCTGATTTACCGCCAGAGCAAGTGCGTCTTCGAGGTTCCCCGGGCCGCGCAAGCGTCGGTTCTCACACTAATGACACAGTCGGCACCCCAAAAAATCCCCACGATACTCGATCCGCAGCTTGCGCGACATGCTCCAGCCTCACCCGCACCCCTCGGAAGTGTAAATAGTGAGTGAGGACTGACACTTGTTTGTTCGAAATGAGGGCTCACGGTGGCTGGACCGCCACACGGTAAAAGGCCGTGCGGCGAGCAAGCGCGTTCGTGTCGGTGAAGTTGGTCGTGCCCACCCGGCCGGCGATATTGCTCTGCACCACCGAGAAAGCTGGAGCGGTCGCCAGGTTCGTCGCCCGCAACAGCGAGTAGACGCGGGTGCTGACGCTGGACCAACTGACGACCACGTTGGTAGCGCTCGGTGTTGCCGAGAGTATGCTCAGGACCGACGCTGCATCGTTGGGATTGGTACCCGCCACCCATTCCTGCCAGTTGTTCATGCCGTCGGTATCGGTGTGCGCATAATCCGCCGAGCCGTCGGTGGGCAGGCCGTAGTTCTGCAGCCAGGCATACGAAATCACGCTGCTCGGGTTTTGGAACTCATAGGCACCCATATCCACCGTCCCGCCGCTGACCCTCGGCTTGCCATCCAGGTCGGTCGGACCGGGGGTGTAAGCGCTACCACCCGAGTTGATGCAGGGCGAATTGGATTGCAGCCGGAGGTCGGCCCAGCCATTCGCATTCACAAAGAGGGGCTCATTGCTGATGTTGCCAGGCCGAGAGGGGAGCGGCGTGGTACAAGAATAGTATAAGTTGGCGGTGCTGTGGTAATTTGGGCCGACTGTGGCCGAATTGTAGTAAGCGATGCAGTTGTACAGGGTCCCCGACGCCGCCCCGCCCCCATTATAACTCGAGTTGCCGCTCAAGGTGCAGTTGGTCAGCGTCGCAGAAAACGCTCCGCCGCCGTACGAGGAGGCTGAATTGCCGGTCAGGATGCAGTTCAGGAGCTTACCATAATAGACGCCGCCCCCACCCTCGCCGGACGAGTTGCCGCGCAAGGTGCAGTTGATGAGCGTTCCACTATACGCCCCGCCGCCGTACGAGGAGGCTGAATTGTTGGTCAAGGTGCAGTTGTTCAGCACGCTGTCACTTGCGCCACCGCCGCCGGACGCCGAGTTGTAGCTTAAGGTGCAGTTGCTCAGCGTGGCACTATACGCGCCCCCACCGGCGGTGCTGGTCCGATTGCCGGTCAAGAGGCAGTTGTTTAGGGTGCCCCCCTGCACTCCGCCTCCACCTGCAGAGGCATAAGTGGTCCAGTTGCTACTCAGCACGCAGCTACTCAGCGTGCTATCACTCGCCCCGCCCCCATACCTGTAGGCCGAATTGCGGCTCAAGGTGCAGTTGATCAGAGTACCGCCGTACGCCCCACCTCCTCGCGAGCCGGCCCAGTTGCTGCTTACGGTGCAATTGAACAGTGTCCCGGAATGCACCCCGCCTCCTAACCGGTCGGCCCAATTCTGGTTGAGCGTGCAATTCTTCAGTGTCCCGGAGTATGCCCCGCCTCCATCGTAGGAGGCTGTATTGCCGATTAAGATGCAATTGCTAACAACACCGGACAACTCGCACAACGCTCCACCTCCGCTTAAGCCCCCGCTAGTCAACGTGTGTCCGTTGGTTAACGTAAATCCGCTCAGCACCGCGTTAGTGCCCACATAGGCGCACCGGATCGCCCCTACGCCATTCGTCGTCCCCGTCTCCGCCAGGCGGCCTTCAATGGCCGTCTGCAATGGCCCGTTGACGCTCCGCACCGTCAGCGGTTTGTAAATGGCGACGCGGTTCGTAATGTACTCGAGCACGACGCGGCCGCCCGTGGCGTAAACCCCATTCGTGACCACAATCTCCTCTCCGTCCACCGCCTCGTCTACGGCGTCTTGAATGTTGGTGGCGGCAGTGGCCCAGCTTGTGTAGGGCGCCGCGGGAGTGGGGTTATTGAGGTCCACATACCGGGTCGCGGCCGGCGCCGGAAACGCCGTGCAAAGAGCGCCGGCCGCCACAAGAAGGAATCTAGTTCGTTTCATGGTCTGCTCTGGGTGCATCTTTGAGTCCAACAGTATTAGTTCTCCGTAAACCGGCCAGCAGACGCCAACCCCGGTGCATTGTTCACGGGCGTCATATTACCGCTGGAGGCCGGGACCTAACAAGGATGAGTTGTTCGGAGGCTGGAGGCGGTAGGGGAGTTGATAGGTCCGGCTGAGGTCCCAAGCCATGCGTCCGAGAACGGGCACTGATAAGAAATTGCTTTTTGCGCGCCTGCCTGTACTCAGCGCTGCGCGGGTGAGGGAGAATTGGTTTTTGATCTCACCAAGCATGACGCGACCTTATCCAGGGCGGGCTTGGGCATCAAGCGCCTTGTTTGTGGCGGTTTTTGCCCGCTCTGGGGGTGCCCCGTCGGCCGGATGGCGGCGTGGAGAGTGTCGCAGGGCCGGGAGAACAGGCTGCAGACTGGAGCGGGTCAGTGCTTGCGTAAGGAGCGAAGAAACCCGTTGAGGACCTTGGAGGTTTCTGCGTTCAACGCCGAGAGTTCCCGATGCGCCGGCTCGGGGAGGAAACCCAGCCGGAAGGCCAGACCCACCTGATATTCGACCTCGCGGGCCGAACCTTGGGCAGGGCCAGTGACAAAGTCCCCATCGTGCCGGCGCGCGGGCGTCCTCGCCCGCTTAAACGGTTTGGAGTCGCACGCGAAGGGGCAGGTTTCCGATGTTCCCAGGCGCAAAGCGGGCGAGGACGCCCGCGCACCGCCGACTTTGTCGCTGCCCGTGATCGCAGGTGGTGTCCAGGAAATGGGCGTATTGATCCACTCAATATCCCCATTAGTATTTTCGATTTGGCGGTGCAGGGCAGGGGGGCGTATGCTCGGGCCAGAGTAAACTTATGGAAGGCTACGTATTTCTCATACTGTTGCTCATAGGAGCCCCCATTGTTCTAGCTGTGTGGCTGATCGCGCGGGCGGTTGGTGCCCGGCAAGACCTTAACGACCTTCGGCAGCGGCTGGGCGCCGTCGAAAGGGAAATTGCCCGCCTGCGACGGGAGGCCGAACCCGCCCCACACAAGATGCCGGGTGTTATTGCTCCTGCCAGGACACAAACGGTGCAGACTCCGCCTGCCGGTATTCCGGCACGCCCCGTGCCGCCGCAGAGCCCACCCGAACCATTCATTGCCGCCCCAGCTCCACCGCCGGTTGTGGAGCCCGCCGCACCGGCTTCGGCTCCGCCGCCGTTGCCGGGCCTCAAGCCGGTGCCGCCGCCGATACCCGAGCCCGCGCGCAAGCTTGTCCCAGCGATCAACTGGGAGCAATTCATGGGCGTGAAGCTGCTGGCCTGGGTTGGCGGGCTGGCGGCCTTCCTCGCCGTGGCCTTCTTCGTCAAATACTCTTTCGACAACAATCTCATCTCGCCCGAAGTGCGGATGGCGATTGGCTTTGTCGCCGGGTTGGGCGCGCTGGTCGGCGGCGTGGTGATGTCTCGCCGGCATTATGCCGTGCTCGCGCACACCTTGTGCGGCACCGGTGTGGTGATTCTCTACGCGGTTACCTTTGCCTGCCGTGGCGTTTACCACTTCGAGTTCTTCGGCCCCATTCCCACTTTCCTGCTGATGGTGCTGATTACGACCACCGCGTTTCTCCTGGCCGTGCGCCTTAACGCCATGGTGGTTGCCATCCTCGGCATGCTGGGCGGCTTCCTCACGCCCATTCTGCTCTCCACCGGCCAGGACAATCCTTTCGGCCTGTTCGGTTACATAGCCTTGCTGGATGCCGGGCTGATCCTGGTGGCCATTAACCGCCAGTGGCGGTTCCTCGCGGCGCTGGCGGCGGTCGGGACGATTCTCATGCAGATTGGCTGGGCGGGCGAGTTTTTCGAGCGAGAGAGGTATTTTGCGGGAAACAAGATACTAATCGCACTGGCCGTCCTGCTGGGGTTCAACCTGCTCTATCTGGCGGCAGGATGGTGGGCCAGGCAGCGCAGCCAGTTGGACGGGTGGTTGAGCGGGTCCAAGCTCGCCTTGGCCGCCGTCGCGCTGATCTTCACCGCCTGGTTCCTGAGCTTCGGAGCGCTGGCGCAGCGGCCGTGGTTGATATTCGGCTTCGTATTCCTGGTTGACCTGTCCGTTACTGCGCTGGTGATGTTGGACGAGAGAGTGTCGCTAGCGCAGCCGCTTGCCGGGCTGGCGGTATTCGGCCTGCTGGCGCTGTGGACCGGCAATTCGCTTACCAAGGAGCTTCTTAACGCCGGCCTCACCTTCTACCTGATGCTGGCCATCTTCCACGCGGTTTTCCCGGTATGGCTGCAACGGCGGCGCGGCGCGAAAGCTGTTCCCTGGGCCAGCCAGGTCTTCCCGCCGCTGTCGCTGGTGCTGGTGCTCATTCCCATACTCCGGTTGGCGGAGGTTTCCTTCGCGGTTTGGCCGGTGGTGCTGCTGGTGGACCTGCTGGCAATTGGACTGGCGGTGGCAACGGCCTCTCTGTTGTCCGTTTTGGCCGTGCTCGTCCTTACCCTCGCCGCCACGGGCGCTCTCATTTTCAAGATTCCCGCGACGCTGACCGGCTTGCCCACCCCATTCTTCCTCATTGGGGTCTTCTCGGTGTTCTTTGTGGCGGTGGGGGTGTGGCTGGCGCGGAAGTTCAAGCCGGAAACGCTGGCTCGTGGCCTGGCTTTCGACGAGAACTTCGCGCTGCCGGGCAACCTTGCCGCCCAACTGCCAGTCCTCTCCGCCGTGCTGCCGTTCCTGCTGCTAATCATGGCTACACTACGGCTGCCGCTGGCAAATCCTTCGCCCGTCTTCGGGCTGGCGCTGTTGCTGGTGGTAATGATGCTGGGGGTGACAAAGCTCTTTTCGCTCGACTGGATGCCGGCAGTGGGGCTCGCGTGCGTGGGCGCGCTCGAATCCACCTGGCATTTCAACCGCTTCAACCCGGCTGACCCGATCCAATCCTTAACGTGGTATCTGGTCTTTCTAGCTGTATTCTCGCTCTATCCGTTCCTGTTCCTGCGCGCGTTCACCGGGAAAGTGGTTCCGTGGGCTGCGGCGGCCCTGGCCGGGCCGCTCCAATTTTTCCTGGTGCACCGGCTGGTCAAGGCGGCGTATCCCAACGAGTTCATGGGCCTGCTGCCCGCTGTCTTCGCACTTCCGCCGCTGTTGAGCCTTGTGGTGGTGCTGAAGAAGACCCTGGCCACCAGCCCGGCCCGGATGACGCAACTGGCTTGGTTTGGCGGGGTGGGATTGTTCTTCATTACTCTGATCTTCCCGATCCAGTTCGACCGCCAATGGATCACCATCGGCTGGGCGCTGGAAGGCGCCGCGCTGCTCTGGCTGTTCCACCGGGTGCCGCATCCGGGCCTGCGGCTGGCGGGCGTCGGCCTGCTGGTCGCCGCGTTCGTGCGGCTGGCGCTGAACCCCGCCGTGCTGGAATATCACCAGCGCAGTGCCACACCCATCTTCAACTGGTATCTGTATGCTTATGGGATCGCAACCGTCTGCCTGTTTGCCGGCGCCTGGCTGCTGGCCCCGCCGCGGCACGAGGTTCTCCGCACAAATGCCCCGCCTATCCTGACCGGGCTGGGCGCCGTGCTGGCGTTTCTGCTGGTGAATATCGAGATTGCGGATTACTTCAGCGAGCCTGGCTCCACGCTCACGTTTCAGTTCAGCGGCAACTTCGCGCGTGACATGACGTATTCGATTGCCTGGGCGGTGTTTGCGCTGGTGTTGCTGATCGCCGGCATCATGCGGCGCGCGCGGGCGCCGCGGTATGCCGGGCTCGCCTTGCTGGGCGTGACCATCCTCAAGCTCTTCTTCCACGACCTGGCGCGGCTGGATCAGCTCTACCGCATTGGGGCGTTCGTGGCCGTGGCAGTCATTGCGATGCTGGCTTCCTTCGCCTACCAGCGGTTCTACGCGGCGAGCGTCAAGGAACCGGGCCAGACGCCGCCGCCGCCGGGGAGTTGAACCAGGAAAGGGCAAATGAGATATATGCGTTACTTGAAGGGACAAGAAGCTTTCGCCTATCAGCGCGTTGTTATGTTGGGGACGGCGTTTTGCGCGGTCATGCTGGCATGCGCCCTTTCCTCCCACGCCGCCCCGCTCCCATCCGACTGGCAGCACGCGCAGCAGCTTGAAGTAGCCGCGCCCGGCCTCGTCAAGCTGAGCCTGCCCGCAGCCACGCTCGACGCCGCGCGCCCAGTTCTCGAAGACCTGCGGCTCTTTGACGACGCCGGCCAGGAAGTCCCCTACCTGGTCGAGCGTCCGAAGCCGGTTCCCAAAGTCGTGCGTGACGCCAAGTCATTTCAGGTTTCGGTCAACGCCGCCACCACCGTGCTGACCCTGGAGACCGGCCTGGCGCAGCCGCTGGACGGCATCACGCTGGAGAGCCCGGCGGGCAGCTTCCTTAAGGCGGTGCAGATCGAAGGTTCGACCGACAACCGGCGCTGGCAGACGCTGGCCCAGGGGCAACCGATTTTCCACCAGTCCAACGGCGCCAGCCAGATGCACCTGGCCGTGCCGGCGGGCGTATGGCCGTGGCTGCGGCTGACCGTGGATGACCGGCGCTCGCAGCCCATCCCGTTTACGGGGGCGCGCGTTCACGCCTCGGCCGTGGAATCCGTCCCTGTCGAGGTCAAGGCGCTTAGCCTCGCGGGCCGGGACGAGAACCCCGGCGAGAGCCGCCTCACGCTCAATCTCGGCGCGGCGAACCTGGACGTGGCCGGGATCCAGATCGAGACCGCCGAGCCGCTCTTCACCCGGCAAGTGACGCTGGCCGTGCCGCAGGTTGCCGAGGATGCAATCCGCGAAGTGCCGGTGGCTCAGGGTGTGATCTACCGCGTCGGGGTCGAGGGCCAGTCCGCATGCAGCAACCTGACGGTGCTGGTGGAGCGCACGATTCACTCCCGGGAATTGCTCCTCCTCATCAGGAATCAGGATAGCCCGCCCCTGCCGATTACCGCAGTGCGCGTCGAGCGACGCCCCGTCTATCTGGTCTTTTTGGCGCGCACCGCGGGGCGATACCACTTGCTGACCGGCAATCCGCGCTGCGCTGCCCCCAGCTACGACCTGGCCGCCCTGGGCGCCAGCCTCAAGAACGTCGCCGCATCCCCGCTCCAGCCCTCGTTGCTGGCGATTAACCCGGCCTATCGCGCGCCGGAAGTGCTGGCGGGGGTCCAGAACGGAGGCACCGCACTGGACGTGGCAGCCTGGAAATACCGCAAGCCGGTCAAGCTGAGCCGGGCCGGGGCGCAGCGCATCGAACTCGACCTCGACGTGCTGGCCCATGCCCAGCCCGGCTTTGGCGACCTGCGGCTGGTGTCCGCCGGCAAGCAGTTGCCCTACATCCTGGCGCCGACTTCGATCAGCCGTTTACTCACACCCACCGTCACCGCCGCCGCCGACAAGAAAGACCCGCGTATCAGCCGCTGGATCATCAAGCTGCCGCGCCCGGGATTGCCGGTGACACGTCTCCACTGCGCCACGCGGACGCCCTTGTTCCAGCGGGACGTGAGCCTTTACGAGGAACCCAGCGATGATCGGGGCGACAAGTATCGCCATACGCTGGCTAGCGCCTCCTGGACGCAAACCCCGGAGCGAACCAGCCGGGAGTTCATCTTGTCGTTTCAATCTCCGCCCCAGAGCGACACGCTAGTGCTCGAAACGCACAACGGCGACAACCCCGCGGTGGAATTGGATAAATTCCAGGTCTTCTACCCCGCCACGCGCGTGCTGTTCAAAGCGCAGCCAGCGGACGCGCTCCTGCTCTACTATGGCAATCCGCAAGCATCCGCCCCGCGCTACGATTTGAGCCTGGTCGCCGGCCAGCTTCTGGCCGCCGATCAAGCTGAAGCCGGCCTGGCCGCTGAAGAACAGCTCAAGAAGTCATGGGGCGAAGGCTCGCAACCCGGCAAGGGTGGCGTGGTATTCTGGGGGATACTGGCGATGGTTGTGGTGGTGCTGCTGATCATTATCTCGCGCCTCGTGCCGCGACGCTCACCTGGGCAACCCGAAGGTTCCAGCCCCGGCACGGATGTGAAATGACCCAATCCGTGTGGGGCGGGTCAGTCCCCCTCGGTTCTCCGCCCATTCCTGCCCCAAGTGACGGCCAACCGCCAATGTGACAGCTCCGCCTCGCACCTCCACTGGTTCGGCTCCCCCCGTCTCGGCGAAGCGGTCTTTGTGATCCCTTGCCAGCACAGCAACGCCTGGAAAGGTCGGGATCACGCCCCCAGCCCAGCATGAGACCCCCGCCAGCACCCGCATAGCCGGGTCAGACGTCTGCTTCCACCAGGCGTGTTTCTCCTTTGCATCGCGCCGTGTACAAGGGGTGTACAAGGGATGCACATCGGATGTACAATGGCCAACCCCTTGTGCATCCGGTGTGCATCCCTTGTACACCCCTTGTACACGGCGCGGGGTGAGGTGCCAGTAATGATGGTAACGCTTATGAATTCAATAGGTTACGGGAAAACAGGGTGGCGGGTGGAGGTAATCGGGTAAACGACAGGCCAAGGGGTTCATATTCCGGGGCATACTGGCCGTCGTGGTGGTGGCGCTGCTGGTCATTATCTCCCGCCTCCTGCCCGAATCACCGCGACCAGCATAGGCTGCGGCCGTGTTATCGGGGATTGTGGCCGTTTCCGGTGGTTTTGGCGTTGACCCAGTTTTGGCAGCCGCCCAAACTTGTCGCGGATGCCTGTGAACGCGTCGGCAAGTTCATGGTTTGCTCAATGCAGATACTTCCTGCTTCATAGGGCGTCATCCCGTCAAAAGGAATCAACACGCACCCCAAATGACAACGTGAAGGACATGACAATGACCAGAATGAATCACCAGATCGTAAGAGACGCGTCACTGTTTGCGCTGGCGGCCGCCATGACCTTGCCTGCAATGGGCAGCCTGGTGGGCCACTGGACGTTTGAGGAAGGCGGCGGCTTAAGCGTCTTGGACAGTTCCGGCCAAGGGAACCACGGGACGCTGGTCAACGCGCGGGCCAATACGTGGACCAACGGGCAGAGCGGCGGTGGGCTCTACTTCGACGGGACCACGGGCGCCGGGGCCACCTATGTGACCATCCCGGATGCCGCCTCGCTGCGCCTGAACAACGCATTTACATTTGCGGCCTGGGCCCGTTGTGACGACACGGGCCGGGACGCGCCCATTGTGGATAAGGAAGGGGAAGGCAAGCTCTCCTATTGGTTTGGCACCTATGGGGCGGCCCATTTTGGCGTGTTGCTCGATACCGACGGTAATCAGCCCTGGTCGCTCTACGACCGCGATCAGGGCGTGATTTGCCAGGGGGTGTGGGTGCACCTGGCCAGCACGTGGGATGGCGCGACCATCCGGCATTACCTCAACGGCGTGCAATTGCCGGAAACCACGGCATTCAGCGGGCCAATCCACATGTCCGACGCCTCGCTGATCTTCGGGGCCAATGTTCCCTACAACAACACCGCCTTCAAGGGCAGCATTGACGATGTGCGGCTTTACAACCAGGCGCTCAGTTCGGAGGAGATCGGGGCGCTGGCCGGCTTGACACCGAAGCTGGTGGGCTATTGGTCGTTTGACGAGGGCAGCGGGACCAACCTCTGGGACAGTTCGGGGATGGCCAATCACGGCACGCTGATCAACCCGCAGACCAACAACTGGACCAGCGGGATGCGTGGCAGCGCGCTGTACTTCGGCGGCGTGGTGGGCCTTGACTCGACTTACGTCGCTATTCCCGACGCGCCTTCCCTGCGCATTGCCGGGGATATTTCCATCGCCGCGTGGGTCCGCTGCGACGACATCAGCCGCGATGCTCCGATTCTGGCCAAGGAGGGCGACGGCCACCTGAGCTATTGGTTTGGCGCCTTCGGGCAGAGCAGCGAGGGAGCCTCCCCCGGCAACTTCGGCATGCTGCTGGATGCCGACGGCAACCAGCCCTGGACAATGTACGGCCGCCACCAGGGTTCAATTCCCCAGGGCCAATGGGTGCATCTGGCCAGCGTGCGCTCGGGCTCGACGGTCCACCACTACCTCAACGGAGAACCGCTTGCATCAACCACGACTTTCGAGGGGCCGATTTACGTCGCAGACGCCTTCGTGGCGATTGGGGTGAATTCCCTCTACAACTTTGCGGCTAATCACACCGCATTCCTCGGCGCCATTGACGAGGTTCGTCTCTACAATTACGCCCTAAGCGCCGAAGCCATCCGCGCTCTCTATGCAACGCTGGCATTCAAGCTGACGTCGGTCAGCCGGGAGGGCGCCGACTTGCGGCTGACGTGGAGCTGCGCGCCGGGACGCAGTTACGTGGTGCAGACCAATGCCGTGGCTGGCGCCGGTTTCGCGGATCTGACGGCCGCCATCACCACTCCGGCGGACTTTGCCGGCCCGACGACCAACTACCTGCACCGAGGGGTCCTTACAAACGCTACAGCCCTCTTCTACCGCATCAAACTCCTGCCCTGAGCGATAGCGCCGACGGGGGCGGCACAGGATGCCAGGAGTCAACTGGCTCACGCCATGCCCGGCTGAAGAAAGGGGCCGGGCTTTGTCCGGACCCTTGCCTTTTCAAGATGCGAGCGTCATTGGTTCGTCACGCGCTCGCGCAAGTCCGCTGGCGATAGGAATGAGACCTTTAATCCGCCAACCGTGCGGCCGTAGGCCGGGCCGGTCAGGGGGCTCACAATAAGGTTCTTGCCCTTTGGGTATTGTGCGCGAAACGCCGCCAGACCGCGCGCCTCAAACGCCTCCGGCCGCCACTTGCATTCAATGGTGTCCACCGCCTCGCGTCCACGGGGGATGACAAAGTCCACTTCCCGTTGCTGTTTGTCGCGCCAGAAATGAACCCGGGTCACGCCGGCGGCGATGAGCGCATCCAGCACCAAATGCTCCCACAGCGTGCCGCAGTCCTCAGCGCGCAGACGGTCCCACCCGCGCGCGTGGCAGGCCAACCCGGTGTCGAAGCCAAAGACCTTGGGTTGGGCGATAATCTCCCGGCGTCCGCCCGCGGAAAACGGCCGCACCAGGTGAACGACGTGGGTGACCTGATAGACTTCCAGCCAGTTCGTCACGGTAGGCCGGCTGATGCCGCTCTCGGCGGCGAGCCGGGTAATGTCGAGCAGCCCGCCGCTTTGCCGCAGCAGCAATTCCAGCACGCGCAGAAACCCGGCGCGCTTCTCCAGCCGGAATAGTTCCTGCACATCGCGCGCAAAATAGGAATCCAACCATTCGGCGTAGAACTCGCTGCTGCGCTCCTCCGCTAGCAGGGCGGGGGGCAGCCCGCCGCGCAACAATCGCTCCCGCGCGTCCACCACGCCGAAGGCGGCCGACTCCTCGTGGAGCACCGGGACGAGTTCCACCACCCGCTTGCGACCGGTGAGACTGTCCCGGAACTTCTGCGTCGCTGCCAGGGTGGAAGAGCCGGTGGCCAGGATTCGTAAGTGGGGGAAGACGTCTGCGCCGATCTTCAGCAGCCGGCTCGGGTCGGGCAGTTGATGGACTTCGTCCAGAATTACCGTCGGCTGGAGGAGGGAGCGGTAAAAGCTCTCAGGGTCCCGCAACCGTTCCGCTACGCTGGGCAGGTCGCAATTGAGGTATTCGGCTTCGGCGACGCTCTGCGCCAGCACCGTCTTGCCCACGCGCCGGGGCCCGGTCAGCCAGACGATGTTGACCTGCTTCCAAGCTGCCGCCAGGCGATCCTTCCAGATGGGACGATTAATCATGCAACTACACTTTACTTATAGACGGCTAAATGTAAAGCCTACATTCGTGTTGCGGAATGGCCGGCAGTGGGAATGGCAGGGGCGTAAGGGTGAGTGGCCAAGTCGTCGGTGTCCCAGCTCGTTTGTTCTGCGTTCACAACGATGACGGGAAAGGAAGGCGCAGTTGGGGGTTTAGCAACGAGGGTTGTTGGAACAGGAAGACGGGGGCGATTTGCTTTGAAAGCACGCCTCCCCTAGCCGGATTTGGGGGCCGGACGGTTGGAGCGCAGGGCGTGGAGAATTCGGGCGAGGAGAGTCAGGACGCTGAGGGCGACGCAGGTCCAGCCGAAACGGTCGCCGTGTTGGTGGTAGAAAGTGGGCGGGCGGGTCTGCCCGGGGGTAAGCAGCGGTATTTCGACGTTCAGGAAGCCGGGGCCGTAGATGGTGCCTTGGGCGTCGCGGAAGATTTGCCGCAGGCGGCCGTGGGCGTCCACCCAGCCGGTGAGACCGTTGTTACAGCAGCGGATGAGAGGGCGGCCATTCTCGATGGCGCGGAACAGACCGGCGGCGGCTTGCTGCCATTGGGCGGCGCTTTCGCCGAACCAGCCGTCGTTTGTGAGGTTCACCAGGAAATCGGTGTCCTCGGTGACGGCTTCGCGGGCGGTGAGGGGGAAGATGTCTTCGAAGCAGATGAGGGTGGAGGTTTTCGCTTTCGGGCCGGTGAGGGTGAAGGGGACGGGGCGATCGCCGGCAGTGAAGCCGCCGCCGATGGGGGTGAACCACTTGAGGAAGGGCAGCCAGCGGACCAGGGGGATGTATTCGCCGAAGACGACCAGGTTGCGCTTGATGTAGCGGGCGACGAATTCGCCGTCGGGGCTGACGAGGAAACTGGCGTTGTAGAACTCGATGTCGTTGTCGGATGCGGGGTGCGCGGGTCGGGCGGCGTCGTCGGAGCCGATGATGAGCCAGACGTGGTGTTGGCGGACGAGGTTGGTGAGGGCGGGGTAGATATTGGTGTCCCAGCGGGCGTAGCTGGGGATGGCGGATTCGGGCCATATGAGCAGGTCGGTGCGGTTGGTCAGGGCCTGCTCGGATAGCCGGAGGACGTCGCGGAAGCGTTCGAGGTCGCGGCTGGTGTCCCAGATGAGGGTTTGGGGGATGCTGGGTTGAATGAGGGTGACCTTCAGCGTGCGGTCGGGCAGGGGATCGTGCCCGAGTTGGCGGAAGCCGAAGTGCAGCGCGGCGGCGATAGCGAGCACCGGCAGGATGATTTCGCCGGCCCAGGCGGAGCGGGTGGTGGGCCGCAGCACAATCATCAGGCCAGCGGAGAGCAGCGAGAGCGAGGTCCAAACGACGAGGAACGACACGCCATAGACGCCGGTGACAGAGGCGATCTGGATGAGCGGGGTTAGTTGGAATTGCGAGGCGCCGAGCGGATTCCAGGGAAAGCCGGTGAAGAGGCGGGCCCTGAGCATTTCGAGGGCGACCCAGAAGGCGGCACTGGCAACGGCCCAGAGGGTGCGCCGTCCCCAACTGCGTGCCATGACGCCTTCAGGGAGGGCGAGCGTCCCCGCGAGCCCTGACTTCCTGTGCAAGCTTTCAAAGTCAGGGCTCGCGAGGACGCTCGCCCTCCCGGACAGAGGCATGGACAGCAGCCAGACCCAGGTGGCTGGGTAGAGCGCGACATAAGCGCTCAGCGACAACCAACCGGCGGCAGGGCCGAGCGGAATCGAGTGCCAGCGATAAGGAATCAGCAGCAGCCAATAGAGCGAGGCGAGGTAGTAGGCCAGGCCGGCCACATAGCCGATGCGGAAGCTTTCCCAACCAGTCTTGCCCAGGGCGGCGGCGACCATGAGGGCGGGGGCGATCCAAGCCAGGCCGGCGATGCCGGCCTTTGGAAAGGAGGCGGCGAGGAGGAGTCCGGCAAGGACTGCCAGCAGGTAGCGGCTGCGCAAAAGCGGGCTGGCCCAGAAATGTTTCACCCGCCCCAGATTGCCGATAACGTTTGGAAAGGCAAGGGGCAGATTTGCGGCTCAGATTTGCGGCTCGTCAAAGGCGGGATTTTCAGCAATATTGGCATGTGCCGTTGTTAAGGTACAGAAAGGTTGTTGAAGAAGCGCATGCGTTTTTCCTGCGGCATTGGCAGCGGTCGCTGCGGGTCCGGGGGAGGGTACGCCTCAGCGAGGACGCGTTTAACCTGCTGCTGGCGGCGGGGGTGGGGGTGATCGGCGGACTGGTCAACATCTTCTTCTATTACGCGACCGAGTCAGTGCGGCTGCTGTTTTTGCGGCAGCCGGGCGAGTTGGTGGAGGTGGCCGAGCGGATGGCGCCCTGGCAGCGGGTGGTGACGCCCACCGTGGGCGGGCTGTGCGCGGGCTTGGTGCTCTATTGGGGCTTGCGGATGGCGGGGCCGCTGCGTTCAAGCAACCTGCTGGAGGTCATCGTGGCTGGGGATGGGCGCTTGCCGCTGCGGAGCGGCCTGGTGAAGTTCCTCTCCTCGCTGGTCACGATTGGGTCGGGGGGCTCGATTGGGCGGGAGGGGGGCATCACCCAACTGTCGGCGACCTTCGCGTCCAAATGGGGCCAATGGGCCAAGTGGCATCCGTATCGGCTGCGGCTGCTGGTGGGCTGCGGGGCGGCATCGGGGATTGCGGCGGCTTACAACGCGCCGATCTCCGGAGCGGTGTTCGCGGCGCTGATCGTGATGGGAAATTTCTCGATGAGCCTGTTTGCCCCGCTGGTGTGCGCGTCGGTCGTGGCGACGATGGTGTCGCGGAGCTTCTTCGGCATCGAACCCTGGTACACAGTGCCGCCGTTTGAACTTACGCGGGTGATGCAATTGCCGTGGTTTGTGTGCCTGGGGCTCGTGGTCGGGGTGCTGGGGGCTGTGTTCATGAAGCTATTGAACGGGACCAGCGCCGCCTTCAGAAAGCTGCCGGTGCCGATCTACATCCGCCTGGCGCTGGGCGGGCTGTTGGTGGGGCTCATCGCCACCCGCTTTCCGGAGGTCTGGGGCAATGGCTACGTGGTGACGAATCGGATTCTGCACGGCGAGTATGGCGCGCCGACATTCTCGGCCAGCGACATCGGGAATCTGGAGTCGCTGGCGGGCAGGTTGAAGAAGCCCTCCCGCGAAAACAGCATTTCGGCCTACCTGGTGGCCGAACTCGCGCCGGAAACGGCGGTGCTGCTGGGTGATTATCACGGGGGCGAAAACGAGCGGCTGGCGAACGCGTTGGCCGCGGATCTGAACCGCATTGTCCGGAGCGGGCCGGTCTATGAGGCGCAGCGATTCACCAACATAACGCTTTCGGCCAGGACCCGGCGGATGCTGGGGCGAGAGGTCCACGGGTTGGACCTGGTGCGGCTGAATTGCCGGCTCTTGCAGGAGGCGTATCCGCACGAGATGTCGCAGGCGCATTGGCGGGAGGCTGTGGCAGCGGGGTTGCTGATGCTGGCCGGGCTCGTGCTGGCCAAGCTGGCCGCGACGCTGGTCACAGTGGGCTCGGGCGCCGTGGGCGGAGTGTTCACGCCGACGCTGTTTCTCGGGGCAGGGGTGGGGGCGACGTTTGCGCTGGCGCTCCAACAACTGGGGGCGGGTGAGGATTTCCCGGTGGCCGCCTTCGCCGTGGTCGGGATGGGGAGCATGTTGTCGGCGACCACGCGTTCGCCCTTGCTGGCCATGATCATGGTGTTCGAGATCTCGCTTGATTACTCGCTGATGCCGGCGCTGATGCTGGCGTGCGTGGTATCCATGCTGGTAGCGCGGCGGCTGCATCCGGCGACCATTTACACCGAGCCCTTGCGGCGCAAGGGATTAATCCTGCCGCAGGAGGCCGCAGCGTCCGAAACCGCCGCCGAACGGAAGGTCGGGGATCTGATGCGGGCGCCGGTGCCGCCGGTGCGGGAAACGGCGACCTTGCGCGAGATCGCCGACCGCTTTCTGACGGGAGCCAATAATTTTGTGCCGGTGGTGGATGGCAAAGGCCAGTTGGTGGGCCTGGTCGCGCTCCAGGATTTGAAGGAGTACCTGGGGGCGGAGGAGGAATTTCGCGGGGTGATCGCCTACGACTTCATGCGGCCGCCGCCGTCGTGCGTCACGCCCAATCAGCGCCTGGTGGATGTGCTGCCACTGGTGCTGGCGAGCGAGCAGCGGAATATCCCGGTCGTCAACACGCTCAAGGAGAACCGTTTGGTCGGCGCGTTGCCGCGGGCCCAGGTGCTGGGCCTGTTCTCGGAAGCCATTGCCGCCAGCAGCCAGGCGGAAGGTTAAGCGGAAGTACGAGCGGAATACGAGCGCAACACCAGCGAGTCTATCCGTCGGCACGCTCGATGTTCTGCGGGGCCAGGCCCAACCTTGGCGCGGCTCCAGCAAACGACACCCGTTTCAGCGGAGGCAAGTCAGCAAACCCAAAGCTGCCGCCGCGCCCCAGATCACCAGCACCGCCTGTGTCCGGCTCAGACCCCGGCGGACTAGGCGATGCGACAGGTGGTTCGTGTCGCCCTGGTAAAATGGCTGGCCGATGCGCCAGCGCAGCAGGACCACCCAGACCAGGTCGGCCAGGGGGATAGCCAGGATTAACAGGGGGATCACGACGGCCCAGGGCCGCGGGTGCCGCTGTGTATGGAAGTGAGGGAGGATGGCCAGCACCGCCAGCAAGTAACCGACCAGGTGACTGCCGGCGTCACCGAGAAAGGCCTGGGCTCGGGGAAAGTTGTAGGGCAGAAAGCCCAGCAGGGATCCAAACATCAGAAAGGCCATCAGCCCTACCAGGTATTGGTTGTCCGCGGTCGCGATTAGCGCGAAGTGCCAGGCGCCGATGGCCCCAACCCCGGCACAAAGCCCGTTCATGTTATCCATGAAGTTAAACGCGTTCACCACGGTGATAATCCACAGGATGGTGACGGCGTAGCTGAAAAGAACGTTCGGGACGAAAAGAGTAACGCGCACCCCGCTCGCGGCGACCAGCGCGGCCACGATCAGTTGGCCGGCAAACTTGGCGCGCGGGCGCAACTCGTGTTTGTCGTCCAGCCAGCCGACCAGGAGGATTCCGAAAGCGCCGAGGAAAATGCCTCCCAATTCCATCGCGCGCCGGCCCAAGCCATACTGAAGCAGGAAGGTGGAGCCCGGATCCAGCAAAGCCGTGCTTCCCGCGCCCGGCGCGGGCGGAAGCGAATGACCGGGAATCGCCACGGCGTTGCCGTTGGTCTGGTGCCACCATAGCGCGAGACAAGCCAGCAGCGTTGGCACGAGCAGGCCGGTCATCACGGCCAGGCCGCCGGCCAGGGGGATGGGCTGATCGTGTATCTTGCGGTGGCCGGGGTCATCCACCAGGCCGGTGCGCAGGCACCACTTGCGCCAGAGCGGAGTGACGGCCAGCGCCGTGACGCAGGCGCTGGCGGCGGCCAGGAGATAGGCGTCAAAAGGAAAGCTCACAGCCAGCGGTCTCCCAGCCGCCGGTAGAGCTGATACAGCTCGTCCACCATGCGCTCCACCCCAAAGCGGTCCCGCACGAACTGCTGGCCGCGCCGGCCGAGGCGCTGGCGCAGCGCGGGATCTTGCGCCAGCCGCACCAGGCGTTCGCGCAGGCCGGGCAAGTCTCCCGGCGGCAGCAGAAAGCCGGTCTCGTTTTCCAGGCAAACCTCCCGGGCACCGTCGCAATCGTAAGCCACCACCGGCCGCGCGCCGGCCAGCGCCTGGGGCAGGGCACGGGGCAAGCCTTCCCGCCGGGATAAGTGCACCAGCAGGTCCATGATGCCCACCAACGGCGATACGCCCTGCGGAGGCACCAGGCCGGTGAAAACCACATGCCGCTCGAGCCCAAGCGCGCGCACCTGCCGCTCGAAGCGCCCGCGCCAGGCGCCGTCCCCAACCAGCAGGAACTTAACTCGCGGGCAACGGCGCACCAGCTCCGGGGCGACGGCCAGCAGGTCGTCGTGCCCCTTGAGCTTGAAGAGACGTGCGATCATGCCGATGACGATATCGTCCGGGGACAGGCCGAGTCGGGCGCGGAGCCCCAGGTCATTGGTGGCGGCGAGAAAAGGTTCGAGCGTGAAGCCGCTGAGGATGGTTGTGTACTGATCGGGGCGCCCGATGCCGGCGGCCAGGTATTGCTGCTTCATGGCCTCGGCGACGACGACGAAGTGGGTGGTGCTGCGGGCGGCATAACGTTCCGCGGCCCGAAAGAGCGAGTTGGCCAATGCGCCCTGAAAGGAGCCAAAGGACGGCCCGTGGATCGTATGCACGATGATCGGGACACCGGCGCGAGCGGCGGCCAGCCGGCCCAAAACGCCGGCTTTGCTGCTGTGGGTGTGAACAATGTGCGGCTCACAGGCGCGAAACAACCTCACGAGTTCCCGCCAGGCCAGGCAGTCTTTCCAGGGGTGAAGCGGACGAACCAATTGCGGCACAATGGTCAGCGGGAGGGAGCGGTTCGCCGGCGCAACCGCCAGTGACCCTTCAGGTCCCAGCGACGGCCCGGTAACCAAACGGACCTCCACCCCCGGCTTCCCGCGCAGGCCCAGCACGGAGTCGAGCGTGTTTTCCTGGGCGCCCCCTACGATCAAACGCGTGATGACGTGTAGGACCCGCATCCGGTGCGGTCAACGCACGCCGGACTTCAGTTCCTTGAGGCGCGCAAAGACCGTCTTGGCTTCCACGGTGTTGGTCTGAGCGTTGGCCAGGTAGAGCTGGTAGTTCCGGACGGCGGCGTTGGTATCTTTCTTCCGCCAGGCAATTTCACCCAGGCCGTAGGCAATCTGCGACGCGGTCGGGAAAGCCTTCTGCAGGACCTCGTAATGGCGCTGGGAATCCTCCAGCCGGTTGGCGCGCAGGCAGGCGATAGCCAGGTTGAGCAACGCGGAATAGTTGTTGGTGTCCAGGTCCAGCACGCGGGTGAGCGGGGGAATAGCCTTCTCAAACGCGCCGATTTGAATGCAGGCAAAGCCCTGGTTGACGAGCGCATTCAGGTTGGTGGGGGCAATGACCAGCTCCTGCTCAATGGTGCTGAGCGCATTGGAGTAGTGCCCGTACTTGAGAAAAACCTGGGTGGCCGTGGCCAGCAGATCCGCGTCGCGCGGGTGTTGCCGCACCGCGGCACGCACGGCGGTCTCTGCGCCGGAAAGATCGTTTTGCGCCAGGCGGGCAGAGGCTTCGACAAAGAGCAGTTCATTCCGGTTGGTGCCGGCCGCCGCGAGCAGCTCGGGTTGCGCGCGGAGATCGTTGACGATGCGCAGCGCCTCGGCCGGCATCTGGCTGACCACGTACAACTGGCCGAGCCAGATGCGGGCGGCGAGATTCTCCGGGGCCAGCACCTTGACGCGATCGAACTGAGCCGCCGCCTGGCGGTATTGGGTGTTGCGCACAAATACGCGGCCTTGTTCGTAGCAGAAATTCGGCTCGTCGAAGGGACCATTCTCGCCAATAACCTGGTCCCAATTGCGATACTTGCCGAACTCATCTTCAATGGACTTGGAGACCTGGACGGAAGTCTTGCGCCCCGCCTGCAAGTTCCGGTTACACTCGAGGTTGACCTGCGCCACGATATTGTCAGGATTCAATTCGAGGGCGCGCTCGAAATGCGCGGAGGCGTTCGTCAGGTGGCTGGCCTTCTGCGCCTCGACCCCCCAATAGTTCAGCGCCCGCGAGTAGAAGGCGGCGACCGTGGTGGCGTCATGGTTGGGCTCGCGCACCAGATGAGTCTTCTCCACCAGTCTATCTATCAGGCCGGGTTCCTTGCCGGAGCTCGGCGGCGCAATGGCGGCCAGCAGCGGGCGAAGCGCCGAGGTGTTCGCCTTGGCCCAAAAGGCTTCATTCTCGGCAATCAGTCTTGGGCTCGGCGGCGGCGCAAACAGGTGATTGGTTGAATACGGTTCAAGCTTGTAAACCAAACCATGGGGTTCAAGTTGGAAGAACTCAAAGTAATAGCCGAAGCTGGGATGCAGATAGTAAACCTGGTTCGTCTGCGCCAGACGGGAAACCAGCTGGATCAACAAGAGCGGCTCGGCGCGTTGCACGATTTCCTTGGCAGGATTGCTTTCCCAAAGTCGAGGATGCTTTCTGTTCAGAAACCGGTGATAATCGGGCCAGGAAAGCGCGCCCGTATCGAGGAACAAGTCGTCCTTGCCCCGACCGATCTTCGCGGCATAGGACTGCAGCAGGTAGGCTCGCCGCGGGTCGTCGGATAGCAGAACGGCCCGCTGGGGCGGAAGGGATTCAGCCTGCAAAGCAGCATAGCGCTGGAGCGCGGGGCCATTGGTCGTGCGAATCTGGGGCAGGTTCCTGTAAACCAAAGCCAATGGCGCCAGCAGCAACAGCAGCCAGACGGCGCCCGTAACCGCGGTGTTGACCAAACGCAGCTGCGGCGGTGAGCGGCGGGCCTGGTTGGGGTCCTTGCTGAATACGAGCAGAAAGTAGCCGGCGCAATACCCCACGCTCAGAGCGCCGAGATAATAGAAGGTAAGAAAAGGAGACCCGAAGCCCTTGTTGCGAGGACTAAACGGCGGGTCCAGCGCCACCCAGATGCAGGCGACAAGGAAAAGAGCGTGCACCACATGAAACATGAAAGTGGCTAACGCGATCCCGAGTCTGCTGGTGTCGCCGAAGTAGGAAGCCCAACGAATGGAAATGATGAAGATCGGCAGCAGCGAAGTCAGCGCCAGCAGGGCCACCTCTTGCCTGCCGAACTTGTAAAACAGCATGACGATGCTCTTTTGCGAGTTCAGGTTCGCCTTGAGGGCGGGCCAGAATGCAAGCGAGGCCGTGTCGCCGACACCTTGCAGCAGCGGAAGCAGCAGGTAGAGCGACAGGCCGGCCAGGCCGCACAGGGACATGCGTCCGAGGAAACGCAGGTTGAAGAAACCAAGGCCTTTCAGCCAGACCAGCGCTATCAGAAAGGCCGGCAGAAAACCAATCATGGCCCAGTTTCCTGGCAGCGCCGCCCCGAAAACGAGGGCCGCGCGCAGCAACCAGGAATCGCGCTCTTCCCGGCGGAACTCCAGCAGGCAACGAATGACATAGGCGAACAGCAGCAGGTCGAGCACTTCGCAGCCGGAGCCCCAGGGCGGCGGCGGCGAGGAGATGGCGGTGGCGTGTTCCCAGAAAGTCAGTTGCAGGCCGCAGACGAGCGCTGCCAGCACCGGCGGCAGCCAGGCCGTGGGGATGGAAAGGTAAGCAGTCTTGCCGCTTTGCCGCTGGCGCTGCTCGTGGGTGCGATCGTGCGGCAGCAATGCCACCGAGCGGGCCAGCAGCGCCAGGGAGAGAACCGCGCAAACCGCTGCGAAAAGATTGAGCGCGAGTGGAATCGCCTGGGGCGGCAGCCAGCGGAACGGGTAAGTCGCCACCCAAAACACGGGGCCATACACCTCCGGCTGCCAGGTCCAGCCGGCAACCCGGGCGACCTGTTGGAGACTGCTCAGCGACACCCAGCGATTGAGGGTGACGAGGTAGACGGCCAACGCACCCGCCGCTACCAGCCAGGGCAGCAATACCGATACGAACCTCTTCTCCGGACCGACTTCATGTTCCATTGTCATGCGGCGGGTCAAAGTTGAATCTATGGTTGCGATGTTGGCAAGCTTAGTTTCGGCCCCCCCGCCGACCTGCAGCGTATGTCTGCCACGCATTCCACATGCTGGGTGTTCGGAAACATGTCCAACGGAACGACTTGCGCTAATTCAAAGACATCTTCGGCGCATAAAACGTTCAAGTCCCGCGCCATGGTCGCGGGATGGCAAGAGACATAAATGATCTGCGCCGGTTGCGACCGGCGCAGCATCTGGAGTGTCTCCGGCTGGCAGCCCTTGCGGGGAGGGTCAAGGAGGACCGTCGTCGCCCGGGCGGTGAACCGCGACAACATCGCCGGCAACAACTCTTCGGCGGTTCCGGCGATGAACTCGCCATTGGCGCGGCCGCGGGCCACGGCATTCCGCCGCGCCGCCTGGATTGCCAGACGGTCCAACTCCACACCGACAAAGGACTCCACCAGATGGCCCAGTTCAATGCTGAAGAACCCGACACCGCAATACACGTCCACCAAATGCCTGGTTCCGCACCGCTGCAACTGGTCGCGCACGACTTCGACGAGTTTGGGCAGCAGGAAGAAATTGTTCTGGAAGAAGGAATCCGGAGGCACGTTCCAGCCCTCCGGCGGTTTACGCAGCACAATCTTGATTCCGCCCTTGGGCGGCGGATGCGCCCGGACTTGCCGGATCTGGTCGTTAAGCTCCGGCTCGGCAATCTTGCATTCCTCTAAGTCCACTACCAGCCGGTTGTCGGCCCGGATGAAGCCGATGTTCAGGCCCTGTTTAAACTTGTCCCACTGGCTTCGAATCATTATGCGATTGCGGTAGCCATAAGGTTGGGGGCAGGGGATGACCGGCGCGACAAGCTTGGGGTCAAAGTGGCCAATACGCTCAAACAAATCCCCAATCTGCTTGTGTTTCAGCCGAAGCTGGGCGGGATAAGCCAGGTGCTGGTACTGGCAGCCGCCGCAGTCGCCGAAGTACCGGCAAGAGGCTTCGACCCGCTCAGGGGAGGGGGCGACGACGCGCAGAAGCCTGGCCCGGGCAAACCGCTTCTTCAATTCTGTCACTTCCGCTTCCACCACCTCGCCCTCCGCCACGAATGGGACAAACACCACAAAGTCGTCCACCCGTGCCACGCCTTCACCTCCAAAGGCAATGTCACTGATCGTCAAGGTCAACTTGTCGCCTAAAACCACACTCACATCCAGGAACGGGGGAAAACTACCCTTCGAACTTCCGGATCCGGTAATGGCCGTCAGCGTCTTGCTCGACCAGGTGCTGGTAGGTCAGGGAGGCCAGCGGCGCATCTACCCAGTGCGGGTCTTCTTCAAAAACCCTTCGGTTGAGCGCTTTGCGGGCGATTTCCCTCCGCGCCACGCAGGTGTTGGGATTGCACTTGAGAAAGTTCATAATCGCCGTTTCCTCGTTAGTCATAATCTAGGTTGCTGCCGGCATGCCCAGGCGCAACGGGATCTCATTTCGCGGCGAGCCGACGCCGCAGCGTATGGCAACAAGCAGGCTAACGCCAGCCTGTGTGAGATCGGGGCGCTCTGGTGCCCTCCCCGGCTTGCGAGCGCACTCCGACAAGCGACCGTGGCGCGAAGGGTGGCGCTGCAAGCGAAAGCGGGAAAGCATCAGCTCGAGAGCGCGCCTGCGGCGGCAGCTCTTTGGGAAAAGGCCAGGTGGTCTTCTTCCACCGTTACGAGTATCGGATCGCCTTCGTGGAACACGCCGCGTAGGATTTCTTCGGCCAGGGGATCTTCCAGGGAGCGCTCGACAGCGCGGCGCATGGGGCGCGCGCCATAGACGGGGTCGTAGCCTTTGATCACCAGGAAATCCTTGGCCTTGTCATTAAGCTGCAGCACGATGTTCTTGCTCTTAAGCCGCTGCATCACCTTCGTGATTTCCAAGTCAAGAATTTGAACCAAATCCGGTTTCGTCAGCGCGCGGAAGACGATGATGTCGTCCAGCCGGTTCAGGAACTCAGGCCGGAAGGTCTTCTTGGCCTCATCCAGGATCTTCTCGCGCATCTGCTCGTAGCTGTTTTCGTCGGTTATCGGCGAGAAGCCAAGCGTGGATTGCTTTCGAATCGTGTCGGAGCCCACATTCGACGTCATCAGGATGATTGTGTTCCGGAAATTGACGACCCGGCCGACGTTGTCGGTCAGCTTGCCATCCTCCAGAATCTGCAACAGCATGTTCCACACATCCGGATGCGCCTTTTCAATCTCGTCGAACAGCACCACCGAGTAGGGCTTGCGACGCACCTGTTCGGTAAGTTGGCCGCCTTCCTCGTAGCCGACGTATCCGGGCGGCGATCCGATCAGCCGGGAGACGTTGAACTTCTCCATGTACTCGCTCATGTCGAGCTGGATCAGCGCCTTGGAGTCGCCAAACAACTGTTCCGCGAGGGTCTTGGCGAGCAACGTCTTGCCGACACCCGTGGGGCCGAATAGTGCAAAGGTGCCGATGGGGCGGCGCGGATCTTTAAGGTCCGCGCGCGAGCGGCGCAGGGCCCGACAAAGCGATGAAACCGCTTCCCGCTGGCCGATAACGACCTTGCTCATCTCGGTTTCAACCTGCAACAAGCGCTGCATTTCACCTTGCTCCATCCGCTGGAGCGGAATGCCGGTCCATTTGGAAACAATATGCAGGATGTCATCCTCGTCCACCCTAACGCGCTTTTCTTCGCGCGCGGTGCGCCACGCCTTCAAAACCGATTCCAGCTTTTCCTTGGCTTGCTTCTCCTTGTCACGCATGGAAGCCGCCCCCTCGAAGTCCTGATTCTTTATCGCCAGTTCCTTGCTGGCCTTGATCGTTTCAATCTCGGCCTCCAGTCCTTTGACCTCGGGCGGCCGGGTCATGGTGCCGATGCGGGCGCGCGAGCCGGCTTCGTCCATCACGTCAATGGCTTTGTCCGGCAGATAGCGGTCGGTGATGTAGCGATCCGAGAGCTTGACAGAAGCTTCAATGGCTTTGTCGCTGAACTCCGCCTTGTGGTGCTCCTCGTACTTGGGGCGGAGGCCCTTGAGGATCAAAATGGCCTCCTCCACCGAAGGAGCTTCGACCTTGACGGCCTGGAAGCGGCGCTCCAGTGCCGCGTCCTTCTCGATGTACTTGCGATACTCGTTGAGGGTGGTGGCGCCGATGCACTGCAGCTCGCCGCGGCTCAGCGCCGGCTTAATGATATTGGACGCATCCATGGTGCCCTCGGCGGAGCCGGCTCCGACAATTGTGTGCAACTCGTCAATGAACAAAATGATATTCTTGGAGCGGCGGATTTCGTCCATGACGGCCTTGATGCGTTCCTCGAACTGGCCCCGATACTTGGTGCCGGCGACCATCAAGGCCAGATCCAGGGTGATGACGCGCCGGTCACGGAGCAGTTCCGGAACGTTGCCGGAGGCGACTTCCTGCGCCAGACCCTCGACAATGGCCGTCTTGCCGACGCCGGCCTCGCCCAGGAGCACGGGATTGTTCTTGGTGCGGCGGCACAATATCTGGATGACCCGCTCAATCTCGCTCTTGCGGCCGATGACTGGGTCCATCTCGCCCTTGCGGGCAATGTCGGTCAGGTCCCGGCCGAAGGCCTTGAGCGCGGGGGTCTTGGTCTCGCCTTTCTTCTCGGGAGCCGGCTTTTCCGATGCCCCCTCGGGGCCGGATTCCTCCTGCGCCGCGAAATTAGGGTCCAATTCCTTCAAGATTTCCTGGCGTGTCTGCTCGATATCCACATCGAGGCTCTTGAGGACGCGCGCGGCGACGCCGTCGCCTTCGCGCAGCAACCCCAGCAAAATGTGCTCGGTGCCGACGTAAGTGTGATTAAGCGCCTTGGCCTCCTTCTGCGCCAGCGCCAGGACTTTCTTGACCCGGGGCGTGTACGGAATGCTGCCCATCATCTTCTGGTCGGGGCCGGTGCCGACCTGCTTCTCCACTTCCAGGCGGACGGTCTCCAGATCAAGGCCGAGCTTCTGCAGGACGTTGACCGCGACGCCCTGGCCCAGCTTGATGAGCCCCAGCAAGAGGTGCTCCGTGCCAACGAAGTTGTGATTAAAACGGTCCGCTTCCTTGCGTGCCAGCGCCAGCACCTGCTGTGCTCGCGGCGTAAAGTTGTTCATGGCTTCCTGATCGCTCATACGTCAAAATGCAATCATTCGGTGGGTTTGTCCAATCCGGCGTCCGGCGTGGCGGGGGGCTGGGTGACGGGCCGGCTGACGGGCCGCAGTCGTTCGCGCAACATGTCTGCCCGCAACAAGTCCCGTTCCTCGGCGGACAGCTTCTCGGTGTGTTGCTTTTGCAGGTGAGCCGGCTGCGTCTGAATGAATAGTTCGTCCACCAGGGAGCGGTCCACGCCCGGGAATAAATGGGTGTCCACACCCAGGCGCATCAGCGACAGCAGGTTCATGGTCTCCTTCGAGGAGATGCTGTGGGCATTGGCCAGAATTCCATAGGCCCGCCCGATGTGATTGTAAACCACCTTGGGCTTCGTCTCCAGGAGGCTGGCGCGTGCGTTTTCCTCATGCTCGATGATCTGGTGGAGGACCTTTTCCAGGCGCTCGACGATGGCGCTCTCGGTTTCGCCCAGAGTCATCTGGTTGGACACCTGGAACACATTGCCCAGCGCTTCGGTGCCCTCGCCGTAAAGGCCGCGAACGGCCAGGCCAAGCTTGTTGACAGACTGGATGATCGGGTTGATCTGTTCCGCCAGCACCAGCCCGGGCAGATGGAGCATGGCGCTAACCCGGATGCCGGTGCCGAGGTTGGTCGGGCAAGCGGTCAGATATCCCAGTTCGGGGCTGAAAGCGTAGCTAAGCTCCTTCTCCAACGCGGAATCCGCCGCGTCAATCGTTGCCCAAGCCTGGCGCAATTGCAGGCCGGGACACAGGGCCTGCATGCGCAGGTGATCTTCTTCATTGATCATGAAGCAAAGCGTCTCATCCCGGTTCAGCACCAACCCGCTGCCGGCGCTCTTGGCCGCATGCTCGCGGCTGATCAGATGGCGCTCCACAAGGATTTGTTTGTCCAGGGCGGACAGCCGGTCCATCGTCCCGGAGAAAGCACCCTTCATCTCCGGCAGCGCCTCGATGGTGGGCTGGATGAGTTCCAACACGCGAATCCTCTCCGGCTTCTTGGCCCAGCCAGGGAACGCGGCCTCTTTGAGATTGCGCGCCAGACGGACACGACTGGACATGACGATCCGGTCGTGCGGCCCTTTGCGTCGCGCGCTCTCCGCCGGGGGGATGAGGAAGTGGTCGAGATTCATAGCGGCTCACCGGCTGCCCGCTGGGGGGCCTGGGCCGTGGCCTGCTTGATTTCATCCCGCAGGACGGCCGCCTCTTCGAAGTTCTCAGTCGCGATGGCCTTCGCGAGCCGCTTGTTGAGCTGTTTGAGCCGCTCGGTCTGGTCACGGCTTTGGCGCAGTGATTCGGGCACTTTGCCCACGTGCCGCGTGCCTTTGTGCATCGTCTTGAGCAAACCCTCCAGCGGCTCGGCAAAGGTCTGGTAACACGTGGCGCAGCCCAGCCGGCCGGCCTTCTTGAAATCCGACTGGGTAAAGCCGCACGCCGGGCATTTCAGCCCCGTCTCCCCGCCGGCTTGCTCAATCTCCTGCGAAGCCCCCAGCCCGAACAACTCGTCTGCAAAGTTAAACCCCGCCGGGTCGTTCATCCCCTTGCTCTTCGCGCACTCCTCGCACAGGTCCACCTTCTGCATCTTGTCCCCGGCGATGTTGGTCAAGTGGACCGTGGCTTCCTTCTCTTTGCAGATGCTGCACAGCATAAACGCACTAACGCACTAACCGTATATCGGCTCGCCGGACACTTTCGTCAAGGCACGGTACTTCGCCACCAGGCTTCGCGTGATCTTGCCCGGCTTCCCCGTGCCAATGGTCCGCCCGTCAATCTTGACTACCGGTATCAGCTCGGCGGCGGTCCCGGTCAGGAAACACTCATCCGCGTTGAATAGATCATAGCGTGTCAGACAGGGTTCGCTCACCTTCAGGCCCGATTCAGTCGCCAGGTCCATCACGACCCGCCGCGTAATTCCATACAAAGCGCCGGCGGACAACGGCGGCGTGAGCAGTTGCCCCTCTTTCACGATGAACAAATTGTCCCCGGTGCACTCCGCCACGTAGCCTTCCGCGTTGAGCAGGATCGCCTCTTCGCAATGGACGTTGTTCGCCTCGATCTTGGCCAGAATGTTATTCAGGTAGTTCAAGGACTTGATGGCCGGATTCAGCGCGTTGTGCAGGTTGCGCGTGGTCGGCACCGTCATGATCTCCATGCCATGCTCGTACAGTTTGGGCGGGTAGAGGGTAATCTTGCCCGCAATAACGATCACCGATGGCTTCTCGCACCGGTTCGGGTTGAGCCCCAGGGTCCCGACCCCGCGGGTCACCACCAGCCGGATATAGGCATCGCGCAGCCGGTTCCGCCGGCAGGTCTCGACGACCGCCGCCATGACTTGCCGGTGGGACAGGGGAATCTTGAGCATGATGGCTTTCGCCGAGCTGAATAGCCGGTCAATGTGCTCTTTAAGCATGAATACCCGGCCATTGTAGGCGCGGATTCCCTCGAAAATGCCGTCCCCGTACAGCAGCCCGTGATCGAACACCGAAATCTTGGCGTCGCGCTTGCTGAAATACTTGCCGTCTAGGTAGATCTTCATAACGTAAATCCAAGTTAGGCTACGCAAGAGGCGCTCGCAAAGCAACTCAGGACTGGCAAGAGGAAAGGGGCGTCTCTCGACACCCCCACCCCAGGTTCGGCCGGACTCCCACTCCGCCGAGGGCCTGACCCCGGCACCAGCACCCCACCGTAGCCTCACCGTCTCCTCACCGTCACCTCACCGTAGTACCTCTAATAGGCTATTAGAGGTACTACGGTGAGGTGACGGTGAGGCTACGGAGAGGTGAGCCAGCGGAGAGGGGGTATTACCCGGACCCGCATTCCGGGTCGCCCGGACCGGCCAATCCTGAAGGAATTCACGAATTCCCCGTCTATGTTGGGTGGGGGGGCAGTGCCAGAATATGCCCTGAACCGAACTTTTCTTTCCTATTTGCGTGACAACCTGCCTGGGGTGGCTATAGTTTATGTCCCTTGCGCGACCCTATCGTCTAGCGGTTAGGACACCGCCCTTTCACGGCGGCGGCACGGGTTCGAGTCCCGTTAGGGTCGCCAGTTTCGTCCGGAGCGCTATAGCTATGATCAGCGCCCTGGGGACTTCCCGAGGGTCATTGCGCCTTCTTCCGCAACAGCCGCGTCCCCAGCACCACCAGCACCAGCGAGAGGCCGAGCGCGCAAACAATGGCGGCGCCGATGGGCAGGTCCACTTTGGCTGTCACAAACAGGCTGACCACGCTGGCCAGCGTCGCGATCATCCAGCCGACGGCAAACCGCGCGGGCATGGAGTTCACCAGGTAGGTTGCGCAGACGGCGGGCACGACGAGGTATGAGAACACGAGCAGCACGCCGCCGATGTGCACAAAGCTGGTCACCGCCAATCCGAAGAGCATATAAAACACGAAGTCCCACCAGCGCACGTTCACGCCGCTCGCCTCGGCTTGCGCCGGGCTGGCGGAGATGGCAAGGAACCGCTGCCGGAACACGAAGTGCAGCGCCCCCAGGACAATATACAGTCCGATGGTCTTGATAACCTCGGCGGGGGGCACGACCAGCAATTCGCCGACCAGGGACCGCTGGAGTTCCTCGTGGCCGCCCGCGCTTTTGCTTAGCGCGAGGATGGCCGCCGCCGCCGAGACGACATACACGATGCCGATCAGGGCTTCCTGCGGCACCTGCTGGTCGCGCCCACGGGTGAAGGTCAGCACCACCGCGCCGGCAAACGTGAAGGCCAGCGAGAAGGCGAAGTTCTGCCAGTCATGGATGTCGTAACCGACGAGCATGGCGACGCAGGTGCCGAAGGCGGCAGTTTGCGCCAGCGCCAGGTCCACGAAGATCACCCCTCGCCGCACGATGTGCAGCCCCAGGTAAACAAGAAGCCACGGCAAAGTCAGGGTCGCGATCAGCGGCCATTTCATCAGGGAGAGGAGTTCCATAGGAAGCTGAAGGGGTGCGTTACTTGGCGGCGAGGGCTCGGGTTACGGCATTGACCAGGTAATCGAGCAGCGCAATGTAGCCGCCTTCGGTTCCTTTGACGCCGCCCGGGAACTGGGTCACGTCCACCACCGTTGCACCGGTCTTCCCGGCAACCGTCTCCGCCGTTCGGCGGTCCAGGTACGGGTCAACGAGGATGGCGCGGACGTTATTCGCTTTCATCTTGAGGATTACATCCGCCAAATGTCTCGGGGTTGGCGGCACGCCGGGCTTGGGTTCGAGGAACAGGTCAATGTTCAGGCCGAAGCGCTCGCCGAAATAGCGCCAGGAATTGTGGTAGGTCACCACTTCGCGGCCTTTGAACGGTTCGAACTGCTTCTGCCACTCCCTCAGCTTGGCGTCGAGCGCATCCGTGAACTGCTTTAAATTGGCCTGGTAGGTGTCCGCCGACTTGGCGTCCAGGGCGCAGAAGGCGGCGGCGATGTTCTGCGCGACGATCTTCGCATTCACCGGGTCCATGAGGTAGTGGGGGTTGCCGGCGGCGTGGATGTCGCCCTTGGCCCGGTCGAGCGTTGCGGGAATCTCCTTCAGCGGGACGCCTTGCGAGCAGATCACGTGGCCCGGCGCGCCGGCGGCCAGCCGGGAGTTGCGGGATTCGTCCAGAAGGCGCGGCAGCCAGCCCATTTCCAGCTCCGCACCGCCTTCGATCAGCGCGTCGGCACGGTTGAGCTTTACGATGAGGCTCGGCTTGGCGTCCACGAAATGCGGGTCCTCGGTCGGCTTGGCGAGCGTGGTCAGCTCGATGCGGTCGCCGCCGATCTCGCGGGCGATGGCCGCCAGGTCGGGCGTGGTGGCGACGATGTTCAGTTTGGCGTGTGCCGGCTGGCCGAAGGCCGCGCCCAGCAGCGCGCCGATTAATATTCCAAGGCTTGGTTTCATATTCTTATTTGACTCCGGTTGCTCCGCTCCCGCGTTAGAACTTGTGCGCGCCGTGCGCGCCGAGCAGAAACTCGACCTGCAGCCAGACGGAGTGCTCGGTGCCGAACAGGGCGCCTTGGTCGTAATTATACTGCAAGCGGAGCTTGGAGAACTCGCTGGGGTAGAACGTCAGGCCCGGAGAGATGCGTGTCCGCTCGCCCCGGAAGACGTCATCCGCGTCGTAGGCGCCGGAGTTGCCGTTGGCATACTCGCCGCGCAGGCCCGCGACCCAGCGCGGTTTGAAGCCCCACAGCACTTGCGAGTAGAAGCCCCAGTCGCGCAGGGTCTCGGCGGGCAGGGGCTGGGAAGGATCGGCGCCCGCTTCGTAGCGTTGATAGAGCGCCTCGGTCTGCAAGGAGAGAAAGGGAAAGCCCGCTTGCGCATTGGCGGCCTTCCACTTCCAGTAGAGATCCAGGCCGTAAACCTGCGAGTGCAGGCCGCTGCCGGTGTCGTTCGGGCCAAAGGCGGCGGAAGCCCCGACCAGCAGCGTCTGCTGGTCCGTCAGGTCGAACGACGATGCCAGCCGCGGCACATACAGGAGATCGCCCGGCCCGCGCAGGGTCTGGTCGGTGGTCGCGCGGCCATGAACGCGGTCCACACCGAAGGCATCCGCCTCGCCCGGGTTCCGGAAGCTGAAGGCAGTTTCGCCCTGCGGGTTGAGTACGCCCAGGAATGCCTCGGTGTAAAACGGCGTCGGCGCGAGCCAGGACACCTGGGCGCCGATGTTTCGCAAGCCGTCCGGGCCGAAGGCACGGGTGAGAATAATCGGGTCGTCCACAAATGCCCACTGGTGCGGGTGCTGGGGATTCTGCCGGCCGAACCCGGCGTAGAACTGGCCCGCTTTGGCCTGCAGGTTCGCGGGCAGCGCGGTGGTTTGCAGGTAGGCTTCCTCCAGCTCGATGCTCGTCTCGTCGTTCTCATCGAGCTTGAGGGCGATATTGGCGAAGCCCTTGAAGTACGGGTCCACAGCGCCGTCGAGGGCGATTTCCGCGTTGGGCAGCGAGAAGCCGCGGTTGATGGGGTCGTGATCGCCCAGTTGGAGGAAGTCCGAGGGTCTGGAGGCGGTGGAGCCGCCGGCGTCCGTGAGCACGTCGAAGCTGATATTCATGTAAGCCGAGCCGGCGCGGGCGATGGTGATGGGCTGCGCGGGCGACCAGGTGGGCGAGGGTGCCGGCGCGGCGGCGGGGGCAGGGGAGGCGGGCGGGTTCTGCTGGAGGTCGGCGGCCAACTCCTGCTCGAGCTTCTGCCTGTCTGCCGCGGTGGCCTGCTGCCGGGTCAGGTCGTCCAGCTTGCGGGTTAAGGACTCGATTTGCTGCTGCTGCTCGCGCTGGGTGCGTTCGAAGTTTTCCTGCAGTTGCCGCAGTTGCTGCTTCAACTGCTCGACTTCGTTGGTTGCCTGGGCCCGCAGCATTGGCGGACTACTGCTGACCAACAAGGCAAGAAGGACGAGAATGTGATAACGGCACCCCGGCTGCCTGGGCGGCAGGTGCCGGGCCGGGGATTTGCTGGTTCTACTATGCTGGTTGCCTATCATTGGCGCGCTTAATCTGGCTGCTTTCATACTTTGCTCCTGAACGGGGGCGCCCGCCCAAGCGGGAACGCCGGTTACTTCACGAACTACCGACCGATCTGATGAAGATCAGGAACGAGGCGGGGCGCGGCTGGGGGAAAGCTGATAGTCGAAGCCCGCCAGGAGGAGGGCTTTGGCCTGGAGGCTGCCGAAGAGCCAGCCGAGGAACAGCACAACCGGGATGGCCAGGGCTTCCGCGGCGCTGACTTGTCCTTGGGTGAAGGAACAGACCAGGCAAAAATGGCCGGGATGGTCGCTATCGTGGTGCAGGGAGTGATGGAGCGCGTGACAGGCAGCGAGGGCCATGGTCGCCAGGAGCAGGAACATCAGCAAGGCAGCAAGTGTTGCCCCTGGCAGGCGGCCAAACCCGCGAAATGTGTGTTCCGATCGCACGCTTGTCCCGGCAGTTAAGCACACGCGGCCGATCCGCGCAAGGAGCATCCGGGCCGTTTTCATTCGCGGTTCACGAGTCAAACACGTTGGCAGGGGCCAGCTCCCCAGGGTCAAGCGGGCGCGCAGGCAGAATTTTTGGCTTTAGCCACAGGCGCGGTTGCTGTTTGCTGTCGGCGTGAACCATCAATCATTCTCACGCCAATGAAGACTATGCGTCGCCCTGTCTGCCTGGTGAGCGCCCTGGCGCTGGTCGCCTCCAGCTTGAATCTGGCCGCAGCCGAAGCCGTCCCAACCGCCGTCCCCATTCCGGCCGCGACCAACATCTTCACCCGTCTCCACCAGCCGCATCCGCGGCTCCTCGCCACGCGGGAAGACTTTGCTCAACTCAAGTCGCGGATTGCCTCCGAGCCGCAACTCCAGTCCTGGCACAAGAGCCTGCAGGCCGAGGCCGGGAAGATTATGCAGGCGGCACCTTCGCGCTACGAGATTCCCGATGGCAAGCGCCTGCTGGCCACCAGCCGCCGCGTCGTCCAGCGGGTTTATACCCTGGCACTGCTGTACCGGCTGGAGGGCGACCGGCGCTACGCGGACCGCGCGTGGCAGGAATTGCAGGCGGCGGCGGACTTTAAGGACTGGAACCCGCGGCACTTCCTGGACACGGCTGAGATGACGCATGCGTTCGCGATCGGTTACGACTGGCTTTACGAGGAGTGGACCCCGGAGCAGCGCGCCACGCTGCGGCAGGCAATGGTGGAAAAGGGTCTGAAGCCGGCCCTGAAGGTGTATCACGCCCAAAACTGGTGGGCGCGAGCACGCCATAACTGGAACCAGGTCTGCAACGGCGGCATCGGCATGGGCGCGCTGGCCCTGGCGGAAGCCGAGCCGGCGCTGGCGGGGGAAATCCTGCACGACGCCCTGGAATCCATCCAGCTGGCGATGGCGGAGTTCGCGCCTGACGGCGCGTGGAAGGAAGGGCCGGGCTATTGGAATTACGCCACCTCCTACAACGTTGTTCTCCTTGCGGGCTTGAAGACCGCGCTGGGATCAGACTTCGGCCTGTCGGGCATCGGGGCCTTCAACCAGACCGGGCTCTTCCCCATATACATGAGTGGGCCGCTGGGCCGGACCTTCAACTACGCCGACGCGGGGGACCACGCGCTTCATCCGTCGCAGATGTTCTGGCTGGCGCGCGAGTTCCAGCAGCCGGTCTTCGCCTGGTTTGAGCGCTCCACCCCCGCGCCCTCCGCCCTGGACTTGCTTTGGTTTGACCCTGCGGGGACCAGCCCGAAGGCGGCCGGCTTGCCCCGGGACAAGTATTTCCGCGGGGCCGAGGTCGCGGTCCTGCGCAGCGATTGGGAGAACCCGAACGCGCTGTTTGTCGGCTTCAAAGCTGGTGACAACAAAGCCAACCACAGCCACCTCGACCTGGGCAGCTTTGTGCTCGATGCGGCGGGAGCGCGCTGGGCCATGGACCTGGGGGCGGACAATTACAACCTGCCCGGCTATTTCGGCGGCCAGCGTTGGAACTACTACCGGCTCCGTGCCGAGGGCCAGAATACGCTGGTCATCAACCCGGACGAGAAACCCGACCAGGACCGAACTGCCGCCACCAGGATCATTCGCTTCGAGTCCCAGCCCGGCCGGGCCTATGCCATTGGCGACCTGACTCCGGCCTACGCCCGGAATGCGCGCCGCGTCTGGCGCGGCATTGCTCTGCTGGACCGCGCCAAGGTTCTGGTGCAGGACGAGCTTGAGGCGGACAAGCCGGTCGAGCTCTGGTGGTTCATGCACACGCCCGCCAGCATCCGAATTGAACCGGATGGCCGCGCGGCCCGCCTCGAGCAAGGAGGCGCGCAGCTTGACGCGAAAATCCTTTCACCGGCGGGCGCAAAGTTCCAGGTCATGGACGCCCAGCCTTTGGCGACTTCGCCGCATCCTAAAGAGCAGGCCCGGAACGAACGGGTCAGAAAGCTGGCGATTCACCTGACCGGCAGCAGCCACTCCCGGGTGGCCGTATTATTGGTGCCGAAAGCCGCAGAGGGGGAAGAGCCTGGCCCAGCGGTGAAACTGTCGGCATTGTCTGAGTGGTGAAGGCCCTTACCCTTAGCGCTATGAAGTCAAATCTGAACTCCCGTATCCTGTCTCCCGGTTACCGCCCTTGGCTGCTGGCGCTCGCCGTCGCGTGCCTGGGATTGACGCTGCGCGGCGCGCCGTTTGATGCCGTGCCGTTTGGTCTGCCGCTGCCCGAGGGCAACGGCGTGATGTGGGAGGACCCGCGCGAGCTTCATAAGGTGGTTGTGCACTTCGCGGGTGCCGTGCCTGCGCCGGCGCAAGTGCGCCTGGAATATTGGGGCAGCCGCTGGCCCGAGCAGCACTTGCCCAAGGACCGCCAGCCGGGCGGCGGCGACTTCGGCTGGACGGAGCTCGGCAACTGGTACACCTACAAGTGGCGCGCTGCGGATGCCGAAACCCGGTCCGACGGCAATGCCGTCACATTCACTTTCCGGCCGGTGAATGCCAGCGAGTTTCCCCAAGTGGAGGGTTACCCGGCGGCATTCCGTTACACGTTGAAGCTCCGCGTGGTGTCGGATGCTCCGCTGCCGCGGATGGAGCGGATCGAGGCGTTTACCGATTCGGCACTCGAACCGCGCGCCGCCAATCTGGCGTGGAAATCGGCACGCGCCGACAAGGCCGGTGTGGCAGTGTTCAACGGCGCGCTGGAGTCCGTCGAGAATACTTCGCCGCGCATGTCCCGGCTGAAGCTGCAGGCGGCGGCCAACCCGGACCCGAACACCTACGACCGAACGCTGGTGACGGTGCGGAACGGCAAGGCGGTGTTCACGTTTGCGGTGGATGACCTCAAGCAAGGCGCGCTGTTCCTCCCGCACCTGGGCGTGGCGGTGCTGCCGGAAGGCGACTCGCGCGATTATGCGGCGGTGGCGGCGGCCCGGAAGAGCGCGGGCGGCAAGACCCTTTACGACCGCGTGGCCGAGCTGCCGGAGCAGACCTGGCGCGCCGCCTGGGAGGGAATGCCCCCCAAGTCAGCCTTTCTCTACCTGCCATTGGGCCTCGATAGCGGACGGCAGCGCTTCCGGCTCGATGCCGACGGCACCGTGCAGTTCCGGTCCAACGACCACTACCTGCAGAAGCGGCCGGGCAAGGAGACGGCCCGGCTTGCCCTCGAACCCGCCCCGGTGCGCTTCCGCTTTGAGCCCCGCCTGGCGCCGGTCTATCGCACCATCGAGGAGGAAAGCCTCCCCATCGGCCACACGGTCTGGGAAACCAACGGCGTGCGCATCTCGCAGACCGCCTTCGCCACTGTGCTCAACGGCGCGAGCGCGAGCAGCGCAGTGCCGGCGGCGGACACGTTGGCCGTGTTCCTGGCCAGGTTCCTCCTTACCAATACCACCAGTTCAGCGCAGGCCGCCAGCCTGGCAATGACCTACAAGAGCGGGGATGCCGTCAAGGCGCTGCGGCTGGACGACCAGGGCTGGCTTTGGCTGGGCGACAGCGTGCGCGGGCAGGTGCTGGCCGATCGGGCGCCGGTGCTGGCGGCGGAGAAGTTCAACTGGAGCTGGACGCTCGCGCCCGGCGAGAGCCAGACCGTCATTGTCAAGATCCCGTATCTGGTGCTGGCGGGCCAGGCCGAGCAAGCCGCGCTGGGGGCGCTGGACTTTGAGCAGGAGCGGCGCGAGACAGCCGGCTACTGGCGCCGCCGCCTCGATGCGAGCGCCCGGCTCATCACGCCCGAGCCGATGCTCAACGAGTTCTACCGCGCCCAGGCCGGGCACCTGCTGATCAACTGCGAGGGCGACCCCGCGGACGCCGGGCGGCGCTTTGCGCGCGTGGGCTCCTTCAGCTACGGCGCGTATGGCAACGAGTCATGCATGATGGTCGTGGACCTGGACCGGCGGGGCTACTTCAAAGAGGCGCGGGAGTGTTTGGACGGCTGGCTGCATTACCAGGGCACGGCCGAGCTGCCCGGCGATTTCTCCACGAAGCAGGGAGTCCTTTATGGCGCCGGCGGCATCGAGGCCGGAGGCTACAACCAGCATCACGGCTGGATTCTCTGGATGCTGGGCGAGCACTACCGGTTCACCCGCGATGCGGCGTGGCTCCGGGGCGCGGCGCCGGGCATCCTGGCCGGCGTGGACTGGATCGTGAATGAGACGAAGCGCACGGCCAACCGCCACGAGCTGGAGCGCGGCCTGTTGCCCGCCGGCTGCCTGGAAGACAATAACGACTGGTGGACGTGGCTTTCGACCAGTTGCTACACGTGGCGCGGCCTCGACACCGCCGCCTGGGCTTTGCAGCAGATCAAGCATCCGGCCGCTCCGCGCGTGCGGCGCGAGGCCGATGCCTACCATGCGACTTTGCTGGCGCACTTCCGCCGGGCCTCCGAACGATCACCCGTGGTGCGGTTGCGCGACGGCACCGCGGTGCCCAACTTCCCCTCCATGGTGCATCGGCGGGGGCGTTCCTGCGGCTGGTGTTGCGAAACCCTTGAAGGCTCACTGCATTTGCTGATTAGCGGCGCGCTGGATTCGCGCTCGCAGGCAGCGGATTGGATTCTCAAGGACTACGAGGACAACCGCTACCTTTCGAACCAATACGGCTACCTGGTGGAGGACTTCGACCAGCAATGGTTCGGCCGCGGCGGCTTCTCGATGCAGGCCTGCCTGTTGTTGGGGGTCGAGCCTTATCTGTATCGGGACGACATCAAACATGCCCTGCGGGCGCTATTCAACGCCCAAGCTGCCCAATACTTCCCGGACGTGCGCATGAACACGGAGCACGCCCTGCCCGCGCTGGGCGACTGGCGGGGCGACCAATACAAGAGCTCGGACGAATCCAACGCCACCGGCTGGCTCCGCAATCTGTTCGTGCGCGAGAGCGGCGACGACCTGCTCGTGGGCCAGGCCGTCCCCCGCGAGTGGCTGCGCCCGGGCCAGCGCTGCGGTATTGAGCGCACGGGGACTCATTTCGGGCCAGCGAGCGTGCTCTACACGGGCGGACAGGAGGAAATCACCGCCCGCCTCCAAGGCCCGCAACGCAATCCGCCGAAGGAGATTCGCCTCCGTTTCCGCGCCCCCTCCGGGCGTCCGCTGCTCGCGGTCACGGTCAACGGCAAGCCCTGGAAGAAGTTCAAGGGCGAGTGGGTGCAACTGCCGGGCGATATCGGCGCCGCGACCGTGGTGGCGCGGTATCTGAAGAAGTAGAGCCTGCTTGCCTGGACGCTGACGCCCCCGGGCATCCCGTTCAAATAGCTGAAGCCTTAAGCCTATGCGTTGCCCTGCCACCGTTGTCAGTCGCCGCACGTTTCTGCATTCAGCAGCCGTCTTGTCGGGCGCGGCCATCTTGTCCCGCGTTCCAGCGCGAGCCGCTCAATCACCGGGGCCGGTTCCGGTCCGGGCCATCACCCGCGGACCGGGATTTCACTGGTTCGGCTATTACGACAAGCTCCAGTTCGATCCCGCCGGCCGGCTGGCCCTGGCGCAGGAGGTCGGCTTCGAGCACCGGTCGCCCACCGCCGCGGATGTCATCAAGGTCGGGATGGTTGACCTGCGGGACCACGACCGCTGGAGCGAGCTGGGCGAAAGTCGCGCCTGGAACTGGCAGCAAGGCTGCATGCTCCAATGGCTGCCCGGGTCCAGCTCCGAAGTGATCTGGAACGACCGCGAGGACGCCCGGTTCGTCTGCCACGTGCTCGATGTGCACACCGGCAAACGCCGGACGATCCCGCACCCCATCTACGCCCTGAGCCCCGACGGGGTCTGGGCGATCGCGCCGGACTTCCGGCGCCTGAACGATTGCCGGCCCGGCTACGGCTACGCCGGCATCCCGGACCCGAACCGTGACGTGGCGGCGCCGGAGGATGCCGGCATCTGGCGGCTCGATCTGCGCACCGGCCAGGCGAAGCTGCTGCTTTCCTTCGCGCAATTGGCGCAGGTGCCCCAGCCGGGCGGCTTTTCCGCCGGTGCAAAGCATTGGTTCAACCATTTACTGGTCGCGCCGGACGGGAAACGGTTTGCCTTCCTCCATCGCTGGCGCGGCGCTGCCGAGGGCAAAAGCTGGCGCACGCGGATGCTCACCGCCAACGCCGACGGCTCCGGCCTGCACGTGCTGATCCCCAGCGGGCGGGTATCTCACTTCGTCTGGGGCGACTCCAAACATATCCTGGCCTACGCCGGCTACGGCGCCGACCCGCGGGCCTGGCGCTGCCAGGTGTTCGAAGACCAGACCCGCCACTCGGAACTGGTCGAGGGCATGCTCGAAGTTGACGGGCACTGCACCTATCTACCGGGCAGCCGCTGGATTCTCTGCGACGCTTACCCGGACAAGGACCGGCAGCAGAACCTCTACCTGCTGGAACTGGCCACCCGGCAACGCCATACCCTCGGACGCTTCAACTCGCCCGCACCTTACGCGGGGGAATGGCGCTGCGACCTGCACCCCCGTTCCAGCCCTAACGGCAAGCTGGTGGCCATTGACTCGCCCCACCAGGGCGGACGGCAGGTTTACCTGCTGGATATCTCACAGGTGATTGGCTGATGGCCTGTCCGATTGCGAGCCGTCTGGGAGGGCAAGCGTCCACACGAGCCCTAATTGCATGGGAAAACGGGCATAATCGGCTCTCCCCACCGTCTGCTCACCGTTACCTCACCGTTACCTCACCGTAGTACCTCTGCAAACCTTGCAGAGGTACTACGGTGAGGTAACGGTGAGGTGACGGCGAGGTGAGCTGGGGGCGAGCCGGAGGTGGCGGCGGGCGCCTGGCTTGGCCTGGTCTCGCCAAAAGGGGGCTTCGCCTAGCTTGATAAGGGCCATTTCCGGGCATTTTCGGCCTCTTGCAGTCATGCCGGTCATTCACAGGGCTATGACCCCACTGTGCCATTTTGGCTCAGTTGAGGGCTGAAAGTTGAGTGTGCGGTTCTTGGCATTGGCCGTTGGCACCGTCCGAAGGGATTGCGGCGTTTTGCCCAAGGCTGCGGGGCACATGGCTACCCTGGGAAATACATTGCGAGCCGACCACGACCCTGAGCGTATGGGGGGCAGAGCGCCGCCGGGTTGCGCTCGGACCGGCACCGGGGTCTCACCGGAGCCGGGACTGGAGTGATGCCGGACTTGGCAGAGGGATGCGGAAAGGGGAGGGAGCATACCTTTATACCCTAATTTGCGGGTATTCCCACGGAGCGGCCTGCGGCTTTACCTTGGGGGCCACGTGAAAAGGCTTAAGTTCATTGCCGCGTTGCTCCTTGTTTTAAGTGTAGTCGCCGGTTCCGTTGCCGCCGAATCGCGCCCGAACATCCTGTTCATCTTCATTGATGATAGCGGGTGGGGGGATCTCTCGTGCTACGGCAACCCGGTTCTGACCAAGCAGGGCCAGCCGCTGACCCCCAACCTGGACCGGTTGGCCTCGCAAGGCATCCGGTTTACCCAGGGTTATGTGGCGTATCCGATTTGCTCGCCATCGCGGACAGCAGTGCTGACCGGCATCGAGCCGGCCCGTTATGCCATGTACAGCTTTCTCAACGACAAGGCTAATAACGCCGCCCGGAATATGGTGGACTGGGTGCAGCCGGACACGGTTAGCGCGCCGCGGCTGTTCCAGCGCGCGGGTTACCGCACCGGCCAGTTCGGCAAGTGGCACATGGGCAACGGGCGCGACGTGAACAATGCGCCGCCGCCCAGCGCCTACGGATTCGACGAATCCCTCGTGGCCTTCGAGGGCAACGGCAACCGATTGCTCTACTGGAATGACGACGGCAGCAAGTACGGCCTATCGCAGCAGAACGAAGATGCCACCGTTGGCACCTTCCGATACGTCTATTGGTATCAGGCCGCCAGCAACCACACCGAGGCCGCGCTCTCGTTCATTACCAACGCGGTCAACGCCGGGAAGCCGTTCTACGTGCACGTGCCCTACAACGACACCCATTCGCCCTACAATGTGCCGCCCGGCCAGGAGAACGACTTCGACCACATTACCAGCGACACCGACGGAAAGCTCTTCCTGGGCGAGTTACACAACCTGGACAAGCAGATTGGTCGGCTCGTGCAAGGGGTCGACGCGCTGGGCGCCGGCTCCAACACGCTTATCGTGGTGATTGGCGACAACGGCGCGCCGAATGACGCGCTCGAGACGCTGCTGAATCGCAACGGGGGCTTGCGCGGGGGCAAGGGCAATCTTTATGAGGGCGGCATTCGCGAGGCGTTTATCATTCGCTGGCCGGGCACGGTGCCGGCGGGTGTCGTCAATTCCAACACCGTGGTCTCCACGCTGGACTTGCTGCCGACCTACTGTGCCTTTGCCGGCATCGAGCTGCCCAACGCGCCATTCGCCGGGGAGGACATGAGCGACGTGTTCCGCGGCGCCACCCGATCCCGCGTGCGCCCATTGCACTGGGAATACGGAACGGTCTCCGCCATCTCAACCGCGTCGCCGAAACTGGCTATTCGCGATGGCCAGTATAAGTTCATGCGCGATCCCGATGGGGCGCAGCGCGAGCTGTATCTCATTCCGCAGGACCACGCCGAAGCCAGCAACCTGGTGAATCAGCCGGCGTATGCCGCGGTGGTCACCAACCTCGAAGCTCAACTGATGAACTGGTATGACCAAGTCGTGCTGGGCAATGTCGGCCCGACCTACACCTGCGCCGGGACAAACTTCATCGGCGCGGTGATTGCGGATACTTACGATGTTTCCGGCAGCAATTCGCCGGGCACGGGCTTTGGAACTAACACGGGCGTCAATTACCAGCTCGGCGCGCGTTTGAGCGGCGCAGCCGCCGGAGGTGTGGCCAAGTACCGGCTGGGCGCGACGGGTGGCATCGATCCGCGGCAAGCCTCGGACTTCAGCATCGTTGGCAATCGGCTGGCCGCCGCGGCACGCAACGGCAATGGACGTTTTGAGTTCTCCGCGGACGGAGCCAGCGGGTTCAACTTCGGCAGCTTCCTCGCCGGCCGCACCTATGAGTTGTCCGTGCAGATGACCATTAGCACGGTTGGCACCAATGCGCAGCGGATGTCGCTGAGCCTTGCAGATGCCAGCAACCTGAGCGTGGATAATGTGGATCTGGGCGTGCAGATCGGTACCGACGGTAACGGCGGTTTGGGAGTGTGGAAACGGATAGATGCCGCCTCTCGGAGCCAGGGGACAGATGCCAACGTGAAGGTTACCGACGGCCTGCCCATTGGCGTGCCGGTCAACCTCACCGTGCGCGTGGTGGATTTTAACGCCGACCTGACCAATTACTCTTCGTCCTACGAGATTCTGGTGAACGGTGCGGTGACCAACACTGGCTCCTTCCGGTTCAGCGGCTCGGCTATGGACCGGTATCTGATCTTCGATGTCGCCGCCCACGAGGGCCCGGTGTACTACGACAACCTGCAACTGACCGTCACCGGGGGCGAAGGCGGGGGGGGCGTCTGTCGCAAGCCCGTTCTGAGCCTGTCCGACCTGCTGCTGCAGCCGCCCGGCGGGACCAAAGCCCGGCTCTATTGGACCGCGCAGCCCGGAATCACCGTCTGGCCCGAGTTCTCGACCAACCTGGCCGAGTGGTCGCCCGTAACCAATGGCGCGGGCGGGCCGTTGAGCGTCACCACGCCCCACGGTTCGATGCAATGGCTGGAAGTGACCGCGCCCGCGGCCGGGGACCAGCGCTCGTTCTTCCGGCTGCGGAAGGAATGACCTTGGGGGGCCGGAACCACAGTGCAATGGAGACAATGTGCCGACGGCGCGGCGCTACCCTAATTTGCGGGTATTCCCAGGCCGGCCTGGTTGGGCTTAGATTTCCCGCAGACTGATGCAATGCATGCCCGTCCAAGTTGTGAAGACTTTGCCGGACAATCTGCAAACCCGAAACCTCAACCGTGTAGAATGTAATATGAAAAGAAGAATCCAGTCCTCCCTGACCGGTTTGCTGCTGGCGGTTCTAGCCGCGGGCACCGCCTATGGCCAAACCACGATCCTCAGTGACAATTACAACGTCACCACCGCCACCACGGGTTTCGCGCTGGACAACGGCGTGAACTATGGAATTAATCCGCCCACGACCCGCTTGGGTGGCACGGCAGCCGCCGACCTGAGATACCTGCAAATCGCCACCACCCCCACCATGCGGACCGCGTCCAAGTATGGCATTAGCAGCATCGCTCTACGGGTCCAGCAGGAGGCCACTATCGGGCGCTTCACGCTGTCGGCCAACGGCGTGAACCCCTTCAACTTCGCCTCAGCTTTGGGTACGGCCGGCGCGACACCGACCGATCCCGCGAAGTATGACATCACGATTAGCATGCAGAACAATGCTACCGCCACGCCGCGGCTTTCCTTCGGGTTTGCGACAGCGGAGGGCAATGTTGATAATCAGGATTTCGGGCTGCAGTTGTATCGTGCTACCTCCGGCGACACTTTTTACACGATTGGGAAGCTTATCCATAGCGGATCCTCGGGCGTGACCAGCCTCAAAAAGGCAATCATGGCCGCGGCCCCCGGTACTGGGGGAAACATGATCAACTTCCTGATTCGAGTGACAGATGCCGGCGCGGAAAGCGGGGCCAATTACCACTCCCGGGTGCAAGTCTCAACGAACAGCGGCAGCTCCTTCTTCTACGACACGTTCACCGACCCCGATCTGCCCAACGGCTTTCGCTTCGATGGCGCAGGACGGTATTTCGATTGGGACCAGGCGGGCAACACTTCCGGCAACGTCTTCTATGACAACTTCTCCGTGGTTTCGATCTATGCGCCGCCGCCGCCGCCCGAGCGCGTCTGGACCGGCGCGGGCACGAGTGACAACTGGTCCGACGGCGGCAACTGGGGTGGCACGGCTCCCGTAACCGGCGAGCCGCTGATGTTCGGCTACTCCGCCCGGCAGGCGAATTTCAACGATCTCTCACTCACCACCCCTACGTTGACATTCTCCAATGGGGGCTTTGCGCTCAGCGGCAACGGGCTCGGCATCGAATCCGCGCTAAAGAATCTGGCCGGGAACAACACGATCAGCCTGGCGCTGGATTGGCCCAATAGCGGCTCCAAGAACTGGCAGATCGCGGCGGGAACCGAACTGTGCCTAAGCGGTGCCTCGACGTGTGGCGTCGGCGGGGATCATGTCATTTACGGCGGCGGGACGCTGCGGCTCACCGGATCATTGAACTTCAGCGTGAATCCGGCTTTCATTTTCAGCGAGGGCAAGTTTGTGCTGGACGGAGGCACCTACACCAGCCTTGGCGGCTTCCGTATTGGCTCTGCGGCCGCCGCGTCCACGCCGGTTGAGGTGGTGGTCTCGAACTCAGCCAGCTTGACCCTCACCGTCGGAGCGGCAAACCTGCGGGTTGGCGACGGGGCGGTGGACGTGCCCAGCCGGTTGATCGTGGATAATGGCACGGTCACAATGTATGCGGGGCACCTGGGCATTCCGTATGTCGCCGGCTGCACGGGCGAGGTCCTGCAGACGGGGGGGCTGGTCAAGGATTGCTATGTTGTCTTCAGCGACAGCGGCGCGGGGGTCGGCACCTATGCGGTGACCAACGGCATCCTGGAGCCGATACAAATCCGCAAGGACACCGCTGCGGGAAAGGCGGTTATTCGCTTCAACAACGCGTGGCTGCGCCCGTCCCTCTACACGACCAACTACGCCGGTTTTATGAACGGCCTGGACGTAGCCGAGATTCAATCCGGCGGACTAACCATTGATGGCACCATGCCGGTTACGATTGCGCAGCCGCTGAGCGGCGCGGGCGGGATTACCAAGCTCAATTACGAGACGATAACATTGACCGGCCAGAACACGTATGCCGGCGACACGTGGGTTCAGGAAGGCAAACTGGTGCTTCCCACCATTCAGACCAATGGGGCGAGCCTGCTGGTGGCCAACAATGCCGAGTTGGGCGTGGTGGGCTCCGTGCCAAATACGTCGCTTACCGCGGGCACGCTGAGCTTGGGCGCCAGTACCCTGAGTTTTGATCTGGGCACGCTCGCCAATCCCAAGGCTCCGCTGGTCAAGGTCAACACGTTGACCGCCAGCGGTGGCGCGAGCAGTGTGACGGTGAAAGTGAGTGGCGGGCTGGGCCTCATCGCCGGCCCCATTACGCTGATAGACTACACCGGCACAATTGGCGGCAGCGGATTCGGCGCCTTTAACCTGGTGGGCCTGCCGCCGGACGTTTCCGCCACGCTGGTGGACAATGTGGCCAATTCCTCAATTGACTTGAACATCACGGTTGCGCCGGGTTTGCGCTGGACCGGCGCCAGCGGCAACAGTTGGGACTACGGTACCGTGAACTGGATTGACGACAGTTCTGGCTCCAGTTCGACCTACAGCGATGGCAAGTCCACGCGGTTTCTAGAGGGCGCGGCCACCGGCACCGTGAACCTGAATACCGGGTTCACGCCCAGCGTGGTAACGGTCAGCAATGACACGCTGCCTTATGTGTGGAGCGGCGGGACCATCAACACTCTCTTGGTGAGAAAGAACGGTCCCGGCTCGGTAACGCGGATAGGAGGCGATGGGGACGTGATCGCCGGGTTGGAGCTGAACGCGGGTTCCTATGTGGTCAGCAACACCGCCGACGTAAACTTCGCGGCGGTGCTGACCGATACCGCCCCCGAAACCGGCACGTTCGTCAAACGCGGTGCGGGCACCCTGACCATGAGTGCCGGCAACTCCAATGGCACCTTCAATGGTACAAACGTGATTCAGGATGGCATCCTCAAACTGGGCGACACGCGGGCCTTGGGAGCCACGACCGCGACTATCATCATCACGAACGGCGGCACGCTGGATGTGGTTGATCACCAACCCAAGCAGCCGGTCATTGTTTCGGGCGCAGGCAAGAACGGCGCAGGCGCCATCATTGATTCGACCACCGCCACGGGGGTGGAGGAGAACTTGGTGGACGTGACGTTGGCAGGGGACACAACGTTCGGTTGCCCCAACGGTGGCAGGTGGGATATCCGCGTCAACAGCGGCACCGGACCGGCGGCCGGCCTGAAGGGAAATGGATATAAGTTGACCAAGGTGGGCTCCGGCAGTGTGAGCATCGCCTGCCAGCGCAGCACAACCGGCTACTGGCAGATGAATCTGGGGGACGTGCTCATCAAAGAGGGCGGGCTCACGCTTGCCGAGTCCCTCACGCCCGGCAATTCCTCTGCCGCCCTGGCGATTTACCCGGGCGCCAACCTCAATCTCTACGACCTGAATATCACCAACCCGCTGTTGCGGAATATCACCATGACCAACGCGATGGTCCAGTGCGGCGGCGCCCGCGCCGATACCAACGTTATCAACGGAGACATCCTGATGAGCGGGAACTGCCGCTTCCACGCTGACGGCGCCCACTTGATCATCAACGGCGATATCAGCGGCTCGGCGGCGGTCGGGGTCAGCGCGGTCGGCACCGGCACGTTGCTGCTGAACGGGAACAACACCTACTCGGGTGACACCACCGTCACCAATGGCACCATTGGCGGCATCGGCGTCCTGGCCGGCAACCTCGTCATGCTCGGCGGCACCAATGCTCCAGGCTCGGACGGCATGGGCACTTTGACCGTGAATGGCAACGTCACGCTTGCCGGGACGACGCGCATGGAGCTGAACCGGTCCCTCTCGCCTAACAGCGACCGTATTGTGGTGGGGGGAACCTTGACCTTTGCGGGCGTCCTGCAGGTGGTGTTGGGCGCCGGTGCTGCCGCGCCGCAAGCCGGCGATGTGTATCAATTGTTCAGCAAGGGCGGCGGCAGCCTGTTCACCTCGATCAAGCTGCCGGCCCTGACGGGTGGCTTGACCTGGAATACCGCCAAGCTGGCGGTTAACGGCACCATCTCCGTAGCGGTCCCGGCGACGACCATAGACTCCGCCACGCTGAGCGGCACAGACTTTACCCTCAGCGGCAGCGGTGGCACCGAAGGAAGCACTTACTATGTGGTGACCTCCCCGAACGTCGCTGCTTCCCTGGCGGGCTGGATGCCGGTCGCAACCAATGTCTTTGGCCCGGGAGGCTCGTTCAGCTTCACCACGAATATCGTGAGCGCCGGTTCGCCGGCCTTTTTCAGGCTGTTGGTTCCTTGAAGGGCATGTTTCGGGGGCGCCGGATAACCGGCGCCCCCGCGTTTCGCAACCACTATGAGATTTGAACCAGCAATTCCCCAAACCGACACGCGGCGGTTGTTTCGCGCATTCACGTTGATCGAATTGCTGGTGGTCATTGCCATCATCGCCATTCTGGCGGCGCTGCTGCTCCCGGCGTTGGCGCGCGCCAAAGCCAAGGCCCAGAACGCCAACTGTATCAGCAACAACCGCCAAATCGCGCTGTCCTTCACGATGTGGGGCGACGACAACAATGACGGCAAGTATCCCTGGAGTCCCGGGCTGGGCAAGATCGGGCCGGACCCGTTGCGCACCAATTGGTTCACCTTGCAGCCGTATTTGAAGAATCCCCGGGTGTTAACCTGTCCGGCCGACCGGCGGCGAGCGCCACTTCCCGACTGGACTCCGCTCAGCATCGTTTGGGATTTCCGCACCAATATCAGCTACATGTTTTGCGTTGACGCGCTGCCCACGCGCCCGCAGGCGATTCTGGTTGGGGACAACTATCTCTCCACGGATTATCCGGCCAACAGCATCCTCGCTCTGCCTGACAATCCCACCACCGGCTCGCGCCATTCCTTCACGCGCCCGCTGCTGGTCCGTCGCGGCTGGCTGAAGGATATCCGGCATAATGGCCAAGGAATTCTCAGTCTTTGTGACGGGAGCGTGAGCTCCATGAAGTCGCTCAAGCTCCAGAATCAGCTGCGGATCATGTTCGACAGTTACCTGTCCGATCCCGCTGATACCCTGGAGTTTATGCTGCCGCAGTACACCTCGGTGCAGTATTGAAGCACCTGGCTGCGCCTGGTTGGTTTGTCCTGGTCCGAATTCATATGTACTCCATTGAGTTGGCGTCTGCGCCGCAAAGCGGTTTCAGGCGGGATTCGAGAATAATCATCACTTGCCTCAGGCTTTGCGCGCTGCTTTGGCTGCTGGCCAGCTTCAAACCTGCCGGGGCCGCCCCGGCGGCTGCCCCTCAGGCGGCGCGGCCGAATTTTATCTTCGTGCTGGTGGATGACATGGGCTATGCCGACCTGTCCTGCTACGGGCAGAAGCAGATCGAGACACCGCACCTTGACCGGCTCGCGCGGGAAGGCGTTCGATTCTCCCAGTTCTATGTCAACTCGCCGATCTGCTCTCCGTCGCGCACGGCGTTCACGACCGGCCAGTACCCGGCGCGCTGGCGGATAAACTCCTACCTGGCCGCTCGCGTTGAAAACGAGCGGCGTGGTATGGCCCAGTGGCTCGACCCGAACGCCCCTACCCTGGCTCGCGCCCTGCAGCGAGCCGGCTACGCCACGGGGCACTTCGGCAAGTGGCACATGGGCGGCCAGCGGGATGTAGGCGAAGCCCCGCTGATCACCGAGTACGGCTTTGACGAGTCCCTGACTCAATTCGAAGGGCTGGGCGACCGAATACTGCCCTTGTGCGACGACTTCGATGACCGGCCCGCGCACCGCTACGCCCTGGGCAGCGACCAGCTCGGCCGGGGGCGCATCACTTGGATGGACCGGTCGCAAGTGACCGGCGCCTTTGTCGGCCGGGCGCTGCAATTTATCCGCCAGGCGGAGCAAGCCGGCAAGCCGTTCTACGTCAATGTGTGGCCTGATGATGTCCACTCGCCGTTCTTCCCGCCCAAAGAGCTTCGGGGAAACGCCAGCAAGAAGGATCTTTACCTTGGGGTGGTCAAGGCGATGGACCGGCAACTGGCGCCGTTGTTTGACTACATTCGCCAGCGGCCGGGCCTGCGGACCAATACGATCATTCTGGTGGCGAGTGACAACGGCCCGGAACCGGGCGCCGGCTCGGCTGGCCCGTTCCGCGGGCACAAGGGAACCTTGTATGAAGGCGGCATCCGGGAGCCGTTTATCGTCTGGGCGCCGGGCCTGGTAGCGGATTCCGCGCGCGGTACGGTCAATCAAACCACCGTGGTCGCCGCCGTGGACTTGTTCCCTTCAGTAGCGCGCCTGGCGGGAGCGGACTTGCCGGGCGGGGTTGACCTGGACGGCGAAGATCTGAGCCCCGTCCTGTTGGGTAAGGCGGCGCGCCAACGGTCCAGGGCCTTGTTCTGGAACCGCCCGCCCGACCGGCCGGGAAATAATGGCGAACCCTTGCCCGACCTGGCGATGCGCGAGGGAAACTGGAAGCTGTTTTTGGGGCGGGATGGACGCAATGCCCGGCTCTATGATCTGGAAACCGATCCGGGCGAAGCGCATGACCTGGCGGCGCAGCATCCGGAAGACGTGCGCCGCCTGAGCCGGCCACTGCTGGCCTGGTGGCAGTCGCTGCCGGGAAGCCGCGAAACCGCGGCTTCGGCGCGTCGCGGCGGGCGCGTGTTCGCCAACCCCATCGCTGAAGGCGCCGATCCCTGGGTGCTGCGGCATGGCACCAACTACCTAACCTGTTTGTCCGAGGCCAACCGCGGCGTTGCACTTTATTGTTCCGACCGGTTGACCGCGTTGGGAGCCAAACATGTTATCTGGCGGGCGCCGGAGTCCGGCCCCTGCTCCCGCGAGGTGTGGGCGCCCGAGATTCACTTCCTGGATGGCCGCTGGCATGTTTACGTGGCTGCCTCCGACGGCCAGAACCGCAACCACCGCATGTGGGCGCTGCGGTCCGAGACTTCGAACCCGCTGGGCAACTACACCCTTCATGGACCGTTTTATACGGGCGACCACCCGGAGACCGGAACCGATAACCGCTGGGCAATTGACGGCACGATTCTAGAACAGGACGGCAAACGTTACTTTCTCTGGTCCGGCTGGGAAGACACCCGCGACGAGCAATGGCTCTACCTTGCGCCCATGCAGAATCCGCTGAGTGTCAGCGGCAAGCGCGTCCGGCTTTGCGCCAATGATGATTACCTGTGGGAACGAGTCGGAGAAACGGCCGGGGGCAGGGGGCTGAACGAAGCGCCGCAGGTATTGCAGCGCAATGGCCGCACATTCGTCGTGTATTCGTGCAGTGCCTCCTGGCAGCCCTCTTACAAACTCGGGTTGCTCGCCTTGCGGCCGGGCGGCGACCCGCTCAATCCCGCGGACTGGACCAAGCACCCCAGCCCGGTGTTCCAGCCTAGCTACACCACCTATGGAATCGGGCACGCCAGCTTTGTGAAGTCGCCTGACGGCGCCCAGGATTGGATCTTCTACCATGCCAAGGCCGACCGGAACGACGGCTGGCGCCGCGTGCTTTTCACCCAGCCGTTTCGCTGGACGCGCAACGGGCTGCCGGATTTTGGCGCGCCGCTTCCGGCCTTAAACACGCTCTCGCTGCCAGGCGGCGAAAGCAGCGCGGCCATGGCGGCGCCCTGGCACGCGGCGCTGGCGTGCGAAGCCGATCTCGCGGCCTTCGACTACTTTGGCCATCATCAGTTCCTGCAGCTCAGAGACGGGCGTCTGCACTTGGGCATCGTGCCTGCGGAACCGGTGAACGACTTCCGCGCCGGAGAGAAGCTGGTGCTTGCCAGGCGCTACTGGCGAGACCTGGCCTGCTCGGTGCGGGTGAGAGTTATTGACGGCGCGCGCGATGCCGGGTTGCTGTTTCGTTGCACCCTGCCCGCCATCGGGTATGACGCACAGGAAGGCTACTTCGCCGGCATTATCCCGGGCACCCGCAAGGTCGTGCTGGGCAGCACCGATGGCGGGAGCTGGCGTGAACTGGGCTTGGCGGATGCCGACGTGCAGACGGGGCGCGATTACCAGTTGAGCGTGACCGCCCGGGGGCCGGAGATTGTCCTCTGTCTGGACGGCAAAGAGGTTATGCGCGCGAAAGACTCTCAACACAGCGGCGGCAGCGTCGGCTTGCGGGTGGTGGATACTCACGCCGCCTTCTCCGATTTAACTATTCAATGAATGTCAGAATCTTTGCGATCTGCGGGAAAGCGCTGGGGCAAACCCTGGCGCTATTGCTCCTGGCCGGCATGCCGATGTCCGGCTTGCTGGCGGCGGCCAGGCCTAACATTGTCCTGTTCGTAGCCGACGACCATACGGCGGCGGATTGCGGCGCCTACGGCTCGGAAGAAGTGCGCACGCCGAACATTGACCGGCTGGCGCGCGAGGGCATGCTCTTTCGCCGCGCGTTTGCCGGCTCGCCCACCTGCATGCCTTCGCGGGCCGTCCTCTACACCGGCCTGATGCCCTTTCGCAACGGCGCGCACGCCAACAACCTGGCAGGCCAGTCCCAGTGCCGGCCCGAAATCCGGTCGCTGCCATATTACCTGGCAAGCCTCGGCTACCGGACCGCGCAGGCCGGCAAGACCCATTTCGGGCCCAAAGCCGTCTTCCCATTCGAGCGTATCGAAAACTCCGAAGTGCCGGAACCGGGCTTTGAAAGCAATCCCGCTCTCCGCCTGGATCTAAACCTGGCGGCGGTGGAGGATTGGCTGGGGAAGGTCTCCCGTGAGCAGCCGTTTTGCCTCGTGGTCTGCGACCACAGTCCGCACGTCATCTGGCCCGAGAAAGCGACCTATGAGCCGGCCGGCATCAGCGTGCCGCCCAACCATATTGACACGCCGGAGTTGCGGAAGTCCCGCGCGCGTTATTACACCGACATCACGAAAATGGACACAAACCTCGGCCGGCTGCTCGCCAGCCTCGACCAGCATGGCTTCGCGTCCAACACAGTCTTCCTTTACTGCTCCGACCAGGGCGCCCAATGGCCTTTTGCCAAGTGGGGTCTTTACGACCAGGGCATTCGCGTGCCGTTCATTGCGCGCTGGCCGGGCAGAATCCAGCCCGGCGCCCGCACCGACGCAATGATTTCGCTGGTGGACGTGCTGCCGACACTTGTCGAGATCGCGGGCGGCCAGGCGCCTGCCGAACTGGACGGGAAGAGTTTCCTCTCGGTGCTCGAGGGCAGGACCAATGTGCACCGCGAGGTCATATTCGCCACGCATTCGCAGGATATGGGCATGAATTTCTCTCCCATGCGCTGCGCACGCACAGCGCGCTACAAATACATTCTCAACCTGTCGCCGGAGAACAAGTACATGACGCACATGGACAAGGCCAAAGATCATGACGGCGGGCGCGAGTATTGGGATTCGTGGGTGCGCGCCGCCGAGGGCGATCGGCGCGCGGCGGCGGTGCTGCAGCGCTATCATTGGCGCCCGCGCGAAGAGCTTTACGACACCCTGCTCGATCCCGCGGAAGTCCACAACCTGGTCGGCGACCCGGCCTACGCGGACATTGCGCGCGATTTGCACGAGCGCCTGGTGGCCTGGCGAGCAGAACAGAATGACCACAAGACCGGGCCTGACCCTGTTCCCAGCAAGAAAGAAGCGAATCCATGAAACATCCCCGCAAACTCGATCCCAAAGCCGCCCCGGTTCGCGTCCGGGCCGGCGTCAAATGCGCTGCCTGGCTTGCAACCCTCTGGGTCTGTGCTGCGGCCGCTGCGGAGCGCCCTAACGTTCTCCTGATAATGTCCGACGACATGGGCTTCTCGGATATTGGATGCTACGGAGGCGAAATCCAGACGCCGAACCTTGACGCGCTGGCGCAGGGAGGGCTTCGCTTCACCCAATTCTACAATGTGGGTCGGTGCTGCCCGACCCGCGCCTCGCTGCTGACCGGGCTCTATCCCCACCAGGCCGGGGTTGGCCATATGACGCGCAACGCCGGCCGCGAGGGCTACCGCGGCCAGTTGAATCAGCGCAGCGCCACCCTTGCCGAAGTTCTGCGCGCGGGCGGTTATCGCACGTACATGAGCGGGAAGTGGCACGTCACACGGTTTGACGGGGCCAATGCGCGCGACAAGTCCAGTTGGCCCGTGCAGCGCGGTTTCGAGAAGTTTTACGGCACCATCCGCGGCGGCGGCAGCTTTTACGACCCCACCGGTCTGTGTCGGCAGAACACCTTCATCACCCCGGAAAACGATCCGGACTACAAGCCGGCCCGGTTCTATTATACGGACGCCATCAGCGACAACGCGGTGCGCTTTCTGCGCCAGCACGAGCAGCAGTCGCCCCGCGACCCGTTCTTCCTGTATGTCGCCTATACGGCGGCCCACTGGCCCATGCATGCGCTTGGGCCGGACATCGCCAAGTACAAAGGCAAGTTCGATGGCGGCTATGAGCCGGTTCGCAAGGCGCGGCTCGAACGCCTCAAGAAGCTGGGCCTGGTGAATCCCGGCTGGGACCTTTCGCCCCAGGCGGGAGACTGGGCTCGCGTCGAAGACAAAGCCTGGGAGGCCCGCTGCATGGAAGTTTACGCGGCAATGGTGGACCGCATGGATCAAGGCATCGGCCGCATTGTCGCGCAGTTGAAAGAATCCGGCCGCCTGGACAACACGTTGCTGTTCTTTCTGCAGGATAATGGCGGGTGCGCCGAGCCGATGGGCCGCACGGTGCCCACGGACCAGCCAACCACCCCCTGCCGGCCGATGGCGCCCGATGAACTCCAGCACCGCACCTGGCCGCCGATGCAAACCCGCGATGGCCGCTGGCTGCGGCGCGGGCCCGGCGTCATGCCCGGACCGGAGGACACCTACGTCGCCTATGGCCGGGATTGGGCCAACGTTTCCAACACGCCCTTCCGCGAATACAAGCACTGGGTGCATGAGGGCGGCATCAGCACCCCATTGATCGTGCATTGGGCCGCGGGCATACCCAAGGAACGCCAGGGCAAACTGGAGAGCCAACCCGGCCACCTCATTGACATCATGGCCACCTGTGTGGACGTCGCGCGCGCCCGGTATCCCACCCAGTTGAACGGCCGGACCATTCAGCCGATGGAAGGCGTAAGCCTGCAACCCGCCTTGGCCGGCCGGCCGCTCCAACGGCCGCAGCCCATCTTTTGGGAGCACGAGAGCAACCGCGCCGTCCGCCAGGGCAACTGGAAGCTCGTCGCCAAGGCCGACCAACCGTGGGAACTCTACGACATGGCTGCCGACCGCACGGAGATGCATGACCTCGCCGCGCAGCACCCGGAAGAAGTGCAACATCTCGCCGCCCAATGGGAAGCCTGGGCTAAGCGCGCCAACGTGCTCCCGCTAGGCGCGTGGAAGGAGAAGAGCCCGCAATAATCCTCCGGCGGGGACGCCCTCCCGAGTCAGAGTTTCACGGTCTGCGCGAAGTTGAGGCGGACGGGACCGAGGAGGCCGGAAGGGAGGAGGGGGGCGTCTGGCTTGTAGACTTTGCGGGTGCAGAAAGTCACCCGTCCGTCGGGCCGTGGTTCGCCCTTCAGCACCCAGTCCGGCCAGCGGCCGATCAAGCTGCGCCGCGCCCACCGCGTGGTGTCCGGCAACTGTTCGTCGCCGATCATGCGGTTGGGCCAGAGGTTGGTCACGCGCACTTCGAGCCGGTTCGTCCCGGGCTTGAGAGCCGCAGTCGCGTTAAGGCGGAACGGGGGCTTCCAGAGGATGCCCAGGTCCTGCCCGTTCAGCCGCACCTCGGCGATCACCTGCACGTCCCCCAGGTCGAGCCACCCCTCGCGGCCCAGCCCAAGGTGCTCGGCGCTGACTTCAAACTCCCGGGTGTAGGTGGCCGTGCCGGAAAAGTAGCGGATGCCCGCTTCCGGCCGCTGCGTCCAGGAGACCAACTCGCTGAACCCGGCGGACGGCGGCGCGCCCAGCCCGGGCGGGAACTGAACATTCCATGGCCCGGCAAGTTCGATGGACGGGGGCACTGCCTGGCTGGGCAAGTCACCCTTCGAACCGTCACTAAACTCCACTTGGTTGACGTCCGGCTTTCGCACGCGCGCGCGCAGTTTTCCGTCGGCATCGAAAGTCAGCTCAGCCTCGCCGCTGGCCGCCACCACGTGCCGCGCCGGCAGGGGTTCGCGGAACACGACGAATACTGAGCCGGCCGGATCGAGCGACAGATTCATTTCGATGCCCGAGGCTGAAACCTGGTAAACCGCCGGCCGGGTGGTTGTCCCGGTGACCGGGTCCCACAACTCCGGCTGGCGGCCTGCGACACGGAACTTCGCGATGATGGGCTCGGTCCGCAGCTTCTGGTTCGAGACGAAGTAAACATCCGCGTCCCCAATCCGCCGGTGGATGTAGAGCACCTCCGCATCGCCGCTCTTGGCTTCCCAGGCAAAATCCGGCGCGACGCCCAGGCGGTTGAAGATCTCCGAGAAGGAGAGCCTCCAGTACACATGCCCATTGCCGGCGGTATGGTCTTTCATCGCGACGCCATCGCCCGGCCCCCAGATCTGCTGGCTGAGCTTTCTCACCTCGTCATCGCCCGGCCCGAGGTCGGCCAGGCTCGGCGACTGTTGGGGCGCCGGCCCGACGATTACCGCGCCCGCCCGGACCAATTCCGCCACTTTCCGCAGCACTGCCGGGCGCATCGTCGGCCGGTTCGCCAGCAGCAACACGCGGTAGCTCATGCCGCTGGGCAGGACGATGCGGCCGTCCTGGACTTTGGCTTGCAGGAGCGCGGCGGCGTCGCAGGCGTCGAAGTCGTAGCCGGGCGGGAGCGGGGGATCGAGTTCGTCGCGCCAGCCGACACGGTTGGGGACGTCCTCGCCGATGAACCAGAGCACGTCGGCGCAGAAGCGGCCTTCCTGAAGAAGGTTGTTGCAGCGGGCGAGGTATTGCATCCAGGCGCGTCCCGGCTCCCACCAGGTGTTGGCGCGGTTGCAGTTAAGGCCCCAGACGGCCATCGTGAAACCCGGCCCGATGACGTCGTAGGGCTGGTGGGCAAAGGTGTGGAAGACGAAGCGGTTGACTCCAGCGCAGTAGGCGCGATCGCCCAGCGGCTTGAGCGAGTAGGGATGGTTTTGCCATTGGGCAAACGGCGCGCTGGCGGTGTAAGACTCGGAGGCGACGATGCGCTTGCCGCTGATATGCGCCGTGCTGGCGGCCACCTTGTTGTCCACGCGTACGCCCTGGCCGGGACCGGTGTTGAGCCAGAACTCGCCCATGGGCACATCGCCGGGACGCTGGTAGCCGATGGGATCGTAGAGGTACATCTGGCGTCCGGAGCCTTCGATGACATAGGTCAGACCCTTTTCGTGCAGGTAGCGCCCGACCTCGCCGAAGAAATTTTCGGCGAATTGATCAGCCAGGAAACGCCGCCAGTCCCAGAGCATGCGCTCGGACGCATCGGGGTTGTCCACGATCCAGCCTTCGATTAAGAGCGGCAGCCACGGCACAATCGCGATGCCGGTGCGTTGTTTCAACCGGCGCTCCAGGCCTGCGGTCCAGTTCTGGACGTCGCACTCCCAACTGTCGGTTTCCACGGCGGCGAAGGTCTTGCCGACGGCGGGTCCGAAGCGCTTAGCGAGTTCCCCGACATATTGGTCCAAGTGGGCGCGCACGACTTTTGCGTCGAGCTTGTCGCATTCCAGGCCGCGGCCGGCGGGCGTGGCGGGTTTGTTTGAGTGGCCGTTGCTCGTGTAGCCCACCCGCAGGATGTGCCAACGGCCTGGCGGAACATCCCATTCCAGGCGTCCCTCCGGGGTCAACGCCGCCGTCAGGTCCAGGACGTTGGTGCCCGGCACCACGTAATCGGCGGGCAGCTGCCGGTTTCGGTCCGGCCCCGGATAGCGGGCGAAGTTGCGTGCCTCGCCGCCATGGCCCCGGCATCGCAGCCAGCCGGCCTTGGCCTCGGCGAAGTGGAGCTTGGCGGCGGAGCTGAGTTCCACCTCGCCGATGTGCAGAGGCCAGAGGTTGGTGAATGACAGTCGCAGGAACCGGGTGTTCAGCTCACCCAACGCGACGGTAATCGGCTTGAGGCCGTCGGCCGTGTCCCACGAGAAACAGAATGTCCCGGCCGGCCGCCACGCCTTGCCGTCGGCAGAGGCTTCCACCACAGCGGGAAAGTCCTCGTCCTGAACGTAACTGCTCACGTTGTGAAGCACCATTGTGCGCAACGGGCGCGGGGCGCCCAGGTCGAACTCGATCCGCTGTCCCGTCCCGGCCTCAGGAAAGGTCGCGCGAGTCTGCAATTGGCCGTCACCCAGGACCGCCAGCGCGGAAGCGCTGAGCGAACCCGTGACGCGCGTGCCGGAGGCCGGCCCATTGACCCGTTCCCCCGCCGGCAACCGAAAGGCGACCACGGCGACGTCGCGATAGAAATCCACATTGCGTGGCGGTGCAGGCAGGTGTGCCGAGAACCGGGACGGGCCGGTGACATCTACGCTCGCATGCGTCAGCTCTTTCATCGAAGTTTCGGGCGTGATCCACGGGCCTCCGGCCTCGGACCAGCCGTCACAGTTGTGAACGCCGAACACCAGGCCCAGGCGCTCAGCTTCTTTTACAGTGTGGCCCAGCAGGTCATACCACCCTTCCTGCTTGAACTTCGCCGGGCCCGCCGGGAAGTAGCTGCCGATGCTGAACAGGTAGCAGCCGCCGAGCCCGGCCTGTTTCATGGCCTCGAGGTCGCGCGTAATACCGTGCTTCGTGACGTTGCCGTCTATCCAATGCCACCAGGTCAGTGGTTTGGCTGACTCCGGCGGGCGCTCGAAGGTCCGTTGGAGTTCATCGGCGCCACGCGACGTGAGAACCGAAGCCAGGAAGGCTGCCAGAGCGATGATCTGAGTCCGACCGAGTTTAGTCATGCGCATATCCTGTATTGCCAGGCGGGGACTGTCGAGTCTCGGGCTGCTCCGGGCGGAATGCGAGCCGCGCGCCGGCCGGACGGCATGCCCGCGTTGCCACACAACGGTGGGGCACAGAATCACCCCGGACCGAAGTATCGAAGGGGTTTGGACTGGTGACTGGCAATTCCCGCCGTGTGGCAAATGCGTTGAGCCAGAGCGCATCCTCTGCTAGACATGGCCCCGCATGAAGCACACCACCGGCTCGATTGAAGTCATTACCGGCTCGATGTTCTGCGGCAAGACCGACGAACTTATCCGGCGCCTGCGGCGCGCGACGATTGCCCGGCAGAAGGTGCAGGTGTTCAAGCCGGTCATTGACAATCGCTACGCCCTGGAGAAGGTCACCTCGCACGCCGGCAGCGAGTATGCCGCACGGCCAGTGCCCGGCGCGCGCGCCATCCTCGACCACTTGGAGCCCGCGACCACCGTCGTCGGCATTGACGAGGCCCAGTTCTTTGACGGAGACATCGTCCCGCTGGCGCAACAACTGGTTGACCGCGGGGTGCGCGTGATCATCACCGGGCTGGACACGGATTTCCGGGGCGAGCCGTTCGGCCCGATGCCAGTGCTGATGGCCAAGGCCGACGTGGTGGACAAGCTCCATGCCATCTGCATGGTGTGCGGCGGATCGGCCTGCCGCAGCCAGCGGCTTGTGGACGGCCGGCCCGCGCGTTACGACGACCCGGTGGTTATCGTGGGCGCGGCTGAGATCTACGAGGCCCGCTGCCGCGCCCACCACGAAGTGCCGGGCAGGGCATAGCCTCCGGGCGCCGTCACCGCCGCGGGCCCGGTTATGGCAGCAGCCGGATGCGGTAGAAGCGCTGCGCGTTGGTGAGGGGGTCAGTTATGCACGCGGCGGAACCGGTGGCAGACACATCGGGCGGCAGGTTGGACCAGGTCGTTGCATTCCAGTCATTCTTATACTCCACGCGATAAGTCTGGCCCGAGATGGAATTCCAGCCAATCGTGAGGTCCTGGTTGGAAATGCCCAGCGCGACGGTGATGGCCGGCGGCAACACGATGGCCGCAAAGGTCTTGGTATCGCTCAAGTTTGGCGTGCCGCTGTCGGCCACCCGGACAGTGATTTGGTTGGTGGTGCCGGCATCGGCCGCCGTGGTGACCCAGGAGAAGGCGCCGTTGGTGCTGACGATCGCCGCGGCGGCGGGCGCGCCCGCATCGAGGCTGAAGCTCAGCGCCTGGTCGGTGTCAATGTCGCTGGCCTGGGCGGTGAAGGCGAGGGTTTCGCCGGCGGTGACCGTTTGGTCGGTGATGGGCGAGAGGGCCGGCCCGGTGTTGACGGTGAGCAGGGCCTCGTCGCTCGCTATCGCGCCGGCCGCATTGCTGACAATCACGGAGTAGGTGCCGGCATCGGCGGATTGCACGTTAGGCCGCGTGTAGCTGGTGCCGGTGGCATTGGCGATAACGCCGCCGTTCAGGTTCCACTGGTAGAACAGGGGCGGCGTGCCCGTGGCGCTGACGGTGAAGGTGACATTCGAGCCCGCGGCCACGGCCCGGTCGGCGGGGGAGGTGGTGACGGTGGGCAGCACGACCGGCACCAGCAGCGCGCTGACGCTGGTGGCGCTGCCGCCGGCGTTGGTGACGACAACCGAGTAGCTGCCCGCGTCATCAGGCGCCACACTGCTGACGGTGAGGGTTGCGCTCACAGCGCCTGAAATATTGCCGCCATCGGCCAGGTCTGCGCCATTCTTACGCCACTGGTAGGAGAACGGGGTTTGCCCCGCAGCCACGACCGTGAAAGTCGCCGTGGTGAGCGGGAGATTGGTGCTACTGGCGGGCTGCGACGTAATTGTCGGCGACACCTTCAATACGGCGTCCGCGCTGTCCACCGGCCCGGCGCCGTTGGCGACGATGACATCATAGGTGCCGGCGTTGGTGCCCTGGACGTTGCTGAGGGTTAGCGCCGAGGCCGTGGCGCCGGAGATGTTGGTGCCGTTTTTGCGCCACTGGTAACTGCCCACAGTGTTTGAGGCGGTGACCGAGAAGGTTGCGGTGCCGCCCGCGGCAACGATTTGGCTGGCCGGCGGCGTGGTGATTACGGGGAGATCGAAATACTCGACCTTCACGTCGTCAATCCAGGCCGTTCCCGCCACATTGGTCGAGCCGCTCCCAATCGAGCCGATGGCCGCCGAGTCCAGGCTATAGGCGGTGGCGCCGGTGATGGTGCGGCTCAGAATATCATCCACATAGAAGTCAATCGTTGTCCCATCGCTGCGGCGTTCGATAACGAACTTGTGCCAGCCCGTCGAGCGAGTGGGCGCGCCTGAACCATTCAAATTGAACCAGCCGGTGTTGGAGCCTGCGACCACGCGGCCCTGGTAGTAGCTGGAGCTCCAGGTCTCGCCGGACATAGTAACGGTGTTGTACTTGCCGGCGCAGAAGAGCTGGACCAGGCCGCCGGAGCCGAAACTGCCGCCGCTGTAGCCGCGCATATCAACAAACGCGCGGGTCTGGGTGCCGTCATAAACCCAGGCGGTGATCCGAAGCCTCCCATCCACCCTGATCCCCAAGTCCCGGTACATGCGATCAAACGCCCCATCCACATAGGCGCTGTGACTGGAGCTTTTATATTGCGCCGTGCTCCAATCCAGCGTCGTGCCGGGAGTCGGGAAGACCGTCCAATTACCCAGGCCGGACTCGAAGTCCTCGTAGAACGCCACCACCGCGTTGACGGTTAACGCGGCGCTAGAGCTGACAATGGTGCCGTTTATGTCGGTCACCGCCACCGAGTAGTTGCCCACGTCCGTCTGCTGCACATTGGTAACGGTCAGCGACGTGGTTGTAACGCCGGCGAACTTGGTGCCGTTGCTCAGGTTGACGCCATTGGTGCGCCACTGGTAAGTGAGCGTGCCGCTGCCGGTGGCCGCGACAGTGAAAGTGACATTGGAGCCCGGGTTGACCGTCTTGCTGGCCGGCTGGGTGGTAATAGTCGGGCCGGCGTTGATCACGCTGATGGTGGTGCTGAAAGTCTCGCCGAACCAGCCCACGTTATCCTGGACCATTTTCCAGGCAAAGGTATAGTTGCCGGGTGTGGTGGGGGCGGTGGCATTCAGCGTGAAGGTGGCGGTTTGGTTCGCGGCAATCGGCGTCGAGGGCAGGGCGACCCGGCTGAATCCCCAGGTGGTATTGTCCTGGGCGCTTTGCGAACCGAGCTTGTGATTCCTCAGGTTCGGGCTGGCGGTGGTCCAGGCCCTGGTGCCGCTGTTGCGGAAGGTAATCGTGGCGGTGAAGCTCTGGCCGGCGGCGACACTGGCTGGAACGCTGCTGCTGACCACTGTCGCGCCGTTGGTCTGGCTAAGGATCAAGGACATGAAGTAGGTCCAATCCCAATAGCTGCCCGGGTCGGTGTGGGTGTTGCAGGTGGCATCAATCGAAGGGTAGTTGCTCGCCAGCCAGGTCACCCAGGCGCTGCTGGACTTTTGTCCGTGAGCGATGATGTGGTTGCGGTCCTTGGGAATGCTGTAAGTGTTGCACAAGTGTCTGTGCAGGCCCGCCGAGGCCTGATACATCGCCTCGGTAAACCACGCCGGGTTGCTGACAAACCCTTCGTGCTCCGTGCCGAACATCCACTTGTTCCAACAGGTGGCATGCCAGGCATAATACTGCTCCAGAACACACTGGGTGATCTCGCCCGGTGCCGCGCCATTATCGCTCGAATCGGTCAATCCGTTGACCGCGTAGTGGATGCTGGCTGAAATGTCACAGCGGTTCAGGTAGGAAACCGCCGTGTAGTAATAGCCTTCCATGTCATGAATGACGCAGAACTTGTGGCCGTTGCCCGAGGTGTAGTACTTGGTGCAGCCCGACGGCGGGCGCCAGACGTCGCCATACTCGGGCACCGCTAGGGCCGCCGTGGCGGCTAGCAAGAGGCCGACCATCGCGGCCAGGGGTTTTACACACGAATCCCACCCATTATGGGTGGGGCGGAGATCAGCGGAGTGGGAATACATGGAATGGAGCTTGTTTTACGACGATAAGCATTTCGCGCGCTATGTTCTCAAGCCACCCCCACGAGTCGGTTGCGGATCCGCGCCCAAACCATTGCGCTATGACCCGAAAGGTTAGCCATTGTGTCCAATGAAACCTGTCGGCGGAGTTGCTGTCAAAGCTTTTCTATGCGCGAAAGCTCTTGACCCGTTGGGTCAGGTTCCATGTAATCCGCTTCCATGATGCAATTGTTTACCTCAATGAATCAACGGCTGTGCCTTCTTGTCCCCATGCTCCTTGCCGGCGCTGTTTGCGCGCAGGACGTTGTGCTGCCCGCCCCGCAAAAGGCCGGCGGCATGCCGCTGATGGAAGCGTTGGCGAAGCGCGCCACGGTGAGGGCATTTGACTCGAAAGAGCTTTCGCCGCAACAGCTTTCCAGCCTGCTCTGGGCCTGCGATGGCATCAACCGCGCCGATGGCAAGCGGACGGCGCCCTCGGCCAAGAACAACCAGGAGACCGACATCTACGTTATCCTGAAGCAAGGCGCTTATCTCTATGATGCCAAAGCCAACAAGCTCAACCTGGCGGCGAAAGGCGACTACCGCCGCCTGGCGGGCACCCAGAGTTTCGCCACCAACGCCCCGGTGACCCTGGTGTTTGTAGCCGACCTGGCGAAGATGGGTGGGAAGTGGACCGCCGAAGAAAAGCAGCATTACGCTTACGCTGATGTCGGCTATGTTTCGCAGAACGCCTACCTGTTCTGCGCTTCGGAAGGGCTGGTGACCGGCGTCCGGGGTTCCGTGGATCGAAAGGGGCTGGGAGCGACGCTCAAGCTGCGCCCCGACCAGCTAATCGTCCTGGCGCAGTCGGCGGGCTACGCAAGGCCTTGAGAATTGTCCTGGCCCCGGTTGCCCTTCGGAAGCATTTGTTACCTGCCCGGCAGAGAACCCTTCCCCTCTCTCTCGCAGTGCGCCCATAGGCAAAGCCTGAGCGAATTCAACGCTGCCTGAGGGCACTTCTGAGTGCGCCGGGTGGTGTCTGAATCGCCCCGGGCTGACAGCGGCAGAAGGTTCCCGCGATTATTCCTGTAACATTTGCTCGGTTTTGCTTCTGAGGTGGGTATATGAATGAAGCCGGAACGAATCGAGCCATGCCAGAGAGATGTCCTCAATGCGGTGCCTCGCTGCCTGCGGGCGCGCTGGCGGGGTTATGCCCCGCCTGCCTGCTCAAGCAAGGGGCCTCCGGCGACACCGTCACGCAGGCTGACGCCAAGTCGTTTGTGCCGCCAACGGTCGAAGAGGTGGCCAAGTGCTTTCCCGGCCTGGAAATCATCGAGCTGCTGGGCCGCGGCGGCATGGGGGCTGTTTATAAGGCGCGGCAGAAGGAACTGGACCGGCTGGTTGCCCTCAAGATACTGCCCCCGCGCAGCGGGGACGACCCGGCCTTTGCCGAGCGGTTTGCCCGGGAAGCCCGGGCCTTGGCGCGGCTGAACCATCCGGGCATTGTCACCCTCTACGAGTTCGGCAAGGTGGACTCTCAACCCTCAACCCTTAACCCTCAACCTCCTCTATACTACTTCCTGATGGAGTATGTGGACGGGGTGAGCCTGGGGCAACTGCTGCGCTCCAGCCGGGTCGCGCCGCGCGAGGCGCTGGCCATCGTGCCCCAGATTTGCGACGCGCTCCAATACGCCCACGACCAGGGCATTGTCCACCGGGATATCAAGCCCGAGAATATCCTGCTGGACCGGCATGGGCGGGTGAAGGTAGCGGACTTTGGCTTGGCGAAGATTGCGCAAGGCAGGGCGGGCAGTCCTCTGCTCGCCGAGACCGCTGGTGGCGCACCGGGGATTACGCCTGCTGCCGGCGAGCTTACCGAAGCCGGCAAGATCATGGGCACGCCCAAGTATATGTCGCCGGAGCAGATCGAGGCGCCGGGCGAGGTGGATCACCGGGCGGACATCTATGCGCTGGGAGTGGTGTTTTACCAGATGCTCACGGGCGAGCTGCCCGGCAAACCGATCGAGCCGCCCTCGCACAAGGTGCGGGTGGACGTGCGGCTGGACGAGGTGGTGCTGCGCGCGCTGGAGAAGAAACCAGAACTCCGCTATCAGCAGGCCAGCGTCCTCAAGACACAGGTGGAGACGATTACTTTGACGCCCGCCATGGCAGCGGCCACGCCGCGGGCGTATTTGGGGGTGGACTATCGCACCCAAGCCACGTTGTTTGGCTTGCCCTGGGTGCACGTGGCTTCGGGTGTGGATCCTGCCACCGGCAAACGGCGCGTGGCCAAGGGCATTCTTGCCATTGGCGGCGTTGCGAAAGGAGTTGTGGCCATTGGCGGCGTGGCGATGGGTGGTTTGGCGATGGGCGGGCTGACCATTGGCCTGCTGACCTTTGGCGGGCTGGGGCTGGGCTTGCTGGCGTGCGGGGGAGTGGCTCTGGGATTGGCTGCGGCAATTGGCGGACTGGCCGTCGCACCCATAGCCATGGGCGGCATGGCGGTTGGGTATCTCGCCTTTGGCGGCGGCGCGTTTGGCGCGCATGCGTGGAGCGCGATTGGCCATGATCCGGTGGCAAACGCTTTCTTCGGAAGCTGGGCGCAAGGATTCATCCGCCGCAGCAACGCCATCATCATGATGCTGACGGCATTGGTGGTGATAGTGGCCGCGATTGTGCCCGCGTGGCTGCAATCCCGCATGGCACAAAGCGGCGCAGCGCAGGGCGCGGAGGGGGCGGGACGCGGGCAGGGGAGTTACTGGTGGCGCTATGGGCTTGCGGTCGGTGTCACCTGTTTGTTGCTGATTGTGGTTGTTGTCGGCGCGATGCTGATGCCCCGCTGCCTTTCCGCGTTAAGAGGGAAGGCTCGCAAACCGACAACCTCTGTCAGTCAGCCCGCGTCCGGGCAGCCGGAATCGTGGTCGCCAGTCGTGGCGCCGGGCCAGAAGCTGGATCCGAACCAGGTTCGTGACGAGGCCAACGAGCTGAGGGATAAGGGCGAGTATCAAGCGGCTCTGGACCGGTACCTATGGTATTGGAACCATGCGTTGGAGTATAACCGTGGCCTTTCCGGGGTGCGGCTGTCCTTCCTGCTCTCCGAGTGGGTTGAACTGGGCCGGCGCTACCCGGCGGCAAAGCAGGCGCTGCTGGATATTCGGGCGCGGGATGCCCAGGCGCTTCTGGACGGGCGAGGCTATTTTAATCTCTTCATGGATCTCTCGTCGCTGAATCAGTATCTGCAAGACGAGAATGCCACCTACGAAGTATTCATGAAGCTCAGGCAGCAAGACCCGGCGCTCGCCCGGCAGTGTTTCTGGGCCGCGCAAGAGTTGCTCGTCAAGCGCGGTGAATATGCGCTTTGCGCGGAGTACCTCGGAGACCCGGAGGCCGCCTTCAATCGAATCCGGCTGCAGTGGGAGATGCTGAAGCAAAGTGAACAGCGCTGGGCGCAGTCCTCCACCGCATCGCCGCCCAAGACCGCCGACCGCCGGTTCGCGGATCAGACCTGCCAGCTCATCCTGATCCTGGTGAAGACAGGGCATCAGGCCGAGGCCGAGCGCATTCGCAGCCAGGCGCTCGCGCTGGTTAACGACCCGCGCCTCAAGCAGGAGTGAGCTTCTCTTGACCTCTGACCCATCCAGCCCCTCCACTCCTGCGGCGAACGACATCTTCGCCACGACGCACTGGACGGTGGTGCTGGCGGCGGGTCGCCGCAGCACACCACAAGCCGACCACGCGCTGGAAGAGTTGTGTCGCACTTACTGGTACCCGCTCTATGCCTATGTCCGGCGGCACGGGCATTCCCGGGAAGACGCTGAAGACCTTGCCCAAGGCTTCTTTGCCAGCCTTCTCAAGCGCAACTACCTGGAGAGTGTCAGCAGCGAGAAGGGCCGGTTCCGCGCGTTCCTGCTGGCGGCGCTGAAGCATTTCCTGGCCAATGAATACGACCGCGCCGGGCGTCAGAAGCGTGGCGGCGGGGTGGCGCCGCTCTCGCTCGATTGGCAGGATGCGGATACCCGCTACCAGGTTGATCCCGCCGACCAGCTCAGCCCGGACAAGCTCTACGACCGCGCCTGGGCCATGACGTTGCTGGAACAGGTTATCGCCCGGTTGCGCGCGGAGTGCGCCGCCGAGGGCAGGGCAGGGGGCTTCGAGCAGTTGAAGCCGTTCCTGATGGTGGGCAAGAGTGACATTTCATACGCCGAAGCTGCCGCCAGGCTGGGCGTGAACGAAGGCGCGGCACGGGTGGCGGTCCACCGCCTGCGCAAGCGCTACCGGGAACTGCTGCGCGCGGAGATCGCACAGACCCTTTCCGACCCGGCGGACCTGGAGGAAGAATTGCGCGCCTTGTTCAGAGCCTTTGGGGGTTGAGACCCCCATCGGGAGGGCGAGCGTCCCCGCGAGCCCTGACTTCGGCGGATAGCCAGAGAAGTTTGGGCTCGCGCGGACGCTCGCCCTCCCGACTCGGCGTGCCTACTTCAGCTTCGCCAGCGTCTCTTTGACCTTCGCGAAGTTCGGCAGGTCCTTGGGTGTGGGAGTCTGCTCGCTGTATTGCACGACGCCCTGCTTGTCTATGACGAAGGCCGCGCGCGCGGAGGTGTCGCCGATGTCGGCCAGCATCGGGAACAGGACCCCATACTTCCTGGTGACTTCCTTGTTCAGGTCGCTGGCGAGAGTGAGGCCGATCTTCTCCTGCTTGGCCCAGGCCTCCTGGGCGAAGGGTGTGTCCACGCTGATGGCGATGACCTCCGCATTGAGGCTGGCGTAGGCGCTGAGGCCGCCGGTGATGTCGCACAGTTCCTGGGTGCAGACGCCGGTGAACGCGGCCGGGAAGAACAGCAGGACGGTGTTCTTCTTGCCGAAGTTGGCGCTGAGCTTCACATCCACCAGGCCGGAGGCTTGTTTGGATTTGAGGCTGAAGTCAGGAGCTTTGGAACCTACAGGTATTGGCATATTTGTTCTTGGTTAAATGGTTAAATAGTTAAATCGGTTAACAGGTAAGCCGGGTTGGGCCGGCTGTCAAATGGCCACAGAGCGCTGGGGCGTTGGAGTAATGGAGTGTTGGGTGGGGAGCAAGTCAGAGCGCGGCCAGGACTTCTTTGGCGTGCACGGTGGGCTTGACGGCGGGCCAGACCTTCTTGATGCGGCCATCCGGGCCTATGAGAAAGCTCACGCGATACGTGCCTTGATACTTCTTGCCCAGGAAACTCTTCGGCCCCCAGGCGCCGTAGGCCTGGACGATCTGCTTGTCCTCGTCCGCCACGAGTGTGAACGGCAGCTTGAACCTCTCGGCGAACTTGTCATGCGACGCGGCGGAGTCGGTGCTGACGCCGAGCACCACCGCGCCTTTCTTCTTGATGGCGGCGAACTCATCGCGGAAGGCGCACGCCTCGAGGGTGCAGCCGGGGGTGTTGTCGCGGGGATAGAAGTAGAGGACTACGTGTTTCCCCTTGAAGTCGGACAGGGACACTTTGCCCCCGCCATTGGTGCTGGCGGTAAAATCTGGCGCCGGGTCGCCCGCCTTCAGTTTCAGCGTGGTTGGTTTTGCCATAAGCGTGTGGAGTCTGATTAGCCGGGCCGGTCTGAGCTCTCGGGCTTGGGGCTGGCCGACGGATGCGCGCTCAACTGTCGGCTGCCGTCCCAGACATAGAGCAGTCCCGAAACGCCGGTGCAGACCGCCGCCCCGATCGTCCAGACGGGGAGCCAGCGCTGCGGCCACTTCAGCAGGATCCAAAGCACGACGACCATCTGCAGCACGGTGGCGATTTTGCCGAGCATCCGGGGCCGGATGGTGAATGACCCGACCATCAACCGAATCACCAGCAAGCCGATGAGGAGCAGCATGTCCCGGCCGATAATGGTGCCGGTCAGCCAGAGCGGGACCTTTTCCAGGTAGGGCCGGTGGTCGAAGCTCAGCACGATTACGGCGGAGACCAGCAGCAGCTTGTCGGCCAGCGGGTCGAGCATGGCGCCCAATTCGCTGCGCTGGTTGTAGCGGCGCGCGATATAGCCGTCCACGCCGTCGCAAATGGCCGCAATGGCGAAGCACGACACCGCCAGCAGCCAATAGGCGTCTTTGCCATTCTGCCCGTAGTAGAGCACCGCCACCACGAAGAAGGGGATCAGCAGGATGCGCAGGATGGTAATCTTGTTGGCAGTTGTCATGGACGAGCCAGGGCCGATTCTGGTCATTTCTGGCCGCCCGTCAACCCTCTGTTGTCGGGAGGGCGAGCGTCCCCGCGAGCCCCATTCTTCTCTGGAGGCGGTCAGGGCTCGCGGGGACGCTCGCCCTCCCGGTAGATGAACCACCAGAACCAGGCTGTGCCCAGCGCCCCGCAAATCGCCGCCCCGACGAAGTTGACGCAAGGGCCGAGGCTCCAGAGCCAGGCGCCGAGGAATGAGCCGGTGGTCACCACGCAATCCCGGATCAGGTAATAAGCGCCATAGGTGCGCGCGCGCAGTTCCGGGGCGGCCTCGCCGATGATCAAGGCTTTACGGGCTGGCTCGCCGAACTCCTTCAAGCCGCGGACGACGAAGGCCAGCGCCAGCCAGCCGAAGCTGGTCGCCCAGAGCAGCGTCAGCGGGAAGAGGGTGAAGAACAGGAAGGTCGCCAGCACGAAGGGCCGGCGGCCATACTTGTCCGCCAGGTGCGCCACGGGGATGTAACAGACCATGGCGGTGACCATTTCAAAGGCCACGAGCAAGCCGAATTGTTCGGCACTCACGCCCGCGCCGTTCATCGCCCACAGGATGACGAAGGCATACGGGATGCGCTCGCAGAAACGGATCAGGATATCGCTGACCAGCAGTTCGCGCAGGGCGGGGGTGAACGACCGCACAACGCCCAGGAAGTTCATGTTGCCCGGCTGGCTGGCCGCAGCCTGGCCGCCCTGGCCCGGCTCGAACATGAACCATTGGAAGGCCATCGTGAGCAGAGTCAGCAGGAGGCAAAGCAGCAGGGCATACTGCACGCCGCGGTCCCAGCCAAAGCGGGTAATGAGCCAGCCGCCGGCCAGCGGCCCCAGCATCATCGGCACGCGGCGCACCATGGATTGGACGCCGATGCCCATGGTGTGCTGGTGGGACTTGAGCGAGGTGGCGACGACAGTGAAGGTCGTGGGCAGCGACAAGGTGCTCCAGGCCAGGAAGAGAAAGGAGCCGAGCAGCAGCGCCAGCCAATGATGCCAAAGCAGCACCAGGCCGTAGCCGGCCAGCGAGAGCGCGCTGAAGAGCATCAGCGAGCGCCGCTGGCCCCACCGGTCGGTGAGCCAGCCGCCGGGGTAGGCGTAAAGCGCCCCGAGCAGGGTTTGCAGCGCGTCGAACAGGCCAATGATGAGGATGCTCGCCCCCAGGGTCTGCAGATACTTGGGCGCGAACCCGAGCCAGAGCCGGTCGCCGGTGCCTGCCAGGACCAGCGCCACGAGCAGCAGGGCCGTGTTGCGCTGGAGCGCAAGGAAGTCAGCGATAGTCCGCCATTTCATGGTTGAGTTTGCGTATGCCAAAGTAAATCATGCCGCGCATGAAGCAAACTCCCAAACCCTTGGTCGGGATCATCATGGGCAGCGACTCGGACTGGTCCACGATGAAGGCCGCGGCGGACACTTGCGCCGAATTCGGCATCGCCTGCGAGGTGCGGGTTATCTCCGCGCACCGCACGCCGCGGGATTTGGAACGTTATGCCACGACAGCGCGCGCTCGCGGCCTGCGGGCGATCATCGCCGGGGCAGGGGGCGCGGCGCATTTGCCCGGTGTGGCGGCGGCGTTTACCACGTTGCCCGTGATCGGCGTGCCTATTGAGAGCAAGGCGCTGAAGGGGCTCGACTCGTTGTTGTCCATCGTCCAGATGCCCAGCGGCATACCGGTGGCGACCGTTGCCATTGGCGGAGCCCGGAACGCGGGCTTGCTCGCCGTGCAGATCCTCGCCACGGGCGACGCCACGCTTCAGAAGCGGCTCACCGCCTTCAAGACCCGCTTGGCCGACGAATCCCGGGCCAAAAACCGCAATCTGGCTAAGTAAGGCGTCGGCCCCCTCCCAACGAGAATTCTCCCAAACGAGATTTCGCGCATTGCCCCCTGACCCCCCCCGCCCGCCCGGATCGAATTCCAACGGGATTGAGCAGCCGCTTGCGGTCTTGTGGATTCCGTTTTCCCTTTGACCGGCTCCGCCCCTGGCCCTAGCCTCCCGTTCCGGCAATGCAAGCGGAGCAGACCATCCTGGAGCCTGGCGAGGACGCA
>CAZDOO010000012.1:0-86237 GCA_964507045.1 uncultured Verrucomicrobiota bacterium | reverse complement strand
GAGGTGACGGTGGGGGGCCGGTGCAGGGATGGGGAGGGAGCCCGGGCGAACCGGGGGGTGTCGGGTTGCGCCGCGCGCAACGGGCTCATCCCGGTTTATTGCAGGAAAGTGAGATACGCCCGTGCGGTCGGGCGGTCGTGCGGCCTCCCCTGCATCCCCGCCTTCAGCCTCTCAGATACTTGACCACCGCCTCAGTCCGGGAGTGGACGTGCAGCTTTTCATAGACCGTCCGCACGTAGCTGCGCACCGTGTCAATGCTGATGCTCATCCGGTCGGCAATCTCTTTGTAGGCGTAGCCTTTCGCCAACTGGTCCAGGAAGTCCTTCTCCCCGGGGGTCAGGCGTGAAACCGAGGCATCCCCCTCGGCTGGCCGCGAGAAGTAATGCACGACCCGTCGGGCCAGTTGCGGGGTCATGGGCGAACCGCCGCCATGCACGTCCCGGATGGCCTCCAGCAGGCGGACGGACGCGGTCCGCTTGAGCAGGTAGCCGCTTGCCCCGGCCTTCAAGGAATTGAACAGGGAATCGCTGTCCTCGTACACCGTCAGCATCAGGAATTGCACCGCCGGCAGGCTGCCCTTAAGCTGGCGGACACATTCCACGCCGTTCATCCCAGGCAGGTTGATGTCCATCAACACCACGTCCGGCGGGCGGTGCGGCAGTTCTTTCAAGGCGGACTCCGCATCGGCGTAGTCGCCCACGAGCCGCAGGGAGGGCGCGCGGCGGATCAGGCTCGCGAGGCTGGACCGGATGCCATCGTCGTCGTCAACAATCGCAACTTTGATCGGCATATCATCTGCAAATCGGGCGCTCACACGCTTACTCTGGCCCCGTGCGCGGCGCCCGCGCAACCGCATGAATGTGCGGCCAGCGGCGGCCGGGCTCAAGCCGGAAAGCTCACGGCCAGCCTGACCGTGGTCCCCTTGCCGCGCGCGCTCTCCACGGCCAGCGTCCCCCCCATGTCCTCCGCGCGCCGGCGCATGTTTCCCAAGCCATGCCGCTTGCCCGGGGCCGGTGGCAGCGCCTCCGCTTCGAATCCCCGCCCGTCGTCCTGGACCACAATCTCCAGTGTCCGCGCTGTGGCCTTGGCCTGCACCCGGACTTCGCGGGCATGGCCATGCTTGAGCGCATTGGTCAGCGCTTCCTTGACGACGAGGAATATGTTGTGCCGCATTTCGGGCGGCAGCGAGCGCGTGGGCAAGTCCTGCGGCAGGTCGAGGCGGCAACGGGCGGTGTCGCCATCGAACAACTCGTTGGCGAAGTGCGCGATATACTCCACCAGGCTTTGCAGTGAATCACTGCCCGGCCGCAAGGCCCAGACGATTTCCTCCAGCGCCCGCACGGTCTGGCCGGCGGATTGCGAGATCTTCTGCGCATGAACTTCAACCTGGCTCGGACTATCCTTGTCCGCCCGGGCCAGGTCGCTGAGCAGCGAGATGCGGGTGAGCGAAGAGCCCAGATCGTCGTGCAGGTCTTGCGCGATGCGTGCCCGCTCGCGTTCCAGCGCGCGTTCCTGCTCCAGCAGCTTCAGCCGGCGCTGGTGCTTGCGCTTCTCCACCAGGCGGACGGCGCCGCCGACGAGGGCCAGCAGCCCCAGCGCCGCCAGCGCGATAAACCACCACGCCTGCCAGAAATGAGGCAGCACGACCAGCGCCACGCCCGCCCCGGCCTCGGTCCACGCCCCGCCGCTGTTGCAGGCGATGACCCGGAACCGGTACTTGCCGGGCGGCACGTAGCTGTAAATGGCGGCGCGCTGCGTGCCAGCCTCCACCCAGTCCGGCTCCAGCGGTTCGAGCCGGTAGCGAAAGCGAACCCGCTCCGGGGCGCTGAAGCTCAAACCTGTGTAGCGGAATTCCATGCGGTGTCTGCCAGGCGCAACTCGAATCTCGGCCTCCGGCTGGGAGGCGGCCTGGCCTGGGCCTTCACTTTCTCCCGCTGCCCGGGGCCGCCTCAGGTCCACCGCAACTCCATCTATCAGGGTTTCTTCCAATATCGCGGCCGGCGCCAGGACGTTGGCGCTCGGCGCGCGCGGGGCGGCCACAACAACCCCTTTGAGCGTTGCAAAGCACAGTCGGCCGGACCGGGTCTTTAGCCCCGCCGGACAAAAGCCGCCAGTGCATTCTTCCGACGGCATTCCCTCGCCCCGGCCATACACTTGCGGATACAGCGAGGGGGTCCGGCCCGCAATCAATTCGTCCACCTCCCGCTTGTTCACACAGGCAATGCCCCGGCTGCTCCCCAGCCAAAGCCGCCCCGTGTCGTCTTCCAGGATCTGGGAGATCGTGTTGTCGGGCAGGCCTTCGCGTGTGGTGATGGTGCTGAGCTGTCCGTCGCGCCACCGACTCAGACCGCCGCCCACGGTGCCGATCCAAAGCGTGCCGGTCGCGTCCAGGTGCAGCGCGCGAATCCACTCGCTCAACGGCCGGTCCCCCTTCGCCAGGTGGTCGCGCGACGCGCCCTGGTAGCGGTACAGCCCATCCCCGTCAGTGCCAATCCACATGGTTCCATCGCTATCCTCCAGTAGGGCCGTGACCGGGTGGGACTGCCAATAGTTGGTCCGGGCCAGCCATTCGCCCCGCCGCCGCCGCCAGACCTGCCCCTCTTTCGTGCCGGCCCACACGCCACCATCCCGTTCCTCAGCCAGGGCGGTGACGTTCAGCCCCGGCAGCGCCGCCAGCTCCACGTCTCCGGGCGCATTCTTCGGGTCCTTGAATCGCCATACCCCCTCCGTCCCGTTCATCCAGCAATTCCCGTCGCGCGTCACGAGCAGCGACAGGGCCTCGGGATAGCGCCGCGACAAACCCGCCGTGGGCAGGCGGTGGAAGCTCCTGCCGTCCCACCGATACAGGCCGTCGTTTGGTTTTCCCGCCCAAATCACGCCGGGCGCAACTTCCGCCAGCCCCTGCACCGGGCCATAACCAAGCCCTTCGTTCTGGCCGAGCACCAGCAAGTTGCTGCGCCGCAGGCGATTCAGCCCGGCGCCGGTGCCCACCCACAGGTTGCCCTCCCGGTCAACCAGCAGGGCCATGACAGAATTGTCCAAGAGCCCGCTGCTGGCGTTGACGACCGCCAGCTTGCCCTCCTTGAACTGAAACAGCCCTTCGCTCACCGACCCGGCCCACACGGTGCCGTCCGGCTCCTCGACCAGCGCGCTGACGTAAGGCCGGGCCAAATGCCGCGGAATCCGGTAGCGCCGCCATTGGTCGCCATCCCGGCACAAAACGAAGTCATCGCCGGCGCCGACCCAGATCCGCCCGGCCTTGTCCTCCAGCAGACAATGAGGATCTTGCAGCAGACCCTCCACCGAGGCATCCGACAGCGCGACAAATCTGCCTTCCTGCCACCGGAAAATACCGGCGCCCGTCGCACCCACCCACAGGACTCCCTTCCGATTCCGGCACAGGACCGTAATCGGCTTGCCTTTGAATGGCTCCGCTGCGGCCAGGGCGGCCCACCGTCCGGCTTGCCACACGGCCAGCCCCATTTCCGTGCCCACCCAAAGCCGTCCTTCACTATCCTCGCCCAGCGCCGTGATCGAGTCTGACGGCAACCCCTCGCGCATCGTAAATGTCGCCGCCTTGCCATCCTGCCAGCGGGTCAGCCCGCTGCCGGCCGTTCCAATCCAAAACGCCCCATGACTGTCCTCGAACAGCGTGCGCACCGCCCCGCTGCGCACCCCTTCCCGTGGGCCAAGCGAGACAAAGCGCACGCCATCGAACCGGGCCACGCCGTCATCGCTCCCGATCCAAAGGTAGCCCTCGCGGGTTTGGGCGAGCGCGCGCACCACGTTCTGCGGCAGCCCCTGCTCCCGCTCCCAGGAGCGGAAAGTCATCGGCCAGCCGCCGCTGCCGCCGCCCGCGCCGCTTGGCTCCGCGCTGCCCGAAGTGACGAAATCGCCAAAGTCGGTTGCAATCTCCATGTCGCCAAAAGTCCAGCCGCCGCCGCCGCCGCCATGCCGCAGGTGGATTTCATTAAAGGAACAGTTGGCGCTGAAGGTTGTCGTCAGGCCCTCCGCCTGGCTGGCCTCGGTGGCGCTCGGCCCCAGATCGGGATTCAGCCAGACCGTCACCTGGTCGTCCCCGCCGGGCACATAGGTTACCTTCAACACGATCGTTCGTTCCGTGCCGCGGCGGGGCAGTTCATAGGGCAGAAAGACCCCGGGGCTGGAGGATTCTGGCTGGGAAGAACGCAAATCCTGGTCGCCAAACACCTTGTTGAACTCGCCGTTGGTAGTGGTATTGAAGGCGCTGTAAGCCCAGGCTTTCAAGGAGTTGCCCACCCCCAACCTTTCCTCGTTCCCTTCGTAAAGCTGGAATGCCGCAAAGTACTCCTCCGTGCCGGCGTCCGACAACGGGTCCACGTGGAACTTGAAGTAAAGCGTGTCCGCGGCGGTGTCGTCCCGTTTCAGCGCCCCGCCCAGGATGTCGCTGCCGGCGGCGGTCTCATGGGCCAGCGTTGCCCCCAGGTCGCTCCATAGCACAATGGCGTTGGCTGGAGCCGCCCAGCACAGAACGGCTGATACCGCCAGCCGGAATGCCCGCGGGCACCGCACGCTCCGCAATCCGGGAAAACCTCCTCCTCCTGCCAGCCGCCAAAGCGGCCGGCCACACGCGCAGCAAACGGCCAAGAGCCGAATCATCCAGCACATTATGCGGCCAAGAGCCCGCCAGTTCAAGCAGCCAGGCATTCGATGGCCGCCTGTGGTGCCGCCGTAGCCGGCCCCGGGTGGCGCTGGGGTTGGAGTCCCGTCTTCCTAAGCAGGTTGCGCCTTGGGATAGGCCGCAGCCAGTCTTTGTTCCGTCCAGCCTGGTGTCCGCCGGCGCTCAAGGCGCTTTGCGGCCCAGCACGGTCTCGAACTCCTCCCAATCCTGCCGCAAGGTCTCCCACTGTTCGGGAGTCAACCCGCGGCCGATCGTCGCCCCCCGCAGATTGGCGGGGCAGTAGTGGGCCACGCTCCCATCATCCTGAATTACGGCCAGCAGGCCCACGTTCGCATTGGGCACGCTGCCGGCCGTGGTCACGCCACTGCTCAGAGAATCGCCGACCGCCAGAAACTCCGCGGCGGCATCAGTGCGGCTCACCAGCATCGGGCCGCGCAAATCACCGGTATAGATTCCAATGCCCGCATAAACCACTTCGTTGAGACCGCCGCCTACGAAACCGCCTACCGACCACAGGATGGCGCAACTCGAATAATCCCCCGCGGCAGACCCGAGCAGCAGACCATAGTCCGGCAGGGATTTCGTCCCGCTATAGACAAACAGATGGGCCGAGGTCTGCCGAAACTGCTCATTGACCCGGCGCGGATTAAGCTGCGTGTCTCCATAGCCGGTTAAGCCGTCGCCGGTGACGCCTCGGGCGTCGTGGATCACGGCTCCATGCCAGAGGATGCTGTAGTTGGTGGATTTCAGATTGGGCGCGTGGGAGCTGGCGGTGGCGCCCACGAAGGGATAGATGGCGTCGCACTTGGCCCACCAGCCGTGGGCTTTGGCGTTCAATACCAGCGAGTTAATGGCGGTGGGAATGGTGTTGTTGGTGCTGAGGGGGATGCCGGCCCGGGCCAGGAAATTCGTAGCCTCAACGTCCCATACCACCCACGGGGCCACGGAAACCCGATACAGGCGGTGCGGGAATCTGGGGCTATTAGGATCGGTGATCTGAAAAGGGAGGACGACCGGGTTGACGGTGAAGAGCGAGACCCAATCCGTAAGATTGGTTGAGGTCCAGACGGTGTAGCCGAGGTTGGTGTCGCCCGAGATTGTAAACCGGTATTGTCCGGCGGTCCAGCAAGGGGACGTGATGGCGGGAACCACGGGACGCCCGACCGCCACGGAAAACTGCTGGGTGGCGCACATCGGGACGGCTCCGTTATCCGACACCTTTACGGTCACAGTGGCGGTGGTGGGGGAGTCGGGGATGGAAGGCTGCCAGGAGAACAAGCCCGAATGCGGATCTACGGTGGCACCCGTCGGGGGGTTGATCAGCGAGAAGGTGAGCACGTCCGGCGGGGAATAGGGATTACTTGTAACGTTGGTGATGGTCAGGATGCGCCCGGCGAGAAGGGCTTGATCCGGCACCGCGGCGAGTTGCGGGAAGGTGACCCAGGGAGGAGGGTTCGTGGTCGCCAGCCCCCAGGCGTCAATTTGAATGTCCCCGCTATAGCGATAAAAGCGGGCGTAACCGGTGGCCATGCCCGCCACTGCTGGAGGAATGGGAAAGGCATACAACAGGTTGGTGCGGTCAGGAATGGGCACCTCGATCCAGTTGGTGCGGTCTGTGCTAAAGGAGACGGTGTTGGAGCCGTTAAGGTAGGAGGACAAGAGGAAGTGCGTGGCCTGGTTGGCATGCCGCCCCAGCGGCAAGGCCCACTGCAATTCGTCCGGTCCAGCATAGAAGTAGCCGCCGTCATACCAGATGTTGGTGACGATGACCTCCGGTGGCAGGATGCCGGGGATTTTCTCCCGCCGCCAGAGCAGCCCGTTCACCTCTTCGAAAGCCGCCGTGTAGTGAAGCGGATGCTGCCAGTCCGGGTTCGGCACCACTTCAAAGGACCCGTCGAGCAAGTGATGGTAAACCCGCCCCGCGATCCCATTGCTGAGGCACAGCACCATGAACCCGGGGTTCATGGTCTGTCCGTTGAATTGGTTGGTGCTGGCGCTGCCGACGCCGCTCATGGCGACGTTGCTGCGCCCAATGTCGAAGACGGCCTGGCCGAAGTAATGCCCGTGCCCGTGAAAAGCCCACCACCGGGTCTGCCAGTCCCGGAAGCACTCCCGCAGCATGGGCGGGTTCCCGCGGCCGGCCAGGAACGGCTGTTGATGGATGACCACGGCAACTGTCTGCGTCGGGGAGGTCAGCGCCACCTCCTCCTTGAGCCATTGTCTCTGCGCTTCGCTGGGAAAGCCGAGATTCCCGCCGTTCAGCAGGAAGAACCTGACCCCCGCCAGGTCGAAGGCCTGGTAAGGCGGCATGTTAGGGAACATCTCGCAAAAGAGCTCGGCATTGGTCTCGCGCGGATCCTGATCGTGATTGCCGGGAATCCAGAGAATGTTGGTCTGGGCAATGTTGGTGAAGGCCTGGATCGCCGGCAGCCAAAAACTCAGTTCATTGCTGGCGCCTTTGCGCGCCGTGGGCCAGTCGGGCAACTGCCCCGGACACGCTGAGTAGCCCGTCCCCTCGTCGCCGGCAACGATAATCCTGGCCGGGGGTGGCTTCATGGCATTGACGTTGTTTACCAGGCGCGGATCAAGGTTGGTCGTAATTACCCCTGGGGTTATGCCGCTATCCGGATTGAGGTTCATGTGAGGGTCGCTGAATAAGACCACCACGGCGTTTCCCGGCGCGGAGGGATTGAAACCCATGGCCGAGTAGGCCTCGGCCAGGTTGGTATGAGCCGAAGCTGCTGCCGCACCCAGCAGCAGGCTGGCGCACGCGATAAACCCTCTCTTCCTCATTGGAAACAAGCTAGGCCATGGCTGGCAGGATTCAAAGCAATACCTTCAGCTTCTCGTCCCGTGACCCTGGATCAGGAACGGGAGTTTGCTCTCCAGCAGGCTCGACAATTCGTGCCTTCGTTCCACCCTGAGCCGCCAACACTGGGCTAGCGCTTGGCCGCCGGCTGGCCGGACACATCGTGCGCCGGCTGTTCGTTGGCGAACCGGTCGTCGTCCTTGACCTCTTTTTTCAGGCGGTAAAGCTCGGCCTTCAGCTTGGCGACCTGCTCCTTTTGCGCGGGATCGTTGTAGAGGTTATGCAGCTCGTCCGGGTCCTTCACCAGGTCATACATTTCCCATTGGTCCTTCTTCCAGAAATACATGAGCTTGTGGGTGGCCGTCCGCACGCCGTAATGGGCGCGGGTGTTGTGTTCGCCCGGGTCGTGGTAATAGCGGTAATACCAGCTGGTCCGCCAATCCGCCGGGCGCCGGCCTTTGAGCAGCGGCACCAGGCTGCGGCCCTGCATGTCGGCGGGCGCTGGCAGCCCCGCCAGGTCCATGAACGTGGAGGCGAAGTCAGGATTGATCGCCATGGCCTCCTGCACCGTGCCGGGCTTGATCACGCCGGGCCAGCGGATGAGGAACGGCATCCTGATGGACTCCTCATACATGAATCGCTTGTCATAAAGGCCGTGGTCGCCGAGGAAAAAGCCCTGGTCGCTGGTGTAGATGACGACGGTGTTCGTGCCCAGCCCGTCCTGGTCCAGCCAATCCAGCAACCGGCCCACGTTATCATCAATGGACTGGATGCAGGCCAGGTAATCCTGCAGGTAGCGCTGATACTTCCAGGCATTGAGGGCGTCGCCGGTCAGCTTCTGGGGCTTGCCGTTGACCTCGGTCTCCACTTCGGTCGGTTTGACGTTGAGCCACTCATTCCGGGCCGCAGCTTTAAGGCCGGCAGGCGGTTCGAGCTTGAGGTCGCGGCGGGTCAGATCGTCAAAGACCTTCTGCCGGCACTCGCGGATGGCGTCGGTGCGGGTGGCGTAATCGTCGCGCAGCGTGGCCGGCTCGGGGATATGCTTCCCGGCGAACATCGCGCGGTGCTTCTCGTCCGGCTCCCACGGCCGATGCGGGGCCTTGTGATGGCACATGAGGAAGAACGGCTTGTCCTTGGGGCGGTTCCGGATGAAGTCCAGGGCGAGATCGGTGATGATGTCGGTGGCATAGCCCTTGATGACGCGGCGGCCCTGCGGTTCGAGGAACGCCGGATCGAAATAAACGCCCTGCCCCGGCAGCACGGCCCACTTATCAAATCCGGTGGGCTCGCTTCCCAGGTGCCACTTGCCGATCATGCCGGTGTAATACCCCGCCGCCTGGAGGTATTTGGCCACCGTGGGCTGCGAGCCGTCGAAGCGGTTGAAGGTGGGCACCCCGTTCAGGTGGCTGTATTTGCCGGTGAGGATCGTCGCCCGGCTGGGGCTGCAGATCGAATTCACGGCAAAGCAGTTCTCGAACCGCATGCCTGCCTTGGCCAGGCGATCCATATTGGGCGTCTGGTTGACGCGGCTGCCATAGGCGCTGATGGCATGCGCCGCGTGATCATCGCTCATGATAAAGAGGATATTGGGCCGGTTGGGTGTGCTCTGGGCGAGGGCCAGCGGCAGTGGCAGCAAACACGTCGAAAGGAGAGCCAGGAAGGTCTTCATAGACTGGATTCTGCGCCAGCCGGCTCTGGAAGCAACCCTGAACTGCGGGGTTGAGGGGTGAGGGGTGAGAGTTGAGGGTCGAATATGGGAATCGGGGAGCAGGAATGCCCCCTCGCCCGACCTTTTCCAAAACCCGCCGGGAGTGCCGCACAAATAAGCTATGCTTCTCAACCCTGCCGCTCTTGGCCTCTCTCGGGGTGGGGTCTGGCCTCTGACTATCTGCTGTCTTACCTCTGTCTTACCGAAGGGGGGTCTGGAAGGGGCCAAAAACGACCCTTTTTGGGGTGCGCCAGCTCTTTTTAACCACCTGCCGGCAAGCGGGTTGATTAAGTATGCCTAATGACAAAATGAGCAAGCGACCGGGAGTTGGAGCTCCCGGTCTGGCTCAGCTTAAGTCATCAGCCAAGTGCGCCTGACTATGGGGCGTATTTCAAACGGTAGAAGACGGAGCCGTTGGCGGGGGTGATCGGCATCGTCATCTGGTTGGTGAGGGTGGACCCTAACACTGGCAACCAATTGGTGCCGAGGCCCACGCTGACCGAATTGGTCTGGGATTCCAGCGTCCAGCCGATGTGATCGGCCGGCCAGGCCAACTGCAGCGTGCTGCCGCCAATCACGCTCGCGGTGAGGTTGATTGGATTGGTGGCTACGCTCGCCTTGATGCGCAGCGTTCCGTCCACAGGCAGGTAGCTCAGGTCCCAGACGATGCCGATGCCTGGAGTGGCGGGACTGATGGCGGCAAAGGAACCGGTGTAGTTGGTGGCGTCAAAGAGCTTGAAGCTGTCGCCCGCCTGCAGCGCCGGGCCTTTGTTCGTCACCGCCAGCGTGCCGCCATAGCTAACGGTGCTCATCCCGGCGAAGCAGTCGGATTTTAGCAGGTTGGTCCGGTCGAGGCGCAGTCGCACGGTTCCGTCCAGCGACAGGTTGTTGCGCACGATACAAGTCCCTGTATCATCCACCGTCCCATCAGGATCAATAATCACAGTGACGGTGGTATTGGTTCCTGAGCAACTGACCGGTCCCTCGATGACACCGGTGCCGGCCAGCGTGCCGTGAACGACGGTAACCGGACCGCGGCCCGCCAGCCAACCGTTCACCACCAAAACCCCGTTGCTCACGGTGGTAGGACCGGTGTAGGTATTGGTGCCGTCCAGCACCACAGTGCCCGTGCCGCTGACGTTCACCGTTAGGTCGCCGCTGATCGGCCCTACGCTCGTGTAGCTGGAGCCTACGAAGTCGGCCGGATAGACGCCTTCGCCGTGCATGGAGTTGATCTGCAATCCGCCCAGCCCGCCAAACTGGATCGGGGCGTCCACCAGCACCGAATCCACCGTCAGCAACCGGCCTGAGCCGACATTCCAGGCCTGACTTGCACCCACCCGCACCGGGCAATTGACCGTGAGGTCCTGTGTGGCGCTGCTCAGGGTAATGCCATCCAATCCATTAGTGCCCAGGTTTTCGACAGGAGCAAGAGTGAGCGTGTTGCTGCCGGTGAGCCAGATCGGGCCGCCGGGATCGAGAATCTTGATGCCGCCCCAAGTCATGTCGGCGCCAAGGTCGTTGGTCGTGTTCGGCGCAGCCACGATCGAACTCCAGATGGCTACGTCGCCCGGACCTGGCACCGCGTTGTTGGTCCAGCTTCCGGCCTGGTTGAGCGTCAGGGCGTTGTTGGCCTTATACTTGTCGCCAGCCGGAATGCTTGGGAGTCTGACGAGGACCCCTTCCCCGACGTTGACCACCGGATTGGTGGGCACCCATTGGCCGCCGGTAAACAGGTTGGTCAGGTAAGTCTGGCTCGGCACGTGAAAGCGCTCGAGAATGTCGCCTTCCTCCGGTTCGATTCCTATGATCGTCCCCCAAGTCGCCGTGGCTGGGGTCTGGCAGGCGACGGCGCTGAACTTCCCGCGGCCACAAGGCAACGGCAGCGGCAAGACCGGCGTGGGGATGGTTCCGCTGAAGATCACGGGAGTCGCTATGTCTGGATTGAAGAAACGGAAGGCTTCTCCCGGGCTGAGTGTCACCGTGGCGGGGTCCAAGGGATTGTAGTATTCGTCCACCCACCCTCCGGAGCCGCTGTCATACTGCGCTGCGACCAGCCAGTCCTGCGTGGCACAATCCCACTTCCAAATCATGCAGCCGTCAATGGGATTCGGGAAGACATGATCGACCGCGTTGCCGCCGGGGGCGTTGAGTTGATTGGCCAGCAGGCTCAACCCTGCGGGAATGGTGTTGGTGTAGGACATGGTCGTCGCTTCCACCCGCAGGGTGCCGTCCACCACCAGACGCTGCAGGTCCCAACCGATGCCGATGCCTGGGGTGGTGGGACTGATGGCGGAGAAGAAGTTGGTATAGTTCGCCGCGTCGAAGAGCTTAAAGCTGTCGCCCGCCTGCAGCGCCGGGCCTTTGTTCGTCACCGCCAGCGTGCCGCCGTAGGTCAGGGTCGTGATCCCGATCACGCGGTCGGAGTTCTGGGTATTGGTCCGGTTGATCCGCAGCAGCACAGCTCCCTCGAGCGACAGCCTGTTGCGCACGGTATACTCACTCCCTGTTTCATCTACCGTCGTGTCAGGGTCAATTACCACGAACTCCCCGGCAGGTTGGACAGTGACCGGCCCCAGAATCGTACCGTTGCCGCCCAACGTCCCGCCGGCTTGGACGGTCACTGGCCCGCTGATGACACCATCCAGACCATCACTGCCGAGATTCCCGACTATGAGAGTTGCGCCATCCTGGATGGTGACTGTTCCACCGCCCAAGAGGTCTCCATACACCGCTAACACGCCGTTGCTGACGGTTGTGGGGCCGGAGTAGGTGTTGGTCGCGCTCAGCAACAGAGTGCCAGACCCGGCCTGAACCACACTGCCCGTGCCCACAATCGGCTTGTCCCAAACCATGGTGTCGCTCCGGTTGAAGACCAGGCTAGCGTTATTGTAAACGGTGACGGAGCCCAAGCTGCCGTTGGTGCCGCCGTCGCCCACCTGCACGGTGCCGCAATCCAACTGGAGCTGGAGGATTGCATTGGTGCCACTGTTGGCAATAACCAGTGTGCCGGAGTTGGTCTTGACCAGGGTGGTGGTAGTGAGGCTGCCGCTCCCGGCGAAGGTGTAATCGCCGGCGGCGTTGACCAGAATGGAACTCGGGACCAGGTTGCTAACCAGGTTGGCTGCCGGCGTCCGCGAACCGGAAGCGTCAAAGGTAACCGCGTCACCCGTGAAAAAGCGGTCCGGGCTGGCGCCATTGAACCAGTTGGTAGTGGCTTCATCCCAATTGTTGAGCACGCCGTCTCCCACCCAAGTGAGGTTGCCCAACGACCCCATGACCACCAGATCAATCTCGCCCGGAATGGAATCATCGAGCACGGCGCTCTGGCGCGCATTTTCAGGAACGTCGTCGGCAAAGCAGAATAGTTCCAAGTTGGCGGCCGCGTTGCCCGTCAGGCTGCCGCCATAGGTCATCAGCCGATATCGGCCGGCCGGCAGGGTTTCAAAGCCGATGAGCACGGGATTAACGCCGTTGAGCGTGAGGTTGCCCGCTACAGTAATCAGGGCATTGGTCGGCGGCGGGTTTAAGACGAAGACGTTGGTGACATCCCCGCTGAGCGTGAGATCATTCGCGAAGGTGGGCGTGCCGCCATTGTAGCCCACCGTGAGCGTGCTGCCCCCGTTGCCCGCCTCGATCCAGCTCGCGCTGGCCGCGGTAACGCTGCCGGTCACCACGCCGCCGCCCGCCAAGGTCTGGCCCGCATTCAACGTCCAGCCACCGCTGGTCTTTGAAACGTCGAAGGTTGCGCCGGCAGCGATGAGTATCAGTGAGGTGTTGGAAATGGAACCCGAGTCCTCGAGTGCCAGCACGCCGCTGACCAGGCTGGTGGTGTTGGTATAGGTGTTGATGCCCGTCAAAGTCTGCGCGCCGCCGCCGATTTTGACGAGTTCGACCGCATTGACGATCTTGCCGCCAAAACTCGCGTTCGCATCCTGCTCGCCCACAATCAACGTGGCGCGACGGTCGCTGGTGACCCGCGTATTGGCTTCGACGCCCTGCGAACGCAGCCCGTTGATGGTTTGGAAATGGCCGTTGAGGTCCAGAGTGGCTGTGCTGGCGCCGCCGATGAGGACCAGGTCGCCCCCAGCAGGCCCGCTGGTGATCTGCTCGGGCTGGCTCAAAGACAAGGTGACTGGGCTGTTACTGCTGCAAGCAATCGTGGTGTCGCCGACGTAGGCGGGACCAACGTCGAACTCGTCCACTGTGCCGTTGCGAATGGCCGGAGCGTTCGTGCATACCACCGCAACGGTGATATACTCGCGAGTGGGGTTGTTGGTTCCCGCAGACAGAATAATGTCCGCCTCGACCACATTCGTTTCACCATTGGCCAAACTCAGCGTTGTCGGCTCCAGATTGGTTACGATGGCGTGAGAGGCCGCCATGCCCACAGCGAACACACCATTGCTTCCCCGGTTGCTGACCAGGTAGCGAACGTGAGAGGGAACACCCGGGGTGATAGGGTTCAGGTTGGTCTTCAAGGACCTCACTTCCACAGACTGAAGCTGGAAGACCTGCGGGAAGACGCGTTGGAATGGGTAGCCATTGATATCCGAGCCGGTAGCCATGACCTTGAACGGTGGGGAGGCCAGAGCAACCGTTCCGGTGTAAACCACCCCGTCCATTCCATTGGTCGGCAGGTTCGTCACAGTATAAGGAGCCATAGCGAAGGACTGGACCAGATCGCCTGCCGGGGTCACCAGGCTAAAGTTGGCATTGCTATAAATGCCAGACAGGAATGCTTTGGCCGCGTTGGTCACTTCGGTTGGTTGGCCGGGGATGGGCATGTAGACTCCGGCACCCGTGTTGCTCTTGTCCTCAAGAAAAGCAAACCGGCTCAATGCTATTGGCGTCATCGCGTTGACGTTCACCGAGAAATGACCCGACCCTTCGACTTGGATGTGCCAGTTGCCCAGCTCAGGCTGCGCCACAGTGGCCACCCGGCCATCCATGAGTTCCCAAATCGGACAACACGGGGCATTCGTGAGGTCAGCCCCGGAGGGAGTGACAAACGAAATGGCGGTATTGGTCTCCACTGAGACCACGAACGTGACGTTCGTTACCGTGGAATCTATGGGAACCGTGTATTCCTTCACGGTATTGGTGGCCAGGGTGCCGGACACGGACAACAGCGGCACAACATTGCCGGAAATGTCACTGTCCATCAGACCGGTGAGATTCGTGGTCGCGTTGGGCCCGATTACAAAAACGTTGCCACCCGTCGCGTTGGCGATGTCGAAGATGGCCTGGCTCTTCTTGCTGGGACAGTTGTAGCGAATGGCCACGTTGATTCGTGTATGGCGATACAGAGCTATGCTTTCAATCGTGCCCAGGGACACATAGCAGCCGCTTTGTCCATTCACATCGAAACAACCCTCGACATTGTCGCCGCAGAACCCCCAGACCGTGGCGTATGCATCACAGCGGTCCACCGCAGAGAACATTGCCGGAATGAAAGCCTTGAGGCACGGTCCGCTCGTCGTGTTTCTGGCCAGGGTATCCAGCTTGTTCAGGAAAGCGGTCGCGCTGGGGGTTACGCAGGGTTCCGGAATAGAGGGATTAAAGTCAAACCACTGGAGAACGTAGAAGGGGGGCTCATCCGCCCGGCCCCGGTGGGCTGCGACGAGGTCGTGCACCTGCTGCTTGATTTCGGCAAAAACGCTGTCCGGCATGTCCGCCGAGTTGTCCACGACAAAGCCCACCGGATGAACCTGAGTCCCGTATTCGAATCCGAGGGTCCTGAGCGCGCTAATGATTGCTTCGTCACTGGCACCTTTGATCCGAACATCGTCCAGGATTTGCGCCACATAGTTGGAGATTGCGTTGACGGCACAGTGATACGCCTCAGAGTAACCGGGTCGGCGTGCTTCGTCCTTGTTGAGACCATCAATGCCAAGCTTGTTAAGGCCATGAATTACCTTTCGGCCAAAAGGATGGAGTCTCCAGGAATACCCGGTTGTCAGCGTGGTAAGGCCCGCATTCCCCAGATGGTTATTATCGTATCCCCACCATTCGATGAACCATTTACACTTACAGTTCTTCCGCCAACACCACAGACATATCTTATGGTATTTGCTGGCACAGGTCACGTTGCAGTTCGCCCAGCCGGTTGCAGGATCGGTGATGAGTTCGCGTCCAAGCAGGGGATAAACCTCACCATTCTTGTGACCCAGCTCGACCCAGTTCCCGTGAGAATAGAAATCCGCGAGAGTGTGGAACGACTCGCCCAGTGGCTTCCGCGCATTCCACCCTTGCCCTGCCAGTGCCGCCTGAATGATAGTTTCCTTATTCTCTGCCAGCAGGCGTGAAGACTGCATCAACTTCTCGTCGTCAAAGTGGTATTTCTCCATGTGTTGCCCAATCGAGTCATCCACCCGCTCGTTCTGCTGGTCAAGGTCGAAGAACTTCAAATAGTCTCCCACCACGATGTTCCAGTTTACGTGATATCCCTTCACGCGGGACAGGCCATCCCTAACGATAGCTTGGTGGACTTCTTCCCCTAATGTTAGGAGGCCCAGAGTCACGTCTGGCTGAAATCCACAGTCGAAGGCCCGGGCGCTTACGGCCAGGAAATGGAACAGGATGAGGGTGAGGATGCTGCTGTGGATATTCCTTGTTTTCATAAACGGACCTCTGCGTGCGGGTTGCGTGTTCCGTGTTGCGTTTTGTTCCTGACGGCCTGGCCAGTCGGACCCAACGCGGCGGGCGGTCTGGGTTGCAGGGCCACCCCCATCCCCCTCGGACGGGAGGACATGTGTTCGGCTGCGCCAACAATGAGTCTAACCCGGCCAATTAAAGCCTGATTATGACAGGTTGCCGCTTCGGCAACAGTCGCCTGCTTAGCTGTCAGCTATCCAGGTTACAGCCCGCTGTCCGTCAGGACGGGACGCGGGCTTCGCGCTTTTTCCCCCGCAAGCCCGGGGCACGGTGGGCGCTGCTCCGGCTTTCTGCCTGGCGCGTGGGGCCGGTCCGCTGCCGGCCGGCGACGGCGACAGGCAAGGCTCGTGTGGACGCCTGCCTTTCCCAATGGCCGCTTTTTAAGCGGGCCCTAAGGCGGTGCCAGCAGGCGGGAGTGCTGTTTGAGCCAGCGCTCCGCTTCGCGGTAGTCCGGGCAGAGGCGCGCCACCTCGTTCCAGAACCGCCGGGAGTGGTTCATCTCCTTGAGGTGCGCCAGTTCGTGCAGCACGAGGTAGTCGCGGACAAACAGGGGAGTCTGCACGAGGCGCCAGTTGAGGGAGATGGTGCCGCGCCGCGAGCAGGAGCCCCAGCGGGAGCGCTGGTTGCGGATGGTGACGCGCCGCGCGGGCAGGCGATGCCGGGCGGCCAGTTCGAGCACGCGCGGCGGCAGCTCCCGCGCGGCCAGCCGCCGGAGATGCCGCTCGACGGCCGGGCGCAGGTCGCCGGCCGCATCGGCCACGCTCACGGTTTCGGTGCCGAAGCGGACCAGTCCGTTGTCTCCATTCGTGCCGGTCTCCAGCCGCACGCTGTCGCCCCGGAAGAGGATTTCGTTTCCTGCTAGCCAGGTCCTGGGGCGGGGCGGACGCTGGGCCTGGCGCAAAAGCTGCCGCTCCAGCCAGGCAACCTGGCGGGCGGCAAAGCGCCGACCTTCCGCCGGCGATCCGCCGCGCGGAATAGTCACGCGGGCCGCGCCGTCGGGTCGCAGCCGCAGGATATAGCGCCGCGCCCGGCGGTTGCGGACGAGCCAGAGCCGCACCGGCCGCGCGCCCACCTGGAGCCAGTGATCCTCCGGTGCCGCGGGCGCTTTGGGCCCAAAAAGCCATTCGAGCTGCACCCGCTGATTTAAGAGGGCCGCAGCGGCTTTGGCAACCAGATCAATGGAAGGTAAACGGGAATGCGCCGCCCCGGCGGGCCCGGCGACGGTTACTTAGCTTCCTTCTTGGCCTTCTTCTCGGCGCAGCAGCTACACTTGCAGTCCTTGCCACAGGCGCATTTCTTGCCCTTCTCGCAAACGCAAGTCTTGCCCTTTTCACAAGCCGCGGCTTTGGCCTTGCAGCAGGAACCTTTGTCCTTGGCGCAAGCGCCGTCGCCCGCCTGTAACGCAAACGAGAGGGCCGCCACGCTGAACAGTACTATTAATTGTTTCATATGGCCCATTAGATAGCATAACATCAGTCATTGCTCAAATATTTCCTTTCGCCGCCGGAGTTACGCCCGGCGCGGCCTCGCGGGCCGGTTGCCCCAGGCACGTTGCGCGCTCTGCCGGGCCGCCGCTATGCCTGGGGGTTCAGGGGGTCAAGGCGCGAAAGGCCCGGTTCGGGATATTCTCTGCCTGAACCCACCCCCGCGCCAGTCCCCCTTCGTCACCTCACCGTCTCCCCTCCCTATCCTCACCGTAGTACCTCTGATAGGCTATCAGAGGTACTACGGTGAGGATACGGTGAGGTGACGGTGAAGTAGGCCAGGGCGGAGCGGCATATGCCCCGGATCGGGATGCTACTGGGCTTCTGGGTCATGCGGGCCGCGAGCCGACCCCGGCGCTCAAGTGGTGCGGCGCGCGGCTCAGTTGGCAGCCGGCGCCGACAGGAATGTCGGGGTCCCGACCTTCCCCTGGCAGGAAAGTGAGATGCGCCGCCAAGGCCTTACGGGGCGCGAAAATGGGCTTTCCCTGCGGGGCATTATCTTAGATATTACCCGCTAAGATACGATTTATGAATAGACCAATGAAGCGCTTGGCTTTTGCACTCTTAACCTTGGCGGCGGCGACCGCCCTGAGCGTGGCGCAGCCGGCACCGGCTCTCGCGGCCGCTGCTCCGGCCACGCCCAGCGCGGTAGGGCCCAGGATCCAGTTCGACAACCTGGTGTTTGATTTCGGGAGGATTCGGGCCGGGGAGCCGGCCAAGCACACCTACGTGTACACCAACACCGGCGACGCGTTGCTGGTGATCAACTCGGTGCAGCCGCAGTGTGGCTGCACCACGGCGGGCGAATGGACGAAGCAGGCCGAGCCCGGCCAGACCGGCACGATTCCCATCCAGTTCAACACCGGCAACTACAACGGGCCGGTCTTCAAACAGGTGACGGTCAACTGCAACGTCACGAACCAGCCCGCGGTGTTCCTGCAGATCAAAGGCACGGTTTTCAAAGCGGTTGACGTGGCTCCCCCCATGGCCGTGCTCAACCTTTCGCCGGATTCGGAGACGTCCACCGCGGTGGTGACAATTACGAACAATACGGAGGAGCCGCTGCTGCTGGCGGCGCCCCAGAGCAACAATCGCATGTTCGCCGCCGAGCTGAAGACCAACACCCCCGGCAAAGGCTACCAGTTGACGATTTCGACAGTGCCGCCGCTCACGATGGGGAGTGTGCAGGCGCAGATCACGTTGCAGACCGGCTGGACCAACCCGGCCACGATCAGCGTGCCCGCCATGGCCAACATCCAGCCCGCCGTGGTCGTCATCCCCTCCTATATCACGCTGGGGCCGGGGCCGCTGGCGAGCGCGGTGACCAGCTCCGTCTCGATTCGGAACCAGAGCACGAATGATCTGCGGTTGTCCGACCCGGCTGTCAACGCGCCCGGGGCGAAACCCGAGCTTAAGGCGATGCAGCCGGGCAAGTCCTTTTCGGCGCTGGTGAGCTTTCCCCAGGGATTTGAGCTTCCCCGGGGCCAGCAGGCCGAGCTGACCTTCAAGACGAGCAATCCCAAGTACCCGGTGGTCAAAGTGCCGATCATGCAGATGCCGCGTCCGGGCGGGGCGCCCACGGCGCCCGCGGCGCCGGTGAGGCCGAATCCGGCGCGCACGATCAAGCCGCTGCCCGAACCGCCGCCGCTGCCGCCGACTCCCTAGGTGAAAAGAGTCCTGCAGGAGGGGGCGCTGGTGGCGGTCCTCGGCGCCACCCTGGCCTTTGTTGCCAATGGGCTCTCCCCCCGCCGCCTCGAGCTCACCCGGGATTACTTCCCCGGCGCCAAGCCGGGCTTGCCCGCGCCCGCGGCGCCAACCAACGCCACCGGCGCCGCGCTCGCGCAGACTAACACCCCCCTCGAGCTGCTCTCCGCGCGCCTCCGGGAGCAGGGCCTCCAACTGGCCGACAGCAACCGGGTGGCGCAGTTCTTTCGCGACCCCGCCCGCCAGGACGATGCGGTGATCTTCATTGACGCCCGCGACGAGGAGCATTACCGCGCGGGCCATATTCCCGGCGCGTATCACTTCGACCGGTTTCGGCCCGAGGACTACCTGGCCAACGTCGTCGCCGTCTGCCTGGCGGCGCAGCAAATCGTCTTCTACTGCAATGGCGGGGACTGTGACGACAGCGAGCACGCGGCGATCATGCTGCGCGACAGCCTCAGCCTGCCGGAGGAGAAAGTGTTTGTGTATGGCGGTGGCATGGACGAATGGAGCGCCCACGGCCTGCCGGTCGAGCTCGGCGCGCGCAACAGCGGCCAGCTCACCAACCTGACGCACTCGGCTGTTTCGGCCGGCCCCGGGGGAACGAACCAGTGAAGCCGATCCCGTCCCCTGAGCCACGACACCTCCCGGAGATCGCCGCCCGGCTGGCGCGCTGGCTGCTGGGCGGCCTGTTCATCTATCTCGGCCTGAGCAAAGTCTTCCACGGGGCTGAATACCTCCGGTTCGTGCGGGAGCAACTGCTGGTGTCCAACCCGGCGCTGGCGAGCCTGATCGCCCTCACCGCGCCCTGGCTGGAAGTGCTCGCCGGGCTCTGGCTGCTGACCGGCATTGCCCGCAATGCCGCCGCGGTGCTCGCCCGCTGGTGGCTGGGCTGCGTGTTCATTTTCATGGGGCTGCACAAAGCCCTGCCGCACCCGGAGGCCTTCCTGAAACTCGTGCGCCAATACGACCTGGTGACCGACCCGTTCCTGCTCAACGCGATCGGCGCCGCGCTGCCCTGGTTCGAGGTTTATTGCGGGGTGCTGCTGCTGGCCGGCGTGGCCGTCCGGGGGACGGCGCTGAACCTCATTGCCATGCTGGTGCCGTTTACATTCATTGTCGTCAAACGGGCGCTGACCATCGTCGCCGCCTCGCACATTCCCTTCTGCGCGGTGAAGTTCGATTGCGGCTGCGGCGCGGGAGAAGTCTTTATCTGCCACAAGGTGATCGAGAACACCGTTCTGTTGCTGCTCTCGGCCTGGCTGCTGACCGGCCATGGCCGCCGGTTCTGCCTGCGGTTCAGCCTCTTGCGGGAGAAGACCCCGCCTCCTGCCTGACGCCCCGGGCCTGTTGATAAGCGCACCACGTTTTTGGGGGATTCGTCTCATTCTGAGACACGGCCCTGGCGTTGTTAAGCCATCGCGGGCCAGTTACAGCCGCGCTCTGTGATTCTGGTCAAAAAGCTGCTGTCAATCCGGCGAGATTATGAGCACCAAGAGCATACTGTTGGCACTCGCCGACCCCCAGGCGTTAGTGGACATCACCCAGGCGTTAGGCGCCGGGTGGGAGGCAACTCCGGTGTGCAGCGAGGCAGATGCCTTGGCCCAACTGGAGCGGCGCTCATTCGATGCGTTCCTGGTGGACTTCAACCTCGGCTCACCCGACGCGAGCCAGTTGCTGAGCCAGGCGCTGGAAAGGCGCCCGGAGATGACCCGCTTCCTGCTGGCTTACGAAGCCGACCTGGCGCTGGTGGCGGCGTATGTTACCGGGCCGCACGAGATTCTGCCCAAACCCGTCGAGCCCGTCTCGCTGAAGAGCCGGATCGAGAATAGCCTGGCCCCGGCGGATGCGCAGGGCGCCCCAAGCGCAGATGACCCGGGCGCTGATGCCGACGCGGCGCCGGCGGTTCCCCCCATATACTCCGAGGTGCTCAAGGCCCTGGAATCGCCGGGCATTACCGACCGGCAGGTGGGAGAAATCATCGCCGGAGATGCGGCGCTGACGTCGGAGCTGTTGCGGCTGACCGATTCGACCGGTCCGGGCTTGTCCCGGCACATCACCGACCCGGCGGCGGCGGTGTCCGCGCTGGGGTTGGAGACCGTGAAGGCGCTCGTGCTGGCCCGGCGCTTCCTGGCCGAACACAGCCAGTTGAGGCCGGGCTACTTGTCCCTGGAGAAACTGTGGCAACACAGCGTCCAGGTGGCGCAGCTCGCCCGGGACCTGGTCCTTTACGAGACCAAAGACCGGGTGCTGGCCGGCGAAGCGCTTGTGGCCGGGCTCCTGCACGACCTCGGCAAGGTGGTGCTGGCGACGAATTTTGATGACTTGTATGGACGCGTCCACTCCCTCGCGCGCAAGCAGCCCGTTCCCCTGTGGGACATTGAAACGGAGATGTTCGGCGCCAACCACGGCGAAATCGGGGCCTGCTTGGTGGGGATGTGGAACCTGCCCGGCTCCGTCGTGCAGGCCGCGGCCTTCCACCATGAACCGCCCCTGGGCGAACACCAGTCCCTGACGCCGCTGGCTGCCGTCCACATCGCCAACGTCCTCGAACACGAGTGCCAGCCGCGTGACGAGTTCCGGGTGGCGCCCGTGATGAGCCCGGCCTTCCTGAACGAAATCGGGCTGCTGCAGCGTCTGCCGGTGTGGCGGGCGGTATTTGCAGGCCGCCGGGGCGCCGGCGCCGGCCCGGAGGCCGAGCCGGCCCAAGCCAGTCAGCCGCAGGCAGTCACTCCAGTGCTCTCCGTCGCGCCGCCGCAGTGCACCGCGAACCAGTTGCCGGCGCCCGCAGTCGCAACCCGGACCGCCACGCTGGGCGAGCCGGGGAGCGAAGACAGCCTGCCGGTGGCGCCGGCTTCCCGCCCGGGACGCTGGGTTTACGCAGGCGTAGCCGCCATAATCTTGGGCTTGTTGGCGCTCTGGCTCCAAAGCCAGCCCGAGGAGCCCGTGCGCGCTCTGGCACCTGATCCTATTCCCGACCGGGCGGCGAGGGTTGTGGCCCCGGCGCCGGCGCCGGAACCGGCTCCCGCCGCGGTGCCCGAAGCCACCCCGGCGATGGCCGATCCGGAGGAAACCCTGGCAACGGTTGCCGCCCTGTTTCTCAGCCCGGCGCCGTCCCTGGCGGAGCCCGAGCCGGTTGTCCCGACCGCTCCCCAGGCGGCGACCCAGGCGCCGCCGTCCCCGGAAAAGGCGCAGCCCGAGTTCCGATTAAACGGCATCATTTACGCGGTTGGCCGGCCGGCGGCGATCGTAAACCGCCAAACGGTGTGCGTGGGAGACTGGGTGAGCGGAGCAACCGTTGTCGCCATTGACCGGACCCAGGTGACGCTGCAGATCAACGGCCAGCGCAAGACCCTGGTCCTGCGGTAGGCGGCGGGCAGCCGGACGTCACCCCGTTCGATTGGGCCGGGGCTTCAGGTGTAATCGGCCGCGACGATGCGCACCCCGATAAGAATGAGGATCAGTCCGCCGATGATTTCAGCGCGGCTGCTGAAGCGGCGTCCGAGGCGGCAGCCCAATTCCACGCCCAGGAAGGATAACGCCGCGGTGACCACCCCGATGACCAGGCTGGGATACCAGATGCTGACGCGCAGCATAGCCAGGCTCAGCCCGATGGCCAGCGCATCAACACTGGTGGCCACGCTCAGAAGCATCAGCGGCCAGCCGCGCGTCGGATCCGGGGCGCGTTCCTGAGCCGGCTCGGTCTGGCAGCCACCATAGATCATTCTCCCCCCGACATAGCTCAATATCCCCAGGGCGACCCAGTGATCCAGCGTCCCGATGGCGTGGGCGACCTTCAGGCCGACAAACCAGCCGATTACCGGCATGAGAAACTGAAACAGCCCAAAGTGAAACCACAGGCGAAATGCCGGCCGCAGCCCAGTGACGTGGCCCCGCATAGCCACCCCGACCGCCACCGCGAAGGCGTCCATGGCCAGCCCTAGCGCGAGGAGGAGGATTTCGGCTGGCGACATTTCGCAGCAGCTTGCCTGGAGCCTTTCCGGCAGTCAATTTCGAACCGGTTCCTGTTGCCGCATCGTTCCCTGGCCGCCCGCCATCACAGGGCCCCGGCCAGCCGTGCCGGTGCGACTGGGGGGTGTCCTCCAGGCGCAGAATTCATTCACCAGCGATCAGCGCTTAGTCAATCCAGTTCCGGCGTGGGGTGCGGTTACCAGGGGCGTCGCACCCGGAAGAACTCCGTGCCGGTGGCAGGCAGCGTGACGCTGAGCAAGCTCGGCCCGGCAACCGGCAGGTTCGTCACCCATTGCCAGTTCGCCCAAGGGCCGAGCGCACCGCTGCCCTCCAGCAGCGTGTCGGCGATGGTGTTGGGCCAGGAGAGGATCACTTGGTTCGGCGCGCGCATGACCGCGAGCTGCACCGGGCTGCCGATAACAATACTGCCGCTGTTGACGGTGGAAGCGCTGGACACCGTGGAGGTCACACTCCAGTTGTAGGTGCCGGGCAGCGCGTAGGCGTGGGCGGCGTACTGGTTGGTGCTATGGGCCGAGCCGTCGCCGAAGTTCCAGTCCCAGGTCACAGCCGCGGCGTGGTTGGTGACCGTGGGCACGACCGCAAAGGCGACCGGCCAGCCGGCAGGATAAGTGGGCGGGACATGGGCCACCGCCCCGAGGGAGAACGGCCCCTGGGCCACGGTGACGCTGCCCGTGGCCAAGGTGGAGTTCTTGGAACCGTCATAGGCGGCAAAGGTGAACTGATCGGCGCCGACAAAGCCCGGGTTGGGGAAATAAGTGGCGACGCGGGTGTTGGGGTTCAGCCCGACAGCGCCGTTGGTGGCCTGGGTTATGATGCGAGGGCTGGCGCCGGCGCCAGTGACCGACAGCAGCATGTCCACCGACTTGTCGTTGGTGGTGTTAGTAAGCACGCCGGCCACGACCGGCGCGGCGTTGGTATTCCGATTGCCCTCCCCGGGACCCTGGTGACAGTTGTAGCAGCCAATCGTATCGCCACGATTGAACGTGATCGTGGTGCCGAAGACATTATAGGTGCGGTTGGTTTGCGCGCGGGAAAGGACTGTGCCCCGGTAATCGGTTCCGTGACAGACTTTGCACTGAGCCTTATTGTCCCCCAGCAGGTCGTGATGGCCGGTCACCCAGTTCTGGTTGAGGGGATGCAGGCCATGCGGGCCGCGATTCAGGTTGGTGCTGTTGGCGGTCATGGTGACATGGCAGGCGGTGCATTCGATCATTACCCCACCGTGGCCTTGCAGGCGAATGTTGCGGAGGTTGTCATTGGCGTGTGCGCTGGGGAACTCGGCGTGGGTGGAGCCGTGGCAAGCGGAGCATTGCAAGCCGCCGTGACCAACGGAGAAGCGGTAGAGGGAAAGGTTGAGCGGCGGGTTCGAGGTGGGAGGAGTATCGGGCGTGGTGGCGAAAGTCTGATCCGCCGTCACGCGCGGGTGGCCGGGGGCATCGAAGGCGGAGGTGTAGCGTATGGGATTGTTCGTGGCCGTGCCGACGTGGCAGGACTGGCAGTTGGGTTCCATGATCCAGCCGACGCGGGCCGAAGAGCCCACGGCGCTCATGTTGCCGTGGCAACTCTGGCACTGCATCTCCATCGAGCCGTCGGCGGCAATCGCGCTGCCCATCGCCCCGCGCAGGCAACGGGTCGTGGACCCGGGATGACAGCGGTAGCAGGCAGCACGGTTGGCGGAGTTGTCCAGCGTGATATTCAACTCGGGGTCCATCACGTTGGCGTGCCGGGAATGGACCGAGGTGGTCAGCGCCTGGACGCCGGGATAATTGGTGGTTTGGAGCGCCTCCGAGGCGTGGCACCGGGCGCACAGGACCGGCTTGCCCTCGGCAGTGACGCGACGGTAGAGGCCGGCGGGGTTGTAGTTGTAGGTCGCCAGTGCCGCCGCATAAACCGCCGCATGCTGGGCGAACTGCCGCTCGTCGTGCAGGCGCAGGATGTTCAGCCGATAATCCCGTTCCGGAAGGCCATCCCAAACCCAGCCGGCGCCCGGCTGCGCCGCCGCCTGGGTGCCGGAGCCGTGGCAGACGCGGCAGTCCATTTCATCGGACACCGGCAGCACCACGTCGTTGGTGGCGATAGGCTGATTCGCGCTGTTCCGGGCGAGCATGCGCATCAGCGGGTAGGGATTCTTGCGCAGCGCGTCGTCGTAAGGGGTGATCGGAATGCCCTCGGCGCGCCACCAATTGACCCGGGTGAAGACGCCATGGAGGGGTTCGTTGAGGGTCTCGAAGACGTTGGTTTGCGGGATGTTGGCCAGGCCCGGCATGGGCCACCCAAGGAGCCCCTGGTCCGGCGCGAGCGCGCCATAAAGCCAAGGCGTGTAGGTGTAGAAATTGCCCTTGCCGACCGCGGTGGAGTTGATGGACCGCGACGGGTCTGCCAATGCCTGATAGGTGACGGTGTAGCCGGCACCGTTGGTAACCAGCTTGCCACCGACGATGAGCTGGGCCTCGATGGTGTTGTAGGGCGGCAGGATAGTGAACACCGAGTAATCACTGTCCATGCAGTGCATCCCGAGGTTGTTCCAGCCGAGGATGGTGGCGGTGGCGGCGTTGGAGTTGAGCGCGATCCCGCACAGCAGGCCGCTGAGAGTAAGCGAAGCTGCAGCTTTCATGGCATTCTTGTGCTTGCGTCACCCATAAGTCTGGTATGGGTGTTTCTCACCATATACCTGTTCGGTGGCATGTCAACGGCCAGGAGACCCGGCAGCGCTGCCCGTGGCCATGTCGAGCTGTGGCCGGGCTCGACTGATTTACTTGTTCCTGATTTGCCGGCGCCTTAACGTTGATGCGTGAGCCGGGCCTTCAAGCGCGAGTTGGAGGAAAGCGGGGCGGAGGAAATGCCGTCCGTTCGGCCCCAGTTGCCGCCGGGGACGCGCAACTACATCACCCGGGAGGGCGCGGACAAACTGCGGCATCGGCTGCAGGCACTTCTCGAAACCAAACGGGCGTCCGCCGGGGAGGGCATGGAGGCCGATCAACGGCGACTGGATGCCGCGATCCGAAGGCTCCAGGCGACGCTGCAGTCGGTGGTGGTGGCCGAGACTCCCGCCGACCCGACGAAGGTTGCGTTCGGCGCCGCGGTGACCCTCCGCCACGAAGACGGCGAGGAAGCGCAATACCAGATCGTTGGCGTGGACGAGGCCGATCCCGCGTCGGGGCGAATCAGTTGGATCTCGCCCCTGGCGCGGACGCTGCTGTCCCGGAGCGCGGGGGATCGCGTGCGGTTTCAATCACCGGCAGGCGGTGAGGAGTTGACGATCCTGAAGGTGCGCTATCCAGGGCCTTGAAACGCGGCCCGACACCGCGGGTGGGGCCTGCCGGGCGCGTCTTGACTGGCGGGTGCCGCCGTGATATCGAATCGCTCATGAACAGACTACAAGTCTGGTTGTTCGCGTTGAGCTTCGCCTCGGTCCTGAGCGTTCGCGGCGGAGAATTCCCGGACAGTTGGACCTGGGACTGGGACAGCCAGGCGCGGGCCAGGCACGCGGCGCTGGAAGGCAAACCGATGCCCAGGCTGGACCTCGCCGGCTGGGTCAACGGCCAGGTCAAACCCGAAGACATGAAAGGCAAGGTGGTCGTGGTGGACTTCTATGCCACCTGGTGCGGCCCGTGCATGGCGGCCATTCCCCACAACAACGAGCTGCTGAAGAAATACAAGGACAAGGGCCTGGTCATCGTCGGCGTGTGCACTTCGAAGCGGGGGCAGGAGAAAATGGCGCAGACGGCCAGTGCCCGTGGCATGGCCTATCCGACCGCCTGCGACCCGCAGCTCGCCTCCGAAAAGGCCTGGCAGGTGCACTATTATCCCACCTATGCAATCGTGGACCGCAAGGGGATAGTGCGCATCATCGGCCTGCAGCCCAATTATGTGGAGCAGGTAGTGAAGAAACTGCTGGCCGAAGCCCCCGGCGCCAAGCCTTAGCATAACCCATCCAGCTCCGCTCCCGGCATTCCCAGCCTCCCCCCATCCCCGGTCTGGAAACCACACGATTTAACCTAAGTGCCGCAGTGGGAAGTGAACAACCAAGGCGCGAAGACGCGTCGAAACCGGCGTCACGCTAAGCCCCTTGCTAATGTCTCTCCCGCAGTTGCGGCGGGCCGAGCTCGAACGCGCCGATGTCACTCCCGTCGCTACCTGGCGCGTTCGGGAGAGGCCGGCAGTCGTGGGGCCGATGCGCGCCACGCTGATCCCAGTGAATGCCGAAGCTGTTGCCTTGGTCAATGGCCGGACTGGCGGGTAGCAGTGCGTGCGTCGGGGTGAAGCCTCCATTCATTTGCAGGGGGCCGATGAGAGGATTGATTGGCAAGACGATGCTGCCGACTTGGTCAGCATTAGGGAGACTGGCCAGGGCAGTAGCGTCGTTGGCGATGCCAATCAAATTGTAGCCTTCTGAAATAAACGGTCCGGCAAGGTCAGGGTCGGAGCCTTCAGACCCCGAACTCCCCACCCCGGTAATGACTGGTGGCCAGTTGTCAGAGGTGTTGGTTCCGCCTGCTCCCCCGACTCCAGCCAGATTGAAGGCAGTCAAGGTGTTGCGCATTACGACTTGTGCGTTGGTCGCGCCGTTCATAATGCCGCCGCCATTCCCCCCCTGTCCACCAGCGGGAGGGGGAGGAACAGGGTCAGAGTAGCTGATAGAGCCGCTTGCCCCGTTACCTCCGTTACCGCTCTCGTTAAGCACGACGGTGCATGAGGTCAGCTCTAGCCCGCCTCCGTTGTAAGCCCCGCCGCCCGAGCCGCCGGCTCCCCCAGTGCCATTAAGGGCCCCTCCGCTGCCGCCATTCCCGCCACTTCCACAACGATTGCTGCTAATTGTGCAGCTTTCCATATTCAAGGTTCCGAGGCTGAAGATCCCACCGCCACTACCTCCCTCACCTCCATTGCCGCCCGTGCCGTAATAGGCGTTGCCGCCGGCTCCGCCGTTACCGCTGGTATTACCAGCAACCGTGGACCTCTTGAGCAGCATCTGCCCGGCGTTGAAGATGCCAGCTCCGCTGCCCCCGCTACCGCCCGGTCCGGCAGGCGCAGACAAGGTAATAACCCCCCCAGGCAGGTTCCCGTCGCCTCCTTGGCCGCTGAAATTGTTGCTTACTAAACAGTCTTCTACGGTCATCAGGCCGGAGCTGTAGATGCCGCCACCGCTGCCTCCATCGAATCCCGTCCCAAAATAGCCCAAGCCGGGAGCAGCCGAATTGGCCGTGACGACACTCTGCTCAAGCTTGGCCGTCCCGGTATTAACAATGCCACCGCCGGCGCATCCGGCCCAATTTTGCCGCGCGGTATTCCCTGCAACCAAAGAGTGACTCAGGGTGAGTTCGGCGGCATTATATATGCCACCGCCACCGTCCAAGGCCCAGCCATCGAATCCCCCTGAATTATTGGTAATACGGCTATGGTATATCCCAAGCTTCCCGGCGTTGAAGATGCCACCGCCGTTGCCTCCACTACCCCACCCGGAGCTATTGCCCGTCACGACCGAATAGCGCAGCGTCATCCTGCCCGTGTTGTAAATGCCGCCGCCAGGCCCGCCTGTATCTACACCCCAACCAGAACTGCCGCCGGAGTTGTTGGTAATGACGCAACGCTCGATTTGAAGCTCGCCAGCATTGTAGATCGCCCCGCCAGCCTGGGTTCCAAGACCCCGACTTAGCGTGAGGCCTTCGAGCCTCACGTGCGCGCCCGGCAGAACGTGGAATACGCGATCCCCCAAACCCGCCGCATCAATGGTGACATCCGGGCCGGTCCCAACGATCTCCAGGTTGCCCCGCGTGATGTCCAGGTCGCCAGTGAGCGCCGCATCCTCGTTCGAGCCGGGAATTGTCAGACCATAAGTCCACTGGCTCGGTTGCCGATGGCGTCCCCCGTGACGTTGTTCCTGGCCCAGGATAATACGGTTGTGTCCCCCATTACGGTTCGCGTCAATCACGGCGCCGCGGAGGCTCGCAACCCCAGTTGTGTCGTTTGTGTTGGAGATGAAGTAAACGCGCGCTTCAGTCTGCAGGCTGCCGCAAAGCAGCAGTAGTGGAATCAGCAGCGGCAAGACCGAACCCGGCACGGAAGAGCCTTTCATAAACCTAGTTATCAGCTACCAAAGATCACGAGCCCAGTCAAGGATGAAACCGATAGATTGATTCTTCGACTTATGCCCAAGTGCCCCAATACACCCCTATCAACCCACCGCCACCCAGTCTTCCAAAAGTGGTAGACGTGAATGACACGCGCAGAGCGGAGTGCGGCGCCTGCTATAATCAGCGCACCGCTCACACGGCACAGGGCTGACTTTTGTCCCTCGAACCGAAGACAATGCAGGAAGACAGTAATGCATTGTCAACAGTGGAAATGACTATATGATGGCCAGGTGGCGCGAGACACAGATAGGCTGAAACAAATACAATTTGCCGAACAAGAAGCGCGCGTCCCAGCCATCTTGGACAAAACTTTCAAACGAGAATTATGACCACAGATGCAGCCATCCGGACAAACTACATCTTTGTTGATTACGAGAACGTACAAGAAGTGGATCTCGATCTCATCGCCGACAAGGCCGCGAAGGTGTTCCTGGTGGTTGGTCAGCGACGGAAGACGCTCCCCTCCCTGCTGGCCAGGCAGATCCACCGGTACCATGATCAGGTGGCGTGGATCGAATCGGAGGGGGCGACCAACAACGCTCTGGACCTGGTGCTGGCGTATCATGTCGGGCTGCAGGCGGGGGCCGATCCCAAAGGCTATTTCCACATCCTTTCCCGGGACAAAGATTACGACGCATTGATCAAGCACTTGCGCGCGAACAGCATCCTGGCCAGCCGGGATGATGAATTCGCCAGGATCCCGGCGCTGGTCGCCATGACCCGCCTCTCGTTGGACGAGCGGGTCCAGTGGGTGGTCGAACGCTTCCAGAAGAACAAGACAAGCCGGCCCAAGCGAAAGCAGTCATTATTAACGACGGTCCGTTCCTTCTGTCGCAAAGAATTGTCCGACGAAGAAGTTCAGCAGATCGTGTCAGCCCTGGTCGCCAGGAAGCTGATCGTGCTGACGCCGCAAGGTGGAGTCGTTTACCAACTATGAGCGTCAGCGACCTCCAGCACGTCTGCCCGGGCGTCAGCCTCGACATGATCCGCCGGGTGTTAAAAGACCTGCGCGGGAAGAAAGTCGAGTGCCTCGGGCGCGGCCAGAACGCGCAATGGCAAAAACTCGCCAATTAGGTAATAACCGAATCAATTAGGTAGTGAATTGGGTAGTACGCGCAAATGCTGAAGGCTGAAGGCTAAAGGCTAAATGAGTGACAGGCCTCAAGATTTGAAACCGAGGACGAAGGCGTTTGCGCTGCGTGTCATCCGCATGTATTGCAAGCTGCCGAAGAATGACACCGTCGCGCAGGTGCTGGGCAAGCAGGTCCTTCGCTCCGGAACCTCGGTCGGCGCAAATTACCGGGAGGCGTCACGTGGCCGGTCAAAAGCCGAATTCATCTCCAAGATTGGAGATTGCCTCAAAGAGATCGAAGAAACCGAGTATTGGCTCGAACTCCTGATTGACAGCAGTTGTGTTTCGGCAGCGCAGATGGCCGACCTCCTGGACGAAACGCGCCAGCTAAACGCCATCCTCACCACCATCGCCAAACGCGCCAAAGGAGAAGGCTGAAAGAGAAAGGCTAAAGGATAAACGCCGCCATTCATTCCCCAGTTTTAGCCTTTATCCTTAATCCTTTATCCTTCTATCCCAGGAGCCCCCGGCGCTACCGGCCGGCCTCGTCCCGCAGCTCCAGCTCGGTCTCCACGCCCGTGTCCAGCAGTTGGATTCGCACCGAGCGCTCCTTAATGGCCAGGCAGCGCACCGACACGTTCGTGGTCCCCACCCGCACTCGGCCGGATTCCCCCACCGCCAACGTGCGATCATTGATCAGCGCCAGGGGTTCGCGCTTCGCCCGCGAGATGCCTTTGAGCGTCAACCGGCTCGGCACGGTGACCGGGCTCGGCCCATAGGCCACGACATTGGTCGCCACGCTGGCCTTCGGGCGGGGCATGTCCACATTGCGGATATCGCCCAGGTCGGCGGCCTTCAACCGCGGGTTCACCCCCCATTGCATCCAATCCAGGACATCGTTGATCCCGTATTGCTTCTCCGCGGCGATGAAGAGATCAATCTGGCCGCGCGTGTAGGTGTTGCGCAACATCTTGCTGATCTGCTCTTCCGCGTGCAGCGAATCCATCAGCAAATAAGACAGCAGCTCGCAAAAGCCTTCGTGGGCGTCGCGGCTCAAGGTCTTCCGCCGTTCCGGGGGCACGTTCTCGAACACCCAGGCATGGGCGTATTCGTGCGCGCAGGTGGCCTGGAACTCCGCCAGCGGCAAACCGCTCATCAGGCTGATCGCGTGGCTGAGGCTGGTCCCATTGGTCCGGCTGCGAATATAGCCCAGGATGTCCGGGCACTCGAAATCGTTGCCCATCACCGTCAGCTCGTCATACAGGTTCACGCGGTCCACCAGGCTGACCGCGACGTTGGTGGCGGGCAGGGTCAGGAAGCGCGAGAACATCCGGTCCAGGGTGTTGCGCATGGCCTCGCAGATCTCCTCCGCCTTCGCCGTGTTGAGCACGGCGGTCTTGGCGTCGCGCGCGCACAGGAAACGGCCGTCCACCAGCTTCGTGTAATGCGCCCGCACCGGCAGCCCGCAAATGTAGCAGTCGTCCGGGCAACTGGCGCACTCGTAGCAAATGAAAACCTTGGCATGCGTCACCTTGTCGGTGACCGTGTAAAGGACGGAGCCGAACGCCTTGCCGCAGATTTCGCAGCGCTCGGGCTCGGCTCCCAGGGCCAGCCATCCCGCGCACACACAAGCAAGGACGCCTGACAACCAGGCAACCGACTTTGATCGAAAGCACCCGATCATCCCGGTCAATATACAGCAACAGTCCAAAGTCTAAAGTCCAAAGTCGGGGCGGCGGGCTGAAAGCAGCGCGTATGCATGAACGGGCGTAGCGCGGGCGTCCTCGCCGGCGAGGACGCCGGCGCTGCTTGTCCACCGCCGGCGCTCCGCCGATGGCCTGACGCTGGCACCAGCGCGCCACCGTGGCCTCACCGTATCCTCTCCCTATCCTCACCGTAGAACCTCTGCAAAGTTTGCAGAGGTTCAACGGTGAGGTAACGGTGAGGATACGGTGAGGTGAGCCAGGAGAGGGGGGGTAACTGCCCTACTACAAGGCGGGCCACAGCGTCAGGTTCAAGCTGAGCGATGTGCGGGCTTGTTGGGATGCCAGGTGCCGGGTCGCGCCGTGGGCGGTGGGCCTGCCCGGCCCGAGGGCTAGAGGCGTGACCACGTTTGCAGCAGGGAGGCGGAACGGGGCCGCGAGAACCTGTGACTCGGGCGGGCGGGAGCGCGGGATTTCACTCTAAAAGCAACTGGTTGCTTGAGGGGAATGCTGGTCTCGGCACGCTCCCGAGTTGAACCGCCGCCTGGTTTGGCCCTCTCCCAGGGGTGGCGTTGGCTCTGAAGCGTGGCTAAGCGCCAGAGGTGGCGTGTGTGATTAGAACGCGCGTTTGGCGATTCATTGTTGGACGCCAACACGGGCGACGGTGGCGTCCTCGTCGGCGGCGTTTTCAGGCTCTTAGCCATGTGGGAGCAAAAAGGACGGTTGCCCGAGTGGAGTCACAGGATCTCCAGGCAGGCGGCGGCGGGGTCCTGCTCGAAAGCGGCGATTGCCTGAGCGTGGTCGCGGAGGAGTTTTTCAATAACCTGGGTCGGCTGGTTCCCGCATCGGAGCCAAATGACTTTCGGAGGCTGGCCGTAGAGGGCGGCCATGTCAGCGAAATCGGAGTCTTGGGTCACCAAAACAAAGGCGCTGGCTTGGGCGTGCCGCCAAACGACGGTGTCGTCGGCCTCCGCCAAGCCAAGCAAGCGGACCTGGCTGGAGCCGGGGAAGAGGTCGGCGAGGGCTTGGCAGAGTTTGAAGCTGAGGTTCTGATCGAACAACAGCTTCATGCAGCGGTCAGCAAGCGGCGTTCACGGTCGGCAGCGTAGGCGAGGCAGGCGCGAATGTCCTCCTCGGTAAGTTCCGGGTAGTCGGTCAGAATGGCTTGATGCGTCATGCCGGCGGCGAGCCAGCCTAGAACGTCGGCTACCGCGATGCGCATGCGGCGGATGCAGGGGCGCCCGCCGCGTTTGCCCGGCTCGATGGTGATGATGGACTGGTAGTTCATTCTTTGCTGTAAATGTATCATGGCGCCGCTTTGAAGGATAGAGAGATGTTGGGCGGTGCGCGACGAGTCGGGATCGGCCGGAGCCGCGCGGACGCGGCCGGTGAGGTATGACGAGCCGCCGCCTGGGCCGCTACGTGGGCTCGGAGGGGACAGCGCGAACTGACGTTCGGGGGCTAGGCGGGATTGGCGGCGGCCCAGGCGGTGTGGTACTGCTGGAGCCATTCGCGGATGGCACGGTCCAGGCTGATGTCTTCGTATCCCTTGCGCTCGACGAAGAGGCCGTCGTGGGCGATTTCGGGTCCGGGGCGGTAGTCCTAGCCGGTTCCTGGGACCATTCCAGGGGGGCTTCTTCGACGGTGGACTCGGTGAATTTCATGGGGTCACGGAGCAGACACGGATTACACGAATTGGCACTGATGTCGGAATCAACCAGCGATGGACACGGATGGGCACGGATTTTACAGAAGGAAACGGAGAGAATGAAGGTAGGGATATGTCCAAGGCGGGGACACGTTTCTGGGATATGTCGAAAATGCGGTTGAAAAGGGACACATCCGGGGGATATGTCGAAGCCATCGACATATTCCCCGGACGTGTCGAAATGGGACGGTCCGGGTATCCTGCCAAAACGGCGGGATTTTTGGCAGGATTCTCGCTCGCGACACTTTGTCGCGGGAGGGGATTTGCCACAGGCACTGGTTTCTGATCCGGTCTCATGAGGCTCCACTCCATCCGGACAGAATGTCCGGGTAGGAGGCCGCGTATCCTGCCATTTGGCAGGATGCTGCAATCGCGACACCCTGTCGCGAAGTGCGTTCCTGCGAGACCAGCCAGCAGTGGAGGGTTGGGCTCTCGGAATCCCGACACTTTGTCGGGATTCTTGTCGGGATTCCCCTTCATGGGCGAATCACCCCGTAGTGGGTTGCCCGGCCCCCGCCACTACGGCGAACCAAGCCAACCTCCAGCAGTTTTTTCAGTACGCGCTGTGCTTTGCGTTCGTCAAAGCCCATGGCGGCCATCAGTTCCGGGCTGGTCACTGACTGCCGACCGACCATGAACTGCCACGCTTTTCGAGCATCCCGATTTAGACGGGCGAAGATTTGTGGGCTTATATCGACCAGGGCGCCCGCGGGGCTGCGATACAGTGTGAGCACCAGATACGGCGCTTCCCAAGCGTACTTTGGCAGCGGCAAGCCGTGCTTGGCGGCCACGGCCCCAAATGTTCTCATGCCGAAACCGCGTCCCTCCACCAATCTTGTTCCGCCAAACGCGAACTGGAGCTTCGGGTTCCGGTTATACATGGGGGCGCTAAACGATTGGAGCTGTTCGAGGGTGACTGGGGCCAGGGGCGCCCCCGGGCTTTTCACGGTGACCGTGTCCGGCGTCACCACCAGGTGGCAAGTAGCCCCGGCCAAATCGTAATCCCGATGCACCAGCGCGTTGATGACCCCCTCGCGCACGAGTTCGAAGGGCAACGCCGGGCGTTCCTCCCGCGTCATGCGGCTGCGGTCAATCACATTGGGCAACCGTGGCCGCAACCATTGCTCGACCTTGTCCGGCACCAGGATGGCTGGAGCATCAAAATTGTGGATTTCATGGGTGCCATCGGGAAACGCAAGCGTCGCGTTTAGTCCGGCATGGTGCAGCACATCGCGCGGACTCCTGCCGAAGAGCAGAAACCCAAAGCCGGTCGGCACCAGTTTTGACCCCCGACGGCGGAGCAATCCCTGGCGCTCCAATCGTTGAAGGAAGGCTGCGGACATGGTCTTGTCTGGAATCTTCGTTCTCTCGCGATAGCGTGCCAAGGCGTCCGACGCCAGGTCCGCGAGTCCGACTCCAGCCAGAGGCTCATCCCACTGGGACAGCCGCGATGGCTTAGCCGTTTTGTCATCCTTGGCCTCAGCCGCACGCCTTAACGCCTGGGCGATGAAATCCTTGTTGGCTTCGCGAATCTGGTCCTGCAGATCGAGGTCGAACAAGTGGACCTTGACGCCGTTTTGTTCCAGGTAACGGATACCCCGGCGGTCCACGGTGGGGTCGGGATCCTCGATGCCCACCCAGACCTCGGCGATGCGGGCATTCACAATGCGCTCGGCGCAGGCAAGCTTGGGGTGCTTTCTGGCCCCCGGCGCGCAAGGTTCGAGGGTTGCAAAGAGGAATGAGCCGTCGAGGCGTTCGTCGGGATGCTTGCGCTCCAGGAGGGTGAACTCGGCATGATCCCCCTGCCTCAGCTCGCCGCGGTGTGCGGTGTCAACGGTGCCGTCGGGCTCTACGAGCACAGCGCCGACCAGCGGGCTGGCTTTCCGGTCGGCCCGCGGCTCGTTGACGGACTGCTTCATGACCTGGATGGCCTTTTCCATCATTTTGCGGGCGTCGAACTTGGGCTTGGCGGACATGCGTTGAATTCTGAGAGAGTTCAGCAGATGGTCAGGGTCACGGCGGCAGCAACAGCAACATTATCGGCAGCAGGAACATGAGCAGCAGCACGAGCGGGACGATGAGCAGGAGCATGAACGGGGGCGGCGGAAGCGCTGCGCGCAGCAGTTGCAACAACAAGGGTTTTATTGGCGGCGACGCAGCGCTTCAGGACGGCTTTGGTCTCCAGATCAACCTGGGGCGGCAGGAGTGGGAGGTCGTTGTAGGGCTGGCTGGGGTTGAAGCTCATAGAGGGTCCGCGTTACGGTCAGTCATTTGATCTGCTGTTCGGCCAGCCAGGCCAGGGCTTGCGGGTGGCGGGCCCAGGCGGAGCGCAGCACTTCCGCAAAGCAGAGCGCCTCTTCCTTGCTGCCCATCGCGTAGGAGTCCGGCATCTGGCGCGGCAGGTCGCGATGGCCCTTGATATAGACCTGCATGTGCGCGTTTTGCTTCCGCGCCGCGGCCAGCGCCCGCTTGGCCGCGGCCAGGTCGCCGCTCAGCCACCGCTCCAGCACGGCACACCAGGCAAATGCCACGCTGAACCTGGCCTCGTTGTATTGCTTGAGCAGCGCCCGGGCGGGTTCCAGCCGGTTCAACCCCAGCAGCGCCGGGAGCAGTTCGTAGCGCACGCCCTGGTTGTCGTTGGGGTTCAACTCAAGCATGGCCTCGTATTCGGTGATGGCTTCCTCGAGGCGCCCGGCGGCGCGCAGGCAGTAGGCGAGCCGCTGCCGCGCCCGCATGTAGGGGCGCGTTTCGATGAAGCCCCAGAAGTGGCCGGCGTTTTCCTTGAACACCTTGGGCCCGAGGCTCTTGGCCGCCGCCGCGACAATGTTCCGCAGCGCCTGGATTTCCGCCTCCTCGTCCAGGCCGGACTGGTCGAGCAGGTAGAGCAAGGCGTCGGCGTTGCCCGGGTCGAGCTCCAGCGCCTGGCACATCAGCTCGTGCTGCCGCTCGTCGGTCGGCGCCTCCCAGGCGTCATAGACCAATTGCTGGGCTTCGTCGGCCTGCTTCCGTTTGGGGGAGCGGGTCTCGTTCAGGAGCCGTTCCATGCGCTGCAACATCTTGTGCGGGTTCAACGGCGGCTGCGGCTGGCCGGTGGGTTCGTCAGGTTCGCGGATCATAAATGCATTCTCTCTATTTAAGCCGCCACCCGCAACTCGCCCGAGAGAAGTTTGGGCAGAAGGGTATCGGCGGCTTTCCAGAGTCTCTCCTCGTAGCCGATGTTGGCCTGGGTGTCGGCGTTGCGGCCGTTGGGGGTTGTCTTCTTATTGGCGGAGCGGGGCATGGGGGGAGGGGAAAAGCTGAAACCTGAAATGCTGAAATGGATTGGGGCGGGGCAACGGTGCGGGGGAGGCGCCCCTGATAGGACACCTTGGCTGACTGTGATGCGCAAGTGCCGCCCATGACGAAAGTCACGCAATAGTGCGACGGGACGCGGGAGGTGGAAAGGGGAAAATGTTGGGGTGAAGCGTGAAGTGGGAATGGGACGAGAGGACGAATGGGACGAGCTGAGCTAGAGATGAAGGATTGGGCAAGCCGGGCGCGGGGATCTGCTTGATCTGGAGGTGTTCGCAGAAGGAAAGGGTGGCCAGGCGCACGGTGTGCCAGCGGCCGACGCCGGATTCCTGGCCCTTCGTGGCCAGCGGAGTGGCGGAACCGGCGACGGGGATGCGGCGGTTTTTGTGGAAATCCACCGGTGGCTTAAGCCAGGTTAGGGCAAGTATATGTTATTAGAATCTTCGTTTTAGGTTGTTTCGGATCAATTTGGAGATGATTGTGCTCGGCTCTGGTTTCGGCTTCGTTCATGGGGCCTGGGCGTTAGGCGCGCGAATGTTGAAGCGCTAGCCCGCGGCAAGGGGCATTGCCGATAGCCGATAGCAGGATGGCCGAGCTTGGGTGTGGCGGGGGCTACTGCGATTGCGGCGGGTGTGGTGGCGGCGGGTTCGCGGCGGCCCAGGCGGTGTGGTACTGCTGGAGCCATTCGCGGATGGCGCGGTCCAGGCCGATGTCGTAGCCGGCCTTCTCGGATTGCAGCCACTTGTATTCCAGGATTTCGTCCAGCTCGTCCAGGACGCCAAGCCAGAAGGCCTTTTCGGCCAGAGATTCGGGCGGCTCGACTTCGAGCGGGGGCGGCTTGCTGGGGGATTCCTTTATGATCTGCTCGCGCTCGATCAGGATCGGGTGGGCGAACTTGAGGAAGGCGATGACTTCCTCGCTGAGGTCAATCTGCTTGGGCGCCTGGTCCGGGGTGGGGGCCGGGAGGGTGAGGGGGCCGCCGGTGACGATGTCTTTGCGGGCGAGCAGCGCGAGGTATTGGCTGCGGGGGATGCCGAGCTGGTCAGCCCGATCGTCAATTTGGCGCAGGAGTATCGTTGGCAAGGAGATGCTGATTGCCGTCAGATTGTATTTGCTCGCTTTCCTCAAGACAGGGCAAATATAAGCGGCGCTGAAGCCAGGTCAACGGCTAATATATCATTTTGTCCTTGATTCATAATAAACTTTCCATAGAATTGGCCGCATGGTAGCGCAGTGCCGCGAATCAAGTGCTGTTGGTTCGAGCCGGAGTCATGTTCCGAACCCGCTGCCACACAAGGAGTTACATCCCGGGAATGGTGTCGCAGCGCGGGGATTTGTACTGGGCGTTGTTCCCGAGGTTGGGGGTGGCCCGCCAACGGGCTGATGGATAAGGCAGAAAGCGAACCCCGAACATGAAGAAGACACGCGATGTTGGTCAGCCTCCAAAGCCTGGAGGCGAGAAGTTGTTAACCCGGAAAGAGGTGGCGGCCCGGTTCGGGGTGGACGTGCGGACGATAGACAACTGGCGAAGCCGCTACCGGCTGCCACACTATCGCATCGGCGGTCAGGTGCGGTTTGTGGGCAGCGAGGTTGACGGCTGGATGAAGGGCTGGCGGCGGGGCGGGCCGGTGCTGGCCAAGGGCGACGGCGGCTGAGGCGGTATCCATGCAGTTGGCTTCCCGCTGAACACTCGAAATGACGCTAAAGCAGAGATGGCGGAGCCGGATTGCAGGGCGAGAGGGTGGCGTCAGTGGATTGATTGAAGCTCATCTGGATCGTCAGACGCGCGGGAGTTTCAAGCGGTGGGTTTGCTGGATTTGCTTGCGCCAGCCGCCGGCCACCCGCGCCTGCTCGGCGTAGTCCGGCCATCTGGCGACGGCGGCGCGAACTTCCTCCACGATGGCCTCGGCCCGGCCGCGTTTCATCAGGGCGCTCCGGGCGCAGGCGCGAAAGTCCGCCAGCGCAAATCCGTCGCGCCGGCCGTTCATCGTCATTTGATGCGTGGCGGTCCAGCGGCCATCCGGGTTGTAGCTGTAGGTGAGATCGAACGCGGGTGCCAGCGACCAGCGTCCGGTCTTGTCCATGAGGAAAGCAATGTTCTTGACGTGATCGTCCTGATTGCGGGCGATGAGGTTGAAGGTCATGCGCCGGAATTGTTCCTCGACCGCCGCCATCGGCAGGTTCAACTGGCGAATGGTCAGCAAGGCCTGTTCGTAGGAGTAGGCGCCGGCGTGATTGAAATCGAAATGGGCCAGGGCGCACAGGGACTGCATGTGCAGCTTTTCGCCACCCTCGAGCCGGTCAAAGCGCCGGCTCATGAAGTGTCGTCGGCCGTTTTCCTCGAGCAAACGGCACTCGCTCATGGTCACGCCCGCGGCTTTCGCCATGAGCGAGTAGGCGTATTCGATGGCTCCGTACCCCTTGGGGTCTTCGAGTTCCTTGTCTTTGTTTCCGGTGACCCCATCGAATTTCAGCAACCAGTAACCGAAGCCTTTTCCCGCCGCCACTTGACCGGAGCGAACCTCGTTGGTTTCCGGATTCCAGGCAATGACCGCCTTCGCCCGCGCGCCGCCGGCGGAGGTGCCGACGCGCAGAATGTCGTTCAACGCGTTTTTCCTGCGGTCGCTCGCGAAGCTGGCTTTCAGATTCGTGCGCCGGCTTAGAATTTCGGACGCGAGCCCGACCAGGGCATCAATTTCGATCCTCTTCGCGGGTTGCGGCTTCGGTCCCAAAGCCGGCACAAACTCCAAGGCTCCCATGCCGCGCGCGCCGGTGTAGCAAAGCCGTTCGACCGCATTGAAACTTTGTGGCGTCCGGCCCTGGGTGGAGAGCCAGGCGTCAATCAGAGCGTTGCCGAATCGGTCCGGCAGCGAATCGGCCAGGAGACCCGGCAGGCCATGGAAGGTCGGCTCCGGCAAGTCCGGGAAGAGATAGATTCGATCCCCGAGCGGCATGGTGAGGGGCGAAACCTCGATTCCGCTCCCCGCAAAGGCCGGGTCGTACTGAAAAGCCGCGAAGCGGGCTCCGTCCTCCAGCGACACGGCGCCGATGGTTCGCCCCCAAAGTTTGACCTCAGCCAGCGTCATGGTTCATCTCCCCATTGCCACTTTTTTGCTGGGGCTTTCGGCTGCCTTTTGGCCGAGGCGCGCTGCCGCTTGCGCCCGCGCAACTTCAGTTGCTCGACCGGGCTGGGCACAGGTTCCGGGACCAGCAGGTCAAAGCGCTCGATCAAATCCAGCGCGCGGCACACGCGGATGAAGCCGGACAACTGCGTGGCCACGCTGCCCGATTCCAACCGTTCGACGCTGCGTTTGGAAACGCCGGCCTGCGCCGACAGTTGAGCCTGTGTGAGATTGCGCTCCAAGCGCGCCCGGGCCAACCGCCCGCCTAATTCGCGCAGGAGAGCTTCGTCCGTGGCCTGTTTTGTGATTTTCATAACACGTCATATATGGCGAATAAACGCCAAATAGTCAAGCAAGTCGCCACAAATGGCGACTAGATAATGTCTCAATGGCAGATGGCCAGGGGACGGTGATCAGTGGCGGCTGGGGCAGGCCCGGCATTTGCCTGGCGGCGCGGACGCGGAAAAAGCCACCCTCTGGCACCCTTCGGGCGGGCCGAGCATTTCAAACATTTCCGGATGCTTGCGGCAGGCACAGAGTGCCCGCCCTGTCTTTGTAGCCCTTTGGGCAACACACCCGTCAGTCGGCGCTATCTCGGCTGCGGAAAGAGTGCGCCGACTGCCGGCGGCGGCTCCCGCTTGTGGGAGAACGTGGGAAGCCTCAATTGTGGAAAAAGTTGGAAAGAACTTTTCCACTGCCGGGGGTGCGGTTTGCACTCGTTTGCACTTCTTTCGTCTCCTTTCCACTCCGACCCGGAAGGCCGGCGCGGGAGCCGTGTCAGGATGGGCTCGTGGAAACGAGTGCCAGTTTGGCCGGAGCATGACGGAAGCCTTTCCAACCAGGCTGCTGTTGCTGCTGGCCCGGGCGACGCCGGACCAGTTGGCGGCGGTGGAGCGGTTTCTCACCGGGGCGCCGTTGCCAGACCCGCCAGCCGCGGCCGCCGGCGACCTGCGGGTCGCGCCGGAGGGCGATCCCGCCACCGGGCAGTTCTGCATCCGCGTCAGCCGGACGGGAGATGCAGTGCTTGTCGCGCCCCACAACCCGGCCAGGGCCGAGCCGATGACCCTCCGCCTTGCCGCCAAAGTGTTTGCCTTGCTCACGGCTCTCGATCCCGACAATCGCCTGCGCAAAGCTCCCCCCATCAAGGTCTTCAACCTCTACTACCGGCAGCGGCTTGAGCCGGGGCAAATCGCCCGCATCTGCAGGTGCGACCGGTCCGTGATCTTCGACCGGCTCGCGAGTTTGCGCGCGCGCCTTCCGTGGAGTCCGCAGCAGCTCCACGAGGTGTCGCCCCACGTCGAGGCCATCGAAGACAGTCTGCGCGATTCCCGGGCCAGGGACATCTACCGGAAGGGTGCCGTCACCGGGGACGAAGAGGCTGACGATCCGAACGCCGACTGACCGTCAGGGCGCGCTTACCGGGCAGGCTCCGGTACTTTCGGTGCCGGCACCCTGCCAGGCCGGGCAGATACTCCCTCCAATCCGACTGCATTTCCGACAGTAGGAAATCCCCATTAAACCCGCGCTGGCATTGAAAACCCACCCCGGCAATAAGCCCCCATTTCCGACTCCCGCCGGTCTTCAGCGGCCAGTGGCATGAGGCCACCGGCCCAACCCAGAAAGCAAGCTATGAGAACAATACAACAGACTGCTGACCGCAACCGTTCCGTCGGACGCCAATATGCCCTGTGCCGGGGAGTGGGGTTTTGGGAACTCACCTTCGAAGGCCGGCCGGCCTTCTTTAAACACGAGCTGGGCGCGCTGTACGTCGCGTGCCTGCTGCTGGAGCCGCCGCGCGAGCCGATTCACGCCGTGGCGTTGGCGCTCAAAGCCCGAAACCTGGCGGCGGGGCCGGGCGAACTCGTGCAGCAGCGCAGCCTGGGGCTGGAAGACGCGGCCAGGATCCGGGCCTTGTGGCGACGCCAGCGCGTGCTGGAGCGGGTGCTGGAAGACGATGAGCAGATCGAACCGGTGAAGGCCGAGGCGTTGCGCGAACTCGAGGAGGTCACCGAGTTCCTGCGCCTGAGCCCGTGGCGCAGCCGGGACGGCGCGGAGCGCTGCGTCCGGGCCGTCTCCGCGGCCATCAAGCGCCTGCACGTCCGCCTGGCGGGGGCGGTGGACGCGGCGGGCCTGCCGCATGCCGTGCTGCAGGCCTTTGCCCGGCACCTGCACGAATACCTGCTGATTCCCTCGGGCCGGGGCGGGGGATATGCCCGGGGTTGGGCCGCCGCGATGTACCCCGGCTGCTTCACCTACGAGCCGCCGCCGGGCGTGGCCTGGAATGGAAAGGACGGCTTGTTACCCCAGTAACGCGTTTTGTGGACCTATACAGGGTGAGATGAAAGCAAGCAGCAATCCGACAGCCGCAAACCCCCGCACGGGCCGGGCGACGAGGGGTGAGACGCGAACTTTGGCCGACTGCGACGGCGCGACGCCGCGGCGACAGCGCGAGGCTCGACGCTCGAAGTCAACAGCTCGACAACCTTCGGCTCCGCGCGCCGCGGCGGCGGATTATCTCGCCCGGTTCCTGTGCGCCGCGTTCGCCTTGGCGCTGCTGGCCACCGGTTGCGCCGGTCCCCGGCCGCTTAAGGGCGGCAAGGCTGTCCTCGCGCGGGAGCCGGGTGGCAGGGTCGAGCAGACGCTGGTGCAGTCCGAGAATCCCGCCCAGGCCACCAGGCAGGACCAGGAGAGCATCAAGGTGCGGACCTATACCGTGCCCGCAGGCTCACACGTCGAGCAATCCCCCCTATGGGAGGACGAGCGTCCCCGCGAGCCCAGACTCCTCAACCGCACCGCGGAGATCACGGCCCGCGAGGACGCCGGCACCCCACCCTCAACTCTCAACTCTCAACCCTCAGCCTCTTACATCCTCAGCGCCCCGATGCCCGTGGTCGAACGCGAGGAAACCCGCGCCCGCACGGAATTGGGCGCCGCGCAGAAGGACACCGCCCGGGAGTTAGGCGCCAAACTGTCGAGCCTGAAGGGCGTTGTCTGGGTGGGCGTTGGCCTGTTTGTCTTCGGCATGGCCTCGCTCGTGTGGCCGCCGCTCAAGGCAATCGTGGCGAGCGTGACCACGAGTGCCGTGCTGATGCTGGGCGGGGTGGCGCTCATGGTCCTGCCCACCATGGTGGCTGGCAATGAGCTGCTGATCCTGGGCGCGGTCGCCCTGACCGTCGGCGGCTGGTTCCTCGCCCATCGGCACGGCCAGTTGCGGGGCATCGTCGCCGCCAGAGATGAGAGCGCGCCCGCACAAGACCAGAACACCTGACCACGCCTCACGCACTACGCACTACGCACCACGTTCCAATGAGCACAAACCTCAACTCCCCGGTCTCCGCCACCCGCACTATCTCGGGCGAGGGCTGGGCCGCCATTGCCGGCGCCGCCGGCTCAGCCTTTCTCCTGGCGAAGAAGCTCTTGGGCGTGAAGGCGGCCAAACCCGAGCTGATGAGCCGGGCCGACTTCTACGCCGAGATGTTGGATGTCCGGGAGCGACTGCACGCCAGCCACCTGGATCTGGTGGGAAAGCTGGACGTAAACCACCGCGAGCTGCTGGCCGCCTTGGAGCGGCAGAGCGCCCGCATCAGCGCGCTCGAAGCGGGCTTTGCCCGTCTGGACGAGCGCAGCCGGCATTAGCCATGCCCGCCACCCACTATGACGCGGGCAATCAATTTTGGCGCGCGCAGTTTCGCCGGTCCGCAGCGGCTGACCGCTGGGGGACCTCGCGCGCCGTTTCACAACAACCTATAACCATAGAAAGAAGCAACTGAATGAAGATTCAAGACGTTCCCCAAGTCGGCAAACTGGGGCTGACTGTGACCTGGCAGGGCCGCAGCGGCCTGTTGCGCAGAATCAAGGCGATCCCCAGCAACCCGCGGACCGCCGCGCAGCAGATCATCCGGCAAAACCTGGCATCCCAGGCCGCCGCGTACGATCAACTGACTGATGCCCAGCAGGAAGCCTGGATTGCCGCGGCTGCGCAAGTGCGGAGCAAGTCCACTTTGGGCCAGACCGGGCCGCTTACCGGGCTGCAACTGTTCACCAAGCTCAACTGCGCCCTCCTGGCGGTTGGCGGCGACCCCGTCACCACGCCTCCGGCCAAACCCTTGCTCGAGGTCCTGCCGATTGATGCCCTGGCCATCACCAACACCGCCGGCACCATCGCCCTCAAGCTGCACACCACCGGCGCCCCGCCGGACGGCACAATGCTGCGGGCTTGCGCCCCGGAGAAGAGCGGTTGTCGGCGTGGCGTCGGCTACCGGCTCCTCGGCATCCTGGACAGCCCGGTGTCGAACTACATCACCATCACGAGCGCCTACACCGCTCGCTTTGGCGTGCCCGCCGTGGGCAGCCGGGTGTTCGTGAGCGTGAACGCCAACGTGGATGGGTATGAAGGCATCCCGCTGGTGTTCTCCGCGCGCGTGCCGGCTGCGGTCTAGCCTCCCAACCAGCTCAAACCAAGCCCCCTGGACGGAAGTCCGCCCGGGGGGCTCCTTCGCCACCTCGAATAACCTGTTGATACGGCGCTTCAGGGCTGAGCCGCGTTGGTGCCCGAGCGGGGGCTGGCCGGAGCCGGCCGGTCTTTGCCCAACACCACTTCTGCCAGCTTCGGCGCCAGCCGCTGGGCCATCAGCTCGTTCCCCTCGTCGTTGGGATGCGCCGGGTCGGCGAGCTTGTCCTTGTCCCGTTCCCCGAACAGGTCGAGTCCTTCGACGACGAACATTAGTTTGTCACCGGCCCGGCGACGGTCGGTCGCCGCCTGGCGCATCAGGGTCCGCAAATCCTCCGACCGCTTCTTATAGTCAGGCTCTTTCTCTTCCTTGGTCGAATAGATCGGCGTCACGCAGAAGATGGGAACTTCCGGGTGCGAGGCGCGGATGGTGTCGAGCATTCGGCAATACCGCTCGGGGGTTGGCGCGCCGTAGGACTTGCCCAGGTCGAACAGGTAGCCGCAGGCGTCCAACTGGTTGACCAGCGCGACCACTTCCGGCTCGGCTTTGCCGGCGCCGCCAAATCCCAGGTTCACGAAATCCAGATTCAGCCGCCGGGCCGCCTCCGCCGGGTAGGTGCGCGACGGATGCGCGGCCCCGCTCCCTTGCAGGACGGAGGAACCATAGCAGACGAGGGGACGCTTCAGCGCGAAGGGCGGCGGCGTTCTCAGCTCGGCGCCCGCATCCAGGCCCACAGCGAAGACTCGCACTTCATTCCTGTGGGGCAGATAAAGGGTGATGTCCTTCCACGCGCGGTCCTTGTGCTCGAAGAAGACACGGTCCACGCGCTGCGTCCCTTGCGGGCCGACGGAACCCGCATACTCGCCATTCACAAAGGCATCGAAGAAGCAGCGCTTCCCGCCCGGCTGGGCGGCCTCGAATCGCAGGCCCAGGCAGGTGCTGTTGCAGGACAGGCGGATGCGCCCCCCGTCGGGGGCCACCGCCCGGTTCCACACGGCCTTAGGCACGTTGGTCCTGGCGCTCTGCGGCAGGCGCCACAGTTCTGGCGCATTCTCCTTCAACCACGGCAGCCCGCGCACATCGAGTTGCGGATGAGGCAGGTCGAGCCACTTCACCGCCGCCGCTGCCCCAGGCGAGGACGGCGCGGCCGCGTTCGCCTCCGCCAGCGACAGGAGACTCGCTACCACACCCGCCAGAAGAAACATGACCGGACGCATCACAAACCCCGGGGAGTTGCAGCCATGATGTTGCATAGTAACGCCTTTATCCTTTGATCCTGCATCGGACAATTATTCGATTATCGGATTCCCAATTCTGCGGTAATCTTCTCCCATGCGCTATCGAATTCTAGGCAGCACAAACCTGCGGGTATCGGTGATCGGTCTGGGCACTTGGCAGTTTGGCGGCGAGTGGGGCCACACCTTCTCCCAGGCCGAGGCGGATGCCATCCTCGATCAGGCCGCCGCCCTCGGCATCAACTTGCTCGATACTGCCGAATGCTACGGCGACCACCTTTCCGAGCGCCTGATTGGGGATTACCTCAGCCGCTACGACCGCTCGCGCTGGATCGTCGCGACCAAGTTCGGCCATCACTTCAACCGCTTCCAGAACCGGACCGAAGAGTTCTCGGCCGCGAGCGTCCGGCTGCAGCTCGAGGACTCGCTGCGCGCGCTGCGCGTGGAGGCGATTGACCTCTACCAGTTCCATTCCGGGTCAGACAGCCAGCTGCTGAACGAAGACTTGTGGGCGATGCTGGCCGGGCAGAAGCAGGCGGGCAAGATACGGCACCTGGGCATTTCGATCCTCGGCAAGGGCAGCGAGCTGCAAGCCCGCGAGGCGCGGCGGCTCGGCGCCGAAACCCTGCAGGTGATCTACAACCGCCTCGATCGCCGACCCGAGCAGCTCTATTTCCCCCACGCTCAGGCACACAGCCTGGGCATCCTGGCGCGTGTGCCGCTGGCCAGCGGCTTGCTGAGCGGTAAATACCGTTCCGGTGCGACCTTCCCGGCCAATGATTGGCGCTCGACCTTTGAGGCCGAGAGAATTGCACGCGATTTGGCAGAGGTGGAGCGCATCCGCCAAACCGAACTGCCTGCCAGCGTGTCCATGGCGCAGTGGGCGCTGGCGTGGTGCCTGAAGAATCCCGCGGTCACAACGGTGATCCCCGGATGCAAGGACCCGGCGCAGGTTGCGTCCAATGCCGCCGCGGCAGACCTCGATAAAGGATGAACAATGAAAGTGACCGAGATTGCATTTACCGGCTATCCCGTGACAGACCTTAAACGGGCACGCCAGTTCTACGAAGGCACCCTGGGGCTGAAGCCAGCCAAGGTCTTCGGTGACGATAAGACGGCTTGGGTCGAATACAATATTGGCCCCCACACCCTCTCCATCGGCAACGGAGCGCCGGACTGGCAACCTTCGCCCGGCGGCGGTTCGGTGGGCCTGGAAGTCGCCGACTTTGATGCTGCCGTTAGCCAACTTAAGCAGAGCGGCACCCCGTTCCGCCTGGAGCCGATTCAAACGCCCGTCTGCCGAATGGCTGTCGTCTCCGATCCCGACGGCAATTCGGTAATCATTCACAGGCGAAACTCGTAGCGCGCTGGGCCCGCCGGGGTCAGGCTTCGTTTGAGTAAAACACCCTGGCCCGCGGCTTCGCCCCGCTCAGGCGGAGGCTCTTCTCCGGCGTCCCACCAGCCCGCCGGCGAGGTTCAACAGCGCGGTCAGGAGGCAAACGCCGGTCACGCCGATTAGCGGAATCAACAGTGTGCACGCCAGCAACGCGCCCAGGCAGGCGCCCACGAAATCTGCTGCGTAAAGACGTGCCGCTCCACTGACCGTGCCCTCGAACTCCAGGCGGTTGGCCAAGGGGAACTGCATGCCGACCAGCATCGCCAAGATCAGCGTCAGCAGGGCAATGATTCCTTTGATCATGGCCAGAGATCCCGCCAAGCCCCCCATTCGATTCAGTAGCGGCAGTAGCAAGGGGAGCAGCACGGCGTAGCCGGCGATGAGAAGAGCCAGGAGAGAGAGGCTGCCACCCTTCGCGAGGCGATTGGCCAGCGAGGCCCCCAGCGCCAGGCCAGCCATGAAGACAGTGACAATGATGCCCACCTGGTGATAGACCGAGCCGCAGAGGATCTGGAAGGCCAGCAGCAAAACGACCTCCAGGGTGGAAGCGGCAAAGCCCGAAGCAAACAGCACAAACGCGCTCCCGCGCAGTCGCACGAGATAGAACCCAAGCCCCAGCAGCAGTGCCGCCTCCACGAACCCGAACCGGACATCAAACTGACTCAGCCAGTGGCGGAGGTGGTAGTAATAGAGAACGGGGCTGAAGTCCCGGTTTATCGCCGCCGGCTGCGCCGTCGCGTTGGCCACGTCCGCCATCCGGTCGGCGGTCAGCATCGCCGAGAGGTAATGGCGGTTGACCAGGCGGGTCTGGATGTGTTGCTGCTCCAGGCGCGAGGCGATGTCGGCGAACAACGGCCCATCCGACGCGAGAAAGAATACCCTGCTCCCGGGAATCATCAGCACATTGGAGAACGATTGACCCGCGGCCAACCGGGCCGAGGACAGCAGGCGCGTCAACTCCGGGCTGACGTAATTCTCGTACTGGCCCAGCGCGAAGCACACCACCCCCTCCCGAGTCAGCACGCCTTTGACCTCAGCCAGATACTCCGCCGTGTAGAAGCGGTTGAGCTGGGCGCTGGCGGGCGCGGGCACATCAATAATGACCACATCGTATCTCTCCGCCGTCTGCCGCACGAACAGTCGTCCATCCGTATTGACCACCCGGATGCGGCGGTCGGCCAGGTTCTGCGGCAGATACTTCCGGCCAAGCGCCAGGATCAGCGGGTCCAGCTCCACGTAGTCCACCGCGCGGACAGGGTATTTGAGGACTTCCCGGGCCGTGCCCGAAATGCCGCCGGAGACCAGCAGCACCTGGCGAGCGTCGGGCCGCTGCGCCAGCGCATAATGCACCGTCTCTTCCACGCGCTGGTCGTCACGGGTCGAGGTGATCGGGATGCCGTTCTCAATGAAATCATACTGCCCCGCCGACCTGGTCACGACCAGCTTCCCGTAAGGCGAGTTGGCATAAGCAACGACGTGCTGCCGCGGATATTGCCGCGCGATAGAGAAGCTGTCCGGGTCAGCCAGAAGGGTAACGCCGACGATGCCCGCAGCCAGCGCCGGGGCGAGGGCGGGGAGCGGGTAAGCGGTGAACTTCGGACCTCGAACTTGCAGGCCCAGCAGCCAGGCCAGCGCCAGGTTGAGCACGGCGGGACAGACCAGGATGGCAATGTGATCGAGCAGCCGCACCAGCACAAAGCTGAACACCACGCCCCCGACAATGCTCCCGATGCTGTCCGCGACATAGGCGCGGCCAATCCCCCGAGCCCCTTCCGCCCGCGCCAGGATCGAGCACGCCAGCGTCAGCGCGTAGCCCGCTAACAGGCAGTATGGCAGCAGCAATACAAACGTCGCCCCCACCGTTTCTGTGACGCCCACCGCCGCGCCCCGGATGAACACCACGTTGCGCAACGTGCGCAGCAGAAACACCTGTGCCAGCGGCAGCACCGCCACGAGCATCTGGATGATCGCCAGCGCGGAGAGCTGGTTGCGAAGCCTCTCGGCGGTGTGCCCCAACGCCGCGCCGACGCCCATCAACAGCAGCCACAGGCCCAGCACCACCCCCAGCACCATTTCGTTCCCGGCGAATACCCCCAACAACTCGCGCATCAGCGCCAGTTGCGTCATCACGCACGAGACGCCCAGCGCCCCTACACTCGCCAACACGAGCCGCTGGCGGTCAGGGACGGGGGGATGCTTCCTCAAAGCATTCCACGCGGTAGATGGAAATTGTGACATCCTTGCCCCGCCACGCCGAACTTTCGCAGCCGGCCTTTTGGGAGAGATGCTCCAGGAAGCTGACCTTGTCGGGAATCTGCTCCCAGACCTGCGGCAGGAACGTCGCCGTGCGCGGGCCGATATGCAGCAGCACCCCATCCTCGTTCGGATGCAGCTTGCTCAACAAGTCCTCGGGCGAGCTGAATGCCAGCGGCTGCGGCTCCGTCAGCACGCTGATCTCGATCTTGATGTCGGCCAGCTCCCCGGTCTCAACCGGCGGGAAGCGCGGGTCGCGCAGCGCGGCGTTGCGGGCGTTCTCGGCCACCGCTTGATGCAGCGGCTCCAGGGCGGTCAGATGGCCAATGCAGCCGCGCAGCGCTCCGCTTTTGGTCAGTGTGACAAAGCAGGCCTTCTTCTCCAGCAGCTTGGGTGGCACATCCTTGTTGGTGGCCTCGGGCAACCCGCCGCCGGTCGTCACGCTCATCAGCGTCCGGCGCGCCAGATCCAGCAGGAACTTCCGCTCTGCCGCCGTGAGGTTCTCCGGCGCCGGCGCATAGAAGGCCACTCCCGCGTAGCCCACCACGTGGTCCTTATCGCCGGTCACATCACCACTGTTGCGGTAATCCAGCACTTGTGCTTTCCAGCCCTTCTGCCGCGCCAGGTGCAGCAGCGTCAAAATCGGCAGCTTGCCGCACGCTTCCTGGGACCGCATTGCGTCAATGTCCATGTCGCCGATCGCCTTGACGCAACGACTATCCAGCCCTTTGGCGGTCTCATAGGTATGATAATGGCTCAGGTCCGAACTTGCGACCACAATCGTATGGTCGTCAAGCTGCTCGGCCAGCGCCTTGGCCATTTGCTCCGGGTCCGCCTCGCCAACTACCACCGGCAGCAGCTTGAAGTTCTTCAGCACCTTTTGCAGGAACGGCACCTGGACCTCGACCGAATGCTCCCACGTTTCCGGCGTGTCCCGCCCCTCTTCCGGCGCGGCTTTCGGCGCTTGGCGCCACCAACCGGGCCGCTGGACGAGGCTGCGCGGCTCCAACGCGAACGGCGGCACGGCCGCCAGCGCCTTTGCCTTCTCGGAGATGGGCACCCGCCCCAGCGGCGTCTGGTAAGCGTCCGCGTCCGGGATGCATGCGCCCCGCAGGAGCGCATAGTGGCTGGGTCCTATGACCACCACCGTCCGCACGTCGCTCCCGGCCAGCAACTTGTAGGCGATGGCCGCCGTCTGCCCGGAGTATTCGTAGCCTGCGTGCGGACACACCAGGCCCTTGAGCCGCGGAATATGATGTTTCGGCGCGGCCGCCAGCAAGGCATCGAGCGCTTTGGAAAGCTTCGCTGCCTCGCCTGGGTAGAAAAGCCCCGCAACGGCGGGCTCGCGCACCCGCTGCGCACCCCTGGCCGCCGCCGCGGATTGGTTGGTGAGTTGCGCCTCGCCTGTTACCTCCGGCCGCGCTCCGCACCCAAAGCCGGCCAGCAGCAGTGCTAACGCGACAATGCCGCCCCTGAAGCACCCGCCCCGCGCTACGGCCTGGTACCCTATCGCTCGTTCGTCGAGTGACATAGTCTCATCCTCTATTCTAACACATGGACGAATACACTGGCCAATCCGCGCCAACGCATCGCCATGCCTGCAAGGCATACTCCTTTGCTGCCTGATGGCAAGACGATTCCCGGCACTCCTGGCCGCTTCCCAATAGCCGCTGGGGTCAACCCGGCTGGATTGTCCTGATTTCGGTATTGATTCCGGGGCTGGGGCTTGCCAGCGTGGGGTTGAAAGATCATAAGTCATCCCGTGAATGCCCTGAGCCGATTCGTGTTTCCGGCCGCCTTGGCATGGGTCCAGGTTGCCGCGCTGGGCCAAAGCGCGCCGGTTTATACCTGGCGCAACTGTGCGGGCGCGCCGGGCAGCCCCGGCACCAACGACGGGGCGGGCGGGGCGGCGCGGTTTTCCATTCCAGCCGGTGTAGCGGCGGACCGCGTGGGCAACCTCTTCGTAGCGGACACCATGAATTGCACCATTCGTCAAATCAGCCGCGGCGGGGTGGTGACGACACTGGCGGGCAGCGCGGGAAGTGGCGGGACTAACGACGGCACGGGCAGCGCGGCGCGGTTTTGGTATCCGGCGGGTGTGGCGGTGGACCGCGCGGGCAATGTGTATGTGGCCGACCAACTCAGCCACACCATCCGCCAGATTACGAGCGGCGGCGCGGTGTCCACACTGGCGGGCAGCGCGGGGAATCCCGGCACCAACGAGGGGACGGGCAGCGCGGCGCAGTTTTGCTATCCGGTGAGCGTGGCGGCAGGCCCGGGGGGCAACGTGTATGTGGCCGATTACTATAACCACACCATCCGCCGGATCGCCAGCGGGGGAGTGGTAACGACACTCGCGGGCCTGGCGGGAACCAGCGGCACCAATGACGGGATGGGAAGCGAAGCGCGGTTTTTCTATCCTAGCGGCGTGGCGGTGGACAGCGCGGGGGACGTGTACGTGGCGGATTCCGGAAACCACACTATTCGCAAGGTGACGAGCGCCGGGTTGGTCACAACGCTCGCAGGCCAGGCGGAAGCCAGCGGCACCAACGACGGACCGGGCAGCGCGGCCCGGTTTTACTACCCGCAAGGCGTGGCGCTGGACAGCGCGGGCAATGTGTTTGTGGCGGACCGGTATAATCACACCATCCGGCAGGTGACGGGCGCCGGCGTGGTGACGACGTTGGGAGGTGATCCGGGGGTCAGCGGCGCGGACGACGGCACGGGCAGCGCAGCAAGGTTCAACTCGCCTTATGGCGTGGCGGTGGATGACACGGGCAACATTTTTGTGGCCGACACCGGCAACCACCGCATCAGCAGGGGTACGTCCTTGCCCGCGTTGGCCATCCGGCGCTCGAACAACAGTCTCATTATATCCTGGCCATCGCCGTCAGCGGGATTTGTGCTCCAGCAGAATCCGGATCCGGCGCGCGCCGTTGGTTGGCAGGCCTCCGATTACACGATCAGCGACGACGGCACGAACAAGAGCATCAGTGTGCCGCTGCCAGCTCCCAACCTGTTCTTCCGGCTCAGCACGGTCGCGCGCCCCAGCCTGAGCATCCGGCGATCGGGCGGCAGCGTCATCGTCTCGTGGCCGTCGTCGGCTGCCGGGTTTGTATTGGAGCAGAATTCCAGCCTGGCCAACGCCGCCGGCTGGTCCGCTCCCGGCTACACCATCGCCGATGATGGCGCGAACAAGAGCGTCATTCTCCCGGCGTCGGAGGACAAGCTGTTCTTCCGGCTTCGCTCGGACTGAGGCGTGCGTCCGCGCGGCGGGCGAGGCGAACGCCGTACCAGGTCAGGGCGGCGCAGGTGAAGGCAAGGGCCTCGACGAGCGGGACACCCTGCCACGAGAGATTGGCAACCCGGTCAAGCGCATGCAAGGAGACCAGGTTCGCGGCCGCAATCCCAAGGTAAAGGCCAAACGCGGCCAGCAACAGCCGGTGCGCGCGGCGCGCGCGCCGCAGGAAAACCAGGAGGCCGATCATGGCGGCGCCCGTGAGACTGATTGCGGCTTTCTGAAATGCGGCGCGCAGATAGTAGAAATCGCCTGTGCTGGCCATGGCCCGGGCGTGCGCCCCCAGCCAACTATCCAGCCCGGACAATTCATACAGGCCGGCCAGCGCCAGCAGCACCGCGAGCCGTTGCCCCCGGCGCGTTCCGCCACCGGGCGCGGAGCGTTCGGTTGTCAGATTTGCGTTCCAAGCCGTCGCGGCGGCGGCCAAAAGCGCCAGCGCGGTCAGCCAGCGGAGGAATGTCGGCGGACGCGGATGGCCGCCCGCCCTGTCAGCCGGCGGTTGCAGGCGCACCGGTTCCAATCGTGTTTCCGCGCCGCCGTTTGGATCAGTGCTCACCGGGATGAGCGCGGTGGACGCCGCCAGCGTGTGATCTTCCCAATTGCCGGTCCGGGTCAGGTAGATGATCCCGGCGACGAAGCGCAGACCTTCAACGGGACGGACGGGTATCTCGAAGTCGAATGTTCCACCTTCCGTGCCTACCGCCTTGGAACCGCCACTGGCGAGGCACCCCACTGTCTCGTTGTGGGTGGCGGCCCAGTGAAGGTCAACGCACACGCGGGTCGGTTCCGCCTGCGGAGCCAGGCGCACGCGCAGCGGCAGGGGTTGGCCCGCAACCGCGCGGCGTGGCGCTTCCACGTGCAGCCAGTCGGCCCGGGGTTCCGAGCGATCCAGCAGCCACCAGATCGCCGCCGCTGCCACCGCCAGCAGGATCAGCCCGGCACGACCGCGCCACCCGGCTCTCGGCTCAGGCCGCATGGGACCGGCTTACGGGGCGGTCTGCCGCGCCAGCGACTTGGCGGCTTGCGCCACGGCCCGGTCACTCATTCCACTCACGCTGAAGGGTCGCAGCCGGAAGCTGTAACGCTGCGCCTGGCAGGGGATGAGGTATTGCTCGTGGGGCCACAAACCCCAGCTATTGTCGCCGCCCACACCCTGCTGCTTCCAGTCGAGGTTCAACACCGTGATGTCGCGGGTGGGCAGTTGGAACGGATGCTCGGCGGATTGCAGGTCGTCCGTAGTGTAATGCAGCGCATTGACGCTGAGCACCGGCCGGCCGACGGCGAGCAGTCCGACGCCCTTGCCATTGGCCAGCGCCACCCAACGGACATCCACCTTGTTGCCGCTTTCCCCCGGCTCAACGTAGTCCTGGTAGAACTGCGCGCGCACAGAACCGGAATAGAGGCCGACGCGCGCATCCTTGCGGTCGCAGTAAGTTTCCTGCGGCCCCGGGCCGAGCCAGGTGATCCGATCAAACCCGGCAGGCATCACCATCTGCAAGCCAAGGCGCGGGAGCTTGGGGAGTTTGGCGGTGGCGGGGGCGAACTCCACATCCACAACAATGTCCCCGGTCCGATGAACGGTGTAAGCAGTGGTCCAATCTGCCTCCACCTTGGGCAGGCGGCTGCTGATCTTCACGACCACCGAGGCCTCGCTCTCCTCCGCCTGGAAGCTGCGCGTTTCGGCGTCGGCGTGGGCCGTGCGCCAAATGCCCTGGGACTCCGCCATCTTCCGACCGCGGTCATTGTCTGTCGGAGCCCGCCAGAAATCGGGGCGCAGCGGCGACTGGACCAGTTCGATCCCCTTGAACTTCAGCGAGCTCAGGGTGCCGGCCCGCTTGTCGAACGTAGCGGTGAAGTCCTGGCCGCTGACGGTGGCCAGCGCCGCATCCTGGCTGAGGTGCAGCGCCGGCAGGGTGGCGGCGTCCGACACGGAAGCCGGCGCCGCCTCGGGCAGCTTGAATTGATCCCAGGCGATCTCATGCCCCCGCTCGGCCCACGGTTGGTCCTGCTTCAGGCGGAAGCTGACTTCGAGGAAGTATTCGGCACCCGGCTCCGGCATGAAGGCTTTCACCGGGATGGCGAGTTGTGCCGTCGCGCGCGGGGCGAGGTCGGGAGCGGGAAGTTCGCCTTTTTGCAGTTCCCGGCCATCACCGGTCAGGCGCCAGTTTACCACCGCGATATCCTTGAGGTTGGTGAAGTCGAACCAGTTCTTCACTTCCACCATTCTCGGCGACGCTGCCCCGACGGGCTTGTCTTCCATCGCGAAAGCCGGCTTGCAGTGGATGTATTGGTAAATGTGCTTCACCTCGAGCAAGCCCGGATGGGGCTGGCGATCGGGCGTGACCAGGCCGTTGCAGACGAAGTTCTGGTCGCTGGGAGTGCCGGGCGGGCCGTAGTCGCCGCCGAATGCCCAGAAGGTGGGCTCGCCTTTTGCCGGCATGCGCTTGGTGCGCGCGGCGTTGCGTTTGATGGGCTCGCGCAGCGCCTGATCCACCCAATCCCAGATGAACCCGCCTTGCAGGAACGGCTTGCTATAGATCAGGTCCCAATAGAGCCACATGTTGCCGGAGCTGTTGCCCATGGCGTGGGCGTACTCGCACATGATCAGCGGCCGCGCGCGCTGCGGCTCCGCTTCTAGGTCGGGGTCGCCCGTGTGCTTCCCGCTGACGCGCTCGCCGTCGGCATATTGGCGAACCACCGATGGCAGGGGATACATGGGGCAGTAGATGTCGGTGTTGCGGTCGCTCCCGGCGCGCTCGTAATGCACCGGCCGGCTGGCATCGCGCTGCTTGATCCAGTCGTAAGTCGTCATGAAGTTTGTGCCGTTGCCGGCCTCGTTGCCGAGCGACCAGATGATGACCGAGGCGTGGTTCTTGTCGCGCTCGACCATCCGGATGGTGCGGTCCAGGTGCGCCGCCTGCCATTCGGGGAACTTCGCGAGCGACTGCTTGCCGTAACCCATGCCGTGGCTCTCGATGTTGGCTTCGTCCACCAGGTAAAGCCCGAGGCGGTCGCAGAGGTCATACCATGCCGTTTGGTTCGGGTAATGCGAGGTGCGGACGGCGTTGATGTTGTGCTGCTTCATCACGTGGATGTCGCGAACCATGCCCTCCAGGGTGATGGCCTGCCCCCGGTCAGGATCAATCTCATGCCGGTTCACCCCCTTGATCAGGATGCGCTGGCCGTTGACCAGCAGGTTCCCGTCCTTGATCTCGACTTTGCGGAAGCCGACGTTCACTGGGATGACCTCGAGCGCTCGGTTCCGGTCGTCTTTGAGGGTCAGCAGCAACTTGTAGAGATGCGGCGTCTCCGCCGTCCACTTCAGCGGATTGGGCACCCGGGCCGGGATGGTCGCGGAAGTCTCGCCCCCGGCTTCGACGCGGCATTCCCGGGGACCGCCCAGGGCTGTGACTTGGCGGCCATCGGCATCCAGCAAGGTGGCTTCCAGGCGGCAGGCCTTGGGCGACCGCATGTAATTGGTGATCGCCATGCTCACACTCAGCGTCGCGTCGCGATACTGCGCGTCCAGGTCCGTCTTCACCTCGAAGTCGCGAATGTGAGCTTCCGGCGGCGACCACAGATAGACATCCCGGAAGATGCCGCTCAAGCGCCAGAAATCCTGGTCCTCGAGGTAGGAGCCGTCGCACCAGCGGAAGTTCTCAACCGCCAACAGGTTCTCTCCGGGGACGAGAAATGGCGTGATGTCGAACTCCAGCGGCGTCCGGGAATCCTTGCCCAGCCCGACGGGTTGGCCGTTCACCCAGACCTGGCAAAAGGAATTCACGCCGTCGAATGTGAGCAGCACACGGCGGCCTGACCACTCCCTGGGCACAGTGAAGGTGCGGCGGTAGGAGTTAACCGTGTTGTTTGGATCATCCTCCGGCACGAACGGCGGCTGCCAGGGTTTGGACCAGGGATACGGGACGTTCACATAAATCGGTATGCCGTAGCCGTGAATCTCGACGTTCGCGGGCACGGGGATTGTCGGCCATGACCGGTCGTTGAACCCGGGCTTCCAGAAGTCCGGCACGCGGGCGCTGTGGTTCTTGCCGTAATGATACTTCCACTGGCCATTGAGCGAGCGGTAGAACGGCGACTTCACGCGCTGGGCATTGGCCACCGGGCCGATTTTGAGCGCGGTCTTCACGTCGGGGCAGATAACCATGGTGGCGTGCGGCGCGAGGTTGTTGCGGCCGGTGAGCTGCGGGTTCTGCCAGTCCTTGAGCGGCTCGCTCTGGGAGTAGCCGGCGAAGGAAAGGGCCAGGAGTACGACCGCCAGCGGGTTCCTCAGTGGTTTGATGTTTGCCATATGCCTATGGTGTAGCGGAAAAGACCGGGCGATGGCAATCTTCCAGCCGCAGACCAGGGCTGACGGAAGATGCCTGTGCGGTGCGCCCGACTTTCGGCGTGCGTTTCCACTGGTGCGGCGATAGATTCCAGACCACTCATGGCCTTCATCAAACCCTTTGCTGCGTTGCGGCCGAAGCCCGACCTGGCGCCGCGCATTTGCGAGCTGCCTTACGATGTGATGTCCACGGAAGAGGCGCGCCAGACCGCCGCCGGCAATCCTCTGAGCTTTCTCCACGTCAGCAAACCGGAGATTGATTTGCCGCCCGCCACCAATCCTTACGCGCCGGAGGTTTATGCCCGGGGGCGGGAGAATTTCTGGCGCCTGATTGTCGAGGGCGCGCTTCGGCAGGATGACCACCCTTGCTTCTATCTCTACCGCCAGATCATGGGTGCGCACAGCCAGACTGGCCTCGTCGCCGCGGCTAGTTGCGAGGACTACCTCCAGGGCATCATCAGGAAGCACGAGCTGACCCGGTTGGACAAAGAAGACGACCGCGTGCGACACATTGAGGCGCTCGATTCCCAGACCGGCCCTGTGTTTCTGGTCTACCGTGCGAACCCGGGGATGGATGCGCTTGTCGCGAAACTGACCGCCGAACCGCCGAACGTTGATTTTACCGCGCCCGATGGTGTGCGCCACACGGCGTGGGTCATCGCCGACGCGGCGCAGATTCGCTTCATTGAAGCCGAGTTCGGACGCATGCCTTGTCTCTATATCGCCGACGGCCATCACCGCAGCGCCGCTGCGGGGCGGGTGTATCGGAGCCGGAACGGGGCTGGAGAGAGCGCTTTCTTCCTCAGCGTCATCTTTCCTCACAACCAGATGCAGATACTCCCTTACAACCGCGTGCTGAAGGATTTGAACGGCCTCTCGCCCGCACAGTTGCTGGAGAAGTTGGCCGCGGTGTTCGCGATCAACTACCCCGGCGCCGCTGTCCCGGCGCGCAAGCACGAGCTCGGATTCTACCTCGCCGGGCAATGGCACACGCTGAGCTTTCTGCCGCGTTTCACGGCTGCCACCGATCCGATTGAGCGGCTCGACGTCACGCTGCTGCAGAAGCATGTGCTCGAACCGGTCTTGGGCATCAGCGATCCGCGCACCAGCAAGCGCGTGAACTTTGTCGGCGGCATCCGCGGCACGGCGGAGCTGGAGAAGCTGGTCAACAGCGGCCAATACGCCTGCGCCTTCTCCATGTTTCCCACCAGCATCGAGGACCTCATGGCCATCGCCGACGCCGGCGGCATCATGCCGCCCAAAAGCACCTGGTTCGAACCCAAGCTCCGCGACGCGATGTTCTGTCACATGATCTAGCGGTTGACTGGTGGACCCGCGCGAACAGTTTCAACGCCTGCTGAGCGGCCAGACGCCTGTCATGGCCTTGGCGCCGATGCAGGGGGTGACTGATTGGTCGTTCCTGAAACTCATAGCTCCCTACGGCGGAGCGGATCTCTACTTCACGGAGTACTTCCGCGTTTACGCCACCTCGCGGTTGAACAAGCACGTTCTCAAATCCATCACGGAGAACCCCACCGGCCGGCCGGTCATCCCGCAGATGATCGGCAACGACATCCCCGCCCTCGTGCGCACCGCGCGCGAGCTGCAGCAGTATCCGGTGCCGGCGGTGGATTTGAACCTGGGCTGTCCCGCGCCAGTTGTCTATCGCAAGGGCGCGGGCGGCGGCCTGCTCCGCGAGCCTAAACGCGTGGATGCGATCCTCGGCGCACTGCGCGACGCAGTTAAGGTTCCTTTCACCGTTAAGACCCGCATCGGCTTCGACTCGGCGAACGTGTTCTCGGAACTGCTGCCCATCTTTGCGAAGCATTCCCTCGATTTGCTCACCGTGCACGCGCGAACGGTGAAAGAGATGTATCGGAGCGAGGTGCACTACGAGTTCATCGCCCGCGCGGTCGCCAGTTTGCCTTGTCCCGTGCTGGCGAACGGCAACGTCTATTCCGCCCAAAAGGCCGCCGAGGTGCTCAAGATCACCGGCGCGCGCGGCTTAATGATTGGCCGAGGCGCGATCCGCAATCCCTGGTTATTCCGGCAAATCCGGGAGCGCCAGCGCGGCGCGGCGGTCTTCATGCCGCGCGGCACCGATGTGCTGGTCTACGTGCGCGCGCTCTACGAAGCGGTGTGTTCGCCCGCCGCGCGCGAGTCCGCGCAGGTGCAGAAGATGAAGAAGTATCTGAACTACCTGGGCGTGGGGGTGGAACCGACCGGCCAATTCCTCCATCAGGTCCGCCGTGTCACTACCAGCGCCGCCCTGTTCCGTGTGTGCGAGGAGTTCCTCGCGCACGATCGCCCGATGCCGCTGGAGCCTTTCGCGCTTGCGCTCAAAGCGGGCGATCTCATGGCAGGCGAGCAGTGGTGAACCGCGCGAGCCGGGCGCGCACTCCTATGCCCTAACTCCCACAGGGCGCAACGGAGGGCCGCGCCAAGGCATGCTCGGAAGGCAATCTTCCGGCGATCAAGCTGGCGATCAAGCTTGTCAACGCGTCGTCGTTCCAGCTAAAAGACGGCCGTGCTGAAATCCCCGACCTCTTCCGGCTGAGCAGCGGCGTTTGGGAATCCTATGTGCAGTCCAGCCACCAAAACCAATCCTGCGCCGGCAAGGGCAGGCGCCCCTGCTACAGCACGGCCGCGTCTTCCAGCGTGGCTGTTGGCGGCTTTGCTGCTGCTGGTGACCGTTGCTCTCTACTGGCCGGCGATGAACCATGACTTCGTCAACTTTGATGACGACGCTTATGTCTATGGCAACGCTCAGGTGCAAAGCGGCTTGACCTGGGAGGGGTTGAAGTGGGCTTTCTTGAACCCTGTCTGCGCCAATTGGCACCCCGTGACGGTCTTGTCGCACATGGCGGTCGGCCAGGTCTGCGGTTTGAAATCCTGGGGGCATCATTTGGCCAACGTGCTGCTGCACGCCCTGAACGCCGCGCTGGTCTTCGCATTATTCACCCGCATGACGGGTACGCGGTGGCGGAGTCTATTGGTGGCGGCGCTGTTCGCCGTGCATCCCTTGCGCGTCGAATCGGTCGCCTGGGTTGCGGAGCGCAAGGATGTGCTCAGCGTCTTCTTCGGCCTGCTCGCACTGGCTTTCTACGTCCGCTATGCGGAAGCCCGGAGACAGCCGCCCGAAGGCCGTGGCCCGGGATCCTTCACCCATCCGGTGTCTTCTTGCCGCTATCTTCTCTCGCTCTGCTGCTTTGCCCTGGGTCTGCTGAGCAAACCGATGCTGGTGACCTGGCCATTCCTCATGTTGCTGCTCGACTACTGGCCACTGGGCCGCCTGCAACCCCGCCGCGCCTGGCGATTAGTGATGGAGAAGATCCCATTCTTTGCCCTCGCCGCGGCGGCGAGTGTCGTAACCTTCGTGGTGCAAGAGCGCGAAGGCTCGCTGGGGCTGGGTGAACAACTGCCGATCGGCGCGCGTGGCGCCAACGCCCTGATTTCGTGCTGCCGTTACCTGGGAAAACTGTTCTGGCCCACCGATCTGGCGGTTTACTATCCGCACCCGGGGCATTGGCCGCTGGGGGAAGTGTTGCTGGCGGGCGGGGTGATCCTGGGCATTTCGGGGTTGTGTTTTGCACAGCGGCGGCGGTTTCCCTTCTTGCTGCTGGGGTGGCTGTGGTTTTGCGGGACGCTGGTGCCTGTGCTCGGGTTGGTGCAGGTGGGCGGCCAGGCGCTGGCGGATCGGTACACCTATTTTCCATCGCTGGGGGTGTTGGTGCTCACAATCTGGGGCGCGCACGAACTGACCGGGCGCGGGCGTTGCGGTGTGATGGGATTGTCGCTGGCGGGTTCGACGGTGATCGTCTGCTGCATGGTGCTGACGCGCCAACAGCTAGGGTATTGGAAGGACAGCGAAGCCCTGTTCCGCCATGCGCTTGGCGTCACGAAGAACAATTACCCCGCCCACCTCAACCTCGGCATCGCCCTCGGCGAGAAAGGCCAACTGGACGAGGCGATCCGCCAATTCCAGCAAGCCCTCCGCCTCAAACCCGATGCCGCCGATGCCCGCATCACCCTCGGCATCGCGCTCGGCCAGAGCGGCCAAACCGACGAGGCGATCCGCCAATTCGAGGAAACCCTCCGCCGGCAGCCCGATAACGCCCACGCCCACAACAACCTCGGCATTGCCCTCAACCGCAAAGGCCGCGTCGGTGAGGCGATTCAACACTTCCAGGAAGCCCTCAGACTCCAGCCTGACTACGCAAATGCCCGCGAGAACCTGCACGCCACGCTCGCCGCCAGGACCGATTCTCCCCAGCCGCCAGGCGCCGCCACAAAGCCCTGAGCCGGCGCCCGTGTCTCCGTCTCACCCGTACCGGTAGGGCCGCTCCATCGCGAAGGCGTTTGGCAAGTGCCGCACTTCCCGCACCGCGCCGTCCTGCAAGAGCACTTCGACAATGTCGAAGCGCAGCTTCACCGGCGGGTTCTTGAGTCGGCGCAGGTAATCGAGCGCGGCGCGCGTGAGCCGCCCGCGCCGCTCTTTGTCCACCGCCGCCGCCGGCCGCCCCCATTCCTCGGAGGAGCGCGTCTTCACTTCAATGAATACCAGACAATCCCGGTCGCGGAAGATGAGGTCAATCTCGCCCCGCTCGGAACGGAAGTTGGCGGTGAGGAACTTGAGGCCCTGGCGCTTAAGCTGCTTCTTGGCGGCGCGCTCGCCCAGTTCGCCGTGACGCAGGTGTGGCGGCTTCTCGGTTCCACTCCACCACGTCTTGATGCGTGCGATCAGGTCCATGCGATGCCGGGAAAGGATTTCTTTGCCTGCGGCCCGGCCCCCTTCTATAACTGCGGCGTGCGGAACACAAACGAATTCTCCCCATGACCGCAGCGCCGATACCTCGAACCTGCCCTGTGTGCGCGAGCGGTGAGGCCGGGGACTGGCTGCAAAAGGGCGAGCTTCGGCTGGCGCGCTGCCGCCAGTGCGCCATGATCTATGCCAATCCCGTCCCGGCGGAGTTTGCCTCCGGGCAATACTATGACCAGGCGGGGACGGATTACTACCTGTCCCCGGCCAAGCTGGAGAGCGACTACGCGCCGGTGCGCTTCGAACGCGAGTTGCGGCTGTTCCGCAAGCACTGCCCGGGCGGGGCGGTGTTGGACGTGGGCTGCTCGTCGGGCGCCTTCCTGTTCCAGTTGAACCAGCGCTTCCCGGGCTGCTACCAAGCTCTCGGGACCGACGTAAGCGGCCCCCCTCTGGACTACGCGGAGAAACGCGGCGTGGCCGTCGCGCGGGGCAACTTCCTGGAACAGGATTTCGGGGAAAGGAAATTCGATGCCATCACCTTCTGGGCCATCCTGGAGCACCTGCTCGCCCCCGGGCAATTCCTCGCCAAGGCCGAGTCGCTCCTCAATCCAAGCGGCCTCTGTTTCGTGCTGGTGCCCAATATGAAATCGCTGGCGGCGCGGATGCTGGGCGCGCGCTACCGCTACATCTATCCCCAGCACTTGAACTACTTCACGAAGGCCACGCTGACGAGACTTGTGGCGCCTCGCTTCTCCGTCATCGAATTCCGCACCACTCACTTCAACCCGGTAGTCGTGTGGCAGGACTGGCGCAGCGGCGGCAAGGAGATTTCAAACCACGAGCGCGCTCAACTCCTGCAACGCACCACCGCCTGCAAGCAGAACCCGCTGTTGCGCCCGGTGAAAGCGCTCTACGGGCTGACGGAGAAAGCGCTGGCGGCCCTGACCCTGGCGGACAACCTGGCAGTGGTCCTCCAGCGGCGGCGCGGTCCCATTTCGGCGTTTCCTCACACGAGTGGGGCCTCAAGCTCACCGAAGCCCAGCGCGAACGCTGGAACACCGCCGCCCTCAACGCCCCCAGCCACCCGTCGCTGGGCCAGTATGCGCACCTGAGCGGCCAGCAATTCTGCGTCCAAATCAACAGCACCCGGCGCGGCATCGGCCAGCCGCCCGTGCTCGAACCCCCCGCCCCCGTCGTGTTCGCCCCCAACCCCGTCACCGGGCTGGACATCGTCAACGACCCGGAAACCGGCGTGCGCCTGCGGCTGAATGTGGGGATCGTCACTGAGGACATCATGGTATATGGCCAGCCGCCATGCAGCTCGGGCCGGATGAAACGGAGGCGGGTCTATTACCTGGGCCTGTTGGGACCGGCCACCGACGGCCAATGCGACCTCACGGACCTCTACACCGCCCGGTTTGGCCAGCCAGTCCCCGGTCAGAAGGTCTTTATCGTCACCAGCCAGACAAAGAGCGGCTGGAAAGGCCAGGACTGGGTGTACAGCGCGATTGTCCTGCCGCCGCCCGAGTCCAAGAACCCGCAAATAACTGAAAAGACAAAAGTTACGAAAGCGAAGCCTTCGGCAGCCCCAGAGTCCACCCCCGCCCCCGCCGAGGTCAATTCTTCGTTCTCTCGAAGCGTGTACAAGGGGAGTACACGGGATGCACAAGGGAAGCACAAGGGGTTGAAAAATGAGCACCCGGTGAGCATCCCTTGTACACCCCTTGTACACGGCTTGAAGATGGCACTTTGGAGGCTTTGAAGGCTATGGAGGCTATGGATGGCGGGGGCGGGGGCCTGAACTGGAATGAGGCAGATCGTTTCGGGGAGCACGAGCGGCCGCGCGTGTCCCGCCCGGCGGCCTCCCCGGTCGGAATCTGCGCGGCGGCACCGCTTAGCGAACAGTGCGCAGTGGAAGCCCCTCCTATTTCCCGTGAGGGCGCGGAAAACGGCGCGCGTCGTCTTGCCTCCAATCCAGTGTTGGCGGCTGGTCAGGGGGGCGGAAGTGTCGGCGCGGAGGCGGGTTTGGACTTTGGCTGCGGCGGCAGGTTTTCAGAGATAGGGCACGACACTATTTCGAGGGGGACAGTGCAGCGTGCGGCCGAGCTTTGGGCACGGGAGTCATTCCGGGATGCTTGCCGGGTTCGCTAACGGCAACTCCATTTCCACAGACCGGAGCGGAGCGAAGCTGCGGCGGTGGATGGGGCAGGGACCGAGGGCCTGGAGGGCGGCCAGGTGTTGCGGGGTGCCATAGCCTTTGTGCACGGCGAAGCCGTAGCCCGGGTAACGCTGGTCCATCTGGCGCATGAGACGGTCGCGGGTCACCTTGGCCAGCACGCTGGCGCCGGCGATGGAGTAGCTGCGGGAATCGCCTTTCACGAGCGCAGTGTGCGGGAAAGGCATGGATTTTACGGGCCGGCCGTCCACCAGCACGTGCTGGGGCGGGGGTTGAAGTTGCGCGAGCGCCTGGTTCATCGCGCGGTGCGTCGCCTGGAGGATGTTGATGCGGTCAATGACTTCCACCTCCGCGCTGGCGATGGCGTAGCGGATGTCCGGGTGCGAGGTCAGGATGGCGTAGTACTCCTCGCGCTGGGTTTCGGTCAGTTGCTTGGAGTCGTTGAGGCCGCGCAAGCGGGGATCCACGCCGGTTTCGGCCCAGGCGCAAGGCAGCACGACGGCGGCAGCGAATACGGGCCCCGCCAGCGGGCCGCGGCCCGCCTCATCCACGCCCGCCACGAACTCGAGGCCCTTCTGCCAGAGCACGCACTCGTGGGCCAGGCGGTCCTGGGAAGTCGGGCTCAATGCATCTCGACGGCACAGGTGCCGAGGCCTTGGCGGTAGTAGTTGAACTGGACGTTTGGATGGCCGGCGAGCAGCGACATCGGCACGGCGGCGTCCGGCAGCTTCCGGGCGATCATCAGGCAGGTCAGCCGCTGGCCAAAGGGGTTGTCATGGTTGCCGGCCTGCCAGATGGAGACTTTCTCCGCCTGCCACGTTTCCGCGGGCCCGACTGAGATGGCCTGGGTGGGGACGAGGGAGATGTTGCCGCCGCCGGACGTGCGGGCGTTCTGGGCGATGGTCAGCGGATGCAGGTCCACCACGCGGGTGGCCAGCTTGCGATACTCCGCCGGCGAGGGCGGCTGGTCTTTGAATTTGCCGGTGCGGCGCGGCGGGTCGTTGAAGGCCCAGTGCTTAACGTCGCCCTGCCCGCCCTGCATGACGGCGCAGCGGACGCCCGCGCTCCAGGTTTTCCGGTAAGCGGCGGTGTCGGCTTTCGGGAAGTGCAGGTTTGCGTTGGGCATGACGAGGTCTTTGCGGATGCGGCCGAAGCACAGTTCGCGATCGGCCTTCTCGAACGAGAGCGGGTGCGTGGGCGGCGCTTCCTTGCCGTCGAGGAACCACTCGTCCATGCCCCAGAAGTGAGCGGAGCGGACATTGAGGTTCAGGTCATTCACCAGGCGCGCGACCAGCGGCAGTTGCTCGGTGGGCCCGATAGGGCCGCAGATGCCGACGGGATTGTCGGGGGTGGATTGCTTCCAGGCGGTGATGTATTCGAGCGCTTCGGCCAGGTAGAACTCTTCGATCGAGTCATACATGACGACCTTGAAGCCGGGGCGGGAGAGCTTGAGCATCTTCTCAGGCGTGAGCGCGGCGGCCTCGCGGATGATATCCGCGTCGAGCGTGGTGTAATCCCACCAATCGGGGGCGATGGAGCTGAGTTTGCGTGGCATAGGTTAGGGGTGCATGGAGTGCGGATTTAGCAGCCTCACCGGCAGAGGCGCTCGTAAGCTTGGTTCACCAAATAGTTTCTTCCCAACGCCGCCGCCAGCGGATCGGCGTCCGGCTTGCAGAAGCCCAGATGCAGATGCCGGCGCCAGCCCTCGGCATACTTGAACTTCTTCGACAGCCGCCCGACCTCAAGCTGCAGGTCTTCCATCGCCAGCAGGTAGGAGTTCATCCCCTGGCTGATATCCAGCCAACGCTGCTGGCTCTTATGGGCGGCGAGCGCTTTGAATTGGGTCTGGTGCACGGAGGTGGTGTTGACGAACGCCCCGGGCACCAGGCGGCGCCGCAACTGATCGCAGAGCCCCATCGGCAGCGCATGATAGAGCGTCACGTCATAGTCCGCAGTCGGGTGGCTCGGCACGGTCTTGAAGTTCGGCATGCCGCGAGTAAACGCGGCCGACACCGCCAGCCGGGAAGTGGTCATGTGGTCCTCCATGTAGTCCTGCGGCGAATGGGTCAGGACGATGCCGGGCTTGACCTCGCGGATGACCGCCGCCAGCGCGCGCAGCTGCTCCAGGTTGTAGAAGATCTCCAGGTCGTTCGTGAGGCTGGGGTGGAAGTGCGCCCCGAGAATCCTGGCGGCGGCGCGCGCTTCGCGGCTGCGGATGGAGCGCAGCATCGTGCTGTTGTATTCGGTGCTGCCGCAGTTGCCGTTGGCCACAGTGAGGTAGTGGATCTCGTAGCCCGCTTGTTTGAGCAGGAGCAGCGTCCCGGCCATGTAGAACTCGATGTCGTCCGGGTGCGCCCCGATGGCGATGGCGGCTTTACTTCGCATACTTGTTCAGCTCCGTCATCGTTACCGGCCGCCCCAGCTCCGCGGCGAGATCGGCGGCGAAGACGGCTTCGTGGCTGATGACCGCGTCATCCAAACTGGTCAGCGGCATTTTCTTGCCGGCGGCCAGCGCGTCGAAAAAGGCGGCGAACTGAGCCTGGTAAGGGTGGTCGGACACGTCACCCGAGTCCACGGGCTTCATCGCCAGCGCGTTCCAGGCGGCCTTGTTGGTGCCCAGGTCGGTCGAGTGGAACTTGTTGTCGAGCAGGCTGCCTTTGCTGCCGACCAGGTGGGTGTGGAAGTAGTAGGGCTGCAGGCAGTCTATCGAGGAGGTGCACTTGCCCACGGCGCCGTTCTTGAACTTGAGGAGCGTGACGGTTGTGCTCGGGTATTCGTACGGCGCGAACACTTTGTTCCTGGATTTCGTGCCATAGCTCATGACTTCGACGACCTCGCTGCCGATGCACAGCAGGAGGGCATCCATCGCATGGCAGCCGGCTTCGAGCAGCGAGCTGCCGCCCGCGTTCTTGCGGCGGCACCAGCGAAACTGGGCATACCACGGGCCAATGCCGTGATAGTAATCCACCTCGCCGTAATGCACCTGGCCCAGCAAGCCGCGGTCGAGGATGGTCTTGGTGACCTGGAACTGGCTGGCGTAGCGGCACTCGAAGCAGACGCACGTCTTGACCTTGGCCTGCTGGACGGCTTTGTGTATCGCCCGCAGCTCCTTGAGCGAGAGGCAGAGCGGCTTTTCGATGATGAGGTGCTTGCCGGCCCGGGCGGCGCGCCGGACCTGGTCCAGCCGCTGCGTGGGAAAGCCGCACAGCGAGACGACGTGGATGTCGGGATTGGCGAGCATTTCGTCCAGGTCGTGATAGACGCTAATTCGGCCGCCGTATTGGGCGCTGAGCGCCGCCGCATCCAGTTTGCGCGCGGAGCAAACCGCGGTGACCTGGCCCAGGGAAGTCGCATTGATGGCGGGGATGTGCGCGGTGGCGACCCAGCCGTAACCGACGATGCCGACGTTGAATTTCTTCATGGCCGCAGAGCAGAATTCAGTTGTGCTGCAACAATCGTAGGCATGGCACAACCTTTCTCCGGGCTTGTCAAGGGATTGGTGATCGCTGCGCGGTGGATTTCGGCATTCCCCTGCGAGGGCGAGCGTGGTTAAATGTCCGCATGAAGATCGAAGGGTTGCACATCGGCATGAAGGTCCGGCACCCGCAATACGGGGTCGGCGTGGTAAAGGCTATCGGCGAGGCGACGGCAGACATCCAGTTTAACGAGGGGCGGCGGACGGTGGCGCCGGAGCCGAGCGGGCTGGAGGCGGCGGAACCGCAAGTCAGCATCACCGGATTAGACCTGCCCCTGGCCCAGGTCGTCCAGCAAGCCGTGGACGCGACGATTCAGAAGCTGGGGTTGGAGAAGCCGGACTCGGTGGTCGCGCAACTGGGCGCCCGGTGGCACAAAGGGCTGGCGGTGCTGCACCCCGCGGACCCTGCCTTGCAAACCAAGGAGGTGCCGCTCGAAGTGCTGTTTCACAAGATCGTGGGCATCCGCAACCAACTGCGGGTGCTCGAGCAGAAGATCAACGCCCACCCGCAGCTCACCGACGGCGAGAAGGTGGAGATGGAGCAGTACATCACGCGCTGCTACGGTTCGCTGACGACGTTCAACCTGCTGTTCAAGGAGAAGGAAGACGGGTTTTAGGGCTGGCAATGGTTTGAGGCTGATTGGTAACTTGATTGAACATGAGCATGAAAAGCAACTCTCTTACTAACCGTTTGGCGGTGTGCAGTTGGTCTTTGCAGCCAACCAGCCCGCAGGACCTGGTGGCGAAATTGGAGGCTACCGGCATTCGCCGCGTGCAACTGGCGCTGGACCCGCTGCGTGAGTCGCCCGGGGTCTGGGGCGAGACGCCGGCCCTGTTCAAACAGAGCGGGGTAACCATTGTCTCGGGCATGTTCGGCTGCGTGGGCGAGGATTACTCGACGCTGGACACGATCCGGATGACGGGCGGCATCGCGCCCGACGCAACGTGGGAACAGAACCGGGCCAATATCCAGGCCACTGTCGCGCTGGCAAAGCGGCTCGGGCTGAAGCTGGTCACCTTCCACGCAGGCTTCCTGCCGCATGACGAAAAGGACCCGGCCTTTGCCAAGCTCCGGCAGCGCCTGGCCGAGACGGCGGACGCCTTTGCGGCGGAGCAGATCACCCTGGGTCTTGAGACCGGCCAGGAAACGGCGGCGGACCTTGTCCAACTCCTCAAGAAGCTCAACCGTCCGAACGTGGGCGTGAACTTCGACCCCGCCAACATGCTGCTTTATGACAAGGGCAACCCGATCGCGGCGCTGCGGCTGCTGGGGCCGTGGATTCGGCAGGTGCACATCAAGGACGCGCGCCGAACCCGGGTGCCGGGCACCTGGGGCGAGGAAGTTACTGTCGGCACGGGCGAGGTAGATTGGCCGGTGTTCTTTGCGACGCTGCGGGAGCTAAATTTTGCGGGCGACTTCGTAATTGAACGCGAAGCCGGCACCCAACGCGTGGCGGACATCCGCACCGCGAAGGAAGTGGTGGGCAAAGGGGAAGCCAAATAGGTTAACTGAATTGTAGGGGTTAACTAGGGGAGGTCCGGGGCGAGGGAACTGCGCCGGACTTGCGTGACCCTGGGCGATGAGCGAGATAATGGGTGCATGTTGGCGACCGCAGAACTGATCCAGGAAGCCGCCCTGCCGCATCGGCTGGGCGCGGTATTGCCGCGCTGGCTGCGGGAAGTGCCGCTTTACCAGGGCGCAGGTGACCTGCCGGGTCTAACCGGCGGAGCGGTGTCGCTGGGGGAATTGCGCCGCCTGCCGCTGATTACCAAGCAGGACATCCGCCGCGATTTCCCGCGCAACTTCCTGCGGGCGGGCGTCGAGCTCGATACACTGCTCGACCAGGACCTGGTGGAATTGGAGCATACTTCGGGCACCTCGGAGGAGCGCACGCCGCTGCTGCTGGGGCGCGGTTGGTGGGCGGAGCAGGAGGAGCGGGCGCTGCGGCTCAACCCGCTGGTGGCGGCGGTGCTGGATGAGTTCCCCCAGGCGCGGCGCGTTACGATCAGCTCGCCGGTTTGCAGCGGGGACGTCTGCTACTCGGGTGTGCCCTCGCGCGCGGACCGCATAGTCGGCAACGCCCTCTTTATCAGCCTCTCGCGCTACCCGTTTCTCTGGAGCGAAGCCGAGCTGGCGCGCATGGCGGCGGAAGCCGCAGACTGGCAGCCGCAGTTCTTGGACGTGGACCCGGTCTATGGCGTGGTATTTGCGCTTTATTGCGAGCGGCGGGGCATCCGCCTGCCCTCGCTGCGGTTCATCCTGTGCAGCTACGAGTTCGTCAGTGTCGCGCACCGGCGGATTCTGCAGCGGGTGTTCGGGGTGCCGGTGTTTAACCTCTACGGCTCGACCGAGACCGGCCACCTGCTGATGGAGGTCGGCCCTGGAGAAATGCGGCCCAGCCTGGAAACCGCCCTGCTGGAGATGCTGAACACCGACCCCCAAGGCATCAGCCAGCTGGCGGTAACCACGCTGACAAACGATTTCATGCCGCTCATCCGCTATCGCATTGGCGACCTGGTCGAGCGGCATGAGCGGCCCTACCACACCCGCTACGTGCTGCATGGCCGCGCGGCGGATGCCTTTTGCACGGCGGACGGGCGGCGCGTGACGATCTGGCAGATTGACCAGTGCCTGGCGGACCTGCCCGGCATTGCCCATTACCAACTGTGCGAACGGGACGGCGGCAAATGGCTGTTGCGCTTTGTGCCCGACCTTACAACGCCCACCACCGCGGCCATCGAGGAATTGCGGCATCGCCTGGCAGGGTTGCTGGGCATTGACCGCGGGCCGGTGATTCAGCAAACGGATTTGCTGGTGCCGGAAAGTTCCGGGAAGTTCCGGCTGGGCTACCCGGCTCGTAAGGCCGCTTGAGCATTCTTCACGACCGCTCCCATCTTCGCTGGGCCCAGGGGTGAGGCTGGACGGGACCGGGGGACAGGCTGGACCCGGTGACGAAATGTCGCAGGTGTTGCCCGGCAATCCGTGTTGGACCAAGGAAAGGGCCTTGGGTTCGAAGGCCAGTGGGCAAGGAACGGAGCAGTCTCCACGTCCGCGCGCTTGCGCCGGCACGTGATCGTGGACTAGGCTGCATGGTCAAAATCCTTATCATTATGAAGACCGCCTATGAACTCGCGATGGAACGGCTGGGCAAGACCTCGCCGACGGTCAAGCTGACCACCGAGCAGAAGAAGGAGATCGCGGAATTGGAGTCCAAGTGCGCCGCCAAGACCGCGGAACGGGAACTGTTCCTCAAGGGCGAGATCGTCAAGGCGATTGATAAAGGTGACGCGGAAGCGGTGGAGCAACTGGAGAAACAACTGGTCAGCGACCGCAAGACGCTGCGCGCCGAGTGCGAAGAGAAGAAGGAGATAGTGCGGAAGGCGACCGCGTAAGTTGCCGGAGTTGGTTGAGTTCCAGGGTTGCCAGGACTCGGTTGGGGTAACCGCTTTAGACAGGGTAACCTGTTTAATTTCCCCTATCTTCCCTGCCCCCGCTGCCACAACTCGAAGTAGTAGAGCGCGACCACGACCAGCGAGTGCTTAATCTTGCCAGTCGCCACCAGTTGCGGCAGTTCGGCAATGGGGACTAGCCGGGTCGCCAGGTCCTCCCCATGATCGAAATGGGTCGGGTGCAGGCACTGGCAGTTATCCACCATCACCGTAAAGCAGACGTTGCTCATGATGGCCGGGTTCGGGAAGACCTGGCCGATAATGCGCGGATTCTTGCCTTCGTAGCCGGTCTCCTCGCACAGTTCGCGCACGCCTGCCGCCTCGGGGGTGGTGTCGTGGGGGTCCATCATGCCGCCGGGAATCTCCAGCTCGACGGTCTCCGAACCGTGCCGAAACTGCTCGATCATCACCAGGCGCTGGTCGGGCGTGACGGCAATGACGTTCACCCAGTTGACGCAATCAATCACATAGACGTCATGCGCCTGCTCGGTACGGGGGGAGATCACGTGGTCAGAACGAATGGTGAAAATGCGAAAGTCGCCCACGGGGCGCGAACCGATCTTCTTCCAGGGCTTAACCTCCATGCGGGTGGCGGATCTGTGGCTGGGGCGCGGCTATCGGCTAACCCGCCTGCGGCGAAGCGCTCCCATCCTTGCAGTATTCTTCGCCCAACAGGGCGTACCAAATAGAGTCGGCCCATTCGCCGTGCAGCAAGCGATGCTTTAGAAACGTGCCTTCGCGCCGCAAACCGGCCTTCTCCAGGAGCCGGCTCCCCGCGGTGTTCCGGCCATCGGACCAGGCGGCGACGCGGTGCAGCTTCAATTCCTTAAAGCAGAAATTCAGCAGCGCCCCGACGGCTTCGTGGGCGAATCCCTGCCGCTGGAACTTCCGGTTCAGGCCAATGCTGAAGGTGGCCTGGAGACGGTGCGGATCGGGGAAGTTCAAGCTCATGTAGCCGATGAGCTTGCTGCCGTCCTGGACCTCGATCCCCAGGTAGAGCGTCTGGTCGGGCGTGGTGAGCTTGACGTGAGCGTCACTCTCCAGCCAGTGCAGTATGCCGTCCTCGTCCAGCGGCACACCGTCCATGTAGCGGAAGAACTCCTCGTCCGACATCAATTCGAGCAAATCTTTCCAATCCCCCCCGGCCAGCCGCCGGATCACCAGCCGGGCGGTGGTGATCGGCAGGGGAATCTGCCGCCCCACCTCGCTGCCGTCTTCGGGCACGATCAGGCTCTGGGTGCAGCTCGGGCATGCCTGAGCGAACCCGGCGCTCTCCGCGGGGAAAGACACCGGCTCGCCGCAATAGGGGCACTTGAAATCAATAAAGTTCTCTTCCGTAATCATGCAGGGCTCTCTGGCGCCGGGCCACGGCGGGCGGCGGGCGCAACTTGCGGGCTTTATCCCAACCCCTCGGGTTACTCGTCCATCAACGCTTCCATGTCGCCCACCGGGCGGGTGAACGTAGCGGCGGCCGGCTTGACCACCAGTGTGCCGGCGGTGCTCTTGATGCTCTTGGAAGCCGCTGCCCAGGGCAGCGCGACCACGAACAGCGCCGAGCCGACCACCGTCGCGACCAGACAGGCCGGGCGGACTACGATGACATCGGCCGCCACCTCCAGCGGTCCGCCATTCTCGGCCGACGCGGAACCTACGCTGCACAGGGTTACTGCCAGCACGCAGATTGCACTTATTAGCTTGGCTCTCATTACCCCTAACTTCAAGGACGCGGCGGGCTTTGTCGAACACATTTTCGGCGCTGGTCCATCCCGGAGGCGGTGGGAGCCGACGTCGCACCACCGCTAGACCGCTTACCTCCCTTTGACCGGTCAACCAATACCTTGCCCCGAAAATGGCTTGCCTCAGATGCCGACTCGGGCGACAAAGGGGTGCAACGATTCGTGCTGAAAACCTGGCGCAAAGGGTTAGGCTGGGATCGTTCGGGCCCATAGCTCAGTGGTTAGAGCAGGCGACTCATAATCGCTTGGTCGGGGGTTCAAATCCCTCTGGGCCCACCATTCCAAGGCGCACGAGTTGAACGGCTCACCTTGATGCTTTTCCTGAACGTGGCGGGGCAGCCTCCGTGGCCGGCAGGGAGACGTGGTTGGTCCTCGGCGGCAGGGGAGCTGGGCATTGTGGTGGACTGCGGAGTGGGGGGCTTGTAGGCTGAATCCCGGTGTCACAACGAGCACTATGTTGGCTGGCGGTCGCCACTGTAATCTCAACCTTGTGTTGCCGCCTGGGGTACTTGCCCTTGCTTTCGCCGGACGAAGGGCGAAATGCCGAAGTCGCGCGCGAGATGAAGGAATCCGGCGCCTGGCTGGTGCCCACTTATGACGGCGCCGTCCGGCTCGACAAACCCGCATTCTTCTTCAAAGTGGTGGCGCTTTCGCTGGCGGCTTTTGGCAATACCGAGACTGCGGCGCGCCTCCCTTCCGCTGCCGCCGGGGTGGGGTTGACGCTCCTCGTGTTTGCTTTCTGCAGGAGGGTCCACGGAACACGTTGCGCGTGGCTGGCGGTCATCGTCGTTGCCACCATGCCGCTCTTCGTGGCGAATGCGCGCACGGTAGTCGTTGATATGATGCTGGCACTATTCGTTTGCGGGGCGATCTTTGCCGGTTACCTGGCAGAGTTGCAGGAAGGGGCCGCGCGGCGGAATTGGCACCTCGCCGGCGCGGCGCTCGGCGGGATGGCAACGCTCGTTAAGGGACCGGTCGGATTTCTTATCCCGGCGCTGGTGCTCTTGGTATTCCACCGGTTGGAAGGACGGGGCGGCGCCTGGAAACGGATGCTTTCACCGTTGAACATCCTGGTGTTCCTGGCCGTCACGCTTCCCTGGTTCGGCGCCCTGTGCGTCCGGCATCCGGATTTTCTCCAATACGGGCTGGTCGAGGAATCTTTCAAGCGGTTCACCAGCGCCCGGCGGTTTAGTCGTGCGGAGCCATTCTATTTCTACGTGCCGATTGTGGCGGCAACCTTTCTGCCCTGGAGCCTCTTGCTGCCCGAGGCCATCTGGAAGGCTTGGCAAGAACGGGGGCCGAAGAACCGCGCCGACCGGCTTTGCCTGGTCTGGGCAGTGGTGGTGGTGGTCTTCTTCTCGATCTCACAATCGAAGCTGCCGGGGTACATTCTGAGCGTAACGGTAGCTTGTGGCATTCTGGCGGCCCGGGTGCTGGAGTCGGCCCTGGCCGCGCCGGACAGGTGGGCGGGTGGCCTGATGCGCCGGGCCACGGCGGCGCTCGCCGGGCTTTGCCTGATCGTGGCCGTGGTGGCCGCATCCGCGGGCGTCTCAGGAATGCAGGCGCTGGCCAGACCGTTGCGGATCACTCCGGATGAGGCGGGCGGCCTCTACTACGCGGCCATCCCAGTGATGATCGGGCTCGGAGTCTTCGCCGGCTTTGGAGTTCTTGCGTTCCGTCGGCGCAGCATCCGGCTGTGCTTTCTTTGCCTGGCCCTGTTCCCGCCTGTGTTCGGCCACACTTCCTTCCATGTGTTCTCGCACATCTTTGAGGCGAAATCCGCCCGGCTGTTGGCGGACAAGTGCGCAGCGCTGCCGGCCACGACCGAATTGGCTTGCCTGCAATGCTTTCCCAACGGCCTCTCGTTTTACCTCGGCCGCACGCTGACTGTGTTCTCAAGCGACGGCAGTGAGCTCGCAAGCAATTACATCGTTTACTCCATCAGCAAGTCGGGCCAATGGCCGGAGAAAGTCGTCCCGTTGTCCAAGATGAACGGCTGGCTGAAATCGCGCGAAGGGCCGGTGTGCCTCATTGCGGCTTCGGCCTGGCGCAGGGTACTGGCCGCCATTGCCGAGGTTGACGGCGCAAAGGTTGAGGAACTGTCGGACGGCTATGTGGCGGTCAAGCTCGCTTCCCGGCAAGATCATTGACTTGTGGGGGGGTGAATGGCTGGAGCGGGCAGGCATGTTGCGCGCGGGCAACTTGGCTCTTGCCGGCGGGCCTGGTGGGTTTTGGAATGAGTCGGCGATTCTGAATGAACAAACTGTGCGCCTGCAACTGAACCTCGCGAGGCTATGACGGCGACGAATCAAATCACCGGGCGGTCCTTTCTGGCGGGCACGGCCAAATTGAGGGTGGCCAGCCTGGCGGCGGCGTCAGTTGGGTCCTTGTTCGGCGCCGAGACCCACGGCCCGGCGCCGGGCAAATCCTGGCAGACTGGCGGTTCAACTCTGTGGCTTCCCTGTTTGCTGGTAGAATTAATATGATGATGACGCGGATTTTACTTCTGATTGCGCTGTTGGCCGGCACGCTGTGGGTGATGGATGGGAGGGGGCAGATGCCTGCGCCTCCGGGGCAGGTCCAGCACGGGGAAACCCCGAAATGCGAAGCCTATCTTTTCGCCCACATGATGCACGGGGACTACTGGCGGTTGTATTACAGCGCAAGCCTCGACGGGTTGCACTGGGAGATGCTCAATCAGGGCAAAAGGGTGTGTGAGGAATATCGCGGCCATGCCAGCATCGCCAAAGGCCACGACGGACGCTATTACCTGGTCGGCAACCGAGGTGATGACCAGCCCGACATAAACTTCTGGGTGTCCGATGACTTCATCTCCTGGAAGAAATACAGCGCTTACGTGCCGGACCTGGAGCATGTGCCGGATTATCCCAAAGCGATGGCTCGCATTGGTGCGCCCAAGCTCTTTTTCGACGGGGCCAGCCTCCAATATGTGCTTACCTGGCACACAACGCACGATTTGGGCAAGACAGATTTGCCGGAACCTTACTGGGCCGGCCAGCGGACTTTGTATGTGACTTCGAAAAACTTGAAGACCTTCTCGGAACCGCCGCGCAAGCTCTTCGCGTGGGATATGGCAACGATTGACGTCAGCCTGTGCCGGGAGGGCGACTACTACTACGCGATTCTCAAAGACGAACGCTATCCAACGCTGGATTGGACCACGGGCAAGACGATTCGGATTTGCCGTTCGACCAACCTGTTGGGCCCATATTCGGAGCCGGGCCCTGCGATTAGCCCGAATTTCCGAGAAGCCCCCACCCTGATTCCGTCACCCAATGGCAAAGCCTGGTATCTGTATTATGAGCAGTATCCGGGGGTGGCCTATGGACTGTCGGTGGCGGTCGCCCTGCAGGGGCCGTGGTTTCAAGTGGCTGGAAACCAACAGCCAAGCTGGGACAAGTACCGGTTGCCGCCTAAAGTTCGCCACGGGTCCATGCTCTCCATCACCCGGAAGCAACACGACGCCCTAGTGGCGGCATTTGGCAAGGTCTCTAGCCCTTAGCCTCTAGCTCTTCCGATCCGGCCGACCGCTTGCAGTTCGCATGCACGAATCACCTTTGCCGGCCCGTGGCCGAAGGCGTCGAGAGGAAACCCAACTTTCGGTAAGATGACTAAGCTGTTGCTGTGATCACAGGGATCGTGCGCCGAAGAACTCTGAGTGCAAGCTGCTAATGCTGCATTCGCCCCCGCAGTCAGGAGGGTGTATGGTGCTGCAACGGCCCTATGCCAGGTTTGCTCGGCTATTTGGTTGAAGACGAAGTCGTGGGGGGAGGGATGGCTTTAGCGTGTATCACAGCTGGTTATCTGCTGTGGAAGACCTATTGGCGACATCGCGAGCAACGGCGGCAATACCGCGAGCGCCAGCGCCAGCGCCGGCAATCGTGGGGCTGGGAGTAAAATCAGGCGGCAGCTCTTTCGAGCAACCGCTGGCGTGTGTAGGGAATCAGCCCGCCGGCATCAATGATCACCTGCCGGGACTTGGGCATCGCCTCGGCTTGGAACCGCTTGCCGGTGGTCTTGTTCACCACCGCCTCTGCCGTCAGTTCCAGCTCGTCACCTTCGGCCGCCTCAATTTCAGGACAGACAATCATACGCAGGCCGAGGTTGATGCCGTTCTGCAAGAAGATGCGCGCGAAATCCCTGGCCACGATGATCAACTCCGGCCCCTTGAGGCACGACACCGCCTGCTCGCGCGAGGAGCCGCAGCCGAAGTTCTTGCCGCCGACCACGATGCTGCCGGGCGGAATCTGCTTCGCCTTGAGCTTGGCGTTGAACGTGGTCTCGTCCGCGAACGCGAACTGGGGCGTTTCGGTGGGCAGCACGGTGGCCATGTAGCGGCCGGGATAGATCACGTCAGTCGAGACATCATTGCCGACTTTGAAAACAACGTTTGGCATGGGAGAGAATGGGTTAGATAGGTTTAGCTGTGAAACGTGGTGCGTGGTGCGCGGTGCGTGCCTCGATTACTTTTTCCGCGGGCTGGTGATGACACCGGTGATGGCGGAGGCGGCGGCTACGGCCGGGGAACAGAGATAGACCTCGGAGTTCGGGTTGCCCATGCGGCCTTTGAAGTTCCGGTTGGTGGTGGACAGCGCCACTTCGCCATCGCCCAGCGCGCCCTCGTGGACGCCCAGGCACGGGCCGCAGCCGGAGTTCATCACTACCGCGCCGGCCTGCATAAACGTGCCGACATAGCCTTTGCCCAGCGCCTGCCGGAAGATCTTAGCGGAAGCTGGGAAGATCAACATACGTGTGCCCGTGGCCACCTTCTGGCCCTTGAGAATCTTCGCCGCGATGGCTAGATCGTCGAGGCGCCCGTTGGTGCAGGAGCCGATGACAATCTGGTTTACCCGCTTGCCGGCCACCTGGTCAATCGGCTTCACGTTGTCCACCGTGTGCGGGCAGGCAATCTGCGGCTGCAGCTTAGACACGCTGATTTGGATCACCTGTTCGTAAGCCGCGTCCGCGTCCGGAACCACCGGCTCGATGGGGTCGGTCACACCCGCTTCTTCGCGCAGGTAACGCGCGGTCTCTTCATCGGCCGGAACAATACCCGCGGTGGCGCCCGCCTCGACGGACATGTTGCAGAGCACCAGCCGGCCCGAGGTGGACATCTTGCGGATCGTCTCTCCGTGGAACTCCAGCACCTTGAAGTTGGCGCCCTGCGCGCTGATCTTCCCGATGAGGTGCAGAATAAGATCTTTCGGACCGACGAACTTCTTGAAGCGTCCGGTGACGACCACCTTGATCGTCGGTGGCACCTCGACGTTCAGCACGCTGCCCAGCGCCCAGACGCTCGCCATTTCCGTGGCGCCGATGCCGAACGCAAACGCGCCCAGCGCCCCGTGGCTGGTGGTGTGGGAGTCGGTGCCCACCACCACGTAACCCGGGCGGACGTAGCCGTTCTCGGGCAAGATCTGGTGGCAGATGCCGCCCACGTCGCCGCGGATGTCGTGAAACTTGCCGACGCCCTGGGCGCTCACAAAGTCGCGGATCTTCTTCTGGTTGGAAGCCGTCTTGGGGGACTCCGCCGGGACGCGGTGGTCGAAGATCACGGCCACGCGGCTGGGGTCCCAGATCTTAGGCGGCAGCGGGGTGCCTTTGTAGATTTCGAGAAACTGATTGATCACCAGTGCCGCATTTTCATGCGACATGGCGAGATCAACCTTGGGTTCCACCACATCTCCCGCCTTCACGGCGGAGAGGTCGGCGGCGCGGGCGAGTATCTTTTCAACAACAGTCATATCCGTTAAGTGAATTAAATTGGTTAAATGAGTTAAATGGGCTGCAGAGGCTGCCTGGGTCAAGCGTGATCGCTTCAGACCACGCGGGCTTCTTTAAGGCATTCAATCTCGTCTGCCGAATAGCCTAGCCCGCCCAGAATCTCGCTCGTGTGTGCGGAAAGGTGCGGCGGCGGCGCCTTGATGCCGCCGGGCGTCTTCTCCAGCTTCGCGCTCAAGCCGAAGAGGCGCAGTTCGCCAATGCCTTCGACGGCGACCTTCTGCAATGTCTGACGGTGCTGCGCCTGCGGCTGGTTGAGGGCTTCCTCCAGACGGAGAATGGCCCCGGAGGGAACGTCGTTCTGGTTCAGCGCCTCGACCCAATAGGCGGTGCCTTTCTCCTTCAGTTTCGCTTCCAGCAGCGGGGTAAGCGCTTTGCGGTTCTTCTTCCGGTTGTCGCGCTCCTGGAAGCGCGGGTCGGTCTTCAACTCCGGCACCCCGAGCAGGTCGGCCACGGCTTCCCACTGCTCCTGCTTGTTCGCCGCGATATTGATGTAGCCGTCTCTGGTGACAAAGGTGCCGGATGGCGCGGCGGTGAAGTTGTCATTGCCCATCAGCACCGGCTGCTGTTTGCCGATGAGCAGGTTGGCCGCCACCCAGCCCATCAGTGGCATAATGGAGTCCAGTAGCGCCACGTCAATGAACTGCCCCTCGCCGGTCCGCTCGCGATGGAAGAGCGCGGCGAGCGTCGCAAAGGCGGCGTTAAGCCCGCCGACCGTATCGCACACCGGGAAGCCGGCGCGCAACGGGTTGAGCCGCTCATCGCCGTTGATGGCCATGACGCCGCTCAAGCCCTGGATGATCTGGTCGTAGGCCGGCTTGAGAGCGTCGGGGCCGGTCTGGCCGAAACCGGAAATGGCGCAATAGACAAGCCGCGGATTGATCTCGGCCAGCACCGGGTAGGCCAGTCCCAGGCGCTTCATGACGTCGGGCCGGAAGTTCTCCACCAGCACATCAGCGGTCGCAACCAGCTTCTTGAAGATGTCGCGGCCTTCCGGGGCCTTCAGATTCAGCGTAAGGGACTTCTTGTTGGAGTTCTGCGCCAGGAAGCTGGTGCCCATCAGCTCCTTGTTCAGCGCGGGCACATTGCCGAGCTTGCGGGCGAGGTCCCCGTCGGCTGGATTCTCGATCTTGATGACTTCAGCGCCCAGCAGGGCGAGGTGCAGCGTGGCAAACGGCCCGGCCAGGACGTTCGTCATGTCCAGCACCCGGATGCCTTCCAGCGCCATGCGGGGTTTCTGTGTCTTATCGCTTGGATTGCTCATAATCAGCAGGATGCGGGGGCGGCTGGGGCCAGCCCGATCTTGTAAACCATGCCCGGCAGCTCGCGTGCGAAGAACCGGCTCAGGTCGCGCGCCAGCTCGACCAGGCGGTCCTGGCTGACTTCGGTGCGCTGGCCTAGCCGGTGCAGGTAGTGCACCAGGTCCTCGGTGCAGACATTGCCGCCGGCCACCTTGGTGAACGGACAGCCGCCCAGCCCGCCCACAGACGACTCGAAGCATTTTACGCCCACCGCCATCGCGGCGCAGCAGTTGGCCATGCCCAGGCCGTAGGTGTTGTGGAAATGGCAGGCACACTCGGCGTCAGGCGCGAGCTTGAGGATTCCGCCGAACAGCCGCTCCACCTGCGCTGGTATGGCGTGGCCCGCCGTGTCGGCCAGGCTGAGGTTGCGGAAGCCCGCGTTGAGGAACTCCCCGGCGATTCTCAGCACGCGCTCCGGCGGCACCGGCCCCTCGAAGCCGCAGCCAAACGCCGATTGAACCGACAACTGCACTTTCTTGCCCGCGCTGGCGGCCTGTTTGCCCATCCCAATGATGCGCGAGGTGGCGTCGGCGACGGACATGCCCGTGTTCTTCTGGCTGTGGGTCTCGCTCGCGGAAACGCCCATGCAGAACATCTCCACGCCGCAGGCCATCCCGCGCTCCAAGCCCTTCTCGTTCAGCACGAGGCCGGAGAGCATCGCGCCCGAGGGCTTGCGCCCGGGCGCGGAGAAATGCCGGAAGAGCGCGTCGGTGTCCGCCATCTGCGGCACCTTGACCGGATGCACAAACGAGCCGAGCTGGATGATGTCCACGCCGGCAGCCAGCAGAGTCTCGGTCCACCGGACCTTCTGTTCGAGCGGGACGACCTGTTTCTCCATCTGCAAGCCGTCGCGCAGGCCGACCTCGTGGAGGATTACCTTCCGTGCTTCGCTGCCGGCGGTGGTCATAGCTTCTGCGCAATGGCCTCGGCCATCTGCAGGGTGGTGGTGGTCCCGCCCATGTCGTAGGTGCGGGCCTTGCCTTCCTTAATCACCTGGGCCACGGCGCCTTCCAGCGCGGCGGCCTTGCCGGATTCGCCGAGCCAATCCAGCATCATCTTTACCGCCAGGATGGTGGCGATGGGGTTAACCTTGTATTGGCCGGCGTACTTCGGCGCCGAGCCGTGCGTCGGCTCGAACACCGCCAGCTTCGTGCCGATGTTGCCCGAACAGCCGAAGCCGAGGCCGCCGACCATCTGAGCGCACAGGTCGGAGATGATGTCCCCGTAGAGATTGGGCGCGACCAGCACGTCGTAGTTGAAGGGGTTCTTGAGCAGCCACATCGTCATGGCGTCAATATTCGCGTCGTCCATCTTGATTTCGGGGTAATCCTTAGCCGCCGCCTTGGCGGCTTCGAGGAACAGGCCGTCGGTGGCGCGCACGACGTTCGCCTTGTGGACCACAGTGACCTTCTTGCGCTTGTGCTTGCGGGCGAAATCGAACGCGGCGCGGACGATGCGCTCCGAGCCGGCCCGCGTATTGATCTTACAGGAGACGGCATATTGGTCCGGCGGCAGCTTGGCAAACGGCGAGAACGGCTTGGAGAGCTTGCCGAGCGTCTCCGCCAACTCCGGCGGCACGGGCGCGAACTCGACCCCCGCATACAGGTCTTCCGTGTTCTCGCGGAACACCACTAGGTCAATGTTCTCCTTGAAGTTCAGCGCGTTGCCCGGGTAGGCCTTGCAGGGCCGCAGGCAGATGTAGAGGTCAAACAACTGCCGCATGCGCACGATGGGCGAACGGTACGTGGGCCCCTTGCTTTGGAGCGCGGGCGCCAATTCGGCAACCGCAGCCTTGGCCGGCTTGGACGTGATGGCGCCGAACATGGCCGCATCCACCTTCTTTAGCAGCTCAACCGTGCGCGGGGGGAAGGCGTCGCCCTCCCGGCACCAGAACTCCCACCCGATGTCCCCGGGAATATACTCCGCGTCAAGTTGGAGCTTGTTCAGAACAGTCTTTGCCGCTTCGAGGACATCCACGCCGATGCCGTCGCCCGGCAGCCATGCAATCTTATACTTAGCCATAAAAAATCAGGGCACGTAGCCCATCGCCGCGAAGCCTAGCGCATCGAGCCCCTTTCTGGAAGCGCAATAAGCTTGCGCCGCCCGCCCAGAGGGACTCCCTCGGAATTACCGCCCCTTTCGCAGTTCTTGCTGCCGTCGGCGGCAACCGGCGAGTGGTGCCGAATCTGCCGCATGCTAGGCGGTGGGTGCCAGGTTCACTTCTGTATCCCGCCGGTTTATGGGTTCGGGGGTGTATGTCCGCAAGACATTATGCGGTGCCGCCGGCCAGACAGGGTTTGGCCTTACCCTGTGCCAGCCTTTTGCTTCTTCTTCTTGCCACCTTTCTTAACGGCGGGCGGGTCCTCAACGCCCGGCTTGTCGGCGTAGTCGGGGATGCGGTACTGGGTGGCCTTTACCTGTTGGTCAAGCTCCGCCAGCATTCTAGCGAGCAACGCCTTGCGGGCTGGATCGGCGGCAAGGTTTTCCGTCTCGTACGGGTCCTGAACAAGGTCAAATAGCTCTGTCCACTCGTCGTGGTCGGGGTACTTGACGAGCTTGGCATCGGCCGTCCGGACGGCAACGAGGGTCGGCGTGGTTGGAAACTGGTTTTCGTGGAAATACTCCACGAGGAAGGACTGGCGCCAGCCGGCGGGCTTTCCGGCAAGAAGGGGCCGCCAACTCCGGCCCTGCATCTGCGCCGGGACCGGCAGGCCGGCAAGGTCGAGGAATGTGGGGGCGAGGTCGATGTTGAGCACCATTTCGTCAACCACCTTGCCTTTGGGCAGGAGCTTCGGGTAGCGCAGCATCAGGGGAATGCGCAGCGACTCCTCGTAGGCGGAGCGTTTATCGCCCAGCCCATGCTCGCCCTTGTAGTAGCCGTTGTCGCTGGCGAAGACCACGACGGTATCCTGGGTCAAGCCTAGGTCGTCGAGCGTTTTGAGCAGACGGCCGAGGTTGTCGTCGGCAGCCGAGATGCAGCGGAAGTAGTTGGGGTTGGCGTTCGGGGCCGAGCCTTTTGCCCGCGCAGTTTGTGCCTCAGGGGCACCGCGGTATACGGCACGGAGGCCAAGGTTTGGCACGGGCCGGGCGGTCGCATCGGGGAAACGCTCCTTGGCGCGTTCCGGGGGTTCGTTGGGCCCATGGCAGGCCTTGAAGCCGACGACCACCGAGAAGGGCTGAGTGCGATGTTCCTTGATGAACTGAATGGCGAAATCGGTGGAGACGTCGTCCACCCAGCCGGTGGTGGGTGTGGGTTGGCCATTGATCTCGAACGGGCAATCCCAGTATCGGCCTTGGCCGATGAAACTGGCTGAGTAGCCAAAGCCCGGCCGCTGTCCACGCTGTCCTCCCATGTGCCACTTGCCGATATAGGCGGTGGCATAACCGGCGCCCGCCATGAGGCTGGCATGCGTGACGTTGTTGGTGGGGAAGGGGACACGGTTGCCGGCCACGCCGTTGAGATGGTTGTAGCGGCCGGTCAGGAACGCCGCGCGGCTGGGCGCGCAGAGCGAGAGGATGACAAACGCGTTGCGGAAGCGCACCCCTTCGGCAGCGAGGCGGTCCATATTCGGCGTCTGGAACCAGGGGAAGCGGGCGTGCTCGCCCTGCTCGTGCTGCACGACGCCCATGGCGTCCCAACGCTGGTCGTCAGTGTAGACAAACAGGAAGTTAGGCCTGCGCTCGGCAGCCGACACAGCCAGCGGGAGGATGGTCAGCAGAAACACGACGGATCTTTTCATAGCGGTGCGGTGTTTCTACCAAATACAGGGTTTGGCGTCAGTAACAGAGCGATGATTCGGATTTGCATCATCCAGATCATGATCCGCCCACCTGGCAAGTGCATGCAGGCATTCTCAAAACACGCTCTGAGCCGTTTCCGAGTGACCGGCACCACAGGAGTGATGAGAGCCATCCGAGGCAAGTGTCACCCGCTAATTCACCAGCAGCACGCGATAGAACCGTTGCGACGAACCAGCCAGCGTGGCATCAGTTTGGACGGCCGTGGTGTTCGTCGCGGTGACGTCTGAACCGAGGGTTTGCCACGCGGAGGCCGACAGGTTGGTCTTGTATTGAACGCGGTACTTCAGACCTGCACTGGCCGTCCAGGTTAAGGTCAGCGTGTGGCTGGCGAAGTTCGCTTGCACCGGCTGTAGCGTGGGCGGGTCCAGCACGCCGAAGAATCGCAACACGTCAGACATATAGGCGTCGCGGACGACGGAGTTGGTGATCGTCTCGAAGGGGAAGCCGAAGTTGACGACTTTGCCGCCACCGAGCGAACCGTCGTATTGCACGGCGGCAGCGCCGCCCAGGCCGCCCGAGTAGGAGATGGCCTGGATGCTGCCATTGGTCGGGACCAGCACGTCCGGGTAATCCACGTTGTAGGTGCCGCGGGTGCCGTTGTCGAAACCGCCGGGGGCGTCGTTGGCAAAGATGCCGCCCGAGGCGGGGGTAAAGGCGTAAGTGTTGGCGTCATCGCTGCTATAGACCGCGCGCAGTTGATTGTGATAGAAGGTCCGATCGGCAGTGGTGGGGCCGCTGCTGCGATCCAGGTCGTAGCCGCATTCGGAGCCGGACACAAAGAGATTGCCCCCCGCGTTGAGATAGGCCGCGACGAGGGACTGTTCGGTCGAGGTGAATGACTCGTCCGCAGCGCCTTCCTCGCCCAGCAGCCAGACCGTCGCCGGGTAGTTGGTGAGCTGCACCGTGCCGTCAATGACGGCGTTGTGATGGGCGGTTTCAAAGACGGGCCCGCTGATGCTCTGCCCGGCGATAGCGGCGAAAGCGTGATTGGTGCAGTTGGGGTTCTCCGCGGTCTGGAACTGCCAGCGGTCGTCGCCGTCCACGAGCAACACCCGCGCCGAGCCGCCCGCCTGGGCGCCGTAAACTCGGGACGCCTTGCTCTCCCCGCCGGTGCCGACCACCGTGACTTTATAATACTTCTTCGTCCCGGTGGTCAGGCCGGATTCCGTGTAGCTCTGCACATTCGAGGCCACGTTGATAGGCGCGCCGAACGTCACGCCGTCCGTGCTGGCATAAACGCGGTAGCCGGTGCGAATGAACTTCTCGTCGGACCAGGTCAGCCGGAGCGAGGTGCCGTTGGGCTGGCTGCGGACCTGCGTCAATTCAGGGCTAATGGGCACCCCGCGCGCGCCCAGCAGCACAACGCAATCGTCTATCGCGTCGCGCGTGGACGCCTGGTCAATGCTGGTCTTGTTGGCAATGAAGGAGAACAGGTAGCGACGGTTGTCGTAGGGATTGTCTATATAACCGCTCAGGGCGATGGAGATGCTGAGCGACCCAGTCTTAGCGTGAACCTGGCCCGAGCCGTCCGTGCTGCAGAACCGTCCGCTGATCGTTCCATCCACGCAGCCGATGGGCAAGCCGTCGTCCCAGGTTGGAAACGCCGCCATCATGTAGCGCACCAGGGAGATGGTTTGCCGGGCGCTGAAGCGGTTGCCGTGCGAGAGGCCGGAGCCGTCGTTCATGACCATGCCGTTGGTGCTGATCCCCGTGCTGCTCTTAATCCAGCGCAGCACCTGCGCCGCCCCCGCCGCATAGGAGTCGGTGGCGCCCAGCTTCCAGCCCAGGTGCCGGCAGAGCATATCCGCCATCGCGTTGTGGCTCACTTTCAGCAAGGGAATACAGGCAATGTCGAGCCGCAGCGGCTTGCCGCCGTAAGTTAGGTCGGAGGAATGGTGAGTGTAGAGCAGCGTGCCGGGCGGGCTGAAGCCGGATTGGCCGGCCGCGCTGCCCGAAACCGTGATGCCCTGGGCCTGCAACGCCGCGAGAAACGCAGCGGCCGCAGTGGCGTTCTTCGCCTGGGTGCTGGTGTCGCTGATGTCGTCCGTGGACCCGAAACCGTAGGCACACATTCCATAGCACTGCACGTTGCCGGTGATATTGGTCAATCCGAGCGCCTTGAGTTGCGCGGCGATGCGGTCCAGCCCGGCACGGGCGCTGGAGAGCGCGGTCGTGTTCCAGGTCATGTCGTGTTCGGACACCAGGTTCAGGTTGCCGGTGAGGATGCCGTTGGACAAGGTGCCATCCCGATAGACTCGCGTCTCGAAGGCGTAATTTGTGCACAGCAGGCCGAAGGCGGCCGAGGTGGTGAACATCTTCGTATTGGAAGCCGGCGCCAGGCCGGTGGTGGGATTGCGCTGGTAGTAGATGACCGACCCATCCGCGCTTTCCACCAGCACCGTCCAGGTGTTGGTGGCCACCGCCGAGCGGGCAAGAATGGCGTCAATTTGGTCGGGAATGGTTTGCGCGCGGCCAGCGGGCAGGCAAGACAGTAGCGCCAGGATGAAAACCGCATGGATACGATTCATGCTCAACGGTCAGGGTAACACAGGCGCGCCCGAAGACAACCGGGAAACCATGGCTGCCGCTATTGAAACCGCTAGGCGTATCTCACTTTCCTGCAATAAACCGGGGTACGCCCGTCGTGCGCGGCGCAACCCCGCCCCCCCGGTTCGGCCGGGCTCCCTCCCCATCCCTGCGCCAGCCCCCCTCCGTTA